>NZ_JBICYQ010000006.1:0-453421 GCF_043201055.1 Streptomyces sp. NPDC048338
GCCCCCCGCCCCCTGGCCCCGGCCGCAGCCCCCCCGGCCCGGGCCCCCCCGCGGCGGGGGGGGGCGCCCCCGCCGCGGGGGGGCGGGGGGGCGGGGGGGGGGGGGGGGCCCCGGGGCCCCCCCCCCCCCCCACGGCCGGGCCCCCGAGTTCTCGGCGCCCGCAGGCGCCGACCCGGCAGGGGGCGGGTTCACGCCCCCTGCCGGTGCGTGGCCCGGCTCACGCGCCCGCCGCCTCCTGGGCGATCCGGTCGAACTGGGCGCCCATCGCCTCCGACAGCGCCTTGGCCGCGGACAGCGGGCGCACCATGACGGTGAAGTCGTCGATCCGGCCCGCCTCGTCGAAGTGGAGGAAGTCGCAGCCCTGGATCTCCCGGCCGTCGACGGTGGCGGTGAAGACGAGGGCGTGGTCGCGGCCGTCCGGGTTCGCGATCTCGCGCACGTAGGTGAAGTCCTCGAAGACCCGCATGACACCGCGGAGGATCGCGGCCGTGATGGCCTTGCCCTCGTACGGCTTGAAGGCGACGGGGCTGGTGAAGACGACGTCCGGCGCGAGCAGCGCCTCCAGGGCTTCGGTGTCCCGGTTCTCGACGGCCTTGCGGAACGGATGCATCGAACCCCACTTACTCAAGTAATTGACTAGGTGCGAGTGAGGCTATTCCGACGGCACGCCCCTGTCCAGGGCGGCCCTCGCACCTCACCCACGATGCCCCTGCACCCGCCGGGCACCGGGTGCCGCCTCCGCGACCCGCCCGACGAGCGGGCGACACCCGCCGCATGGGCCCGCCCCGGCGGAACTCAGACGGTGGCGAGGAACTCCCGGACCGCGGCGGCGAACACCTCGGGGGCGCCGGCGTGGACGAAGTGGTCGGCGTCCAGCTCGACCGACACGGTGCCGGGGCGGCGCTCGACCATGGCGCGGACCTGCTCCGGCGGGATGATCCCCCGAGTGCCGTGGACCAAAAGGGCCGGGCAGGCGGAGGCGGTCCAGTCGTCCCAGTGGTCGCCGTGGACCTGCTCTTCCGACTCGTACATCTCCTGGGGGCGGAACGGCAGCCGCCAGGTACCGTCCGCGTTCTCCCGCAGCCGGTCGGAGAAGTACGGCGCGACCGGGCCGAGGCCCGCGACGAGCGCGTCGCGGGTGGGCGCCAGACAGGGCAGATCCAGCAGGAAGCCGAGGGGGTTCCTCCCGTCCAGGCCGAGGACGACCGGACCCTCGGCGTCGACCAGCGCATGGACGCGCTCCGGATGGCGGGCGGCGAACTGGTAGGCGTTGACGGCGCCGAGGGAGTGGCCGAGCAGCACGACACGCCCCAGGCCCAGGTGGTCCAGCAGGGCCCGCAGGTCGGCGAGATAGCCGTCCCGTGAGTAGTCGGCGGCGGAGTCGGACTCGCCCTGACCGCGCTGGTCCGGGGCGATCAGCCGCCATTCGGGGCCGAGCGCCCGGGCGAGGTGGCCGAACGTGGCGCCCTCGGACAGATGTCCGTGCAGCGCGACAAGCGGGCGGCCGGTCCCGCCGAAGTCGAGGTACGACAGCCGGCGGCCGTCGATGACGAGTTCGGCGCGGACGGCGGCGTCGGCAGCGGTGATGTCACTCATGGCGGGGTCTCCCGTCTCGGTTGCGATGAGAAGACCGTAGCGAGGACTAGAGCATCCGCGCAATACGCTTGTATAAGACGCTCGAATAAGACGATCGTCTTGCACGCGGCGCGTCCCCGTCGATAGCCTCCGACCATGGGAAATCGTGAAGACCTGCTCGCCGGGGCACGCCGCTGCCTGGAGGAGAAGGGGTGGGCGCGGACGACGGTCCGCGACATCACGGCCGCGTCCGGCGGTGTCAGCATGGCGGCCATCGGCTATCACTTCGGTTCCCGGGAGGCGCTGCTCAACGCCGCGCTCATCGACGCCATCGACGAGTGGGGCACCCACACCGGTCGCGCTCTGGCCGCCTTCGGCACGGAGAAGGCCACACCGGCCCAGCGGTACGAGGCGATGTGGGACAGGATCATCGAGTCCTTCGCGACGCATCGCACCCTGTGGCTCGCCTCGGTCGAGGCACTCGCCCAGGCCGAGCACTCCGAGGACCTTCGACGCCACCTCGCCGGAGGCCAGGCCGAAGGGCGGCGGGGACTGGCGGCCCTCCTCGGCGGCGTCGAGGAGGACGCGGTCACCGACGGAGCGGCCCGCACGCTGGGCGCCGTCCAGATGGCGCTGCTCTCGGGCCTGATGACGCAGTGGCTCACCGACCCCGACCGGGCGCCCACGGGCGCCGACGTCGTCGCCGGCCTGCGCGCGCTGGCCCGTGTCGTCGGACCCGGTCGGTCCTGATACCCCGCCAGGGGGTGCGCGGCTCGTCCCACGCTCGGGCCGACGTCCCCCAAGTGACCGACGTCGCGGGCGAGTCGACGGAATCCCGATCGGGTGTCGGCTGTTCGGGCCGGTCCACCGGCCCGAACAGCGCAGAGGGTGAGGTCACGTCACGCGACGGCGGTTCCCTCCAGTTCGACCAGCTGGCCGGGGAGCGCCAGTCGCGTCACCCCGAGCATCGTGGCGGTCGGCGCCACCCCGGCGGCGCCCAACCTCGCCGCCAGCAAGCCGTAGTGCCGGAAGAGCAGATCGACGTCGGTCGTGTAGACGTTGAGCCGGACGAGGTCGGATGGCGACATGCCGGCCTCGCCGAGTACGGCCTCGAGATTGTCGATGCTCAGCGTCAACTGCGCCGCCATGTCACCGTCGTGCCGGGGTTCGCCGTCCTTGCTCATCGCGGTCTGCCCCGAGATGTAGAGGGTCCGGGTGTGCCCGGAGACGACCTCACCCTGGTTGAATCCCCTCTCCACCGACCAGGACACCGGGTTGATCGCGGTTCGTTCCATGGACACGTGAGCTCCCTCCGCTTCATGCGGGACACGCGCGTCGGACGACTCCAACAGTCGTCTGCTCGACGTCGCGTGAACGAGCCTCGCAACAAATCACGACACCCTTGGTCATGTATGCCGATAGGTTTCCCGCATGCGCGCCGACCGACTGGTCTCGCTGGTGCTGCTGCTGCGGCAGCGCGGCCGGCTGACCGCCGACATGCTGGCCCGCGAGCTCGACGTCTCCACCCGCACCGTGCTGCGCGACATCGAGGCGCTGTCCGCGGCCGGCGTCCCGGTCTACGCCGAACGCGGCCGGCACGGCGGTTTCGCGTTGCTGCCCGGGTTCCGGACCGAGCTCACCGGACTGAACCACGACGAGGCCCTTGCCCTGCTGGCCGCCGGATCGGGGCGTGGCGAGCAGGTGCTGGGCCTCCGCTCGGCCCTCGCCTCGGCCAGGCGGAAGGTGGTCGACGCGCTGCCCGAGGGCCACCGGGCGGCCGCGAGCGACGCGGCCCGGCGCTTTCTCGTCGACCCCGAGGCCGACCTGCTCTCGCGCAAGCCGGTCGCCGAGGAGGTGACCGACACCACGATGATCGAGATCCGGCGCGCGGTGCTCGCCGGGCACAGACTCCGCATCCACTACGCGGCCACGGGACAGGCCCCGCGATGGCGCACGGTGGACCCGATCGGCCTGGTGACCGTACGGGACCGGGGCTACCTGCTGGCCACGAGGTCCGGCGAGGACCGCACCTACCGGCTGGCGCGGGTGTCCGCCGCCGAGGAGCTCCCCGAAGCGGCAGAACGACCGGACCGGATCGATCTGGACCAGATCTGGCGGGAGCGCTCCGCGCGGTTCCTCTCCGGCGGCGACCACGTCACCGTGCGGGTGCGGGTGGACCCGGCGCGACGGGAGGAGCTGCTGGACACCGCGCTGGCCGTCCGCGCGGAAGAACCGGACGCGGACGGCCGGCTGCTCCTGGAGGTGACCTTCCAGGATTCACGACACGCCGAATGGGCGCTCTGGCAGCTCGGCATGGACGCGGAGGCCCTCACTCCGCCCGCGCTGCGCACCGCCCTGCGCGACCGCGCCGCCGCGCTGGCCACCCGCTACACGGACGCGACCTGAGAGCCCTCCCCCTCGGCCCTAGCCGGCCGGACGGGTGGCGGTCAGTACACCGATCTTGTCGATGCGGTGCTCGGGGTTGCCCTGCGCGTCGCGCCAGTAGTTCCCCGCCGCGTTGTCCTCGGGCGTCGCGCAGGTGGAGAGGGTGATCATGGCCCTGGTCGCCTTCTCACCGGGCTTCCCCGGCACCGCGGCCCGCTGCTCGGCGAGGGAGCGGGCGGAGCGGAAGGACGTGGTCCGGGTCTCGGTGATCCGGTACTCGTACACGGTGTCACCCTGGGTGACGAAGACCGAGTCCCCCGCACGGACCGAGGGCAGCTCCCGCAGGGGTCCACCCGCGGAGAGGCGGTGGGCGGTCACCAGGTAGTTCCCGACCTCGCCGGGTCCGACCCCGCCGCGTTTCCCGTACGGGCTGGCGGCCACGCCGCGGTCCTGAATGCGGGTACCGGCGGCGTCGTCGGTCGTTCCCTCGTAAGGGACGACACGCAGGCCGGTGAGGCCGATCGCGGGAATCGCCAGCTCTGCGGTCCGGGTCCGCGCGACCGGCTCGGGATCGGGTGCCGGCGCCGCCACGGGGATCCGCGACGCGGACGGCACGGGAGCGGGAGACGACGACGCGGGGGCGGCAGCCGGCGCGGAACCGCTCGTGGCCGCGGCGGACGGGGCCGCGTCACGCGGGCTCGACGAGACACCGGCCGTGGCGCCCGCGCCCGTCTGGGCGGAGCAGCCGACGAGCAGGCCGACGGTCATCGCGGCTATGACGGGGAGAACGACTCGGGGACTCGGCATGGCATTCCGGAGGGGTTCGTCACTCTCGGTCGCTGTCGGGTACGCACGGCGCCCGCAGAGACCGCTTCAACCAGGACAACGACCGGAATCGCGCGCACATTCCCCTGGATAGGTGTACGGAACGTAGCGAGCACCGCACACCTCAGAAACAGCACCGGTCACTCGCGTATCGACTTCGGCGATTCGGCCATCTCCGCTCCACCCCGCGCTCCGGGCGGCACAAGGGTCCGTGGCCTCTGCACGCCGCGGCGGACGCGCCGCCCCACGGATCCGTCTTCGGCTCACATACGTGTGCTCGACTCCCCCGCAGCCGTCGTTGGTCCCGGTACTCACCGCTCCCCCCAACGACCACCCAGGAGAAGAGCAGTTGACCGCTGATCCCACCCCGCAGACCGCTGCCGTCCCGCGCCCGTCGCCATCCGCGCCCGTCCCGCCCCCGTCCGCACCCGCCGGCCCGCCGCCACCCCCTCCGCCCGCCGAGATCACGTACGGGGGCGAGTTCGCCGTGAACCCGCTCGGCGAGGCGTCCTTCCGCGCCCTGTGCGCCCGGCTCCCCCGCGTCCTGCTGCGCATCGGACGGATGTCCTGGCGCGTCGACCGTCGTGCCGTCCTGCTCCTCCTCGGATGCCAGCTGGTCACGGGAGTGGCGGCGGCCGTCCTGCTGACCGCCACCGCCCGGGCCCTGCGGTCCGTGCTCGGTGCCGGGGCGATCGCGGACCGCCTGGAGCAGGCGCTGCCGGCCCTCGTCGTCGTGGGCGTCGCCGCCGGCCTCACCCGTACCGCCGGAGCCCTGGCCTGCTACGCCGAGCGGCGGCTCACGCCCGGACTCACGACCGGGACCGACACCGCGCTCGTCGAGGCGGTCTGCCGGGTCGAGGCGGCGGCCTACGCGGTGGACGGCTTCGCCGACCGCCAGGAGGCGGCGGAGATGGGGGTGATCCGGGCCCAGGTGATGGTGACCGACGCACAGCGCTTCCTGTCGGCGCTCGTCCGCATGGTCACGGCCGCCGGAGCGCTCGCGGTGCTCAACCCGCTGGTGGTTCCGCTGCTCCTTCTCGCCGTGCTGCCGGCGGGTGCCGGGGCGGTGCTGACCGCCCGGGTGGACTACGAGGTGCACTACGCGAACATCGCCGACCGCAACGTGCGCGGCATGATGCGCTGGTGGGCGACGACCACCAAGTACGGGGACGAGGTCCGCGCCAACGGGATGACCGACTACCTGCTCTTCTGGTTCCGCTCGCTGTCCGAGCGCTGCGACCGGCGCACGCTCGCCGCGGCCCCGCGCACGCTGCGCATCGCGCTCGCCTCGTCCCTGGTCGCCGGTGTGTTCCTGGTCGCGTCGTGGGCGGCGCTCGCCTGGCTGGCCGTGACCGGCCGGATCGCCCTCGCGCTCGCCGCGACCGCCGTCGTCGCCGTCCAGACGACACTCGGCGCCCTGTCGCAGCTGGTCCTCAACGGCGCCGCGCTCTTCCACACGAGTCTCTACCTCGGCGACATGGAGTCCTTCCTCGACGACGCGTCCGCACGCGCACCCCGACGCGGCTCCGCCACC
This sequence comes from Streptomyces sp. NPDC048338, assembly GCF_043201055.1. NCBI lineage: Bacteria > Bacillati > Actinomycetota > Actinomycetes > Kitasatosporales > Streptomycetaceae > Streptomyces > Streptomyces sp. NPDC048338. The sequence continues at coordinate 6,320 of NZ_JBICYQ010000006.1, forward strand.
GTGAGCGCCCCCGTCGAGGAGATCCGGCTCGACGAGGTCGTCTACCGCTACCCGGGCAAGGACAGGCCCGCCGTCGACGGCGTGTCCCTGACCCTGCGCCGTGGGGAGATCCTCGCGATCGTCGGCGTGAACGGCTCCGGCAAGTCGACCTTCACCCGCCTGCTCACCGGCGTCTACCTGCCCGACGAGGGACGGGTGACCTGGAACGGAACCGATCTCGGCGACGTCGACCCGGCAACCGTCTGGAGCTGCACCGGACTGGTCCCGCAGATCTTCGCCCAGTGGCCGCTGCGGGTACGGGAGAACATCACCCTCGGACAGCCGCGCACGTCCCACGACGGTCCGGTCTGGGACGCCGTCGACGCGGTCGGGATGCGCGAGGCGATCGAGGACCTGCCGGCCGGCCTGGACACGCTCCTGGCGCGGGAGCTCTTCGGCGGCGCGGAGCTGTCCGGCGGCCAGTGGCAGCGACTGGCCTGCTCACGGGCCCTGTACCGCCGGCCGCCGCTGCTCATCCTGGACGAACCCACGTCGCAGATGGACCCGCGGGGCGAACACCGCGTCTTCGAGCGGATCAGGTCGATCGCCGGCGACCGCATCACGATCGTGGTCACCCACCGGCTGGAGAACACCCGGATCGCCGACCACATCGTGGTGATGGAACACGGCCGCATCACCGAACAGGGCCGTTACGACGACCTGGTCCACGCGGGCGGCACCTTCGCGGAGCTCCTCGCCCTCTCCCTCGACCGCTGACTCCGAACCCGGCCGGCCGAGAGGCCCGGCGCTCCGCCGGGCCGCACGGACGGTCGTCAGTCGCCCTCCGGGGTGGCGGGGCGGCGGCGGTGGAAGCCGTCGGCCTCCGGGTTCAGGTCGAGTATGTCGAGGAGGGCCGCCAGGTCCCCGGCGTCGGTGGCGTGCTTCGCGACGGTCAGGCGGGCCGCGCGCCGCTGCGCGAGGGCCGGCTCGCTTCCTTCTGCTCGCTCCATGACCACGATGCGACCACGCCGGGTGCGTCGGCGCAGCCCGGGTGCGGGCCGTTCAGGCGCGCCCCGCGGCCTTCTGGGTCTTGCGGGAGAGGGAGTCGACGACCACCGCGGCCAGCAGGACCGCACCGGTGATCATGAACTGGACGGCGTTGCTGACGCCCATGATGTTCATCCCGGACTGGATGGATCCGATGACCAGCGCGCCGAGCAGGGCGGACCAGACCGAGCCGCGTCCGCCGAACAGGCTGGTGCCGCCGATGACGGCCGCGGCGATGACGTTCATCAGCAGGTTGCCGCCGCCGGAGGTCTGGCTGGCGGACTGGATCTGCCCGGCCAGGAAGAGGCCGCCGACCGCGGCCATGGTGCCGGAGATCGAGAAGACGCTCATGCGGACGAACGGCACGCTGATGCCCGCGCGGCGGGCACCCTCGATGTTGCCGCCGACCGCGAAGACGCGTCGGCCGTACGTGGTGCGGCGCAGGACGAAGTCGAGGACCACGAGCAGGATCAGGAAGATCAGGAGCGCCAGCGGGAGGCCCTGGTACTGGTTCAGGATGTAGGCGGTGACGAAGGCGATCGCCGCGAGGACGACGGTGCGCAGCACGATCTCGGCGACCGGCCGGGACGGAACCCGGGCCGACCTGCGTCGTTTGGCGTCCAGGAGCGAGGCCGCGAGGAAGAGTCCGACTCCGACGGCCGCCGTCACGTACGCGGCGGCGGGGCTGTGGAAGATGGTCGAGTAGAGCTCGGAGACGATGCTGTCGCTCGGGATGTTGACCGTGCCGCTGGTGCCGAGCACCTGGAGCATGAGGCCGTTCCAGGCGAGATTGCCCGCCAGGGTGACGACGAAGGCCGGCACACCGACCTTGGCGAAGAAGAACCCCTGGATGAGCCCGACGGCCGCGCCGCCCGCGATGGCGACCAGGAGCGCCAGCCACTGGTTCATGCCGTTGATGACGTTGAGTACGGCGAAGATCGCCGCGCACAGGCCGCTGACCGAGCCGACCGACAGGTCGATCTCGCCGAGCAGCAGGACGAAGACGATGCCGACCGCGATCATGCCGGTGCCGACGATCTGCTGGCTGAGGTCGGAGAGGTTCTGGGCCGACAGGAACGTGCTGTTCAGGCTGCCGAAGACGGTCCAGATGATGATCACGGCGAGGACGACGGGAAGGGAGCCCAGCTCGCCGCTGCGCAGCTTGCGTCGGAACTCCCCCAGATATCCCTTGATGCCCTCCTCGCGGACGAGGAGACGGCTGTCCACCGCGGGCATGGCGCCGCGGGCCGGTTCCTGGCCGGAGGTGTCGTCGGTGCCTCGGTCGCGGCTCATGACTCCTCCCCCAGCTTGCGGGCCTGGCGGCGGGTGACGGCGCTGTCGGTGGCGCCGGTGATGGCGGAGATGATCTCCTCGGTGGTGGTGGAGCGCTTGTCGAAGAAGCCGTTGTTGCGGCCGAGGCGCATCACCGCGATCCGGTCGGCGACCGCCATCACGTCGACCATGTTGTGGCTGATCAGGATGGTTCCCAGGCCCTGTTCGCGGAGCCGCTCGACGAGGTCGAGGACCTCGGCGGTCTGCTCGACGCCCAGCGCCGCGGTCGGCTCGTCCAGGATGACGACCTTGGGTTCGCCGATCAGCGAGCGGGCGATGGCGACCGTCTGGCGCTGGCCGCCGGACAGCGAGGCGACGGGGATGCGGACGCTGGGGATGCGGATGGAGAGCGTCTGGAGCAGCTCCCGAGCGCGCTGGTCCATGCGGACCTCGTCGAGGACGCCGAACCGCCGTAGTTCGCGGCCGAGGAAGAGGTTGCCGACCACGTCGAGGTTGTCGCACAGGGACAGGTCCTGGTAGACGGTGGCGATGCCGAGGTTCTGGGCGTCGTGCGGCCGGTTGATGGAGACCGGACGGCCCTGCCATTCGATGACGCCCTCGTCCGGCTGGTTCACCCCGGCGATCGTCTTGACGGCGGTCGACTTGCCGGCGCCGTTGTCGCCGACGAGGGCGACGACCTCTCCGGGGTGGACCTCCAGGTCGAACTCGGACAGCGCCTGGACGGCGCCGAACCGTTTGGAGATGCCCCGGAGTGTGAGCACAGGTGCTTCCGTCAACGGAACCGCCTCCTCCGCTCGCCCGCTGGTACGGGCCGTCTCGCCCCCGCCGGGATGAAGCGCTCAAGCGGTCAGGTGAGTCCGGCCTCCTTGCAGGCTGCGGCGTAGGTCGGGGTGCAGATCTCCTGGACGGTGTACATGCCGTCCTTGACGACCGTGTCCTTGATGTTGTCCTTGTTGACGACGACCGGCGCCAGCAGGGTGGCCGGGACCTTGTCGCCGCTGCCGTTCGTGACGGTGACGGGGGTCAGGTCCTTGGGCAGCTCCTTGCCCTCGGCCAGGTTGACGGCCATGGTGGCGGCGATGTCGGCCTCGGGCTTGTACGGCTTCTGGACCGTGATGGTCTGGGTGCCGAGCAGGATGCGCTGGATGGCGTCGAGCTGGGCGTCCTGACCGGTCAACGGCACGTTGATGCCGGATGCCTTGAGGGCGGTGGCGATGCCCGCGGCCAGTCCGTCGTTGGCGGAGTACACGGCCTGGATGTTGTCCTTGCCCAGCGCGCTGATGGCACCGGACATCTGCTGGTTGGCGTTGTTCGGGTCCCAGTTGGGAGTGTCGTACTCCTTGCCGATCTTCACCTTGCCGTCGAGGACGGAGTGGGCGCCGGCCTTGAACTCGGCGGCGTTCGGGTCCGTCGGCGAACCGTTGTGCATGACGATCTGGCTGTCGGCGGCCTTCGAACCGAGCGCGTCCAGCAGCGCCTTGCCCTGCAACTCGCCGACCTTCCGGTTGTCGTACGAGACATAGGCGTCGACGGGGCCCTGCGCCAGGCGGTCGTAGGCGACGACCTTGACGCCCGCCGCGTTGGCCTTCTCCACGGAGGACTGGATCGACTTGGCGTCCACGGCGTCCAGGATGAGCACCTGGTCGCCCTTGGCGAGCGCGGTGTTGACCTGCTGCTGCTGGGTCGTCGCGCTCTCGGCGGCGTTGTAGTAGTCGATCTGCGCGTTGGGAGCGAGTTCCTTGATCTTCTGCTCGATGTACGGCCGGTCGAACTTCTCGTAGCGCGTGGTCTTGCTCTCCGGCAGCAGCAGACCGATCTTCACGTCGTCCTGCTGCGCCACGGAACTCACGCCCGGCCCTGCCGCGACGCTCGTCGCCACCACGCTCAGGGACAGGGCCGCGGCTCCGGCAAGTGCTATCGCGCCCCGCAATGTACGGGTCATCGGAGGCTCCTTTCGCGCTCCCGCGCCCCCGGGCACCGGAAGGGTGACAGGAGGGGAGTGCACCTTTGGCCTATATATCGACATTAACCGCAACCCGGGCTCGGGCAAGCGGGTGAATCCGCCTCGGCGGCCCGGAAACCCCCTCCGACCTGGGCGGACCCCTTCTGATGCGCCGTTCGACACCGGCGGCGCGGCCACGCAGAGCGGCGCCTTCCCACCCTGCGTGACGCCCGCGGCCGCGCCGGACCCGGGCCGCGGGCGGTCAGCCGCGGAGCCAGCCGCGCAGGATCCGGCTGACGGCGGGCATGGCCACGTAGGTCATCAGCACGCTGAAGAGCGCGGAGACGAGGGCGGTGTTCAGGAGCAGGGGGACGGCCTTGAGGTGCGGCAGCAGGAAGACGTTGCCGAGCAGCGAGACCGGATAGACGGCGAGGGTCGAGCTGACGACCATCTTCCAGCGCGGCGGGGCCGGCTGGGTGGACCCGGGCTTCGCGAACCAGGTCTCCATACCGCTCAGTTCACGCCGGGCTATCTCGCTGTGCCGGTGCCCCTCGCAGTGGTCGAACCAGGCTTCCCGCTCCGGGGACTCCTGCCAGGTGCGGCAGGCGGCCGCGTCGCGGAAGCGGTGCACGAGGAACCACGGGGCTCCCGGCGCGGACGGGCGGAAGAAGCCGTAGCCCAGGTGGCCCGGGAAGGCGGCCGCCGTGTCGAGGATGCCCTGCGCCCACTTCTCGAAGGCGTCCTCGAAGCCGGGTTCGACCTGACGGGCGATCAGCAGCGTGACCTCCCCGGTGTCGGCGGGGACGGTCGTGTGCTCCAGGCTTGTCGCGGTCACTCGTTCTCCTCGTACGTCCGTACGTCGCGCCGCGCTCACCTTAGGTCCTGCCCGGCCGGTCCTCGAAGATCGCCCGGACAGGACCTAAGGGGCGTCCTCCGCGGCGGCGGGGTGCCGGAGGTACAGGTAGAGGCCGGCGCCGGCGGCGAGGACGGTGACGCAGGCGGTGAACGTGAGGCCGGCCGTGTCCAGGCCCACCCACATCGTCAGCGCCCCCACGCCCACGACGGGCAGCGAGATCCCGGTGTAGGCGACGACGAAGAACGAGGAGACGGTCGCCGCCCGGTGCGCGGAGGGCGCCGCGTCGCCGACGGCGCTCAGGCCGGCGCGGAAGGCGAGCCCCTGGCCGAGCCCGCCGCACATCCCGCCCACCACCAGCAGCGGCAGGGTCTCCACCCACAGCGACGCCCCGACCAGCAGGAGGCCGACGACGAGCACCAGGCAGCCGAGCGGCAGGGCGGTGCTCACCGGCATCCGGCCCGTCAGCGACTGTCCCGCGGTCGAGGCGAGGAACACCGAGAAGACCACCAGCCCGGTCACGGCCAGATTGTGGATGTCGAGTGTCTGGGAGACGAAACTGGGCGCCACCGCGGTGAACAGGCCGAGCAGCGAGAAGCCGGCGAAGGCGGCGACGGCCGACGGGGTGAAGACGCCGCGGACGCGCGCCGGCACGTACAGACCCTGCGGTCTGGGGCGCGCCCGCAGCCGCGGCTGACGGACCGTCTCCGGCAGCAGCAGGACGACGACACAGGCCACGGCCACCAGCCCGAGGTGCACGAGGAAGGGAAGGGTGAGCGGATCCGGGGCGTACTGCGCGAGGAAGCCGGCGAGCAGGGGGCCGCAGCCGAGCCCGCCCATGTTCGCCGCGGTGGCGGCGAATCCCGCGCGGGACTTCTGCTCGGGCCGGGCGAGTTCCAGCACCGTGACCGTCCCCGCCCCGCTGAGCAGCCCGGCGGAGAAACCCGAGAACAGCCGGCCGGCGAAGAGCAGGGGCAGCCCGCCCTCGTTCAGGAAGCACACCGCGCTCGCCGCCGCCATGGCCAGAGCGCACCACAGGACGGGGCGGCGCCCGACGACGTCCGAGTGGTTGCCGACCAGCAGCAGGGTGGCGATCACGCCGACCGCGTAACTGGCGAAGATCACCGTCACCATCAGCTCGGAGAATCCCAGCTCCGCACGGTAGAGACCGTAGAGCGGGGTGGGCAGGGTCGTGCCCGCCATGCCGATCGCGAAGACGGCGGCCGCCGCCGGATAGCCCAGACGCCTGCCGCGGGACGCTTCGAGCCGGGGTGGACGTGATCCGCTGGTCATGCCGAGCACCCTAAGCGCTGTCCCGTCCTCCCCGGCGGGTCGGCGCACGGCGTCGGACGGGGTGCTTCGCATGGCGGGAGGTCGCCCTCGTACCGGGCGTGTCTCCGGGCGCTCCGACGGCCCGGCGCGGTGCCGTCGCGGGCCCGAGAAGACCGCCCGGCCAGGACCTACGCGGTGCTGACCCCGCTGCGGGCGAGCGCGAACACCCCGAAGACGATCAGGCCGACTCCCATCACCTCCGGCACCAGCCACCACCCGCCGCGTACGTGCTCCTCGTAGAGGAGCACGCCCAGCATGAGGCTCAGCATCGCGTCCCCGAGCGTGAGCGCCGGCTGTGAGGCCACGAGGGGGCCGCCCTGCATCGCGTGTTCCAGCAGCAGGAGCGCCGCGATGCCGGTCACGCAGAAGGCGTACGTCTGCCAGGTCGTCAGAAAGGCGCCCAGGCCGCCGTCGTCCAGGATGTGCATGGCGGCCTTCATGAGGGCCGCGGTGAGCGCGTAGCAGATCGCCGTGGCGGCGCCGAGGCAGGCGGCGCGTGCCCGGCCCGGCGGTCTGCGCAGTCCAGCGGCCGCCAGGGCGACCGCCGCGAGACCGCAGGCCGCCAGTGCCGGCACCCAGCGGTCCAGGGCCACGTGCGTCCGGTTCCCGTCGGGCGAGGCGGCCACCAGGGCGACGCCGAGCCCCGCCACGACCGCCGCGACCGCGAGCCACTGTGCCGAGGGCAGCCGCTCCCGGGCCAGCAGCGACGCGATCAGCAGCGCGAGCGGCAGTTCCAGCACGAACAGCGGCTGTACGAGCGACAGCGGCCCGGTCGCCAGCGCGGCGGCCTGCCCCACCCCGGCGGCGATCACGGCGACGATGCCGGCCAGCCAGAGCGGCCGCTTCAGCAGGTCGAGGATCAGGCCGGGCCGGAACGAGTCGGACTGGGGAACGGTCAGCGCGGCGCGGCGCTGCAGCACCGTGGCGAGCGCGTTGCTGAACGCGGCGAACATGGAGAAGAGGACCGGCAGGACGACGCCCATCCCCCGATCCTCTCCGGCGTCTGCCGACGGACCCGTGCCGACACCGGCACGGGCTCCCGGTTCACCCGGCATTCGCCCGTCCGGACCCCGGTCGGGCGCATGTGGGTGACGGTCGGGCGAATGTACGGCCTCGGGCGTGGACGGCCGGGGTGACGGTGGTACGTGGTTGGCCATGCAGCCAGGCTCACCACCCCCCGTGGTTCCGCTCCTTCGCACCGCCGCCGCCTACGCATGGCGCCTGCTCGTCGTCGGAGCCCTCGTGTACAGCCTGTTCGCCCTGCTCGGGCGGTTCCACGAGATCGGTGTGGCGGTGTTCCTCGGGCTGGTGGCCACGGCGCTGCTGCGGCCGGTCGCCGATCTGCTCGACCGGTGGCTCCCCCGTCCGCTGGCCGTCACCGTCACCGTGCTCGGCAGCATCGTGGTGGTGCTGGGCGTGCTCGCCCTGGTCGGCGAGGCCGTGGAAGGTGAGCGGACGACCCTGGTGAGGGAGTTCCGGACCGGCGTCGACCGGATCGAGGACTGGCTGGAGCGGCCGCCGTTCCGGCTGAACCCGGACGCCCTCACCGACGTCCAGTCCCGGATCGGGAAGTTCCTGTCGAGCCACCGCTCGACCCTGGTGAGCGACGCGCTGAGCGGCGCGCACCGCCTGGTCGAGGTGCTGACGACGCTGGCCCTGGCGTTGTTCACCTCGGTGTTCTTCATCCACTCGGGCGACCGTCAGTGGGCCTGGCTGCAGGAGCAGTTGCCGACGTCCGTGCGCGGCCGGACGGAGATCGGCGGTCGCGCCGCCTGGCGCACCTTCACCGGCTACACGCACGGCATCGTGCTGGTGGCCGCGGTGAACGCGACCCTCGTCGGGCTCGCCCTGTGGCTCCTCGGGGTGCCGCTCGCGATCCCGCTGGCCCTGCTGGAGTTCATGGCCGCGTTCGTCCCGCTGATCGGCTCGCCGGTCGCCCTCGCGGTGGCCGCGGTGGTGGCGCTGGCCGCGAAGGGGCCCCTGGTGGCGGGGATCGTGGTGGCCCTGATCGTGGTCATCGGGCAGATCGAGGGCCATCTGCTGCACCCGCTCGTGATGAGCTGGGCGGTCCGGCTGCACCCGCTGGTGGTCGCGATCTCGGTGATCGCGGGGTCGATCGCGGCCGGCATCGTGGGGGCCGTGGTGGCGGTGCCGCTGGTGTCGGTGGTCTGGTCGGTCCGCACGGCACTCCGCGACGCCCGCGAACCGGTCGGGGCGCCGGAAACCGGCAGGGCCGCGCCGAACGCGGACGGGGCCGGGTGAGCGGAGGGACCCGGGCGACGGCGTCCGCGGCGTGCCCGGTCCGCCAGGATGCCGGGAAGGCCGGGCGAGGCGGGCCCGTCCGGAGACGGGCCCGCCCGCAGACCGCCTTACCCGATACCGGGGATCTGCCGTGCCGCGAACGCCGCGCGGACGGCGTCGGCCGCACCCGTGCCGTACATGCGCTGGGCCGTCGCGATCGTCTGGCGTGCCGCGTCCGTGAAGCTCGTGTCGGGCGCGAAGCCGAACTGGGCGTTGACGATGACGCGGTCCGCGACCCGGGCCCCGAGCGCTCCGCGGATGTCGAGCAGGGCGCGCGACCAGATCTCGCCGTCCGCGTGCACCTCGCCGACCCGGTCCGCGTACACCTTGGTGCCGTCGATGCGGCGCAGGCAGTGCGGGGCGGCGCTGTACTCGACGGCGTCCCAGTCGGCGACGCACGCCGGGTCCGCCTTCTGCGGCCAGCCGTGCCGCGCGGCGGCGTTGGTCCCGACCGCTACGGCCAGGTAGTCGCCGAACGCCTCGCCGATCGCACCGGCCTCGGGGCTGGTCCCGAAGCCGGGCACCTGCGCGTTGTGCACCGCGTGGCCGTACTCGTGGACGATCACCTCGGCGTCCTCGGCGTCGTCGACGCCGCCCTTGCCGAAGCGGATCTCCGCCTTCTTGTCGGTGAAGAACGAGTTGTCCGCGCCCCACTGGTTGATCCGGACCGGCTGCACCCGGTCGTTCGCGCCGGGCAGTTCGCTGCCGAACCCGAGGCCCTGGAGGTACTCCTGCGCCTCGTTGACCCAGAAGTAGGCCATGACCTGCTCGAACTGGTCGTCGTGACGGTCGTACGCGCCGACGTCGGCGACCTTCGCGGAGCCTCCCGTGTCGGACCTGACGGCGGCCCATCGACCGGAGAGCGAGCCGCTGCCGTCGAGGTTGCGCAGGGCGGCCGTGGCGTAGGCGCCGGCGGGGACGGCGGAGGCCGCGTCCTTGCCGTCGGTGAGCGACTGGTCGCCCGTGGACTGCACGGGGTTGACCATGAAGATCCGGGCCTGGGGCGCGACGGCCGGGGCCGAGGCCGAGGCGGATCCGGCCGGGGCGAGCAGAGCCGCGGTGGCGGTGGCCGAGGCGACGGCGATCAGTCCGCGGGGTATGCGGCGAGCCATGTACGTCCTCACGTCGAGGGAATGGGGGTGGCGTGGTGCGGGCGTGATCCTTGCGCACGCGCACCGGTTTTGACCAGGCCCCGAGCGCACTCGTGTCGCCCCCGCCAGGCTCTCCGGCGGCCCGGATCCGCCGCGGACTCAGGTGTCCGGCCGGCCGGCGAGCGTGCCGGCCTCGGCGGTCACGCCGCCCGGGTGATCCAGCGCTGGAGGGCATGGTGCGTGGTGTCGTCCAGGGCGCACAGCGCCTCGATGGCGTCGAGGTCGCCCGGCAGCGGGGCGATGCCGGCCGTGGTCAGTGCCGCGTGCAGGTCCAGGCGGCGGCGGTCGGCCGGGCGCAGGGGCAGCGGGATGCGGCTGTCCGGCGAGGGCGCGGGCAGCGGATACTCGACGGCCTCCATGAAGCCGTGCGCGGAGTGCGTCTCCTCGGGGACGTCCTCGATGAAGAGGGCGGGGAAACGGTAGGGGTCGAAGTCCAGCCGCGAGGTCGGGGCGGTGGTGAAGTCCTGGAGCCGCGTCATGGGTGCCTCCTCGGGTGTCGTGCAACTGAAACCGAGGAGTGCACGAGGGGTTCGGGCGGTTGCACCGGACGCGCGCTACCACCCGAATGCCGTCAATCCCATCTCTTCACAAGAAAGATGAGCCCACGCGCGGAGGGCGGTCGCACCTCGCGGCGGCGGCACCGTGCGCGGCCCCGTCCCGGCCGAGGCCGGTCCACGGACCTCGGCCGGGACGGGGCCGCCGCGGCGGTTCCGGACCACCGGACGGGTGGTCCGGCGGCCCTGCCGCCTCGGCGGGCGCCGGCGGGCGCCGCGCGATCACGTGGCGACCGGCGCGGCGCCGTCCTTCGTGATCTCGAATCGGTACGCGCGCTGGGCGAGGACGTGGTCCGCGCCGTCGACCAGGGCCACGCGCACCTCGTACACGCCCCGCGCCCGCGGTCCGATCGGGAGCCGTTCCGGGGGCAGCGACAGCTCGTACGGACCCCCGTGCCGGAAGTCCCCGAGCACCACCTCGCGCCCGCCGACGGCGACGCCGTCGCGCAGGCGCCGGTCCACGACGCGCAGGCCCGTGGCCTGCCGTCCGAGGACCTGGAACTCCACCACGGCCCGGCATTCGATCCCCTCCCGCAGCGGGAAGGCGGCCGGTTCCCGGCCCGCGGGGGCGACCGGGACCGCGACCGGGGCGTCCGGCTCGGCGAAACGCAGACTCAGGCGGATCAGTTCCACGCCCGATCCGGCCCGCGCGGACGTGGGGCCGGGGGCGTCGGCAACGGAGATCATGACGTCCTCGCTACATGTCGTCGCCGTGCTTCTTCATCCGGCGCATCGCCTCGGCCGCCGTGACCTTCGCCTTGCCCGCCACCTGTTCACCACGGCCCTCGGCCTGCATGCGGCGATCGCCGACGGTCTCGCCGATCTGTTCCTGGGCCTTGCCCTTGATCTCCTGGGCCTTGCCCTTGGCCTTGTCCTTCGACTCGCTCATGACGTCGCCTTCCGTGTGACTCCCCGGCGAGGGGGCTCGGCATGGACGTCCCGCGCCTACCCCTCCCTCGGGCCCGCACACGTCGACCGTGATCCACCTGTCACAAACCATGAAAAAAGGGGCAAGAGACACATAGGACATCTGCGGCTACCCACGAGGAGGCGGGCAGCACATGGAGGCCCATGGCCGGACCGGAGACCGGAACGCCGCGCGCGCGGAGAGGTTCCTCGTGGAGACGCGCCAGGCCGGGACACCCGGTGTGGTCGTCCTGGCGCTGACCGGCGAGCTGGACCACGACACGGCGCATCCCCTGCAGAGCGCACTGGAGGAGCAGGACGGCACGACGAGGATCGTGATCGACTGCTCGGATCTGCGGTTCTGCGACTCCACGGGACTGAACGTCCTGCTCAGGACGCGACTGCGGCTGATGGAGAGCGGAGGGCGGGTGGACCTCGCCGGGCTGCACGCGCCGGTGGACCGGATGTTCGAGATCACCGGTGCCCGGAGGGTCTTCCGGGTGTACGACGGTCTCGCGGATGCACTGGCGGACAGCGGGCAGGGTGAATAACCACGCGGGACCCGCGGTTGCGGAGGGAGACATGGGCGACCAGGACGGCAAGATGGCACAGGTGCGACGGCTCGTACTGTCCGGCACCAAGGGCGTGGTCGGCCGGTGCCGGGACTTCACCACGGAGGCTCTGGCGGACTGGGGCTGGATCCCCGCCGAGAGCGAGGAGGCCGAGCAGCGGGTGGACGACGTCCTGCTGCTGGTGTCCGAAGTGGTGACGAACGCGTGCCTGCACGCCGGCGGGCCGGAGGAGCTGGTGCTGCGGCACGCGGACGGGTACCTGCGCTTCGAGGTCTCGGACGCGAACCCCGAGCACCCGCACGCCTACCCGGCGCGTTCGCCGTCCCTGCCCGGCGGGCACGGGCTGATGGTGCTGGACCGGCTGGCGGGCGACTGGGGCTCCGAGATCCGGGGCGGGGGCACGGGCGGCAAGGTGGTGTGGGTGGAGGTCAGACGACCGTCCCGTCCGCCGTGGCACCGGGGTCGTCGAGGAGACCGTCCTTGAGTTCGTCGAGGATCCGGGCGAGCAGACGCGAGATGTGCATCTGGGAGAGGCCGAGGCGCTCGCCGATCTGCGCCTGCGTGAGTTCCTGGCCGAACCGCAGCGAGAGGATCTCCCGGTCCCGGGCGTCGAGCCCGGCGATGAGCGGCTTCAGCGACTCCAGGCATTCGACCAGCTCGTACGAGGACTCCTCGGCGGCCAGGTGCCGGGTGCCCGTGCCCGGGTCGGCGCGGTCCTCCCCGGCCGGCGCGTCGAGCGACCGGGCGACGTAGCCGTTCGAGGCCAGTTCGCCCTCGGCGACGCTCTCCACGTCGATGTGGAGGTGGTCGGCGAGTTCGGCGCGGCTGGGACGGTGCCCGAGCCGCTGCTCCAGGACATCGACGGCCTTCGCCACGTCGATGCGCAGTTCCTGGAGGCGGCGGGGCACCCGAACGGCCCAGCTGGTGTCACGGAAGAAGCGCTTCATCTCGCCGACCACGGTCGGCAGGGCGAACGCCGAGAAGTCGATGCCGCGCTCGGGGTCGAAGCGGTCGATCGCCTTGATCAGCCCGATCGTGCCGATCTGGATGATGTCCTCCATCGGCTCGGCCCGGTTCCTGAACCTGCGGGCGGCGAACTTGACCAGGCTGAGGTTGAGCTCGATGAGGGTGTTGCGGACGTACGCGTACTCGCGCGTCCCTTCCTCCAGCTCCGCCAGGCGCGTGAAGAGCGCGGCGGAGAGGGTGCGGGCCTCGCCGGTGGGGACGGCCGTCGGCCTGGCCGTCTCCGGCACTCCGCCCAGCGCCGCCCGACGCAGCGCGGCGTCGGTCTGCGGCCGGTCGATGGCGATCGGTGTCCCGGTGGTGGCCATGCGTGTCCCTCCACGGAGGAGTCGACCCTGCGCCGTGGCCTGGCGGGCGACGGCAGGGCCGTCGGGCGGACGCCCTGCATAAAGAATGCCCCCCTTTGGGTGGTTTGACACGGAATCTCCATGGACAGCGGCACAGCATGGCCATCGGTAACGACCGGGCGACCTCCCGCACACGGCGGTACGACCTGCGTGGCGGGTCCGGTGTGGTGAGCGAGTGCCGCGACCTCACCCGCCGGGCCCTCTCGGACTGGTTCGGCCCGGCGGGCGACCCGGGGCGGCTCGCCCCCGGCGACGCCCTGCTCCTCGTCTCGGAGATCGTCGCGAACGCGTGCGCCCACGGTGGCGTCCCGTACGAGCTGCGGCTCGACCGCACGGACGGCCGGCTCTGGGTACAGGTCAGCGACACGAGCCCGGTACGCCCCCGGCCCCACGGCCCGCACCGGGCGGAGCGCGCCTCCGGTCACGGTCTGTACCTGCTGGAGCGGCTCTCGGCGGCCTGGGGCTGGGTACCGAGGGGCCCGGGCAAGGCGGTCTGGTTCGAGGTGGAGGTGCTGACCGCGGAGAGGGGTCCCTCCGACTCGACCGGGGCGGGCGGGACACCCACGGCGTAGGGGGTGTCCCGCCGGTCCCGCGGGGCTCCCGGCGCCCTGCCCGTCGATCCGGCCTGATCGACGGGACACGTCCTAAAGTGGAGACGTGGTGCGGCAAGCGACCGTGCTCCGCGCCCGGGCCGTTGCCCGATCGTCCTGTGCGAGGTCCTCATGGCAGAGCGCAGACCACCCGCCGGCACGGACCTGACGCACGCGGAGTTCGGCGAGGACGGCCTCCGGCAGCTGCTGGCCGGACTCACCGCGGTGCGGGACGGGGACCTGTCCGTCCGGCTGGCCGGGGCCGCGGGAGGCATCCACGGCGAGATCGCCGGGGTCTACAACGACATGGTCGTCCAGCTCACGCTCGTCACCTCCGAGGTCACCCGCGTCGCCGGCGAGGTCGGCGGGCAGGGACTGCTCGGCGGCCGGGTCCGCGAGCCGCAGGCGCGTGGCGTGTGGCAGGAACTGACCTCCGGGTTCAACCAGATGGCCGACAACCTGACGTCCCAGGTGCGGTCGATCGCCCAGGTGGCGACAGCGGTCGCCCGCGGGGACCTCACGCAGAAGATCCGGGTGGACGCGCGCGGCGAGATCCTGGAACTGAAGCAGACCATCAACACCATGGTCGACCAGCTGTCCTCCTTCGCCGAGGAGGTCACCCGGGTCGCCCGCGAGGTCGGCACGGAGGGCAAGCTCGGCGGCCAGGCCACCGTCCGCGGGGTCTCCGGCACCTGGAAGGACCTGACCGACAACGTCAACTCGATGGCGGACAACCTGACCAACCAGGTCCGCAACATCGCCCAGGTCACCACCGCCGTCGCCCAGGGCGACCTGACCAGCCGGATCGACGTCTCGGCGCGCGGCGAGATCCTGGAGCTGAAGACCACGATCAACACCATGGTCGACCAGCTGTCCTCGTTCGCCGCCGAGGTCACCCGGGTCGCCCGCGAGGTCGGCACGGAGGGCAAGCTCGGCGGCCAGGCCGAGGTCGAGGGCGTCTCCGGCACGTGGAAGCGCCTCACCGAGAACGTCAACGAGCTCGCCGGCAACCTCACCCGGCAGGTCCGCGCCATCGCCGCGGTCACCAGCGCCGTCGCCGAGGGCGACCTGACCCGCTCCATCGCCGTCGAGGCGCCCGGCGAGGTCGGGGAGCTGCGGGACAACATCAACTCGATGGTCGAGTCGCTGCGGGCCACCACCCGGGCCAACGAGGAGCAGGACTGGCTGCAGACCAACCTCGCCCGGATCACCGGGCTCCTGCAGGGCACCCGGAGCCTGCCCCAGATCGCCGAACTGAGCATGACCGAGGTGCCGCCCCTGATCTCCGCCCAGTACGGGGCCTTCTTCCTCGCGCGGGACGACGAGCGCGGCACCGAGTTCGTCATGACCGCCTCCTACGGCTCCCCCGACGACCCGGACGAGCCGCAGCGCCGGTTCCGGTCGGGTCAGTCCCTGGTGGGGCAGGCCGCGCGCGACCGGCGCGCCCTCGTCGCCGAGCAGGTGCCCGCCGGATACGCGACCATCGTCTCCGGGGCGGGCTCCGCCGAGCCGAGCACGCTGGTCGTGCTGCCGATCGTGGTGGAGGAACAGGTCCTCGGCGTCGTCGAGTTCGCCGCGCTGCGTCCCTTCACCGTGTTGCAGCGCGACTTCCTCGACCGGTTCGTGGACAGCGCGGGAGCCGTCCTGAGCTCGCTGTTCGCGAATCTGCGCACCGACGAACTGCTCGGCCAGTCCCGGCGCCTGGCCGACGAGCTCCGCTCCAGCTCCGAGGAGCTGCGGATCCGGCAGCAGGAACTCCAGCGATCCAACGCGGAGTTGAAGGAGAAGGCCACGCTCCTCGCGCAGCGCAACAGGGACATCGAGTCCAAGAACCTGGTCATCGAGCAGGCGCGCCAGGAGCTGGAGGTGCGGGCCCAGCAGCTGTCGCGGACCTCGATGTACAAGTCGGAGTTCCTCGCCAACATGAGCCACGAGCTGCGCACCCCGCTCAACAGCCTCCTGATCCTGGCGCGGCTGCTCGCGCAGAACCCCCAGGGGAACCTCACGGACAAGCAGATCGACTACGCCGAGGTCATCCACTCCGCGGGCTCCGACCTGCTCCAGCTGATCAACGACATCCTCGACCTGTCGAAGGTCGAGGCGGGCAAGATGGAGATCCGGCACGAGCCGTTCGCCCTGCGCGAGCTCATCGAGTACCTGGAGGCGACCTTCGGACCGGTGGCCGACGAACGCGCGCTGGAGTTCGCCGTCACGGTCGCGCCCGACGTGCCCGAGGAGCTCACCACCGACGAGGCGCGACTGCGGCAGATCCTGCGCAACCTGCTCTCCAACGCGCTGAAGTTCACCGACGAGGGCAAGGTCGAGCTCTCGGTCGCCTGGGCGGATCCGCAGGAGGCGCCGTCCGCCGTGCGCGAGGGCCGGCCCGTCCTCGCGTTCCGGGTGACGGACACCGGCGTCGGCATCCCCGTCGAGCGACTGGAGAACATCTTCGAGGCGTTCCAGCAGGGCGACGGGACCACCGCGCGCCGGTACGGCGGCACGGGCCTGGGGCTCTCCATCAGCCGCGAGGTGGCCGGGCTCCTCGGGGGCACGATCGAGGTGGCGAGCACGCCGGGCCGGGGCAGCCGCTTCACGTTCTACCTCCCCGCCGCGCACCCGGCGGGCGGCGACGGGGCGCTCGCGGCCTCGGAGGCGGGCCGGGAAGCCGCCCAGGGGGTCGTCGTCTCCACGGGGACCGCCGTCGGCGGCGCCCCGGTGCCGACGGCAGGAGGGGCCACCGTGCTGGTCGTCGACGACGACGTCCGCAACGTCTTCGCCCTCACCGAGGTCCTCCAAGGCCAGGGCCTGCACGTCCTCACGGCGGACGGCGGTCGTGCCGGGCTCGACCTGCTCGCCGCGCACGACGAGATCCGGCTCGTCCTGATGGACGTGATGATGGCCGGCATGGACGGCTACACGGCCATCAAGGAACTACGGAGGCTGCCCGGCCGGACCACGCTCCCGGTGATCGTGGTGACGGCGAAGGCCATGCCGGGCGACCGTGCGCGCGCCTTGGAGGCGGGCGCCGACGACTACGTCGCCAAGCCGGTGGACGAGGCGGAGCTGGCGGCCAAGATCCGCGCCTGGCTGCGGGACTGACGGGCGGACCGGACCGGCTCGTCCGGCTCCGGCGCGCCGTCGTCCGTGCGGCGGGGCTCCCGTGGGGCCCGGACCCGTACCCGGCCCGGCCCGTCGCCTCAGTGGCCCCGGGCCCGCCCGCGGAGCTGTACCGCCACGATGCTCGTGTCGTCGTCCGTGTCGCCCGTGGCGGCGCTGAGCAGGCCGTCCACGAGCCGGTCCGGTGCCCGGCCCGCGAGGCGCTCCGCCTCGGCCACCAGCCGTTCGAGGCCCAAGCCGAGCTCGTCGCGGCGGCGCTCGATCAGGCCGTCGGTGTAGAGCAGCAGCGTGTCGCCGGGGCGGAGCGGGGTGCGCTGTTCGCGGTACGTGATCGCGGGCGCGGCGCCGAGCAGGATGTCGCGCGGCGGGTCGAGCAGGCGGGCCCGACCGTCCCGGATCAGCAGCGGGGGCAGGTGCCCGGCGCTCGACCAGACCAGCCCGCGGTCCTCGGGGTCGTACAGCGCGCACACCGCGGTCGCGGTGATGCCGCCGCCGGTGCGCAGGGTGACCTCGTTGAGCCAGCCCATCAGGCGCCCGGGCGGGTGACCGGTGAAGGCGAGCGCGCGCTGGGCGTTGCGGAGCGCGACCATCCCGGTGACGGAGTCGATCCCGTGGCCCGCGATGTCACCGACGGTCATCAGGACCTGGCCGTCGGGCAGTTCGAGGACGTCGTACCAGTCGCCGCCGACCCGGTACTCCTCCGCGGCCGGCCGGTAGCGGACGGCCACCACGAGGTCGCCGGGGAGCTCCTGGACGCCCGGGACCTCGGGCACGATCGCCTGCTGGAGCTGGAGGGCGAGTTGGTGCCGCATCTCCGCCTGGTTGCGGACCTCGGTGAGGTGGTCGAAGGTCGCCGTCAGCGCGACCTCGGTGCGCCGGCTGTCCGAGACGTCCTGGAACACCCCGGCGAAGCCGGTGAGCGTGTCTCCGGTGAGCAGCGGTTCGGCCGCCACGCGTACATGGCGCACCCTCCCGTCGGGGAGCACGATCCGGAGCACCGTCTGCGCGCCGCTCCGGCGCTGCGTGAGGGTGGTCAGCAGCTCGGTGAGGGCCTCGCCGTCGTCCCGGTGCACCCGCGCCCGCAGCCCGAGCAGGGGCACCGGCGGCTCGTCGCGCGCCATCCCGAACATGTCGAACGCCTGCTCCGACCAGACCGTCCCGGCGTCGGCCAGGCTGTCCTGGAAGGTGGCCACGCTCTGCAGTCGCGCCACGGCCCGGCGCGTGGCGATGCCCACGTCGCCGACCGTGTGCCAGAGCACCACGGCCCGCTCGGCGCCGGCCGGCAGGACGCGCACGTCGAGGAGCGGCGCCTGTCCGGGCCGGGCGGTGGCGGGGAGGCGGGCGGCCCGTTGGACGCGGGCGGTGTCGACCGCACGGCGTGCCAGGTGGGCGAGGTCGCTGTGGACCAGCGGGAAGACGAGGGAGAGGGAGAGGGAGCGGTCGCCGGCGGGGGACGCGTCCCCGAGCGCCGCGACGCCCTCCTCGTTGACGTGTTCCACCGTCGGCGAGCCGCCGTCCCCGCCCGCGCGCAGCAGCATGGCGGGGCGGGCGAGCGCGTCGAGCACGTCCACGAGGACCGGGGCGGCCGGCTCCTCGGCGTCGTCGGCGTCCAGGACCGTGCCCGCCACCTCCATCAGGCCGGTGACGGCTCGCCGAACGGTGGTGTCGAGGGCGGCGGGGCCGGGCCAGCCGACGAGGGCGAGACCGACCGTCGTGCCGCGCCGGCGCAGCGGCAGCACGGCGCGGGCGGCGTGCGCCGACGGGCCCGGGAGGAACGTGTCACCCTGCGGTCCGTCGTCCAGCCAGACGGGGACGGCGTCCTTCAGGACGCTACGGAAGGGCCCGGGCGCCGCCGGGGGGATCCAGTTCCATGCCGCCGCCTCGGAGGCGCCCACGCCCGCGTGTCCGGCGAGCCGTAGACATCCCGAGTCGGCCCTCCGCCACAGCCACAGGCTCTCCGCGCCGTGCGGAGCGAGTCCCTCGGCCAGCAGGGTCCGGGCGGCCTCGCCGACGCTGTCGGCGGTCTCGGCCGCCGCGGCGGCGCGGCGGGCCCGGCGGGCGGGGCCCGGGTGGGGCGGGGGCGCGTCGGCCTCCTCGGCCGGGACGGTGAGCGGGGGCCCGGCGACGTCGCCGACGGCGTTCACGATGTCCGCCGCGAGATCCTCGGCGGTGAGGCCGGTCGCGTCGGCGAGCGCGGCCAGGTGCTCGGCGGCCTCGGCCGGGGACAGGCGCAGCTGCGCGGCGAGGACGCCGGTCGCGAGGTCGAGGAGATGGCTGCGTGCGAGCCGTGCCCGCAGCCGCCGGATCTCGTCGGGGAATCCGGTGCGGCCGGCGCGGTCCGCGTGGTCGGACGGGCCCTTCGGGCTCGGGGAGCCGGGCAAGGGGACCTCCGTTCCGCCGTTTCGTGGACGTCCGGAGCTGGGGGTTTCCGCTCCGGATTCTACCCGCGGACGCGTCTCGGCCTCGGGGTCACGCGCACGGGATCTGCTCTCGGGAGGACCGGAGCGGCGCGGTGAGGCACGCTTGAACCGGGGGTCGGTACACGAAGGCCGAGGCCGCCCGCCGGGGCGTCCCGCCGGACCGAAGGAGGTGTCGGCGATGGACGGACCACGGCTCTCCCCGCGCGAGCGGCGCATCCTGGCCGAACTGGAGGAGGATCTGCGCCGGGGCGATCTCGCCCCCGATCCGCACACGGCAGGCACCGGCCGCACCGGCCACCCGTCGGCGGGGCGTTCCCGGAGAGCGGGCAGACGGCCCTCGGGTCGTGTCCTGGCGGTGCTCGGCGTGGTGTCCCTGGCGCTCCTGGTCCTCGGCATCGCCACCGAGAAGCCCGCTCTGATCTGGGCCTTCACGACGGTGTGGGTGCTGACGCTGATCTGGCTCATGCGCCTGGTGATCCGCTGGACGCGGCGGTTCCAGAGCCGCGGGAGCGACGACGGGAGATGACCGGGCACGCGTTCCCCGCACGGGGCCGGGTCCCGCGGATCCGCCCCGTGCGGTGTGAGCGGCGGGGCGCACCCGTTGCGGGGCCGACGACCGGTCCGGTGCGGCCGTCGGCCGGGAGCGTCCGCTCAGGCCCGCGCCGTCAGGCGGGCCTGAGCCATGTCGTAGCGGGCGCGCAGCCCCACGTCCGGTGAGACCCGCAGCAGCACGCCCAGCGCCGCGACCGCCCCCTCGTCGAAGCCGGACGCCTCCGCGTCGAGGGCGGCGCGCTCCAGGCGACGGATGCCCTCGGCCTCGTCGCCCCGGCCCAGCAGGGCCTCCCCCGCCGCCGTGCACAGCAGCACGCGCGACGCCGACGGCGTCTCCCGCGGGTCCTCCAGGTCCAGGGCGGCGGTCGCCGCGTCGAACGCCTCCTGCCATTCCTCGGCGGCCAGCCGGTGCCGCGCCAGATGGTGCAGGGCGAGCCGCTCGGTGTGGCGGTCGCCCGTGGTGCGGGCCAGCCGGGCGGCGGCCACGCAGCGCTCCGCCGCCTCGTCGAGGCCGCCCAGCTCCGCCTGGACCAGGGAGAGGTTGACCAGCGCGGTCGCCTCGCCGCGCGGGTCACCGGCCCGGGCGGCCAACGCGGGGGCGGCCTCCAGCCGGACCAGCGCCTCGCGCGTGCGGCCCTCCTCGGTCAGCACCCAGCCGAGCAGGGCGAGGACCCGTGCCTCGGCGCGGACGTCGCCGTCGGCCCGGGTCGCCGCGAGTGCCGTCTCCAGCAGCGGAGTCCAGCCGCCGCGGACCCGCCACACGATCTGCGGCCAGAGCGCCAGGACGATCCGCCAGGTCCGGCCGTGCAGTCCGGCGCCGTGCGCGGCTTCGGCCGCCAGGACCAGGTCGTCGCGTTCGGCCGCGTACCAGTCCATGGCCTGCGCGCGGTCCGCGAACTCCCGGATCGCCGGCGGGGCGTGGAAGTCCGCGGGGAGCGCGAAGCAGGACTCGGCCGCCGGTTCGGCCGCGCCGGCCGCCGCCAGCGCCGTGGCCACGGTGTGGTCGAGGACCCGGACGACCGTGTCGGCCCCGGCTTCCAGGCCGCGCGCGTAGAGCCGTACGAGGTCGTGAAGGGTCCAACGCCCCGGCGCGGTCCGGGTGACGAGGTGGGCCGCGGCCAGCCGGTCCAGCGCGGCGTCGGCCTCGTCCGGTCCGGTGCCGGCCAGAGCGGCGGCCGTGTAGCGGTCGACATGGGTACCGGGGTGACGGCCCAGGTGGGCGAAGTGGTGGGCGGCGTCCTCGGGAAGCCGGCGCACGGTCAGCCGCAGTGCCGCCCGGACGCCCGTGTCCTCGACGTCGAGCAGGCTCAGCCGCCGCGACTCGTCGGAGAGTTCGTCGGCCATCGCGCTCAGGGACCACTCCGGCTGGTCCGCGAGGCGGGCCGCCGCCACCCGGAGCGCGAGGGGAAGACCGCCGCACAGCTCGGCGAGGCGCCGGGCGGACACCGCCTCGGCCGTGACGCGCTCCGTTCCGAGGACGGCACGGAGCAGGGCCGTGCCGTCCTCGGGTTCGAGCACGTCGACGGGGACGGGGCGGGCGGCGTCCGAGGCGATCAGTCCGCGCAGCCGGTACCGGCTGGTGACCACGGTGACGCAGCGGACCCCGCCCGGCAGCAGGCCGCGGACCTGCTCGGAGCCGCGCGCGTTGTCCAGCACGACGAGGAGCCGGCGGTCGGCGGCCAGGGAACGGAACAGGGCGGACGCGCCGTTCACCGATTCCGGGATCCGGCGGGGCGGGACCCCGAGGGCGGGCAGGAACTCCCGCAGCACCTCCAGCGGGGTCGGTTCGCCGGTGTCCCCGAAGCCGCGCAGGTCCGCGTGGAGCAGACCGTCCGGGAAGCCGGCCCGGTTGCGGTGGGCCCAGTGCACCACGAGGGCCGTCTTGCCCACGCCTGCCGGCCCGGTGACGAGGCAGACGGGCGCCTCGCCGGCGGCGGCGCGGGACAGGGCGGTGAGTTCGGCGGTGCGGCCGTGGAAGCCGCGGGGCATGCGCGGCAGCAGGTCGACCGGCGCCATGGGCGGCGGCGTCGACGGTTCGTACGCGGTGAGCGGGACGGCCGGCCGGTCGTGCGGCCGGACGGCGTCGCCGTCGCCGTCCTCGCCGCTCAGGGCCGACGCGTAGGCGTCCGCGAGTTCCCGGCCGGGGTCGACGCCCAGTTCGTCGGCGAGCAGCCGGCGGGTGCGGTGGAACCAGTCGAGCGCCTCGGAGCGGCGGCCCGCGCGGCGCAGGGCCGTCATCAGGGCGGCGGACAGGGATTCGCGCAGTGGATGCGCGTCGGCCTCGGCCCGCAGTACGGCCGCGGCCCGGGCGTGCTCCCCCAGGCGCGCGTACCCGGCGGCCAGCGACTCGACGGTGGCCAGCCGCAGTTCCTCCAGCGCGTGGGCGGCGGCCTGGAGCGGTGGGCTCGGGTACGCGCCGGTGAGCGCGGGGCCCTGCCACAGCGCCAGCGCCTCCTCGTACCTCGCGACGCCTTCGGCGGGCGCGCGCTGCCCGCGGGCGAGGGTGACGAGCTCCTCGAACCGGTGGGCGTCCAGGAGGGTTTCCGGCATCCGCAGGACGTACGCCGGTCCCTGCGTGGCCAGTTCGACGCCGTGGGTCTCCGCCTGCGCGTCGGCGAGCAGCGCCCGCAGGCGGGACACGTGCCCCTGGATGACGCTGCGCGCCCGGGGCGGCGGCTCGTGGTGCCAGAGGGCGGCCGTCAACTGCTCGACGGGGACGGGGCGGTTGGGCCGCAGCAGCAGCGCCGCCAGCAGGCTGCGGCGCTTGGCGGGACCGAGGGCCGGTTCGCCTGCCCCGGTGACGACGGACACCGCTCCGAGCAGCCGGAACTCCACTGACACAACTCCTCGTGGGGGGAGGGGTCAGATTACCGGAGGGGGTGTCGCCCTCGCGGGGGCCGAGCGGGCCCGAGAAGCCGGGCACGGCGGTCGCCCGGCGCTGCGCGGGTCCGGGCCGGTCGGGGCGGGCGGTCCACCAGGGGCGCGGGAGGATGACCCGGACCGGACCTACGCCTGCGGTGCCAGCGCGATCTCGGCCCAGACCGTCTTGCTGTCGTCCGCGTAGCGCACGCCCCAGCCCTCGGCCACGGTCGCGCAGATGTGGAGGCCGCGTCCGCCCTCGTCGACGGCCTTGGCGTGGCGCAGGTGCGGGGCGGTCGGGGCACTGTCGATGACCTCGCAGATCAGCGCGCGGTCGCTCCTGAGGAGCCGCAGGGTGATCGGCGCGGCGCCGTAGCGGACGGCGTTGGTGACGAGTTCGCTGACGACGAGTTTCACCTCGAAGGGGTCGACGGGCACCTCCCATTCCGCGAGGAGCTCCGCCGCGTGGGCCCGCGCTTCGGCCACCGCCGAGGGGGCGAACCGCACGTCCCACTCCCTGAGCTCGTCCGGGGGCAGGAGCCGGGTCCGGGCGACCAGCAGGACGCGGTCGGGCTCGAGGATGCGCTGCACGGCGTCCGCCATCGGCTCGGGGCCATGGTCCGGCCGGCCGAGGGCGGCCACCAGCCGCTCGGTCGTCGGGTCCGCGTCGCCCTCACGCGCGGCGGAGGCGAGGCACACGGTGCTGCCTTCCGGGAGCACGTGGACGGCGCTCGCGAAGGGCGGCCCGTCGGCGCCGAGGAGAGGTCCTTCGCCCACCGGCTCGGGGTCCACCGAGCCGTCGGGCCGCACGACGGCGAAGAGGGAGCTGCCCGCCCGGGCGACCTCGAGCCGTCCGTCGGCGGGGTCGTAGACCGCGAACGTACAGCTCGCGGTGGGTTCGCCGGGCCGGGGGGCAGGTCCCTGCTCCCGGGCCAGGCGGCGGGTGGTGGCGTGCAGCCGGGCCAGGAGTTCGTGCGGGTCCAGGTCGAGCGTGGTGAGGCTGTGGACGGCGGTCCGCAGCCGGCTCATGGTCGCCACCGCGCTGAGGCCGGCGTGCTGGACCTGCCCGACCACGAGGGCGACCCGGGCACCGGGCAGCGGGATGACGTCGAACCAGGATCCGCCGCCGCGGCCACCGGGTCGGTGGCGCTGGGCGACCTCGACGGCGCGCTGCGTCGTCTGCTCCTGCCGCAGCGACCAGCTCTGCAGGGCGGTCATGACGATGTGCTCGCGCGTGAAGCGCAGAGCGTTCTCCAGGCAGGTCGCCGTGCGCGCCACGATGCCGTCGGCGAGGGCGAGGTCGTCGGGGCCGAAGGGGTCGGAGGTGCCGTGGCGCGCGAAGGCGACGACGCCGAAGATCTGGCCGCGCACCGCGAGGGGGGCGACCAGCCGGAGTCCCCCGGGACCGCCTCCCCCCACTCCGCCGGGCGCGTCCCCGGTGGGCAGCAGTGTCGGAGCCTTCGGGAGCTCGTCGCCGAAGAGTCCGGGCAGCAGGACGGTACCGACCTCCGCGGCCGGCGCGGCACCGTCCGCTCCGCCGGCGGCGGCACAGCGCAGGAGCGGTGCGCCCTCCTCGGGGACCAGGTCCGGGGCCCTGCCCCGCAGGACCGCGTCCGTCAGGGCCACCAGGACCGAGTCGGCGAAGTCGGGCACGGTGACCTCGACGAGTTCCCGGGCGGTGCGCTCCACGTCCAGGCTGCTGCCGATCCGCTCGTGGACGTCGTGCAGCAGGCGCAGGCGGGCCTGCGCCCGTTCGCGGTCGGTGACGTCCACGGCCGTCACCACCACGCCGAGCGGCTCTCCGGAACCGTCCTCCAGACGGTGGACGGCCGTCGAGAAGACGTGCTCGTGCTGCGGGTCGAGGCGCGGTCGCAGGCGGACCAGTACGTCCCGGGCGGGCCTGCCGGTCTCCAGCACCTCGCGCAGCAGGCCCTCGACGCCGGTCACGCCCTCCGTGGCGTACACCTCGACGACGGGCCGACCGATGATCTCCTCTCGGGGGACGCCACGCATGCCCACCGCCACGGGATTCACCCGGACCGCGCGCAGGTCGCGGTCGAGGACGTGCAGACCGACGGCGGACTGGGTGAAGACGGCGTCGAGCACGGCCTCGTCCAGGTCGCCCATGTCCTCCCCGGCCTGCCACACGCCCCATTCCGGCTCGCCGGAGCCGCCGGGCACGCGCCCGACGAGCCAGCGGCCGTCGGGGGGACCCGTGGAGAGGAGCTCGGGCACGCTCCGCCCGACGGCCTCCTCGTCCCGGCGGCCGAACAGGCGCTCGGCGCCCAGGCTCCAGCGCACCACCTGCCCGGTCCCGTCCAGGGTGAAGAGAGGCGCGTGGTTTCGCGACATGGATCGACTCTCGCACCTCCACAGGTCCGGCGCATGTTCCGCGCCGGGCGCCGGACGCGCCGCCGGCGCGGTCGACCGTGGCCGACGCCGTATCCGGGGGTCAGTGGCGGACCAGGCAGAAGGGGTGCCCGGCGGGGTCGGCGTAGACGCGCCAGGAGCGCCCGCCTGCGCCCTCGTCCAGCACGGTGGCCCCGAGGGCGACCACCTCGTCGTGGGCCCGGTCGAGGTCGGCCACCCCGAAGTCCGGGTGGAGCTGCTGCGGCGCCGCGGGGTCGCCCCAGCGCGGCGGACGGTGGTCGGCCGCCCGCTGGAAGGCGAGGACGAACCCGGACGGCGTGTGCAGGGTCGACCAGTCCTCGCCGACGGCCCACCGGCGGTCCTCCCGGTCGACGGCACCGCCGAGGAGCGCCCGGTAGAACTCGGCGAGCTTCCGGGGTTCGGGACAGTCCAGCACCACGCACTGCAGCTCGGCGATCATGCCCTGGATCCTAGAGGGGTGTCTTGTCGATCAGCCCGGCAAGATCGGCAAGACACCCCCCTAGGGGGTGCCGGTGGTGTCCTGGTCCGTGGCGGCGGCTTCGGCGATGAGGAGGGCGACGTCGTCGTCGCTGTCCGGGTCGGGCAGGGTGGCGAGCAGTTCGTCGCAGGTGGCTTCGAGGGGCAGCGGGGAGCCGGAGAGATGCCGCACGAGGGCGTCCATGCGGCTGTCGAGCGCGTGGTGGCGGCTCTCCAGGAGGCCGTCGGTGTACAGGAAGAGCCGGGCGCCGGGCGGCAGGTCGACCCGGGTGGTGGTGAACGGGATGTTCTCGGCGGCGCCGAGGGGTGCGCCGGGCGGCAGGTCGAGCAGGGTGGGCGGGTGGCCGGGCCGGGTCAGGGCGGGCGGCGGATGGCCGGCCAGGGCGATGCGGCAGAGCCCGGCGGCCGGGTCGCACAGGGCGTAGACGCAGGTGGCGATGATCTCGTCGAGTTCACCGGTGAGGACGTCGAGGTGCCGCAGGACCTCGTCCGGTTCGAGGCCGAGCCGGGTCAGCGTACGGGTGGCGGTGCGCAACTGGCCCATGGTGGCGGCGGCGTTGATGCCGGAGCCCATCACGTCGCCGACGACGAGGGCGGTGGTGCCGTCGGTGAGGGGGATGACGTCGAACCAGTCGCCGCCGACGTGTCCGGCGGTTCCGGCGGGCTGGTAGCGGCAGGCGACCTTCAGCCCCGGCGGATCGGGCGGGGTGCGCGACAGCAGGTGGCGTTGCAGCGTGGTGGCCGCCTGGAGCTGGGTCTGGTACCAGCGGGCGTTGTCGATGCACACGGCGGCGCGGGCGGCGAGCTCCTCGGCGAGCAGGATGTCGTCGGCGGTGAAGGGCAGCGGGTTGCGGGCCCGCTTGAGGTCGAGCGCGCCGAGGACCTCGCCGCGGGCGATGAGCGGTACGGCGAGGTAGGAGTGGATGCCGGCGTCGGCCAGGATCGTGGCGGCCGTCGCGTCCCGGGCGATGCGGGGGAGGTCTTCGGGGCGTACGTGGGCCAGATGGACGGTGCGGCCGGTGGCGGCGCAGCGGGTGACGAGGCGGTCGGCCTCGTACCGGGTGATCTCGCCGACCGGGTCCGCGGCCCGGGCGGCGCCCGTGGCGTAGGCGGTCTTGACGGCGAGGGCCCGGAAGGCGGTGGGGGCGCTGGTCGGCCGGTGCAGGGTGCGCGGGTGGAGGGCGGCGTCCAGGACGTCGACGGCGGCGATGTCCGCGAGGTCGGGGACGACGGTGTCGGCGAGTTCGCGGGCGGTCTGCTCCAGGTTGAGCGTGGTGCCGATGCGCGTGGACGCCTGGGCGATCACCGCGAGACGGCGACGGGCCTGGGAGCTCTGCAGGTCCGCGCGGTACTGCTCGGAGACGTCGAGCACGGTGGCGACGACACCGATCACCCGGCCGATGGAGTCCTCGAGCCGGTAGTACGAGACCCGCCACGCCCGGTTACTGCCGTTGCCGCCGTGGTGGGGGCGCTCGGTGGCGAAGCGGTCGAGCCGGGGGGTGCCGGTGGCGAGCACCTGGCGCATCGTCTCCTCGACGTCCTCGCGCTCGCCGAACGGCAGGTTCTCGGCTGCCTCGTGACCGAGGCAGCCCTGGGCGGACCGGCCGGTGATCCGCTCGAAGGACGGGTTGACCAGGACGAGGCGCAGGTCGGTGTCGGCGACGGCCACCCCGGTCGGCGACTGGGCCACCAGTTGCGCGGACAGTGCGAGATTGCGTTCGATGCCGCGGACGACGGACTCGTCGGCGGCGATGCCGAGCGCGTACCGGCCACCCGCCTGGTCGGTGAGCCGCATGTTGCGGAACTCCACGGGACGGGAGCTGCCGTTCTTGTGCCGGATCGGGAAGACCCCCGCCCAGCTTCCGCCGCCCGTCATGACCTGGGCGAACAGGTCGAGGACGAGCCCGGCGTCCTCTTCGGCGACCAGCAGGCGGGCCGCGTACCGGCCGAGCGCCTCCTCGGCGGTCCAGCCGAACAGCTTCTCCGCCTGGGGGCTCCACAGGGTGATGCGTCCGCCGGCGTCGAGGACGATCGCGGCGACACCCAGCATGTCGAGCAGGCCCCCGTGCTCGGGCGTGGCGAGGGAGCCGGCAGGGTGCACGCTGCGGTAGGCGTCGGCCGCGTCCATGGCGGGTCCTCCCTTACACGTGCCGGGCTGCCGGGGGCTGCGCGCGGGGCCCAACCGCTTCCATCGTCCTCCCGGTCGCCCTCCCGGGCAGCCCGGGCCGTGCCTCTCTCCACCCGTCCTTCACGTGGAAACCATTTTCATACGGCGTCCGAGCGTGCTCCCGACGGCCTCCGGACACGGGGTGACCTGCCGGAACGCCGGGATTCCGCCCCGGATGCCGAACGGCGCGGGCCGAAGCGCCAGGAGGACCGGCATTCCGACGGACCTCCGGACACACGGAGGTGGGCGGGGCCGACGGCCCCGCCCACCGTGAGTGCGTGCCCCGGGCCGGTGACCGATGGTCACGAGGCCCGGGGGTCAGCAGGTCAGAAGGTCAGGTTCCAGGCGTCGATCTTGCCCGTGTCCTGGCTCGCGTTGTCGTTGACGCGGAGCTTCCAGACACCGTTCGCGACCTCCGACGAGGCGTTGACGGTGAAGGTCTGGACGATGTTGTCCGTGCCGCTGCCGGTGCGGTTGTGCACCGTGTACACGGTGCCGTCCGGGGCCACCAGGTCGACCTTCAGGTCACCGATGTAGGTGTGCTTGATGTCCACACCCACCTTGAGGGTGGCGGGCGCGTTGCCCGTCACTCCGCTGACCGTGATCGCGCTCTCCACCGTGGCGTTGTCGGCGATCGCGACGTCGGTCAGGTTCTCGAAGTACTTGCCGGGCGGCGGGGTGCTGCCGCCGACCGCCTTCAGGGCGTCGACCTGACCGTCACCGAAGAAGCCGTTCTTCGTCGTCGTTCCCGTGCAGCGGCTGTCCGAGGGGCAGGCCGTGTCGTTGGCCTGCGAGTTCAGCCGGTCCCGGAGGTCGGCCGGGGTGAGCGCCGGGTTGACGCTGGCGAGCAGCGCCGCGACGCCCGCCACGTGCGGGGACGCCATCGAGGTGCCGTTCTTCGTGCCGTACTTGCCGCCGGGCAGCGTCGAGTACACGCCCGAGGCGCCGTCGCCGCCGGGGGCCGCGACGTCGATGACGCCGTTGCCGAAGTTGGAGTACGAGGCCTTCACGTTGCCGCTGCCCATGGCCGCGACCGTCACGACGCCCGGCAGCTCGGTCGGGATGTCGATGCAGGCGTTGGTGATGGTGCGGTTGACCGGCGTCGAGTCGTTCGGGCTCGCGTTGTCGGTCGTCTTGTTCGCCAGGTCGTAGTTCGAGTTGCCCGCCGCGGCGACCTGCAGCGAACCCTTGCCCTCGGCGTACGCCTGGGCGCGGCGCACGCCCTCGATGATGGCGGCCTGGTCCACGTTGTCCGGGCAGTTGAACTGCCACGGGTCGGTGTAGTAGCTGTTGTTGGTGACCTTGAAGCCGTGGTCACCGGCCCACATGAAGCCGCAGACGGTGTTCTCGGCGAAGAACAGGGTGCTCGTCGGCTCGGCGATGCGGACGGAGGAGATCTTCACGCCCGGCGCGACGCCGATGACGCCCTTGCCGTTCTTGGCCGCGGCGATGGTGCCGGCGACATGCGTGCCGTGGGTGTCGACGTCGCGCCACGCACCGGCGCGGGTGTCCGCCTTGCCGTAGGCGCAGGAGACGGAGTCGGCCGCGTTGAAGTTGGGCGCGATGTCCTGGTGCTGGTCGTCGACACCGGTGTCGAGGACGCCGACCTTCACGGAGGACGAGCCGGTGGTGACGGCCCAGGCCTGGTCCGCCTTGATCTGGGTCATGTCCCAGCGGTTGGACTCGGTCAGCGTCGTGGTCGACTGCGCCGGGTTCGCCGGCAGGGCCGGGTTGTAGGCGTCGGCCGGGACGTCGGAGGTACGGGTCGCGCCGACCTGCTGGATGCCGCTCACGGCGCGCATCGTGGAGGCGAAGGTCGCCGAGGTCGAGTGCGCCACGACGACGCCGATGGCGTCGTAGGAGGCGAACACCGTGCCGCCGTTGTTGACGACGGCGGCACGCGCCGCGGAGGTGTCACCGGCAGCGGTGATCACCAGGTACGCGCGGGTGCCGGCCGCCCAGGCCGCGGCGGTCTTCGCCGGTGCCGCCGGTGCCGCCGTCCGCGCCGAGGCGGACGAGGGCTCCGGGGTCGTGGTGGGCGCCGCGTGGGCGGCGGGGACGGCGAGGGCCATGGTCGCGCCGAGGGCGGCGACCGTGATGGCGGAGAGTCTCAGCCGGCTCGATATGTGGGAAAACAATGCGTCCTCCGATGACCCGGTGGCGCTGGTGGCACCGGCCGGGTCCTGTGATGTGTGGGGTGGACGCAAGATCCCAGACAGGGCGGTGCGGAAGGAAGCCTTCAGTCCCACAAGCCCCTTGGTGTTACCCAGTGTTGACCTGAGGTGACGCCGATCGATGGGGGCTTCCACCGGGATGCCCCGCTTCGTGCCGCGACGGGCTCGGCCGGGAGCTCGGCCACGCGTCGGGCGACGGTGCCGGGCCTCCCGGCCGGATCTCCCGGCCGTATCTGCCGGAACCGACGGGCCGTCATGTCAGGACTGCGACGCGCGCTTCCGGTCCGTCGAGGAGGAGCCCGAGACAGCACCGGAGGGTGTCTTGTCGATCAGGCCGACAGGATCGGCAAGACACCCCTCAAGGGCGGGCCCGACGTCGCCGTCGTTCTCCACCGCGCCGGCGGCCATCAGGGAGGAGGGGAAGGGGAACCGGCCCGGCGACGGAGAGGGCGACCGGGACGGCGTCCCGGATCCGCAGGCCGCGCGACCGCAGCGGACGTACGGGGCCGGGGTCGCGTGGGTCGCGTGGGTCGTACGCCGCCTCGATGCTGCTGACACGATCGGTCAGGGACGGGCCCTTCGCCCGCGGAGCAGCGCCGGACGGGCCGGTGAACGTCCCCGGCACACGGAAGCCGGAAGACGCCGTACAGGGCGTCGACACGCGCGTATGCGGTGAGCCTCGGCTGCCGCAGGGGCCGTGGTCGAGACGGTGATCAGGAGCCGACGTGTGATCGTCGCGCGTCCGTCGTGGTGTCTCCGCGCCTGCTCGTCAGTACAGGCGCGGGGACATGACATGGGGTTCGGAACCCGGTACCTCGAGGACGCAGCGCGGGATGCCCGGCCCCGGCAGGGCGCGGACGGTCGCGGGCGTCGGCGGATCGGTCGGCAACTCGATCGCCACGACCACCGGCCGGTCGCCGGTCGTCGTGGCGTGCCCGGTCTCCTTGCCGTCGACCAGGACCTCCACCACCGCGGTGTGCCCGGTCTGGAACGTGACGCTGACCGAGTGTCCCGCGTGATCGATATGGAAGTGGTGGCGTCTTCTCATGTGGTCACTCCCGCCGGGCACGGCCTCCGCATTCCCGGATCCAGCCTAGCCACCCCCCGCCTCGACGGCCTGCGCAGCGCGCCCCCGCCCGTACGCCCCCGCCCGCGTCCCCCGCCGCTCCGCGCCCCTCGCGGCCGCCGCGGTGGCGTGCCGAGCCCACCCGGACGGCGTAGCGTCCGTGGTGGGGTGAGGCCCGGAGCAGTGGGGCGCCCGGGCCGCGTCCCGCCACCCGGGAGGTGCGCGTGACCCGCACGAGTCGACCGGCCGGCGCAGACCACGAGGTGGGGGCCTCGCTCGTGGAGACGGTGCGCCGCGCCGGCGCGTCCGTCGGCGCCCTCTACCTGCTCTCACCGGACGAGCCCGTCCTGTGCCTGAGTCTGCTGTGCGGTGCCCCCGCCGAGTTCGCGGCCCCCTGGTCCAGGGTGCCGCTGGCGTCTCCGGCCCCGGTGGCCGACGCGGTGCGTGAGGAACGGCTGGTGTGGGCGGGGAGCCAGGAGGAGATGGCGCGCGTCTACCCGCGCACCGCCGTGGCGCTCCCGTACCCGTGCGCGCTCGCCGCCGCACCGGTCACGGGTGCGCGGCCGTGGGGGGCACTGCTGCTGATCTGGCCGCCGACGCACCCGCCGGCCCTGAGCGGTCGGGAGCGGGGACGGATCGCGTCCGCCTGCCGTGCGCTCGCCCGGCTGCTGGCCGAGGCCGCCGCGTCCGGCACTCCCCTGCCGCCGTGCGGGACGCCGCGAGAACTCCCGCTCGACCGCGAGGCCGGGGCCGCCGGGGCAGCCGGTGCCGCCGGTACCGCCGGGGCCGTTCCCGACGCCGCCGTCGACTTCGCCGAACGCCTGCCGGGCGGCTCGTGCGCCCTCGATCTCACCGGACGCGTCACCTTCCTCAGCTCGGGAGGCGCCGCCCTCCTTGGCCGTGAGCCGGGCGAGCTGCTCGGCACGCTTCCGTGGGAGTCCCTGCCCTGGCTCGACGACCCGAGCTACGAGGACCGCTACCGCGCCGCGGTGATCAACCGTGAGCCCGTCTCCTTCACGGCGCTCCGGCCCCCGGACACCTGGCTGGACTTCCATCTCTACCCGGACACGGGCGGCATCAGCGTCCGGATCGTGCCGACCGGAACCCGGCCGCCTCCCGTCCCCGCGCCCGCGTGGCCGGCGCGGGAGGCGGCACCGGCCCGCGCGGGGCAGCTCTACCAGCTCATGTACCTGGCCGCCGCGCTGACCGAGGTGGTCGGCGTCCAGGACGTCGTCGATCTGATCGCCGACCAGATCATGCCCGCCTTCGGCGCCCACGGTCTGGTGCTGGCCATGGCCGACGCGGGACGGCTGAGGATCACCGGGCACCGCGGATATCCCGCCGCGGTCGTCGAACGCCTCGACGGGCTGCCGATCGACACCGCCTTCACCCCCGCCGGCCGCGCCCTCGCGCGCGGCGTACCGCTGTTCTTCGCCGACCCTCAGGAGATGGCGGCGCACCACAGGGAGGCCCGGGTGGTCAGCGGCAAGCAGGCCTGGGCCTTCCTGCCGCTGATCATCTCCGGGCGTCCCGTCGGCGTCTGCGTGCTCTCCTACGACCAGCCGCACCGTTTCCCGGCCGAGGAACGCGCGGTCATGACCTCGCTCGCGGGGCTGATCGCCCAGGCGCTCGACCGTGCCCGGCTGTACGACGCCACGCTCGGGATCGCCCACGGGCTGCAGCAGGCGCTGCTGCCGCATTCCCTGCCCGCCGTCGCCGGCCTGGACGTGGTGGCCCGCTACCTGCCGGCGACGCACGGCATGGACATCGGGGGCGACTTCTACGACCTGATCCCGCTGGGCGAGGACGTGGTCGCCGCCGTCATCGGGGACGTCCAGGGCCACAACGTCGCCGCCGCCGCCCTGATGGGGCAGGTCCGCACGGCGGTGCACGCCCACGCCACCGCCGGGGTCTCCCCCGACCAGGTCCTCAGCCGCACCGACCGCTTGCTGACGGACCTCGACTCCGACCTGTTCACGAGCTGCCTCTACCTCCGGCTCGACTTCGCCCGGCGCATCGTCCGCCTGTCCGACGCCGGCCACCCGCCACCCCTGATGCGGCTCCCCGGCCGAGCCGCGCGGCCGGTCGACGTGACGCCGGGGCCACCGCTCGGCGTCGACCCCGGTGCCGACCGTCCTGTCACCGAATTCCCGCTCGTGCCCGGGATGTTGATCGTGCTCTACACCGACGGGCTCGTCGAGACACCGGGAGAGGACCCGGACGAGTCGGTCCGGCGGCTCGCCCGGCTGGTCACCGAGGCGGACGACTCCGACCTGGAACTGCTCATCGACTCCGTGCTGGAGCAACTGCGGCCCGCGGCCAAGCGCCTGGACGACATCGCACTCCTCGTCCTGCGCTGCGCGGCCGATCCGGACGGGGCGGACGGGAGCGCCGGTACGGACGGCGAACAGCGCGACCGGGCGCGCTGACTGACGGGCCGTCGGCACCCGTGTCCCACGTGCGCCAGGACACCCCGCACGACCGCCGTCCGGGGCGGGCCCCCGCCGCTCTCCGTCGCCTCGAAGCGGGCGTCCTCGTCTCCCGGCAGCCGCCCCCTCCTCCCCCTCCGGTCGGCCGATCCGGCATCTGCGCAGGTCACAGCCGGTACGACGGCAGCCCCGTCACCCGATCAGCCGCTCCTGGGCGTACATCCGGGCCCGTCTCCGGTGCACTGGAAGGACACAGGCCCGCCGAGCATGGAGACGGATCATGTACGAAATGCACGTCGGCATCGCCTCCCCCGAAGGGGACTTCGTCTGGCACGTCGCCGCCATGGGCACCGCGACGGCCCTGTGTGGGCAGTCGCTCCACGCGGAACCTCTCGAAGAGCGCGACCGGACCGACCGCCACTGCACCCCCTGCATGAGCTCCTTCCAGCAGCTCATGAACGACCGGCGCTGAATCCGCCGGGCACGGCGCGGCCCACACCGTGGTGGCCGGGCGCTCGCCGAGGACAGTGGGACGGCCCGCACTGGCGATCTTGCCGGGGGTACGGTGGGATGGACAGCGGTCACGCGTCCACGACGGATGGATGAAGGTTGTGTCGACCTCGAGTCATGCGGTGTTCGGCGCTCCCTGCTGGGTCAGTCTGATGACCCGCGACCTACGAGCCGCGGAGACCTTCTACGGTGCCGTGTTCGGCTGGACGTTCCGGCCGACGCGGCTCGGCAAGGAGTTCTCCGTCGCCCTC
Organism: Streptomyces sp. NPDC048338; assembly: GCF_043201055.1. Taxonomy (NCBI): domain Bacteria; kingdom Bacillati; phylum Actinomycetota; class Actinomycetes; order Kitasatosporales; family Streptomycetaceae; genus Streptomyces; species Streptomyces sp. NPDC048338. The sequence continues at coordinate 40,623 of NZ_JBICYQ010000006.1, forward strand.
CGGGACGGGGCGCCGGTCGCCGGCATCGGGGCGCTGGCTCCGCGGCTGGCGGTGGCGGTCGCCTGGACCCCGTACTTCGCGGTCGACGACGCCGACCTGACCGCCTCCCGGATCCGCGAGCGCAGTGCCACCGTGGCCGTCGGCCCGCTGCGCTTCGGAACGGGCCGCGCGGCCCTGGCCTCCGACCGCGAGGGGGCCGTGTTCGGTATCTGGGAGGGGGAGATCATCCCGGACTGGAGCGTGGGACGCGGCGGCGCGCCCGCCTGGCTGGAGCTGCGCACCAGGAACGCCTTCGACGCGGCGATCTTCTACGCCGAGGTCCTGGACTGGGCGGGCGAGAAGCCCGGTTGCTGCCAGGTCGCGTACGAGGACGACAGCGTGGTCCTGAGCCACCGGGAGACGACCGTCGCCCGGCTCGTCGGCGGTGCCGTGGAGGCTGCCCCGGATCCCCAGGTCCGCCCCCGGTGGCACGTGCTCTTCCGCGTCCCGGACGTCGAGGCCACCATGGCCGCGGTCGGCCGCCTCGGCGGCACCACCGCGTCCGAGGTGAGCGCGTCGGGCGGCGGGCGCAGGGTGACCCTGCGCGATCCGGACGGCGGGCTGTTCACGGTGGCGGACGGGCCGTGAGGCCGCGCGGCCGCAGTGTCCGGTGCTCCGCCCGGCGGGCCTGACCCGTCCCGCGCGTCGGTCGGCGGGCAGGGTGTCCCGTCCGTTCGCCGGGCCGCTCCCGGCGCATACTGGCCGCATGGAATGGCCCCCTCAGACCGTCGACGAGCTGCGGGCACGGCTCGGCACCACGCTGTTCCGCCGCGTGGCGGGCCCGTCGGGCGAGGAGAACCGCGCCCGCATCCACGGCACCCCCGGCCCGCGCTGGTTCGGCCCCGACCGTCCGATCCGGGCTGTCCACGGCGACGCCTCCATGTTCGCCGGGGGCCTGGCGGCCCTGCTCGTCCAGTCGCTGCACCCGCTCGCCATGGCCGCGGTGTCGGCGCACTCGGGATTCCGCGGCGACCCGTGGGGGCGCCTGCAGCGCACCAGTACCTTTCTCGCGGTGACGACCTTCGGCACGGCCGAGGACGCCCGGCACGCGGTGGAGCGGGTGCGGGCCGTGCACGAGCGGGTCCGGGGGCGGACGCCCGACGGACGCGCCTACCACGCGGCGGACCCGCATCTGCTGGGCTGGGTGCACGTCGCGGAGGTCGACTCCTTCCTGCGTGCCCATCGCCGCTACGGGGCGCACCCGCTGGACCGCGCCGGCTACGACGGGTACGTGGCGGACGCGGCGCGGATCGCGGAGGAGCTCGGGGTGGAACGGCCGCCGCGCAGCGTCGACGAGCTGGCGGAGCGCATGGACGCGTACCGGACGGAGCTCCGGTCGACACCCGCGTGCCGGGAGACCGCCCGGTTCCTGCTGCTGCGTCCGCCGATCCCCTGGCAGGCGCGGGCCCCGTACGCACTGCTCGCGGCCGGCGCCGTGGCGCTGCTGCCACCCTGGGCGTACGGCCCGCTGGGGCTCCCCGCCCTCCCGGGGCCGGTGCGGGCGGGCGCCCGGGCGGGAGGCCGGCTGGCGACGGGGGCGATCCGCTGGGCGATGGCCCCGCCGCCGCCCGTGCGGACGCCGGAGGTCCAGGGCCTGTCGTCGACCTGAGGGCTGTCCCGTAGTCACCGGCGGAGCTCGCGGTGTCCGGTGCCGTGCATCGCGAGGGGAGGCCCCGCGCGCCGAGGGCGAGGGCCGTCATTGGCCCGCGTGTGCCGCGCGGCGGATCGTCGCGTCGACGAGGGCCAGGGCCTCCTGCGCCGTGCGGCCGGGGGCGCGGTTCCATGGTCCGATGAGGCCGGTCCAGCCCTGGGCGCGCAGTTCGGTGACGATCCAGGCGGCGGAGCGGTTCATGGTGTCGGCGCTGCCGTAGCCGAGCCGGTGCGCGGTGAGCAGGGCCCCGCACAGGCAGCGGGCGCCCCGCGCGTCGCGAAGCCGGTAGGGCCGGTTCTGCCAGCCCCATTCCACGAGGACGCGGCGGGCGTGGGCGAGGTGGACGGAGGGGCGGAGGTCGGGTTGCCCGATCCGACGCCAGCCGTGCAGCCGGTCGGGCAGGACGGCGCCGATTCGCCCCGGGAGGCGCCGCTCGGCCGGCGGGGTCGTGGGGAGGGACTCCAGTGCGCTGGCGACGAGCTGCTCGACCGGGACCGAGAGGAGGCCGCGCCACTCCTCGGCGGCGGACGGGCGGGCGACGCCGGCCGTCGGTCCCGTGCCCGGGTGGTCGGGGGTGGGGTGCGGCGCGGGAAGGCCGGGCGCCGGGGGAAGGGCGGGCGCCAAGCTCCAGTGGCGCACGATCTCCTGCCAGGCGGCGGTGTCGTGGAGCCGCGCGGCGGCGAGATCGACGGCCTCGGGTGTGGTGGTGACGGTGCCGGGGGTCCCGGTGTCGGCCTTCTCGGGGGCGGTGGTCGGCATGGGCGGGCACGCTCCTGGGTCGGTGGATCCCCCGGTCGCCCCTAATGTCGGCTATGCGGCTTTTCAACTTGAGGTCCGACCGCCCACAAGGTGCCCGATCCACCCATAAGTTACCAATCGGTATGCCGTGACTTCCCATGCCAGCGGCAGTAGAACTCGTTCCCATTCCCCCTCACGAGTGAGGAACTTCACGTGGTCTCACGTAGAAAATTCATCATGGGAACAGGTTCTCTTCTGGGCGCACTCGCGCTGCCGGCCCCGTCGGTGTCGGCAGCCCCGCTCCCCCCGGGAACCCGCCTCCCCGTCCTCGTCATCGGCACCGGATACGGCGGCTCCGTCGCCGCCCTCCGGCTCGCCCAGGCAGGCGTCGACGTGCACATGGTCGAGATGGGCATGTCCTGGGACACCCCGGGCCCCGACGGCAAGGTCTTCGCCAACACGACGAAGCCCGACTACCGCTCCTACTGGCTCCGCACCCGCACGAAGCAGCCGCTGAGCAACTTCCTCGGGTTTCCGCTCGACAAGGACATCCCCCGCTACACCGGAATCCTCGACGCGGAGGAGTTCAGCGGCATCACCGTCTACCAGGGCCGGGGCGTCGGCGGCGGCTCCCTCGTCAACGGCGGCATGGCGGTCACGCCCCGGCGCGAGAACTTCGGCGCCGTGCTGCCGTCCGTGAACGCCGCCGAGATGTACGACGTCTACTACCCGCGGGCGAACGCCGGGCTCGGCGTCAACCAGGTCGACCCCGCCTGGTGGGAGAGCGCGGCCTGCTACCAGTACGCCCGCGTCGGCCGCAAGCACGCCCAGCGCTCCGGCTTCCCGTTCGTCTTCGTGCCCAACGTCTACGACTGGGACTACATGAAGCAGGAGGCGGCCGGCTCCGTCCCCAGGTCGGCGCTGGAGGGCGAGGTCCTCTACGGCAACAACCACGGCAAGAAGACCCTGCGCAAGACCTATCTCGCGCAGGCCGAGGCGACCGGCAGGGTCGCGATCTCACCGTTGCACAAGGTCACTTCGGTGACTCCCGCGGCGGGCGGCGGCTACACCGTGCTGATCGACGAGATCAACACCTCCGGGGCCACCACGGCCACCAAGTCCGTCACGGCCGACCGGGTGTTCTTCGCGGCCGGCAGCGTCGGCACCAGCAAGCTGCTCACCCGGCTCAAGGCCACCGGCGCCCTGCCCGGCCTCAACAACGAGATCGGCAAGGGCTGGGGCGACAACGGCAACGTCATGTGCGGCCGGGCCAACCACATGTGGGACGCCACCGGCAAGCTCCAGGCGTCGATGCCCACGGCCGGGATCGACAACTGGGACGCGGGCGGCGCGTTCGCCGAGGTGGCCCCGCTGCCCACCGGCATCGAGACCTACGCCTCGTTCTACCTGTCCATCACCAAGAACCCGCACCGCGCCGAGTTCTCGTGGAACGCCGCCGCGGGGCGGGTCGACCTCAACTGGCAGACCGCCTGGAAGCAGCCCTCGATCGACATGGCGAAGAGCATCTTCGACAAGATCAACGCGAAGGAGGGGACCATCTACCGCACGGACCTCTTCGGCACGTACAAGATCTGGGGCGACCACCTCACGTACCACCCGCTCGGCGGCGCGGTGCTCGACAGGGCCACCGACAACTACGGGCGCCTGCACGGGCATCCCGGGCTGTACGTCATCGACGGCGCGCTCATCCCCGGCAACGCGAGCGTCAACCCGTTCGTCACCATCACGGCGCTCGCCGAGCGGAACATCGAGAAGATCATCGCCACCGATCTGTGACCGTCCTCCCGTGACGACCGACCTGTGACCGCCGGTTCGTGTCGGTGCGGGCGCGTACGAAGCCGGGGCGGCCGGGATCACCCAGCGGCCCCGGGGCCGGGATCACTGCCCGGGCAGCACGCACACGGAGTCGAGGCCGAGGACATGGTTGAGCCGGCCGAAGGCGAGCCAGGAACCGATGCTCATGCTCAGCTCCACGATCTCGGCCTGGCTGTACCGCGCGGTCATCCGCGCCCAGAACTCCTCGTCGAGGCCGTGGTGGTCCACGGCGTAGCGCTCGGCGTACTCGGCGGCGAGCCGGGTCCGCTCGTCGAAGACGTCGGTCGTGCGCCACTCGGTGACCGCGTCCGCGAAACCGTCCTCGACCTTCTCGCCGTCCCGCTCCGTGCGCCAGTCCAGGCAGAACACGCAGCCGTTGATCTGTGCGATCCGCAACCGCGCGGCCTCGAACTCGCGCAGGCCCAGCGTCGTGTGCTCGTACACGGACAGCGAGAAGTTGGCGGCGGCCATCCCGATGCCGGGGACCATGTCGCCCCACACGTACCCGATCGGCTCCTGGCCCTCGGGAATGTCGATGATCACGGTTGTCTCCTTCCGAGCTTCCCCACCGCCGGGCGCAGTGGCACGTCGAGCGCGTCGTACAGCCCCGGCTTGGCGTCCACCAGCCAGTCGATGGCGTTCACCAGCCGGCCGACCGCGGTGGCGTTCCCGCCCGCGGACCGGTTCTCGCCCTCGTCGGTCGCCTCGACCGTGACCTCGATGCGCGGCCGGCCCTCGACGATCACCCGGTGCGCGCCGGCACCGTCCGGCGGGCTCGGCCAGTCGGGGGCGCAGGACGGGTGGATGCGGGTGACGTGCTCGACGACGATGAGGGCCTCGCCGTCGACGACGCCCTGCACCTCGAAGCGCACGGCGCCCTGGGTCCCGGCCTCGAACACGCCCATGGTGCGGGTGGTCACGGTGGTGTCGAGGGCGCGCCGCTCCAGGGTCTCGCGGATGTCGTCGAGCGCGACACCGAGGGCACGGGCCATCAGGCGTATCTGGCCGCCCCACACCATGGTCGGCACCGACGGGGCGAGCATCAGCGGCTCGTACTCCATGGGCTGGCCCATGCCGACCAGGTACCGGACCGACTCCTCCTGGTCATAGGTGGAGTAGTCGAAGATCTCCTGGCAGCGGATCGCGTCCACGGTCGAGCCGAGGCCGCTCATCAGCAGCGGAAGCACGTCGTTGCCCCAGCCCGGGTCCACCCCCGAGACGAAGAGCGACCCCCCGCCCTCGGCGACCGCGGTGAGGACCGGGTCGCGGAACTCCGGCGGGGCGTTCAGCTGGTCGTAGAGCGGATACAGCGCCGGGGTGACGACGACGGCGCCGGCGCGGACCGCCGCGACGACGTCGGCGAGGGCCTCGTCGGGGCGGATGTCGCCGGAGGCGGCGTACACGACGGCGCCGGGGCGGGCGGCGAGAACGGCGCCGGCGTCGTCGGTCGCCGCGACCCCGAGCGCGCGGTCGAGGCCGGCGAGCTCGCCCGCGTCGCGCCCGGTCTTGGCCGGATCGTGGACGAGTACGGCGGCGAGTTCCAGCGCCGGGTGGGCGTCGACGGCCCGGACGGCCGCGCGCCCGACGTTTCCGGTACCCCAGACAACGGTCGGAATCATGCGCGGAGCGTAGCCTGACGGACCGTCAGTTCCTAGGGTCGTGACAGGAACCGCTCCTCACCGCCGCTCCCCACGCCCCGTCCGGCACCGGCCCGGTCGTCCCTCGCAACCCGGTCGCAACCCCGGACGGGCTGGACTGGACCGGACGCCGACCGCCACGGAGCCGGCCGCGAGGAAGGGACCGCCATGGACCGATCCGCACCGCGCGTGGAACTGACCCCCACCGCCGCGGAGCTCGTACGGCGGCTGCGGGCGCTGCACGGGCCGCTGATGTTCCACCAGTCGGGCGGCTGCTGCGACGGCAGCGCGCCGATGTGCTACCCGGCCGGCGAGTTCCGCACGGGTGGCTCCGACGTGCTCCTGGCCTCGCTGGAGGTGGCCGGGGTGGCCGAGCCGGTCGGCTTCTGGATGTCGAAGGCCCAGTTCGAGGTGTGGAGCCACACGCGGCTCATCGTGGACGTGGTGGAGGGCCGGGGCAGCGGCTTCTCCCTGGAAGCACCGGAGGGGGTCCGCTTCCTGGTCCGGTCCCGGCTGGTCGCCCCCTGAGGCGTGTCCGGGACACCCGGCGGTTCACCGGAATGGCGGCTGGGCAACTCCGCGGGGGCTTGCGAGGGTTGCCCGGACCCCAGGGGGACATGTGAAGGTGCCGACCACACCCGTACGCGCGCTGGCGGCCGGCCTGCTGGCCTGGTGCGTGGCGTCGGCCGGGGCACCGGCGGGCGCGGCCTCCCCGGCCGGGGGCCCCGCCGCGCCCCCTCCTCCCGTGGTGCTCGCGCCGGGGGTGACGTACCGGAGCTTCGTCGTGTTCGCCTCCCACGGACCCGCCCGGGTCCATCTCGTCTCCGCCGATCTGCGCGCACCGGGTGTCTCGGTGGACCTGCTGACGCCCGGCGCCGTGGCCGCGCGTGCCCCGCTGTCGTCCCTCGCGGACGACCGCGCCGCGGTGGCCGGCGTCAACGGTGACTTCTTCGACATCACGGAGGCCCAGCACCCCGGCGTCGAGGCGACCGGTGCCTCCGTCGGCCCCGCCGTCGGCGGCGGACGGCAGCTCAAGGCGGCCGTCCCCGACGGCCAGCGCTTCGGCCCCGCACTCCCGGCCGGCACCGACACCCGCGCCGTGCTGGGCGTCGGCACGGACGGGCGCGCCCGGCTGGACCGGCTCGCCCTCGACGGCAGCGTGACCACCCCCGACGGTTCCTTCCCGCTGGGCGGACTGAACCAGTACGCACTGCCGGTGGGCTCGGTCGGCGCGTTCACCTCCCACTGGGGCTCCGTGTCACGGCTGCGGGCCACCTGCGGCACGGACGAGGACCGGGCGGCGCCGTGCGGGACGGAGACCTACGAGGTGACGGTGCGCGCCGGGCGGGTCGTCGCCGCGTCGGCGGTCCCGGGGCGCGGCGCGATCGCCGAGGACACCGAGGTGCTGGTCGGCCGGGAGGCCGGTGCGCGCCGGTTGCGCGCGCTGGCGGTGGGCGACCGGGTCGGGGTGCGGCACCGGCTGGTCGCGGAGGACTCCCGGATCCCGTACCGCTTCGCGGTCGGCGGGTATCCGGTGCTGCGGGCGGGGGCGGCGCTGCCGGGTCTGGATCCGCTCACCTCCGCCGTGCGGTCCGCGGCCGGTCGGACCGACGGCGGAAGCACGCTCCTCCTGATGGCGCTGGACGGCGGCCTCGGCTTCCGTACCGGTCTGACGATCGCCGAGGTCGCCGAGGTGATGCGGGACGCGGGCGCCGAGGACGCGTTCAGTCTGGACGGCGGCGGCTCGTCCACGCTGGTCACCCGGGATCTCGCCGGCTCCGCGGTCACCGTGCGCAATCATCCGACCGAGGGCGCCGAGCGCCCGGTGCCGAACGGCATCGGGGTCTTCGCCCGCGGGTGACGCACCGCGGCCACGCTGCGTCACCGCGCGAAGTGCGGCCGCCGTGTCTAGCGTGGCATCGGGAACCCATCGAAGCGCATCACGATCGGAAGAGGATCACCGTCATGGCCACACGACCTGAAGGCACGCCGGCCTGGACCGACGCCATGTTCACGGACGTCGAGGGCGCCAAGACGTTCTACGGCGAGGTCCTGGGGTGGACCTTCGGCGAGGCGTCCTCGGAGTTCGGCAACTACACGCAGGCCTACCGCGACGGGAAGGCGGTCGCGGCCGTCGTGCCGCCGATGCCGGGCCAGGAGACACCCCAGTCGGCCTGGTGTCTGTACTTCTCCTCGCCCGACGCGGCCGCCACGGCGGAGCGGATCAAGAGCAGCGGCGGCACGCTGCTCATGGAGCCGATGCAGGTCGGGGACTTCGGTTCGATGTGCCTGGCGCAGGACCCGACGGGCGTGACCTTCGGCGTCTGGCAGCCGGGCGCGCACGAGGGCTTCGAGCTGGAGGGCGAGACCGGTTCCTACTCCTGGGCCGAGGTCTTCACCCGGGAGCCCGAGCGGTCCGACGCCTTCTTCGCCGCGGTCTTCGGCTTCAACACCAAGCGGATGAAGGACGACGAGGTCGACTACAAGACCTTCGACCTGGGCGGCGAGATGCCGGTCCTGGGCCGGATGACGATGACGCCGGAGGACTTCCCCGCGGAGATCCCCGCGTACATCCAGGTCTACTTCGCCGTCGACGACTGCGACGCGGCCGTCGCGAAGGCGGAGAAGCTCGGCGGGCGGAAGGTGTTCGGGCCGATGAGCAGCCCGTTCGGCCGCTTCGCGGCGATCGTGGACCCGCAGGGCGCGGCCTTCGCCGTCATCGACCTGAAGACGACCGAGGGCGAGATGCCGGAGTTCGACTGAAGCCTCGCTCCCCAGGTGCCCGGGACCGCGCGTCGCGGTCCCGGGCACCCTCGTGCGGGGCGTGCGGGCGGTCCGGCCTTAGGGCCTGCGGGCGGTGCCCGGCCTCCGGCCCGGTGAGGGTCAGGCGCCGTCGCGTACGGCGACGATGCCGTTGAAGACGCCGACGTAGGCGGTGCCGTCGGGACCGATGGTGATCGGGGCCCAGTTGTTGTCGTAGGCCACGCCCGTCCCCGTCAGCCGCTTGAAGGCGCGCTGCCCGGTGCGGAAGTCGACGGCGGTGAGGTACCAGGCGTCGATGCCGAGGGCGTTCGGCTCCTTCTCGTAGAAGTACAGCAGTCCGTTCGCGGTCGAGAGTTTGGGCACCGTGGACGGGGATCGGACCGCGCTCTCCCAGACGGTGTCGCAGCCGCTGCCGTCGGGGCGGACGTCGATCCGGGCGACGCCGCCGGTGACGCTGCGGCCGAAGGTGAGGGTCGTCGGGTTCTCGTAGCCGTAGTTGTTCTCCACGACCAGGCTGTCTCCCCAGCCGATCAGGGAGTTGTCGGTGGTGGAGGCGCCGGAGCGGAAGACCGGGACCTTGCAGACGAGGCGCTCGGCGGCGGGGACGTCGGCCCCTCGCCGGTAGACCAGGACGTTCATCCGGTCGTCCGCGTTGTCGGTGATCGCGACGTAGTCCTCGTGCGCGCCGAAGAGGTCGGGGGTGGTGCCCGAACCCTGGTTCACCGAGCCGGGCTTGGTGCCGGTGCCGCGGTCGTAGGTCTGGCGCCACCGGATCTCGGGGGTGCCGTCGGCCCCGGCCCCGAAGCCGTAGAGCGCGTGGTCGGAGACGATCGAGACGCCGTCCTCGGCGACGGAGAAGGAGTTCTGGATCTCCTCGCCGTCGAGCCGGATCGCGCGCAGCGCGCCGGTGCCCGGGTCGACGGTGCCGACCCGGCCGAGTCGGGTGACCCACCAGATGCGGCCTTCCCAGTCCGGCATCACGGAGGTGACCGGGTCGCAGACGCCGCTGGGGAAGAGGTTGGTCCAGGAGACGCAGTCGTGCGGCACCAGGGCGGTGAGGTCCCAGTCGTTCTCCACGGTGAACGCCCAGCGGCCGTCGGCACCCCGGGAGTGGGCGATCCGCAGGACGTGCTGCCGGGAGTCGGCGAGGACGACGCGGTCCCGGTCGTCGAGGTAGAAGTAGGCGCCGCCGGAGGTGTCCTTGAAGATCCTCTCGAAGTCGAGCCGCGTGACGGCCTCGACGGTCGAGGAGCGCTGCGGCAGCTTGTACTCGGCGAGGGTGTCCAGGCTCCTCGGGTCGAGCAGCTTGAGCAGGAAGCCGGAGAAGGTGCCGCAGACGGTGAGGATCCGTCCCTCGGAGTCGAAGGTGACGGTGGCGCATTCGCCGCCGAGGGCGGCGATCTTCTCGCTGGTGACCTTCGGGTCCCGGCCGAGCGGCCCGGACCAGGGGTGCGTGCCGCTGCCGGCGCCGTCGGCGTGCATGCCGCTGCGGCCGTTGGGAGCGAGGTACGGGTGCTGGGCCGGAGGTGTGCCCGGTACGGGCCGCGCCGTGGCGGGGGCACCGTCGTAGTGGTCGACCAGCCGGTGGCCGGGGGCGAGGGGGATCTCGTCGGCCAGGGCGGGCGGCGTCGCCCACGCGAGCGCCGCCGCGGCGAGCGCGGCGATCAGGGCGAGCGCACGGGCTCGCCTTCGGGGGGTGGTCAATGCGGCTCCTCGGATGCGTGCGTCGGTCGCGCCGGCGGCCGACGTTAGGTCCGAGTGCGTGAGATGTACATGGAACGGCCCCTGGTTTCACGGGCACTTCATGCCGGCGCAATGCCGCGACGCCGACCCGCCGGCGGCACGGGGCCCGTGACCCGGGACGGCAGGGCACCCGAGAGCCGCACGGGGCCGAGATCGCTCAGGGCAGTCGGCGGTTCAGGGCTTGAGGCTGCTCACGACGTTGGCGGTGGCGGCGACGCCGTTCGCGATCGTCGGCGCCATGCTCGTACCGGCGAGGAAGAAGCCGAGCAGGGCGCAGACCAGCGCGTGGGAGAGCTTGAGTCCGCCGTTGCGCAGGAAGATCACCGCCAGGACGAGCAACAGCAGCACCACGGAAATGGAAACGGCCATGGCCACACCCTCCTTGCGCCGCACGGGAATTGCGGCGTTCGGCGGCCAGTGTGGCGCAGCGGGAGCTCCGTCCGGCCGAACGGCATGCCCGCCGAACGGGTGACATTGCCGTGGGGCTGTTCGCGCACGCCCGCCGCCGCGCCGGTTCGCGGACCCGGCGGGGCCGCGGGCCCGGCGTGGCCGGCGGGACACCCGCCCCTGCCCGGCGGCCCGCCCGGACGGGGCGGGCCGGAGGCTCCCGGCCGGGGGCGGCGCGGTGGCGCGCGCCGCCCCCGGCGGGCTCTCCCGACCCTGGTTACGCGGGGGCGGGCAGACCGACCAGGGCCGCGATCGCGTCCTGGTGCGCGCCGGCCGAACCCAGCGCGATCTGGTCGGACTTGGCCCGCTTGAGGGCCAGGTGCGCCGGGTGCTCCCAGGTCATGCCGATGCCGCCGTGCAGCTGCACGCACTCCTCGGCCGCGTGGACGGCGACCTTCGAGCAGTACGCCTGGGCGACGGCCACGGTCAGCGCGGCGTCCGGGCTGCCGACGGCCAGGGCGTCGGCGGCGGCGCGAGCCACGGCGCGGGCGTTGACCACCTCGAGCCAGAGCTGCGCCATCCGGTGCTTCAGCGCCTGGAAGGAGCCGACGGGCCGGTTGAACTGGTAGCGGTCGCGGGTGTGCCGGACGGTCTCCTCCAGGCACCATTCGGCGAGCCCGAGTTGCTCGGAGGCGAGCAGACCGGCGCCGGCGAGCAGGCCGCGCCGGATCGCCGCTCGGGAGGCCGCCGCGTCGGCGAGCCGGGTCCCGGCGGCGCCGCTCGCGTCGACCGCCGAGAGCGGGCGGGTGAGGTCGAGCGGGGTCAGCGGCTCGATCCGGGCCTCGGCCGCGGGCACCGCGTAGAGCCCGTCGGCCCTCGGGACCAGCAGCACGTCGGCGGCGGCGGCGTCGGCGACGCCCGTCACCGTGTCCGTCGTGGGCGGCTCCGTGTCGGGTCCCGCCGAGAGCGGCACGGCGAGGACCGCGACGGTACGGCCGCTCGCGAGCGCGGCGAGCAGCTCGGCCACCGGGGCGCTGTCGGTGTCGAGGGCCAGCAGGGTCTCGACGGCCACCACCGCGCCGGTCAGGTACGGCACCGGGGTCACCGCCCGGCCCAGCTCCTCCAGGACGACGGCCGCCTCGCGGTGGCTCGCGCCCTGTCCGCCCAGCTTCTCGGGCACGAGCAGTCCGGCCGCGCCGATCTCGCCGGCGAGGGACTTCCACAGGCCGGGCACGTACGGACCGCCGGTCTCGATCCGGCCGAGCAGCACCTGCGCCCCGGCACGGTCGGCGAGCAGCGAGCGGACCGCGGCACGCAGGTCGTCCTCGGTCTCGGAGTAGAGCAGATCCGTCATCGCGCGAGGTCCTTCCAGGCGACGTCCTTGTCGTTGCGGGGCTCGGAGGGCAGTCCGAGCACCCGCTCGGCGACGATGTTGAGCAGCACCTCGGTCGTGCCGCCCTCGATGGAGTTGCCCTTGGAACGCAGGTACCGGTATCCGGCCTCGCGGCCGGTGAAGTCGACCAGTTCGGGGCGGCGCATCGTCCAGTCGTCGTACAGCAGGCCCTCGTCGCCGAGGAGTTCCACCTCCAGGCCGCTGATGGCCTGGTTGAGCCGGGCGAAGCCGAGCTTCATCGCGCTGCCCTCGGGGCCGGGCTGGCCGGCGACGAGCTGCTGGCGCAGCCGCTCTCCGGTGAGGCGGGCCACCTCCGAGTCGACCCAGAGGTCGAGGAGCCGACGGTGGAGGTCGTGGGTGCGCAGTTCGGGACGTTCGCGCCAGGTCCTGGCGACCGGGCCGATCATGCCGCCCTCGCGGGGGATGCGGGCTCCGCCGATGGAGACGCGCTCGTTCATCAGGGTGGTCTGGGCGACCCGCCAGCCGTCGCCGACCTCGCCGAGGCGATGGGCGTCGGGGATGCGGACGTCGGTGAGGAAGACCTCGTTGAACTCGGCCTCGCCGGTGATCTGGCGCAGCGGCCGCACCTCGACACCGGGGTCGCTCATGTCGCAGATGAAGTAGGTGATGCCCCGGTGCTTGGGGAGGTCGGGGTCGGTGCGCGCGATGAGGATGGCCCAGCGGGCGACGTGGGCGCTGGAGGTCCACACCTTCTGGCCGTTGACGACCCACTCGTCCCCGTCGCGGACGGCGCGGGTGCCGAGGGCGGCCAGGTCGGAGCCGGCGCCCGGCTCGCTGAAGAGCTGGCACCACACCTCCTCGCCGACCCACAGCGGCTTGAGGAAGCGCTCCTTGACGTCCTCCGTGCCGTAGGCGAGGACCGTCGGGGCGGCCATGCCGAGGCCGATCCCGATGCGGCGCGGGTCGTTGTCGGGGGCTCCGGCGGCCTGGAGTTCGGCGTCGACGACGGCCTGCAGGGAACGCGGGGCGTCGAGTCCGCCGAGCCCGACCGGGTAGTGCACCCAGGCGAGTCCGGCGTCGAAGCGCGCCCGCAGGAAGTCGGTGCGCGGCGTGGTGGCGGGCGGGTGCGCCGCGAGCAGCGCCCGCGTGAGGGAGCGCAGTTCCGCGGCGTCGGGCGCGGCGGTCATCGGCCGGCTCCTTCCGGGAGGACGACCAGGCGGCCGGTGGTGGTGCCGTCGGCGACGCGCTGCACGGCGTCGGCCGCCGCGGCGAACGGGACGCGCTCGCTGACCAGTGGCCTGATGAGGCCCTTGGCAGCGAGGTCGGTGAGCGTCTCGTGGCAGCGCAGGATCGCCGCCGGGTCCTTGAGGTTGTACAGCCCCCAGTGCAGGCCGACGATCGAGTAGTTCTTGACGAGGGCGTGGTTGAGCGCGGGCGAGGGGATCGTGCCGCTGGCGAACCCGACGACCACGATCCGGCCCTCGAAGGCGACGAGCTTGGCGGACTGCGCGTAGGCCGCGCCGCCGACCGGGTCGTAGATCACGTCGGCGCCGCGACCGCCGGTGGCCTCCTTCACGGCGGCGACGACGTCCTCGGCGTGGCGGTCGACCACCACGTCACAGCCGAGCTCGCGGGCTACGGCGGCCTTCTCCGGTCCGCCGACCACGCCGACGACCGTGGCGCCGGCGGCCTTGCCGAGCTGCACGGCGGCGCTGCCGACGCCGCCCGCGGCGGCGTGCACCAGCAGGGTCTCGCCCTCCTGGAGCCCGGCCCTGCGGTGCAGGCCGAACCAGCCGGTCTGGTAGCCGATGTGCAGGGCCGCCGACTCGGCGTCGTCGAGCGCGTCGGGGGCGGGCAGCACCGCCGAGGCGTCGGCCAGGGCGTACTCGGCCAGGCCCCCGTGGGGCAGGACGGGGGTGGCGATGACCCGGCGCCCGTCCTCGGTGTCGGCGCAGATCTCCACGCCGGGGGTGAAGGGCAGCGGGGGCCGCACCTGGTACTGGCCCCGGCAGAGCAGCGCGTCGGGGAAGTTGATGTTCGCGGCGCGGACCTTGAGCAGGACCTGGCCCTCACCGGGCGTGGGCCGGTCCACTTCGTCGCACTGCATCACCTCGCCCGGCTCGCCGTTGTCGTGCACTCGCCATGCCTGCATGGGGTTCCTCCACCAGCCGTCGTCCGTACTGAGCGGTCGGTCGCATACTAAGCGGTCGCTTGTGTTGACGGAACCGTGGACTCAGGACTTCTTCGGGCGCGCCCGCACGTGCATGCGCTCCCCCTGCGGCCCGAACAGGCTCAGGAACTCCACCGGCCCGTCCGGTGTGGGCCCGAACCAGTGCGGGACGCGCGTGTCGAACTCGGCGGCCTCACCCGCCGCGAGCACCACGTCGTGCCCGCCCAGCACGAGGCGCAGCTTCCCCGACAGGACGTAGAGCCACTCGTAGCCCTCGTGGACCCTCGCGTCGACCGGCTCGGCCTTCTCCTGCACCACCTTGTACGCCTGGAGACCGCCGGGCTGGCGGGTGAGCGGCAGCATGGTGCGCCCGTGGCGCACGATCGGCTTCGCGCGGACCCGGGGATCGCCCACGGGCGGCGCGCCGACCAGCTCGTCGAGCGCGACCTGGTGGGCGCGTGCGATGGGCAGCAGCAGCTCCAGGCTCGGCCGGCGCTGCCCCGACTCCAGGCGGGAGAGGGTGCTCACGGAGATCCCGGTGGAGGCGGAGAGGTCCCCCAGGGTCGCCCCGCGCTCGCGCCGGATGCGGCGCAGCCGCGGCCCCACTTCGTTCAGCACCTCGTCGATGCGTTCGTCCTCGGTCATGCCTCCATTGCAGAAACAGCAAGAAAGTTTGTCAAGCCGGCGGACTCGGAGGGAACCTCGGGGCATGGACACGAACGAGCGGTACGACGTGGTGGTGGTCGGCGGCGGTGCGGCGGGGCTCAGCGCCGCCCTGGTCCTGGGCAGGTCGCGGCGCCGGACCCTGGTCGTCGACGCGGGCGAGCCGCGCAACGCCCCGGCGGCCCACATGCAGGGGTACCTGTCCCGGGACGGGATGAACCCGGCGGACTTCCTCGCGGCCGGACGGCGGGAGATCGCCGCCTACGGGGTCGGCCTGACCACCGGCGAGGTGACCGAGGTGCTCCCGGACGGGGACGACGGCTTCGTCGTGCGGCTCGCCGACGGCCGGACGGCGGGCGCGCGGCGCCTGGTCGTCACGACCGGGCTGGTCGACGAACTCCCGGACATCGCCGGACTCGGCGCCCGCTGGGGGCGGGACGTGCTGCACTGCCCGTACTGCCACGGCTGGGAGGTCCGCGACCGGGACTTCGGCGTCATCGCCCATCCGGTGACGGGCGCGCACCAGGCCCTGATCGTCTCCCAGTGGTCCGCGGACGTCACCCTGTTCCTGCACACGACGGCGGCGCTCCCCGAGGACCAGCGGGCGAGGGTCGCCGCGGCCGGCATCGAGGTCGTCACGGGCGAGGTGGCCGGCCTCGTGATCGAGAACGACCGGCTGACGGGCGTGCGGATGGCGGACGGCCGGACGGTCGCCCGGTCCGTGCTCTTCGCGGGCACGCGGATGGTGCCCCGGGACGGACTGCTGACGGCGCTCGGCGCGGCCACACGTCCGACACCGCTCGGGCCTCTGGTGATCGTGGACGAGACCGGCCTGACGAGCGTGCCCGGCGTCTGGGCGGCGGGCAACGCGATCGGCCTCGCCGAACAGGTCGTGAACGCGGCGAGCGGCGGCTACCGGGCGGGCGTGGCGGTCAACACGGACCTGCTGCTGACCGATCTGGACCGGGCGGTCGCCTCGGCAGGACCGGCGCGCTCGGCTTCGACCGGCTGACCGCCCTTCAGTTCTCGCGCGCGGCGCGCTATCGATGCGGCATGACGAGCCAAGCGACGCCCCCGCCCGGACTGCCCGCCCCTCCCCCGCTCGGCGCCAGCGCGCTGCCGGCGGGGACGTACGACGGGACGGTGGTACTGGTCACCGGGGGCGGGTCCGGACTCGGCAGGGCGATCGCCGCCGAGTTCGGCCGGCTGGGGGCGGCGCTGATGCTCGTCGGCCGGACGGCCGCGCGCCTGGACACGGCCCGGCGGGAACTCGCCGAGGAGTGCGGCACACCGGTGGCGACCGCGGTCGGGGACATCCGCGACCCGGAGCGCGTCGCCGCCGCCTTCGACGCCTGCGAGGCCGGCCTCGGCTCCCGGCCCGAGGTCCTGGTGAACAACGCCGCCGCCAACTTCCCCGTCCCGGCCGAGGAGTTGTCGCCGAACGGCTGGCGCGCGGTCGTGGACGTCACGCTCACCGGGACCTGGTTCACCACCCGGGAGTTCGCCCGGCGGCACCTGGCGGCCGGCACCCCCGGCTCGGTGATCAACGTGGGCGCCTCCTACGCCTGGACGGGCGGCCCCGGGTTCGCCGCTTCCGCGGCGGCGAAGGCCGGCGTGAAGAACCTGGTGGAGACCCTGGCGGTCGAGTGGGGTCCGTACGGGATCCGGGTGAACGGCCTGGTCCCCGGCCTGATGCCGCACGAGGACATGACGACCGACATCCGCGGCACGCTCGCGCGGGCCGGGGACCCGGACGCACGCCAGCCCGCCCTGCGGGTGGGCCGGCCCCGCGAGCTGGGCTGGGCGGCGACCTTCCTGGCCTCCCCGTACGCCCGCTTCATCAGCGGGCACACACTGGTCGTGGACGGGGCGAACTGGCAGCGCAGGGCGCTGGTCAACGATCCCGTCGTGCCGCTACGCGACCAGTTGGGGCGGGGGCCGTTCCGGCCCTGACCGAGGACCGGGCGGCCGCCACCGGGGGCCGGGATCGCGCCGGCCCCGGTGTCCCCGCGGCACTGGGCCGGCCGGATGAACCGGTCCGCGTGCGGCTGCGCGGGCCGGTTCCAGGGGCGAGGATCGGCCATGGTGGCCGGACGACCCCACAGCAGCGGAAAGGCAGGGCGCACCAGATGCTCGGTACGGACTTCACGACGGGATCACCCAGCTGGCTCGACCTCGGCAGCCCGGACGTCGCCGCCGCCGCCGTGTACTACGGCGGCGTCCTCGGCTGGGAGTTCGAGTCGGCGGGGCCCGACGCCGGCGGCTACGGCTTCTTCAGGCGGAACGGCCGGACGGTCGCCGCGATCGGCCCGCTGACGGAGGACGGCGCGACCTCCGCCTGGACGATCTACTTCCAGACGCCCGACGCCAAGGCCACGGCGGAAGCGGCGAAGGACGCCGGCGGGACCGTGCGGGTCGAGGCCTTCGACGTCATGGAGGCGGGACAGATGGCCTGCCTGACCGACCCGGGCGGCGCCGAGTTCGCCGTCTGGCAGCCGGGGGCCGTCAAGGGCCTGGAGCAGACCTCGGACACCCACAGCCTGGTCTGGGCCGAGCTGCACGTCGGCGACCCCCGGGTCGCCCTGGACTTCTACGGCCGGCTGTTCGGCTGGCGCTCGCAGGAGATGGACGCGCCGGGGATGACCTACCGAGTGCTCTCCACGGCGGAGGGCGACCTGCAGGACGCCTCGTTCGGCGGGGTGGCGCCGCTGCAGGAGGGCGGGCACGAGGCGCGCTGGATCCCGTACTTCGCCGTCGACGACGCGGACGAGATCGTCGCCAGGTCGACGGGGCACGGCGGGTCGGTGCTGATGCCCGCGGCGGACATCCCGGACGTGGGCCGCATCGCGTGGCTGGCCGATCCCTTCGGAGCCCCTTTCGCGATCCTCAAGCCGTCACCGCAGATGTGAGGCGGCGCGGGGCTCGGCCAGGTCCTGTCCGGGCGATCTTCGAGGACCGGCCCGCGGCGTCGGATGTGGTGTATCGCACGGCGGAGGATCGCCCTCGTACCGGGCGTACCCGGGCGACTCCGACAACGCCGCGAGACGCCGCAGCCGTCGTCGCGGGCCCGAGAAGATCGCCCGGACAGGACCTAGAGGCGGGTCGCGGTGCGGACGAGGTCGGCAACGGCTCGGGATCTGCTGTGCGGTGGCCAGGCGATGACGGTCGTGACAGCCGGTGCGTCCGGCACCGGCACCGTCGCATGATCGTCGCGCAGGTGGGCTCGGAGTGACTCCGGCACGACCGCGCAGGCCCGTCCGAGCGCGATCAGCTGGAACAGCTGGGTGTGGTCGCGCACCTGCGGGCCGGGTCCGTCCGGATAGCCCCCGCCCCGTCGAGGCCAGCGTGGCAGGGGCAGGTCCGTCAGGGTGGTGACCTCGGCCATCGACATACGGGGTCGGTCGGCCAAGGGGTGCCCCGCGGGCAGGACCACGACCTGCTGTTCGGTGTGCAGGTCCTCGGTGTCGAGTCCGGCCGTCGTGTCGAAGGGCCGCTGGAGCAGAGCGACGTCGGCACGCCCGTCGCGCACCAGCCCTTCCTGCTCGCCGGGCCCGCACAGCACCACCTCGACGGCGACCGCGCCGGGCTCGGCGGCGTAGGCGTCCAGCAGCTTCGACAGCAGTTCGCCGGCCGCTCCGGCTTTCGTGGCCAGCACGACACCGGGCGGTTCGGCAGCCGCGCGGCGGGTGCGGCGCTCGGCGGCTTCGACCGCGTCGAGTGCGGCCCGGGCCTCCCTCAGGAGCACCGACCCGGCCTCGGTCAAGGCGACCGCGCGAGCAGTGCGGTGCAGCAGGACCACTCCGAGCCGCCGCTCGAGCTGCTGGATCGCGCGCGACAGCGGTGGTTGCGCCATGGCGAGCCGCTGCGCCGCCCGCCCGAAGTGCAACTCCTCCGCGACGGCGACGAAGTACCGCAACTCTCGCGTCTCCACCGCGTCATCGTAGCCGCGCTCACCACGACCGATACCTGTGGGGTATCGCCGCCCACCCAGTCGGTCTTGGACGTCCCACCCGGGTCCGCACCACGCTTGACGACATGAGTGGACAGACGATCGCGCTGGTGACCGGTGCGAACAAAGGAATCGGATACGAGATCGCGGCGGGCCTGGGCTCCCTCGGCTGGCGCATCGGCGTGGGCGCGCGGGATCGACAGCGCCGCGACACCGCGGTGGAGAAGCTGCGCGCGGCAGGGACCGACGCGTTCGGCGTTCCGCTCGACGTGGCGGACGACGCGAGTGTGGCCGCCGCGGCCGAACTGATCGCCGACCGCGCCGGAGGGCTCGACGTCCTGGTCAACAACGCCGCGATCACCGGTGGTTCGCCGCAGACGCCCACCACGGTCGATCCCGCGACCGTACGAGTCGTCGTGGAGACCAACGTGATCGGGGTCATCCGCGTCACCAACGCGATGCTGCCCATGCTGCGCGGCTCGGCATCGCCGCGGATCGTGAACATGTCCAGCAGCGTCGGCTCGCTCATCCTGCAGACCACGCCCGGCATGGACATGGGCCCGGTTCCCGCCGCGTACTTGGCGTCCAAGACCTTCCTCAACGCCGTCACCGTCCAATACGCCAAGGAACTGAGCGACACCGACATCCTGATCAACTCCGGCTGTCCCGGCTTCACCGCCACCGACCTCAACGGCTTCCAGGGCGTCCGCACTCCCCACCAGGGCGCGGCGATCGCGATTCACCTCGCGACCCTGCCCGACGACGGACCGACCGGCGGATTCTTCGACGACGGTGGAACAGTGCCCTGGTGACAGACTCACCGGCCCCTAGGGCCTGTCTTCAAAGTCCCGCCTGGCTCGCGGCGCCCGGTACCGCGCCTCGCTGCGTTGTCGAAGCGTCCGAGTACGTCCAGTACGCGGACGCTCCTCCGCCTTGCGATGCACGGCACCGGACACCGCGAGCCCGACCGGCGCTACTTTGAAGACAGGCCCTAGCGCCCCTCGAACCTCGGGGGTCGGCGCGCGGCCTTCGCCGCGTACCCCTCGCGGGCGTCCTCCGAGGTGAGGGTGAGCGCCGCCGCGAGCGCGGTGCGGTCGAGGGCCGCGGCCAGGCCCTGATCCGCGAAGGCGTCGACGTTCCGCTTGATCGCCCGGACGGCGAGCGGCGCGGCGGCGGCGATCTCCCGGGCCGTGTCGCGCGCGGCCCCCTCCAGGTCGCCGGGCGCGGTGACGAGCTGCACGAGGCCCAGTCTCTCGGCGGTGGCGGCGTCGATCCGGCGGCCGGTGAGGGCCAGGTACTTGGCCCAGCCCGCACCGGCGTCGCGGGCGATCCGCAGGTCGCCGCCCGCGTCGACGGACACCCCGATCCCCGCCTCGGGCAGGGCGAAGACGGCGTCGTCGGCGGCGATGCGCACGTCCGCCATCAGGGCCAGCTCGAAGCCGAAGCCGAGGCAGTACCCCTGCACGGCGGCGACGACCGGCTGGGGCAGTCCGGCGAACACGGCGAAGCGCTCGTGCACCCAGCGGATGCCGTCGGCGTAGCGCTGGGTCCGTTCGGCCGCCGACCGCCCCGTGATCGCGCCGCCCGGGGCCGTGACGTCGATCCCGGCACAGAACGCCCGGCCCTCGGCGCGCACCAGCACGACCCGCACGCGCTCGTCGAAACGGATGCGGTCGGCGAGGACGCCCAGCTGGCGACTGGCTTCCCAGCTCCAGCCGTTGAGCTTCTCGGGACGGCACAGCGTCAGGACGGCGATCCCGTCCTCGACCCGGAGGGAGAGCCGCTCCTCCCCCTCCGGGATCTCCCGGTCGAGTGTGTCGATCACCGCGCCACCCCCCTCGACTGATGGAGCGTCAGATTAGCGGGGGGACAGCTCGAAGGCCACGGCCGGGCCGCCCCGAACCGCTCGGCGGCCCGGGCAGGGAGGGGCTCAGACCGAGCGGAGCGAACCGGCCAGGATCACCGAGCGGGACACGTGACGGGGCCGGTCCGGGTTGAGCCCGCGACGGGCCGCCAGCGTGACGGCGAGGCGCTGGGCCCGTACCAGGGCGGCCACCGGGTCGATGGCGTCGGCGGCGAACAGCGCCCCCGTCGTCTCCACCTCGTCCCGCAGCCCGGCCGGCGCGGGGCCGAGGCAGCACACCAGGCTGGCCCGGTCGCTGACGCTGATCGGGCCGTGCCGGTACTCCATCGCCGCGTAGGACTCCGTCCACACACGGGCAACCTCGCGGAGCTTGAGCGCGGCCTCGTCGGCGAGCCCGACGGTCCAGCCGGTGCCGAGGAAGGTGAACTGGCCGCGGCGCTCCCATGCCGTCGGCAGCGGTTCGTACAGGGCGAGTTCGGCGTCCACGATGGAGGGGTCCAGGTCCACCCCCAGCCCCGCACGCAGCAGTTGGAGGGCCGTGGTGGCGAACCGGGTCTGCACGACGGAGCGTTCGTCGGCGAAACCGAGATCGATCACCCGGTCCGCCTGGTGGGCGGCACGGCTGTCGGCCACCCCGGTCAGGACGAGGGTCGGGATCCGGCCGGCGGCACGGGCAAGCAGGGAGGCCACCTCGGTCGTCGTGCCGGAGCGGGTGAGGGCGACGATCCTGTCGTACCCGCGGCCGAGCGGTGTCTCGTCGGAGGCCGGGAAGGCATCGGTCTCGCCCTCGCCGAGGGACTCCCGCAGGGCCGCGTACGCACGGGCGATGAAGTACGAGGTGCCGCAGCCGACGACCGCGATCCGCTCGCCCCGCCGGGGCAGTGAGGCGGCGTGTCCGGAGGCCGCCTCGGCGGCGCGGCGCCAGCAGTCCGGCTGGCTGGCGATCTCCGCGGTGACGTGCGTGGTCATGTCCGGGTCCTCTCCTGGTGGGTGGTCCGGACCGAGTTCTATCCGTCGCCGTGAGGAGCGAACAATGAGCAATCCGTGCTCACTGCTTGGACTTTTGCACGCGGGCTCCGCCGCAGGAGGCCCGCACCACGAGCCGGGGCCGCAGCTGGACCTGGTGCAGCGGGGAGGCGTCCCCGTCGGCCAGGCGGCGCAGCAGGATCTGCGCCGCGAGTCGCCCGACCTGGAACTTCGGTGGCGACACGGCCGTCAGCGGTGTCTCGGCGACGTCCGCGAACTCGTTGTCGTAGCTGATCAGGGCGAGGTCCTGGGGGACGCGCAGCCCGGCCCGGCGGGCCGCACCGAGGACGAGGGACGCCTCCCGGTCGCCGAAGCAGAGCGCCGCGGTGACACCCGCGGCGCGCAGGCCGGCGACGGCCCGGTCGGCCCGTTCCGGGGTCCAGTCGTGGTGCCCGTCCCGGACGACGGGCGGTTCGGGGAGGGCGAAGTCCGCGGTCGCGCGGGCGAATCCGGACTCGATGGGCGCGGTGGTGGGCGCGTCGGAGCGCACCAGGAGGGCGAGCTTCCGGTGCCCGAGCGAGCGCAGGTGGCGCACGGCGTCGTAGGCGCCGCCCTCGTGGTCGGTGCAGACGTGCTCGGTGGGGTCGCCAGGGCCGTACGCGGCGAGCCGCCGTTCGACGAGGACCGCCGGGACGGGCAGGGCGAGGAGCTCCTCCGCCCGCCGGCCCGGGTCGGTGGCGGTGTGCAGGGTCGGGACGAGGAGCAGTCCGTGGACGCCGTCGGAGAGGAGCCTCTCGACGGCGGCGTCCTCCTCGGCGGGGTCGTAGTGCGAGCAGGCCAGGACGAGCCGGGCGCCGGCAGCGGCCAGCTCCTTCTCGATGCCCTGGAGCACGCGCGGGTAGTAGAACGCGGTGTCGGGGACGAGGACGCCGACGACCCGGCGGCCGGCCGGGCAGGACTCCGGTCGGTGGGCCGCGAAGGTGCCGGCGCCTTGGCGCCGTTCGACCAGCCCCAGGGCGACGAGGTCCTCGTAGGCGCGGCGGACGGTGGTCACGGAGAGCCCGGTCTCGGCGGCCAGCGCGCGCTCCGTGGGCAGCTTGCTGCCGGGGGGCCAGGTGCCGTCGAGGATGCCTCGCCGCAGTTCGGCCATGAGCGCGCGGAACTTCAGCTCCCGGCCCGACGCCGGAACCCCGCCCTGTGCCATCCCGGCCCCCCGCGCACGCGCCCGGCATTGCTGACTGATTGCGCCGCGAATCCTATCCCCGGGCCCTTCCCCGCGATCGCCCTCGGACGATCAGATCTCGTCCCGGGCGAGGGCGAGCAGGCGGTCCAGGACGCGCGGCCCGCCGGCCCGGACTCCGTCGTGCTCGAACTCGTCGGTCACCCAGGTCCTGAGCCCCCGGATCGTGCGGGCCGTCCGCAGCGCGTGCTCGGTGTCCACGTACATGTCGTCGTGGTAGACGGCGGCGGCCACCGGCACCTCGTTGGCGGCGAGCTGTTCGGCGTCGTAGAGCGCGGGCCAGTCGGCGCGTTCGGCGAGGATCGCGGCGGTCTCGCGGAGCGGGCGCAGGGCCGGGTCGGTCTCGAAGTGCCAGGGGTGGACGGTCTCGCCGGTGAAGAGCAGCGGCTCGTCGCCCGCCAGGGTCTTCGCGGCGTCGAAGCGGGGGAACTCGGCGCGGATCCGCTCGGCCGCCCAGCCGGTGGGTCCCCGCCCCTGGGCGTAGATCGCCTCGTGGAGCACGGCGTACAGCGGATGACCGGCGTACGACAGGACGGCCTGCACGTTCTCCAGGAAGGCGTCCGACAGGGCGGGCCCGTCGACGGTCGGGACGAAGGCGTCCTCCAGGAGCAGGTGGAGCTGGTGGGTGCCCTCGCCGCTGCCGAGGAGGATGCCGAGGGACTGGAAGGACTCCGCGGTGAGCAGGCCGCCGCCGGGCAGCGCGGCGGGGCGTTCCAGCAGGTGGGCGGCGATCCGGCGGGCGCGTTCGACGTCCTGCGGGTAGCGGGCGTAGTGGGCTTCCACCTTGCGGGTGATCCGCGGGTAGGCGGCCCGGTAGACCTCGTCGGCGCCCGCGTCCAGGGAGGGGAGCCCGCCGGTGATGAGGACGGTGTGCAGGCCGGCCGGGGCGGTGCTGAGGTAGTGGGTGGCGCAGAAGCCGCCGAAGCTCTGGCCGAGGACGGTCCAGCGGGCGCCGCCGGTGAGCCGCTTACGGATCACCTCGCAGTCCTTGACGATGGAGTCGGCCCGGAAGTGCGCGAGGTACGCGGCCTGCTCCCGGGGGGTGCCTCGCAGCGGCAGGGTCTGGCGGTTGGCGGGAGTGGAGTTCCCGGTGCCGCGCTGGTCGAGGAGGAGCACGCGGAACTCCTGGACGGCCCGGCCGAGCCAGGACTGTCCGCCGGCGCCGACGAAGCGCCGGGCGCCGAAGCCGGGGCCGCCTTCCAGGTACAGCAGCCACGGCAGGTCCGCGCCGCTCCGGCCGCAGGCGACGGCCTCGCGGGCGAAGATCTCGATCTGCTCGCCGCCGGGATCGGCGTGGTCGAGCGGGACGGAGAAGCGGCGGTCGGTGAGGACGAGGCCGGGCTGGCGGTAACTGGTCAATGCTGCTCCTGTTCCTGGCGCCCCCGTGCCGTGTTCCCCCGCCTTCCCAGTGGATCACAGGGCGGGGGCGGGGGCGCAGCGGGGGCCGTCGGGAGGGGCCGGGCCCGGGCCGCCCCGGACGGTCCCGGTCCCCGTGCGCCCCGGCCGCGGGGCTCCTGTCCTCACACCGGCGAAGCTGCACGAGGCGCTGCGTCGCTCGGTGGACGCGGACGCGCGGGGCGTGGGCCGCGACGAGGTCGACTTCGACTCGGTGGCGGACGCCTGACCGGACGACCGCCCGTCGCGGCTCTGCCGCGGGGATCGGGACCCCCTCGCCGGGAGCCCGGTGTCAGGACGTCGAACCGAGTCCGCGGACCAGGGCGGCGGCGGTACGGGCGACGGCGACACTGTCCGACGGGGCGGCGGCGGTCGTCCGGCGGGTGAGGATCGCGAGGACGACGGGTGCGCCGGAGCGGGGGCGCACCACGGCGATGTCGTGCGCACCGCCGTACGCGCCGCTGGTCCCCGTCTTGTCGCCGACGACCCACCCCTCGGGCACGCCGGCCCTGATCCGCTCGGAGCCGGTGACGGCGGCGCGCAGCCAGTCGTTCAGCCGTGCCCGGTCGTCGGGCACCAATGCCGTGCCGAGGGCCACCCGTTCGAGGGCGCGCCCGGCGGCGGCCGGTGTGGTGGAGTCGCGCGGCTCCCCGGGGTGCCAGTCGTTGAGTTCGGGCTCCCAGCGGTCCAGCCGGGTGACCGGGTCGCCGAGGGTCCGGTGGTAGCGGGTGAGGCCGGGCGGGCCGCCGATCTCCTTCAGCAGGAGGTTGCCCGCGGTGTTGTCGCTGCGGGTGACGGCCGCGTGGCAGAGCTCCGCCACGGTCATGCCTGCCGTCCCCCTGCCCTGCGTGGTGGGCGAGTCGCTCACCTCGTCGCGCGCCGTCCAGTGCACCGTCCGCTCCAGCAGCCCCGGGGAGACCCGGCGGGCCTTGTCGAGGACGGCGGCCGCGACGAACGCCTTGAAGGTGGACAGGACGGGGAAGCTCTCGTCCGCGCGGTAGGAGAGGGTGCGACCGCTCGCCGGGTCGTACGCGTAGGCGCCGATGCGCACTCCGCGGGCGGACTCCAGGCGGCGCAGCTCGGCGGCGAGCTCCGCGGCGGAGCCCGGTGGGCTCGCGTCGGTGGCGGAGGCGGAGGCGGAGGCGGCCGACGCGGGGGCGCCGTCGGCAGGGGAGGGGTCCGCGCAGGCCGTCGGTCCGGCGAGCAGGAGGGTGAGGACGACGGCGCTCGCGCGCACGGCGCTCCGGGGACGGGCGGCGAAGGTGCGGTTCATCGCCCCAGCTCAACAGCCCCGTACGGGCCGTGTCCACGAGCCCGGGCGGAAACGAGCCATGCCGGAACGGCGGTGACACCCGGCCGGACGCGGGAGCCGCCGGAACGTGCGGACGGCCCGTGCGGTCGGCTCCGAGCAGGTTCTTCGCGTTCAGGTGGGCGCGGGCGACGTCCTCGGGCAACCGGCGCCAGCTGTCGACCTGTTCGTTCAGGTGGCGCCAGGTCGGCGGTGGTCGGCGTCCTGGAGGAGCTCGCTCCGCGAGGACAGATAGGCTCCGCAGATCCACTCGTTGCGCGCGAGGCAGTCGTCGGCGGCCGAGAACGGGAGGCGCGGTCGTTCCCCCGTTCCAGGCGCCCGCCGGATCCGCCGCACCTCGGACCCGGCCGTTCGGGGGCGGTGCGGGCGGTGACCGCACGGGGTCACGCAGGGGCCGGCACCGGGCGGCACGCGGGGAGGCGACGACACCGCCGGCGGCCACGCGCGCAGTCGTCGCGCCCCTGCCCACGGACATGGCGCCGAATGACACCACGACACTCTTGCCATGGCGCCATCATGGTGCCAATATGGCGTCATGGACTTGATGCCGTATGTCGACAACCTCCGTCACGAACTCGCGGTCGCCGCGGCCGCGGGCGGCGACGAGGCCCGCGCGCTCGCCGAGCGGCTCACCGCGCCGCTGGAGTCGGCCGCCCGGCTGACCCTGCTCAACGCGCTGTCCGCCGCCATGGACGAGATCACCAGCGAGCTGGCACCGGGGTCGGTCGACGTACGACTGCGGGGGCTCGACCCCGAGTTCGTGGTGACGCCGCCTCCGGCGCCCGAGGCGTACGAGGACACGGCGGCGGACCGGACGGCCGCCGGCGCGGCGGGGGCGGCCCGCGCGGCCGCGGTCGCGCAGGTGGCGGCCGACGGCGACGACGCCGGCACCGCGCGGATCAACTTCCGCCTCCCGGCCCCCCTCAAGACCAGGATCGAGGAGGCCGCGGGGCAGGAGGGCCTCTCGGTCAACGCCTGGCTCGTCCGCGCCGTGGCCGGCGCCCTCGACACGGGCGAGACGCCGCGATCCGCCGCCCGCACCACCCGCCCCCGCGGCGGCCGCAGCTACACCGGGTGGGCCCGCTAGGGCGTGTTGCGAAAGTCCCGCCTGCCTGGCGACGCCTGGCACGCACGCTCGCCGCGTTGTCGGGATCGCCCGAGTACGCCCAGTACGAGGGCGACCCTCCGCCTTGCGATCGCACGCACCAGACGCCGCCAGGCCCGCCCTTCGGGCGGACGGCGCTACTTTCGCAACACGCCCTAGGGCGTGCTGGAGCTCACCCGGGTCGTCACGGGAGACGCGCGTGCTCCCCGTGACGGCCTTCCCCACCCACACCTTCACCCGCCCCACCGGCGGGAACACCCACGAGTGCCATGAGGACGGGACAGCCATGCCTTCTTTCGACACGCCCGAACCCCTCTCCGCCACCGTCGAGTTCGACATCGGCACGGCGCGGATCATCGCGAGCAAGCGCACCGACACGGTCGTCGAGGTCCTGCCGGCGGACCCCGCCGAGGACGCCGACGTGAAGGCCGCCCAGCAGACCAAGGTCAGCTGCTCGAACGGGCGGCTGCTGGTCAAGGGACCCCGGAAGCGGTCCGTCTTCGGCCGGAGCGGGTCCATCACTCTCACCGTCGAGTTGCCGGCCGGCTCCCGGCTGCACGGTGAGGCGCCGATGGCCGACTTCCTCTGCCAGGGGCCGCTCGGGGACTGCGACCTGAAGACCTCGGTCGGCGACGTCCAGGTCGAGCAGGCGGCGGCGGTCCAGCTGCGGACCAGTCTGGGCGCGGTCGGGCTGGACCGGGCGACGGGCGACGCCCAGGTCGCCGGGAACGGCCGGATCGACGTCGGCGAGGTCGCCGGGACGGCGACCGTGAAGAACTCCAACGGCGAGACCGTGATCGCCGAGGTCGGCGGCGACCTGCGGGTGGCCTCCTCCAACGGCCCCATCACGGTGGGCGTCGCACACGGCGAGGTCGAGGCGAAGTCCGCCAACGGCGGGATCCGCATCGGGGTCGCGCACGCGGGCGTCGAGGCCAGGACCGCCACCGGCGGCATCCGGGTCGGCGAGGTGGCGCGCGGCACCGTCGCGCTGCACACCTCGGCCGGAGACCTCGACATCGGGGTGCGCGCGGCGACCGCCGCCTGGCTCGACCTCAACTCCCGGTTCGGCAGCGTGCAGAACCTGCTCGACGAGGCGGCGGGCCCGGAGGGCGCCGACGAGACCGTGGAGGTACGGGCCCGCACCGCCGTCGGCGACATCGTGGTCCGCCGCGCCTGACCCCGTCGGACGGGAGGGCGGTCGCCCGGCCCCGACGGGCCGTGCCGTCCGGCCTCAGCGCTCCTGGAGGACGGAGAGGACGTTCCCGGCCGGGTCGGTGAACCAGGCGATCGCGGGACCCCGCTCGTCCCGCACGACACCCTTGTCGTCCGCCTCGAAGCCGGGGTGGCGCTCGAAGGTCACGCCGCGGCGCTCCAGCTCCGCGACCGCCGCGTCGATGTCGTCGACGGGGAAGTTGAGGATCGTGAAGCCGGCCGGCGTGTGGTCGTCCTTCGGATAGACGAAGACCCGGGCCCCGCTGCCGAGGGTGAGGGTGAGCATCCGCATGTCCCCCTCGCCGGTCTCCTCGACCTGGAGGCCGAGCGTGTCGCCGTAGAACCGCCGGGCCTCGCCCAGGTCGTTCACGGAGAACCCGCTGAACGCCTTCGTCCGTCCGAACATGCCGTCGTTCCTTCCACCGGTGAGCAGGGGGCGATCCCCCGGTGTCACCATGCTCACCGGTGGGCGCGGGCGTGCCACGCGCAGAGGTCCGGATGGGCCCGGCCCGTCACCCTCAGGGCGCGAGGGGAAGCCGGCGCTTGTGGTCGGTCAGCTCGTAGCGGCGGACGATGGCGGCGAACGCGGCCTCGCTCACCGGCTTGCCCTCCAGGAAGTCGTCGATGTCGTCGTAGGTGACCCCGAGGGCGTCCTCGTCGGGCTTGCCCGGGTCGAGGGTCTCCAGGTCGGCCGTCGGCGTCTTCCACACCAGCTCGGAGGGGGCGCCCAGGACGTCGGCGACGGCACGCACCCGCCGCTTGGTCAGTCCGGTCAGCGGGACGACGTCGGCCGCGCCGTCACCGAACTTGGTGAAGAAGCCGGAGACCGCCTCGGCCGCGTGGTCCGTGCCGACGACCAGGCCGTCGTGCGCGCCCGCGACGGCGTACTGGGCGATCATCCGCTGCCGGGCCTTGATGTTGCCCTGGACGAAGTCCTGGTGGTGGGCGTCCCGGAAGGTCACTCCGCCGTCCAGGCAGGCGGCGAGGGACGCGTCGGCGGCGGGCTTCACGTCGACGGTCAGGACGTGGTCGGCCTCGATGAACCCGAGGGCGAGCTGGGCGTCCTTCTCGTCGGCCTGGACGCCGTAGGGCAGCCGCATGGCGTAGAAGGCGGCCTCGTGTCCCGCGGCCCGCACCCGTTCCACCGCGAGCTGGCACAGCCGCCCGGCCGTCGTGGAGTCGACGCCGCCGCTGATCCCGAGGACGAGGCCGCGCAGCCCCGAGGTGGTGAGGCGCTCGGCGAGGAAGGCGACCCGGCGCTCGATCTCGGCGCTCGGGTCGAAGGTCTCGGAAACCTCGAGTTCCCGGGCGATCTGCTGCTGCAGGGCGATGGGCGCCGGGTGGGTCACGGAGTGCTCCTCGTGGGGATTCGGTCGGCGGTTCGTGCGGCGGCGGGACCCTGTGCGCGGGAGGCGGCGGGACCCCGTACCGGGGACGACTCTATGCCGCCCGGCGGCGGCCCGGCGCGCTGCCCTCCGGGGCACCGCTCCGTGCCGGCCGACCGCGCGCCGGGCGCGCCGTACGCGGACTGTGGACCGAGACTCGGGGTAGGAGGCCGTGATGAACGAGACGAAGATCGGGCGCCTGCGCGATGCGCTGGGCCTGGCGGACCGGAGGCTGTTCGAGCAGGTGGCCCGACGGTCCTGGCCGGGCGCCGACCGGGTGCTGCCCCGGCTGAGCACGAGCGCCAACCACGGACTCCTCTGGTTCGGCATCGGTGCCGGGATGTGGGCCGTCGGCGGGGTGCGGGGCCGGCGGGCGGCGGTCCGCGCGGTCGCCTCGCTGGCCGTGGCCTCGGCGACGGTCAACACACTCGCCAAGGGCGCCGTACGGCGGGAGCGGCCCATGATCGACGTGGTGCCGGTGGTGCGGCACCTGTCGCGCCGGCCGATCACCAGCTCCTTCCCCTCGGGGCATTCCGCCTCGGCCGCCGCCTTCACGATGGGCGCCGCGCTGGAGTCCCGGGGCTGGGGCGCCGTGCTGCTGCCGGTGGCGGGTTCGGTCGCCTTCTCCCGTGTGTACACCGGTGTGCACTACCCGAGCGACGTCGTGGTGGGCGCGCTGCTCGGGATGGGGGCGGCCACGGTCCTGCGGGGGCCCTCGCCCTCCCGGACCCGTCGGCCGCCGCCGGCCAGGCCGCGGGTGGAGGCTCCGGCGCTGCCGGAGGGCGAGGGGCTGGTCGTCGTCGTCAACCCCTCGTCCGGCTCCTCGCCCCAGCTGGTCGAGCCGGCCCGGCAGATCGAGAACCTCCTGCCGAAGGCCGAGGTGATCCGCTACGACGAGTCGGTGGGCCCGCTGCCGGAGGTGCTGGACCGTGCCGCCGCGGGGGCCGCCGAGCGGGGCGGCGCGCTGGGCGTGTGCGGCGGGGACGGGACGGTCAACGCGGCCGTGACACCGGCGTTGCGGCACGGCGTGCCGCTGCTCGTCCTGCCCGGCGGCACCTTCAACCACTTCGCCGCGGACCTGGGAGTGGAGACGCTCGCGGACGGCTGCGCGGCGCTGGCCGCAGGTGAGGCCGTCCAGGCGGACATCGGGCGGGTGCGCAGGCTGTCGTCGGCGCTCACCCTGGCCCCCGACGGCGCCCCCGCGTACTTCCTCAACACCTTCAGCCTCGGCATCTACCCCGAGCTGGTGCGGCTCCGCGAGCGGTGGGCGCCCCGGATCGGCGGCACGGCCGCGGCCGTTCTCGGCGCGGCCCGGATACTGCGCTCGTCCCGCCCGCTGCGGGCCAGGGTCAACGGCAGGCAGCGGTCGATGTGGCTGCTGTTCGCCGGCAACGGCGCGTACCGCAGCATCGGCGTCGCCCCGGTGCGCCGCAAGGAGATGGCCGACGGGCTCCTGGACGTCCGCGTCGCCGACGGCGGCCGGTTCGCCCGGACCCGGCTGCTTGCCACGGCGCTCGCGGGCGGACTGGCCAGGACGCGTGTGTACGCCGCCGCGCGGCCGCACCGGCTCCGGATCACCGGGCTGCCGGAGGGCACCTTCATGGCCTGTGACGGCGAGGTCGTGCCCGCCCCGTCGGGTCTGCTGATCGACAAGCTGCCGCGGGCGCTGACCGTCTACCGTCCGGCGGACGACTGAGACCGGCCTCTCCGGAAGGCGCCGCCCGGCGCGCGGCGGCCGGCTGAGGGGACGTGAACCGGGCTCGCCCCGCGTCACGTCCCCTCAGGGGCGCAGAGCACCTCGACGCGCTGGACCAGGTTGTTGCCGAAGCCGCCGCGGTTCCACGGTTCCGCCAGCGGCTGGGTGTTCCCCTCGGCGTCCGTGGCGCGGACGGTCAGGTGGCGCAGCCCGGGAGTCGCCTCCCACGTGGTGTGCCAGCCGGACCAGGCCCAGGGGTGGGCGGTCTCGCGGACCAGTTCCGCCTCGGTCCAGAAGGCGCCGCCGTCCACGCTGACCTCGACGCGCGTGACGGGCCCGCGCCCGGACCAGGCCCGGCCCGCCAGGCGGACGGGTCCCGGCCGGACGACGCGGGTGCGGGACATGAAGTCGGGGAAGCCCGGCGGGATCATCAGCGCGCGGGGCGCGATCGTGTCGACCGGCTCCCCCGGTTCGTCCGGCGTCTGCCGGTAGCGGTAGGACACGGCCTGCTGGAACCCGGTGAAGGGGGTGTCGACGAGGGTGATGTCCCGCAGCCATTTGACGTGGGCCATGCCGTACCAGCCGGGGACGACCAGCCGGACGGGGTGGCCGTGCTGCGGGGGCAGCGGGGCGCCGTTCATCGCGTACGCCACGAGGACCTCGGGCCGGGTCCCGCGGGCGACGTCCAGCGGCAGGCTGCGGCGGTAGTCCTGCTCGACACCGCGCTCGACGCCGTGGTCGGCCCCGGTGAAGACCGCCTCGACGGCCCCGGGTCCGATGCCGGCCTCGTCCAGCAGGACGCGCAGCGGGACACCGGTCCATTCGGCGGTGCCG
The DNA here is from genome assembly GCF_043201055.1 of Streptomyces sp. NPDC048338. NCBI lineage: Bacteria > Bacillati > Actinomycetota > Actinomycetes > Kitasatosporales > Streptomycetaceae > Streptomyces > Streptomyces sp. NPDC048338. Next base: position 72,559 of record NZ_JBICYQ010000006.1, read on the forward strand.
ACGGCCTCCACCAGCCACGGCTGGCTGACGGGTCGGGGCTGGAGCCGGGCCCGGCCGTTGCCCGCGCACTCCATCGTGACCCGGTGCGTGACGGCCGGCAGGGCGCGCAGGTCCGCCAGGTCCAGGGTGAGCCGGCTGCGGACCAGGCCGCCGAGAGTGAGCCGCCACGCGTCCGCGTCCAGCACCGGGATGTCGTAGTGGACCAGGACGTAGTGCAGGCCGGGCGGGGTGAGGTCGTAGTGCAGTGCTTCCAGGGGCAGCCCGTGGTTCCGGGTGGCGAGGGCGAGTTCGGAGGCGCTGATGCCCTCGTGGGGGTCCGCCACGCGCCCGGGAGCGCTGATCTCCCGCAGGGATCCGTCCATGCCTTCATGGTGCGCCGCAGCGCGGTGTCGGGCACCTCGGCGCGGGTCGCTCCGGCGTCGGACGGCCCGTCACGGAACGTCGTTCGCCGAATCGTGCACCGAAGGCTTTACGCCACTGTCATGCACGGGTAACTTCCCGACTCGCAAGAGGTTGCTGCAAGTTACTGAGGGAGGTTTCAGCCACTGGGCGGCCGTTCTTTGGCGTTCCCGGCCCTCGGCGGACGGGAGCGAAACGGGGCTCATCACCTGCCGCGGCCCCCGTCGCGGCCTGTTCCGGAGAAGAGACGCATGCGACGTACTCCCTTCCGGCGGTTCGGACGGGCCCCGGCCGCGGCCGTGTCCGCCGCCTGCCTCCTCGGACTGCTCTCGGCCGTCCCGCCGACCGGCCCGGCCGGCCCGGCCGTCGCCCCCGCGGCCGCCGAGGCCACGACGGCGACGGTCTTCTACTACACGAAGACGAGGAACTGGGCCGCCTACAACCTGCACTACGCCCCGGACGGCGGCGCGTGGACCACCGTCCCCGGCGCGGCGATGGAGGCGGCCTGCACGGACTGGGTCAAGAAGACCGTCTCCCTCGGCACCGCCGAGGGGCTGCAGGCCACCTTCAACGACGGCACCGGGACCTGGGACAACAACGGCGGCCGCAACTACGACCTGGGCACCGGCACGGTCACCGTCAAGGACGGCGTGGTGGCCCACTCCGACCCCTGCGCCGACGCACCGGGCGAGCCCACCGACCCCGGCCACCAGGCCACCGTCTACTACTCCACCGCCGCGCTCGGCTGGACCACCGCCAACCTGCACTACGCCCCGGCCGGCGGAGCCTGGACCACCGTCCCGGGCATCGGCATGGAAGCGGCCTGCGCCGGCTGGTGGAAGCGGACCGTCGACCTCGGCACCGCCGGCACGATGAAGGCCGCCTTCAACAACGGCAACGGCGTCTGGGACAACAACAACGGTGCCGACTACGCCCTGCCGGCCGGCACGACCACGGTCAGGGACCGGGTCGTCACCCGCGACGCCGCGAACCCCTGCGCCGCCGAGGTCCCCGACACCCAGGCGCCCACGCCGCCCGCCGGACCCACCGCGAGCGCCGACGGCACCTCCGTCCTCCTGACGTGGCAACCGGCCACGGACGACCGGGCGGTGACGGGATATCAGGTGACCCGGACGGGTGGGACCGCCGGCACCGTCGTGGTCGACGTCGGCTCCACCGTGCACTCCGACACCGACCTGGCCGAGCGGACCACGTACACCTACACCGTCAGGGCACGCGACGCGGCCGGAAACGTCTCGGCCGCCTCCACCGCCGTCCAGGCCACCACCGGCACGAAGCCGCCCGTCCCCGGGACGGGCCGCCCGCTGGGCACCGACCCGCGCAAGGACCCGATCTACTTCGTGCTGACCGCCCGCTTCCACGACGGGGACACGGCCAACAACCGCGGCGGCAGCCAGCACACGAAGTCGGGCAACGCCGCGAACGGCGACCCCATGTTCCGCGGCGACTTCAAGGGCCTGGTGGAGAAGCTCGACTACATCAAGGCGCTCGGCTTCTCCGCCGTGTGGATCACCCCGGTGGTGCTCAACCGCTCCGACTACGACTACCACGGGTACCACGGGTACGACTTCTACAAGGTCGACCCCCGGCTGGAGTCGGCCGGCGCCTCCTACCAGAACCTGATCGACGCCGCCCACGCCAAGGGCATGAAGATCTACCAGGACGTCGTCTACAACCACTCCTCCCGCTGGGGCGCCAAGGGCCTGTTCACCCCGAAGGTGTACGGCGTCCGCGACAGCCAGTGGAGCTGGTACTACGACGAGCCCAACGCCTCCTTCGAGTACGACGGCCTGACCGTCGAGCCCAAGTCCGGCAAGTCGTACTACACCGGCGACCTGTGGTCGACGGCCGAGCCGTCCGGCAACACCTGCGTGAACTGGGGCAAGCCCACCGCGAACACCTCGCCCGAGGGCTACCGGATCTACAACTGCCAGTGGCCCAGCCCGACGTCCGGCATGTTCCCGTCGTCGCTGTACCACACCTGCTGGATCGGCAACTGGGAGGGCGAGGACTCCCGTTCGTGCTGGCTGCACGAGGATCTGGCGGACTTCGACACCGAGTCCCCGGCCGTGCAGAACCACCTGATCGGCGCCTACGACAAGTACATCGACATGGGAGTGGACGGGTTCCGGGTCGACACCGCCGTCCACATCCCCCGCACGACGTGGAACCGCCGCTTCCTGCCCGCGATCCAGGAGCGCGTCACCCAGCGGTTCGGCGCGGAGGCGGCGCGGAACTTCTTCGTCTTCGGTGAGGTGGCCGCCTTCGTCAACGACAAGTGGAACCGCGGTTCGGTCAACCACTCCGCGCAGTTCTACACGTGGAAGGAGCGCAAGGAGTACGACCTCGACGACGCGAAGGCGGCGCTCGAGATGTACGACCACGAGCAGCAGCTCGGCCCGGCCGGCCAGCCGACGTCGAACAACGCCTTCCTGAACGGCAACAGCTACCACGAGCCGGACCACAGCAGGTTCTCCGGCATGAACGTGATCGACATGCGCATGCACATGAACTTCGGTGACGCCCAGAACGCCTTCGGCAACGGCAAGGACTCCGACGACAGTTACCACGACGCCACCTACAACGTCGTGTACGTCGACAGCCACGACTACGGCCCGAACAAGAGCAGCGAGCGCTACGCCGGCGGGACCGACGCCTGGGCCGAGAACATGTCGCTGATGTGGACCTTCCGCGGCATCCCCACGCTGTACTACGGCTCCGAGATCGAGTTCCAGAAGGGCAAGAAGATCGACTGCGGCCCCGGCTGCCCGCTGGCGACCACGGGCCGGGCCTACTTCGGCGACCATCTCGCCGGGTCCGTGAAGGCCTCCGGCTTCTCGGCGGTCGAGTCCGCGAGCGGCGCGGTCGCGCAGACACTCGCCCAGCCCCTGGTCCAGCACGTCCAGCGGCTCAACCAGATCCGCCGTGCGGTCCCCGCCCTCCAGACGGGGCAGTACTCCACCGAGGGCATCAGCGGCTCGATGGCGTTCAAGCGTCGGTACACCAGCGGCACGACGGACAGCTTCGCGCTCGTGACGGTGACCGGCGGCGCCTCGTACACCGGCATCCCCCATGGCACCTACACCGACGCCGTCACCGGCGACGTCCGGGTCGTCACCGACGGGAAGCTGACGGTCGCGGCCCCCGGCAAGGGCAACCTCCGGGTGTACGTGCTGAACGGTCCCGGACGGATCGGGGCCGCCGGGCCGTATCTGAAGTGACGGCCCCCGGGCCACCGTGAGGGGACCGGCGGGCGGCGGCATCACCGCCCGCCGGTCGTCCCGTCCCGGGACCGCAGATCAGCTCCCGGTGGTCCGTCGCCGGGGGTGCGGCGGGGGCCGCAGAGTGCCCGCCGCCAGCCGCAGCAGGCGCAGGACGACCTCGGGCGGCTCGTCGATGCGGTAACGCCCGCCCATCCCCGTCCACTGGTCCAGGACGGCGAGGAGGCCCGAGTCGCAGAACGTCACCCGGGCGACGTCCAGGACCAGTTCCCTGACCCCGGTCCCGGCGGCGGAGGCCAGTATCGCCCGCAGCGGTGCACAGCTGTGATGGTCGACCTCTCCGGCCAGCCGGACCCGCAGGCCGGTGGCGCCGACGCTCGTGCAGGACTGGACGGCTATGACGCAGGGCGCGGTGTCCGCGCCCTGGTCGTACACGACGGGCAGGGGGATCGAGGTCAGTATCGGCGCGATGCTCGTGGTACTCACCCCTCCATGAACACCGGTCGGCGCGCTCACCGGAACACGGCGCGCCGCGTCATCACCCCGGAGCGTGGCAGTGATCCACTTCCGGGGGACATCTCCCCGGTGGCGGAGGGGCGCGGGGCGGTCAGCCGGCGGCGAGCACGGCCGCGGCCAGTTCGGCCGCGCGCCGGTGCCAGGTCCCCGCGTCCCGGAGCATGGCGTGCCCGCCCGCCGGCATCGGGATGCCGGCCGCGTCCGCGCCCGCCAGCCGCGCCCGGCGGACGAAGTCCCAGGACTCGGCGGCCGAGGTCACCCGGTCGCGCTCGTCGTGCAGGAGCCGGAGCCGGCAGCCCGCGAGATGGGCGACCGGCTCGCCGGGCGGGCACCAGGGCGCGAGCGCCACCACCCCGCGGACCAGGGGGTCGCCGGCCGCGCGCAGCGCCGCCCTGCCGCCCATCGAGTGGCCGACGAGCACGACGGGCACGTCCCCGGCCAGCTCGCGCAGCCGTGCGAGGGCCGCCTCGGCATCGCGGGCGGCGTCCCGGCGCTCGCCGTTCCAGCCTCGGTGGCGGTAGCGCACCTCCGCGACCAGGACGTCCGAGTCGCGGGTCGCACGGGCGATCGCCGTCGCGAAGGGGCGCATCCGCAGCGCGGCCAGATTGAGCGGCGGCGGGGGTTCCAGCCCGTCGGCGCGCCCGCCGTGCAGGAGCAGGACGGCCGCCGCCGGCCGGGCGGGCCGGGCGCGGGGCAGCAGCACCCGTCCCTCGCCCGACGGCGCGGTGCCCCGAGGGGCCGCGGCCGTCATCCGGCGACCCGGCGGGGCGGGCGGGGGAAGAACCCGCTGGTGCGGGCGGCGTAGGCCGCGAATCCGGGCCGTTCGGCCATGTGCGCCTCCAGCAGTCGCTTGCCGCTGCCCCAGATGAGCAGCGCGCTCATCACCAGCGGAGAGACGAGCGTGAGGGCCGCAGTCTGCCAGCTCGCGCAGGCCAGCAGGTACAGCCCCCACCAGACGAGGAAGTCCCCGAAGTAGTTGGGGTGCCGCGTCCAGCTCCACAGGCCGCGGTCCATGATCCGGCCCCGGTGGGCGGGGTCGGCCTTGAAGCGGGCGAGCTGGTGGTCGCCGACCGCCTCGAAGAGCAGACCGGTGAACCACAGGAGCAGCCCGAGCGCGGCCACCGGACCGAGGGCCGCGGGCAGGTAGGCCGCGGCCTGGACGGGCAGCGAGACGAGCCATACGAGACCGCCCTGGAGCAGGTAGACCTTGCGCAGGGCGTACAGCCGGGGGTCGCCCGGAGCCCGGTCGAGCATGCGGGCGTAGCGCGGGTCCTCACCGTGCCCACGCCCGCGCCGGGCGATGTGCAGGGCGAGGCGCAGTCCCCACACGACCGTGGCCAGGGTGACGGCGAGGCGCCGGCCGTCGTCCCCGTAGCCGGCCGACAGCAGCCAGGTGGTGAGCGCGACGGCGGCGAAGGCGACCCCCCAGGCGACGTCGACGATCCGGTGGAGGCCCTTCGCGACGGCCACCGCGAAGGTGACCAGCATGACCGCGAGCGCGGTGCCGGCCGAGGCCGCGAGGTTCCAGCCGAACGCGCTCCAGTCGATCGTGGTCATCGTCCTTCCTCCGCTCGGTGCCAGTGCGGGGTCGCGGGCATGCCCGTGGCGCCGCCCGGCTCGGGGCGGACCGCGAGGATCTGGTCGACGCCCATGCGGTTCTGCGCGAACGCCAGCGCGCTGCCGACGAGGTAGAGCCGCCAGACCCGGGCGGTGGGCTCGCCGACGAGGTCGACGAACTGCTCCCAGCGTTCCTCCAGGGTGCGGTGCCATGCCTCGATCGTCCAGGCGTAGTGCTCCCGCAGGGCGTCGACGGAACGCACCTCGAGACCGGCCGACTCCAGCAGTTCCAGGGTCTGTCCGACGGGCCGCATGTGCATGTCCGGCGCGATGTAGGTCTCGATGAAGGCGCCGCCACCGGGCGCGTTCGCCCCGCGGGACATCTGCTGGACGAGCAGCCGGCCGCGGGGCCGCAGCAGGCCGTGCAGCTGGGCCGCGAAGGCGGGGTACTCGGCGTCGCCGACGTGTTCGCCCATCTCGATCGCCGACACGGCGTCGTAGCCGCCGCCCGGGATGTCGCGGTAGTGCATGAGCTGGACGTCCACCAGGTCCGTCAGGCCCTCGCGGGCCACGCGGTCCCGGACGTGGTCGCGTTGGCGCGCCGAGAGGGTGACCGCGGTGACCTCGGCCTTGAAGGCGCGGGCGGCGTGCAGGGACAGCGATCCCCAGCCGCAGCCGATGTCGAGCAGGCGCGCCCCGGGTTCCAGTGCGAGCTTGCGGCAGACGAGGTCGAGCTTGTCGCGCTGCGCGTCGGCGAGACCGTAGTCGGGCGCGTCGGGCCGGGCCCAGTAGGCGCACGAGTACGCCATCGACTCGTCCAGGAGGAGCGCGTAGAAGTCGTTCGACAGGTCGTAGTGGTGGCTGATGGCGGCGCGGTCGCGGGCGGTGGAGTGCAGGCGGCCGCGCAGCTCCGCGCGCGGGGCGGTGGGGGCGGCGGGCCTCGGGCCCAGAGCGCCCAGGCGCAGGGCCACGGCCGCCGCGCGCGCCAGGTCGGCCGGCCGGGGGCGGACGGCGCCCTGTTCGCGGACGTACTCCCAGACCTGGGTGAGGCTCTCGCCGAGGTCGCCGTCGACGTCGATCTCACCCGCGATGTAGGCCTCGGCCAGGCCGAGTTCGCCGGGCTGCCACAGCAGCCTGCGCAGCGCCCGGGGCGTGCGGACGAGCACGAGGGGCGCGTCGCGGGGTCCGGCCTCGCTGCCGTCCCAGGCGCGCAGCCGGACGGGGAGCGGGCCGGGGAAGCAGGGGGCGAGCGCACGGGTGAGGCGCTGGGCGGCGTACGTCATCGGGCGGTCTCCGGCGTGTGGTCGGCGGTGAGGAGGATCTGGCGGACATCCAGGTAGCGGGAGCGGAATCCGGCCTCCGAGTAGGCGAGGTAGAGCTCCCACATGCGGCGGAAGACGGCGTCGAAGCCGAGCGCGTCGACGGCCCCGGCCTGCCGGCCGAACTCCTCGCGCCACAGGCGCAGCGTCTCCGCGTAGTGGTCGCCGTAGCCGGCGTCCTCGACGATCCGCAGTCCGGCGGCGGCGCTCTCCCGGGCGATCGCCTCGCGGGAGGGGATGAGCCCGCCGGGGAAGATGTACTTGCTGATCCAGGTGTGGGTGCGGGCGGTGACGAGCATCCGCTCGTGGGGCATGGTGATGGCCTGGAGCGCGACGCGCCCGCCGGGGGCGAGGAGCCCGCGCAGGGCGGCGAAGTAGGCGGGCCAGTACTCGGCGCCGACGGCCTCGATCATCTCGACGCTGACGACCGCGTCGAAGGAGCCCTCGACGTGCCGGTAGTCGCGCAGTTCGACGGTGACCCGGTCGGCGAGGCCGGCGGCGGCAATCCGGGTGCGGGCCAGGTCCGCCTGCTCCTCGGAGAGGGTCACGGTCAGTACCTCGGCGCCGCGGGCGGCGGCCCGCAGGGCCAGTTCGCCCCATCCGGTGCCGATCTCCAGGAGCCGGGTGCCGGGGCCGACCTCGGCGAGGTCGAGCAGCCGGTCGATCTTGCGGTGCTGGGCCGCGGTGAACGTCGCGGGCGAGGCCGGGAAGGCGGCGAAGACCGCGGAGGAGTAGGACATGCTCGGGTCGAGGAACAGCGAGAACAGCTCGTTGGACAGGTCGTAGTGGCTCTGGATGTTGTCCCGTGCGCCCTCCGGCGTGTTGCGCTGCTGCTCGGGGCGGCGGCGCACCCAGGCGCCGCGGAGCCGGCGCAGCGGGGCCGGTACCAGTTCGTCGACGTGCGAGGCCAGCACGGTGAGCGCGCCGACGAGGTCGTCGCTCTCCCACTCGCCGGCCATGTAGGACTCGCCGAAGCCGATCAGGCCGCCGGCGCCGATCCTGCGGTGGAAGGCCTCGGGCCGGTGCAGGGTGAGCGTGGGCAGCGCGCCGGTCTGCAGCGGGACGCGGCTCGCCGGGCGCCCGTCGCCTCCGTGCCGTATCCGCAGCGGGATCCGGGTGAAGGCGCGCTCGACGATCCGCCGGGCGATCGCGGCGCGCAGCGCCGAGGTGCGGGGCGGGTGGGCGACGTCCGGCCAGCGGTCCGAGTCGACGGTCCGGTCGACGGACGGGACGGCGCTCTGGTGCGTCGGGGGGTACGAGACGGTCACAGGATGCCTTCTTGCGTGGGGTGGGCGGGGCGGGGGCGGACGGGCAGCCCACGGAGGAACAGCCGGATGCCGTGGAACCGGATGCCGGCCGAGACGACGGCCGTGGACCACGGGTGGCCGAGGGCCACGCCGAGCAGGGCGCGTGGTCCGGCGGGCCGGTGCCGGCCGCGCACGGTCGCGGTGAACGGGCGGGCGCCGTCGTCGTGCCGGAGCTGCACCGTCAGGTCGAGCCGGTCGCCGGGCAGCGGCAGCCGCATCCGGTACGAACCCTCGACGGCGAAGAACGGGGAGACGTAGAAGTCCTTGGGGACGTCGGCGGTGCCCTGGTCGTCGGGGCGCAGCAGGTAGCAGTGCCGCTCGCCGTAGGTGTTGTGGACCTCGGCGACGACGCAGACCGGTGACCCGGCGCGGTCGTGGCACCAGTAGAGGGTGAGGGGGTTGAAGACGTAGCCGAACACCCGGGCGTGGGCGAGCATCAGGACGGGGCCGTCGGCGTCGTGGACGCCCTGGGCGCGCAGGTACGCCTGGAGGCCCTCCCTGATCGAGGGGGCGTGTCCGCCGAAGTGGTCACGGGCGTCGAAGCGGGCCAGCGGGCGCAGGACGCGGGGCAGCCGGGGCAGGTCGTCGACGTCGACCAGCCACAGGTAGGTGCGCCGCCGGAAGGCGTGGCGGACGGGTGTGACCCGGGCGTGGGCGACGGTGCATTCGTAGAGCGCCGGGACGCGGGGCAGGGCGCGTCGCGCGGGGCGGGTGCTCACCATCGGACCCCCAGGCTCTCGGCCGCGGCGACGCCGGCGCGGCAGCCGTCCTCATGGAATCCCCAGCCGTGGTAGGCGCCGGCGAAGGCGGTGACCGAGGAGTTGAGCAGGGGCAGTTCGCGCTGCGCGGCGACGGATCGCGGGGTGTAGACGGGGTGTTCGTACACCATGCGGGCGATCACGGTGGCGGGGTCGACGCGGTCGCCGGCGTTGAGGGTGACGATGTGCGGTTCGGCGGTGGTCAGCCGCTGCAGGCGGTTCATGTCGTAGCTGACCTGGACGGTGTCGGGCCGGGCCGCGCAGGAGGGGAGCCAGTAGTTCCAGGAGGCCCGGGCGTGCGGGGAGCGGGGCAGCAGGGAGGTGTCGCGGTGGAGCACGGTGGGGTTGCGGGAGTAGGTGAAGGCGCCGAGCACGCGCCGCTCGTCCTCGGTGGGGTCGGCCAGCAGCCGCAGCGCCTGGTCGGGGTGGGTGGCGACGACGACGGCCGTGTACTCCTGGGTGTCGCCGTCGGCCGTGGTCACGCGCGCGTGCCCGGCGCCGCGCTCCACGGCGCGGACCGGGGTGGCGGTGCGGACCGCCGTCAACTGCTTCGCAGCCCGGGCGACGTAGGTGGCCGACCCACCGGCCACCGTCCGCCACTGCGGGGATCCGGTCACGGACAGCAGTCCGTGGTGGGACAGGAAGCGGAAGAGGTACTGGGCGGGGTAGAGCAGGGCCGTGTCGGGGGCGCAGGACCAGACGGACGAGACCAGCGGCACGACGAAGTGACCGACGAAGTAGTCCGAGAAGCCGCGGCGCCGGAGGAAGTCGCCGAGGGTCTGCGTGGCGTCGCCGGAGTCGAGGAGCCGGCGGGCCGCGCGGTGGAAGCGCGGCACGTCGGCGAGCATCCGCAGGTGACGGCCGCGCCGCAGGTTGTCGCCACCCAGCAGACCGGCCGGGCCGCGCGCGCCCGCGTACTCCAGGCCGCAGCCGTCGCAGCGGACGGACATGCTCATCTCGGACTCGCGGGTGGCGACCCCGAGTTCGCGGAACAGCCGCAGCAGATGGGGGTAGGTGCGCTCGTTGTGGACGATGAATCCGCTGTCCACATGGACGGTGCCGCCGTCCCCGGTGGGCAGCTCGTGCGTGTGGGCGTGGCCGCCGAGGCGGTCGTCGGCCTCGTACAGCACCACGTCGTACGTCTTCTGCAGCACGTGCGCGGCGGTCAGCCCCGCCACGCCCCCGCCCACCACAGCGACTCTCCGCCGGTCCACGTCCCTCAACCCCTCGCGCTCGCAGGCCCTCGCACGGTCCGCGCGCGAGGTGCCTCACGGGTACTTCGGAGCCGGACCGCCGCCGGATGGGAATCTCGGTCCTTGGTCCGAAATCGGCTCCCCGGCGCATCCGAACGAGGCGCCGGCGCCGAAGGGTACGGTCCGCGGGCCCGGTGGGTTCAGCGTCGCGGCGTGCGGATCTCGGGCGTGGTGAGCGGCGTCGTTCGACGCGGGCGGGCGGCGGGGCGGGACGCCGTGCGGGACGTGAGGGGTCGTGCGGGACGTGAGGGCCGCCGTGCGGGACGTGAGGGGTCGTGCCGGGCCGGGCGGGAGGTGGGCTCAGTGCCGGGGCGCCCCGCGCAACGCGCGGTCCAGACCGTCCTGCGGGAGCCCGGACAGGGCGCGCAGGAAGATCTCCTCGTAGGTGGGGGAACCGATCGTCTCGCGCGCCGTGGTCTCGTACTTCAGCCGCAGGGCGTGCAGCTCGGGCACACCGCGCTGCGGATGGCCGGTCGACCGCCAGTACGCCTCGCCGGTGCCGGAGACGTCGGCGGCGAGCTCCCCGTCCCCGTCGGCGGCGAGCGCGGCGGCGAGGACGTCGAGACCGAGGGCCACGCCGAAGCTGTCGCGCAGCAGCCGCTTGCCCTCCAGCATCTCCCGGGCGTGGGTGACGGCCGCCGCGGGGTCGCCGTCGAGGAGGCCGATGAGGGCGAGCTGGTAGTCGAGGTAGGCGCGGGTCCAGTGCTCCTGGAGGCCGAGGCAGACGTCGCGCAGGGCGAGCGCCTCGGCGCGCGCCTCGTCGAAGCGGCCGAGGCCGGTCAGTCCGAAGACCCGCACCAGCCGGCAGCGCAGCCGGGCAGCCGAGTCGGCGGGGTCGCCGGGGACGGCGGCGAGGACGTGTCCCACGACGACGAGCGCGGCCATCGGACGCCCGGTCAGCAGCGCTATCAGGCCCGCGAGGTACGCGGCGTCCAGGGTCCGCTCCCCCGGCCGCCCGCGGTCGTCGGGTGCCCGGTCGTACTCGGCGTGGCGCGCCTCGCGCGCGCACTGCTCGCTGACGTCCTGGGCGGCGATGAACTCTCCCTGGAGGCTCAGGGTGACCCCCAGGGCCCACAGGGCACGGGCCCGGTCCGGGCCGCGGGCCTCGCTGAGCAGCAGCGCCTGTTCGAGGTAGTCGCGGGCCTCGCGGAGCCGGCCGCAGCAGGACCAGAAGAAGGCGGTCGGACCGGCGAGCGCCAGCGCGCCGTCGGGGTCGGTGCGCAGCAGCCGGTCCAGCGCGGTGCGCAGGTCGGTGTGCCGCTCGTCGAAGGTGGTGTACCAGGAGAGCTGCCGGGGGCCGAGCCATTCGGCGTCGGCGCGGCGGGCGAGTTCCAGGCAGGAGGCGGCGTGCCGGTCGGCGACCGCCTCCGTCTCGCCGAGCCGCTCCAGCCAGCCGGCTCCGTACTCGCGGATGGTGTCGAGCAGGCGGTAGCGGTTGCCCTCCTTGCGGACCACCGAGCAGCGCACCAGCGTGTCGAGGGCGTCCGGCAGGGTGTCCGGGGTGAGGGGGCCGCCCTCGCAGACGAACGAGGCGGACGCGAGGTCGAAGGGGCCCCGGAAGACGGTCAGCCGGGCCCAGAGGAGCCGTTCCAGCGGCTCGCACAGTTCGTGGCTCCAGCCGATCGCGGCACGCAGGGTCTGATGCCGCTGCGGCCACACCCGCTCCTCGTGCACGAGGAGGTCGAACCGCGAGTCCAGCTGGGCACGGACGGCGTCGACCCCCTGGATGCGGATCTGGGCCGCGGCGAGTTCCAGCGCCAGCGGGATGCCCTCCAGGCGGACGCAGATCTCGCTGGCCGGCCCGGCCCGCCACTGGCCCGGAACCCGGGCCGTGCCGCCGCGCCGCTGGCCGGTCGCGCGCTGTCGCAGCAGACTCATGGCGTCCCGCCCGCCCGACGGCAGGGGTTCGAGGGAGAAGACCCGTTCCCCGTCCACGCCGAGCGGCCGGCGGCTGGTGGCGAGCACGGTGAGGCCGGGGGCGGCGGCGAGGAGCTCGGCCAGGAGTCCGGCGCAGGACTCGGCGAGATGGTCGCAGGAGTCGAGCACGAGCAGGAGGCGCCGCGGGGCGAGCCACTGGGCCAGCGCCCCGGTCGGCATGCCGGGGGTGTGGTCGGACAGGTCGACGGCGTCGGAGAGGGTCGCGACGAGCAGCCGGTCGCCGTCGAGCGGGGTCAGATCGGCCCACCAGGCACCGTCGGCGAAACCGTCGGCGGCCTCGCGCGCGACACGCAGCGCGAGCCTGGTCTTGCCGACGCCGGCGACCCCGGTGACGGTGATCAGGCGGTTTCCGGCCAACTCGGCGGAGAGCCGGTCCAGTTCCGCGCGGCGCCCCACGAAATCGGTGTTCTCGTCCGGTAGATGTCCACGCACGAGAGCAGTGTCCCCCATGATGCGCCCGAACGGAGCCCGCTCGCTCGGTCATTCGACGTTCACGACGACCGAGTGCCATCCGGTCGCCCCGTCGGGCATGGTCTCCGCGCGCCGTTCGGTCTGCGTCCGCCCGGTGCCGTCGGTCGCGCGGACCGTGAGGGAGTGCCGGCCCGGCACGGCCCGCCAGCGGTACACCCACTGGCGCCAGGTGTCGAGGCCGTCCTCGGCGCCGAGCTCGGCGTCCTGCCAGGGGCCGTCGTCGACGCGGACCTCCACACGCCTGATGCCGCGGTGCTGGGCCCAGGCCACACCGGCGACCATCACCGTGCCCGCCTTCGGGCGGGAGAGCGGCCGGGGGGTGTCGATCCGGGACTGGGTCTTGACCGGCGCCTCGGCCGCCCAGCCGCGCGGGACCCAGTAGGCGTCGTACGCGTCGAAGGTGGTGAGTTCGATCTCCACGATCCACTTGCAGGCCGAGACGTAGCCGTACAGTCCCGGCACGAGCATGCGGACGGGGAAGCCGTGGTCGAAGGGCAGCGGGGTGCCGTTCATGCCGAAGGCGAGGAGCGCGTCGCGGCCGTCCATCACCTGTTCCACCGGGGTGCCGATGGTCATGCCGTCGGACGAGCGGGCGACGATCTGGTCGGCCCGGCCGCCCTCGGAGGGCGGCTTCACGCCCAGCTCGCGCAGAAGGTCGGCGAGCCGGACGCCGAGCCAGCGGGCGTTGCCCACGTAAGGGCCGCCCACCTCGTTGGAGACGCAGGCGAGGGTGACGTCCCGCTCGATCACCTCGCGGCGGAAGAGGTCGTCGAGGCTGAGCACGCGGGTCTCCGGCACGCCCAGGCCGCTGATCCGCAGGCGCCAGTCGCCGGCGTCGAGCTTCGGGACGACGAGCGCGGTGTCGACCCGGTAGAAGTCCTTGTTCGGGGTGACGAAGGGGCTGATGCCCGGCACGCGGAGCTGGGCACCGGGGGGAACGGCCGGTGCGGCGGACGCGGGCCGTGGCAGCCGGAGGGCGTCGCGGGAGGCCACGGCGTCCGCGTGGCGGGTGCCGCCGAGAGCCCGGCCCACCGCTCCTGCGGCCGTGGCGGCGACGGCCGTGGACGCGGCGGCCAGCAGGAAGCCGCGGCGGTCGGCGCCGGCGGCACGCTCCGGCGAGGATCCGGGCCGCGGCGCCAGGAGGCGGCCGATCAGTACGTACAGCAGCGCCGCGCCCGCGACCGCGCCGACCAGCGAGGGCAGCGCGTCCACGACGGATTCGGAGTCCGGACGGCTCACCGCGGCGGCCGCGCCGATCACGCCGAACGCCAGGACGGCGGCCGCCCCGGCCCTGCGGTGCCTGAGGGCGAGCAGGCCGACGGCCGCGGCGAGGAGCGCCAGCACGACGAGGATGCCGAGCTGGAGGACGATCTTGTCGCTCTCGCCGAAGTTCCGGATCGCCCATTCCTTGATCCCCGCGGGCGTGTGGTCGATGACCGCGCCCCCGACCGCCGTCACGGGGCTCGCCTCGGGGCGGACCGCGGCGGTGACGAGTTCCGCGACCGCGAGGGAGACGTAGCCGGCCAGGAGCCCGCCGAGTGCGGCGAGCAGCCGGTCCGTGCGGGTGGGCTCGCGCGGGGGTTCTGAGAGGGTCATGGTCCTGGATTCGGCACCGGGGGCGCCGCGGATGGGTGAATTCACCCGGGAGGCGGACCGGAACCCGCCGGAAGCACCCGCTGAGAGCGGCGCGCCCCCGCCGACCGCCCGCCTCGAACAGGCGTGTCGCGGAGTCGCAACGCTCGTGCACCGGTTCAGTGACCGGGCTGGGCCGCGAGACAGTGGCGCAGCCGGTGCAGTCCGCGCCGCGCGTGGCTCTTGACGGTGCCGAGCGGCATGCCGGTGCGCTCGGCGATCTGGGTCTGGGTGAGGTCGCCGTAGAACGCCATGGCCAGCACCTCCCGCTGCACGAGCGGCAGCTTGGCCAGTTCGCCGACGACGAGGACCCGGTCCAGAGCGCTGTCGGGCCGGTCGGCGGGGTCCTCCGCGAGCGGCAGGGCCGCGCCCGCGGCGGCGACCAGTTCGCGGCGCCTGGTGCGGGCGGAGAGCGCGTCGGCGATCTTCCGCCGGGTGATGCCGACCAGCCAGCCCGCCAGCGGGCCGCGCTCGGGCCGGTAGCCCTCCCGGCCGCGCCAGGCGGCGAGGAAGACCTGCTGGGTGACGTCCTCGGCCTCCCGGGAGTCGCCGAGCGTGCGGGCCGCGAGCGTCTGGACGAGCCCGCCCCAGCGCCGGTAGGCGATGGCGAGGCACTGCTCGTCGCCCCGCACGAAGCCGGCGGCGACGTCGTGGTCGAGGAGGAGCTCCTCTTCCTCGGGCGACGGCTGGACGGTGACGCAGGGTGCGGTCATGTCGACTGCTCCTCGGGCCGGGACCGGAATCGACCGGTCTGCTGACACTCCCCGAAAGTCGGGGACCCCTCCAGACTCCGCTGCCACACCCCTCCCGTACCACTCGCATCGATTCTGCGTCGTATGGTGGAGTCATGACCGAGTACGCGCATGGCATCACGAGCGGGGCCGTGGCGCGGCGTCTGGGCGTCGCCCCCACCACCCTGCGGTCCTGGGACCGGCGGTACGGCATCGGGCCGGCCGCCCGGGAGGACGGCAGGCACCGGCGGTGGACCCCGGCGGACATCGCGGTCCTGGAGGAGATGTGCCGGCTGACGGCGTCCGGGGTCCCGCCCGCCGAGGCCGCACGCACCGCGCGGGCCGGCGCCGCCCCGCCCCCGCCGGGAGTCCGGGCACCGGCCGGGACCGCGCCGCCCCCGCCCTCCCCCGCGCCGGCACCCCGCGCCGGAGCCGGGGGCGGCCTGCCGCTGGGCCGCGCACGCCAGGAGTGCCGGGGCCTGGGCCGCGCGGCCGTCCGCCTCGACGCCGCGGCCATGGACGAGATGCTGGGGAGCCTGATCGAGGAGTACGGCCTGGTCACCGCCTGGGAGGAGGTGATGGCGCCGGCCCTGCACGCGGTGGGACGGAAGTGGGAGACCTCGGACGACCGCTACGTCGAGGTGGAACACCTGCTGTCCTGGCACGTCTCGTCGGCGCTGCGGCGCGTGAGCACGGCCCGGCCCGCCCTGCGGGCGGGCACTCCCCCGGTCCTCCTCGCCTGCGTGCCGAACGAGCAGCACACGCTCCCGCTGGAGGCGCTGGCCGCGGGGCTCGCTGAACTGGGGCTGCCCACCCGGATGTTCGGCGCCGCCGTGCCGCCGGAGGCACTCGACCAGGCGGTGCGCCGGACGGGTCCGGCCGCCGTCGTGCTGTGGGCCCAGGCCCGCTCGACCGCCAACCCCCCGCTCGCCCGGCACGTCGCCGACACCTCCTGGGGCGTCAAGGGTGCCCGGACCCGCACGACGGTCCTGCTCGCGGGCCCCGGCTGGGCGGGCCCGCCGCCGGCCCCGGGCATGCTGCGCCCCGGCGGGCTGCGGGAGGCCATGGCCCTGCTGCGCGCGCTCTGCGACGCGGCGGACACCGGCCTCGCGGCCGCCGGCGCGGGGTCGGCGACGGCACGCTAGAGGGGGTGGCGGCGCCCGGCCCGCGATGCCCCCGGGCGGCCGCGGACTCTCAGTCCCGGCCCCGGGCGTGGCGGAAGCGGGCCAGTCCGTCGGCGAGTTCGACCAGCGGGTCCGGGTAGTCGTAGCGGGCCCGTTCGAGGCCGGGCAGCTTCCAGGGCTCGTGGACGGCGGCGCCCTCGATGCCGGCGAGTTCGGGGACCCAGCGCCGCACGTACACGCCGTCGGGGTCGTACCGCTTGCCCTGGAGGACCGGGTTCAGGACCCGGTTGGGACGGCTGTCGGTGCCCGTGCCCGCCATCCACTGCCAGTTGAGCTGGTTGTTGGCGACGTCGCCGTCGACCAGCAGGTCGAGGAAGTGCCGGGCCCCGGCCCGCCAGTCGATGTACAGCGTCTTCGTGAGGAAGGACGCGGCCAGCAGCCTGCCGCGGTTGTGCATCCAGCCCTCGTGGGCGAGTTGGCGCATCGCCGCGTCCACGACCGGGTAGCCCGTGCGGCCCTCCTTCCACGCCTTGAGGTCCGCCTCGGCCTCGCTGCCGCCGCGCCAGCGGTCGTCGTGCGTGCGGTAGTCCTGGACGGCGGCCTCGGGCCGGGCGGCGAGGACCTGGTGGTGGAAGTCGCGCCAGCAGAGCTGCCGTACGAAGGCCTCCGCACCGGCACCGCCGCGGGACCGGGCCCGGTCGACGGCCTCGGCCGCGGAGAGGGCGCCGAAGTGGAGGTGAGGGGAGAGGCGCGAGGTGGCATCGCCGGGGAGGTCGTCGTGCCGGTCCTCGTAGGCGTCGGCGTGCCGGCTCAGCCAGGCGGTCAGCCGCTTGCGGCCCTCGCTCTCACCACCGGCCGCCAGTCCCGGCGACAGGGTCGCGGCATCGGGCCGGGCCGGGAGGGGGTCCGAGCGGATCCCCTTCGGTACCGGCACCTTGCGCGGTGCGTCCAGGGGCTCGCGCAGCCGCTCGGTCGACCAGCGCCTGAAGTACGGGGTGAAGACGGCGAAGTGGTCCGAGCCGCTGGGCGTCACCGCGCCGGCCGGCAGCGCGGTGACCACGCCGTCGTGGACGTACAGGCGCCGTCCGTCCGCCTCCAGGCCGCGGCGCAGTCTGTCCTCGCGGTCCCGGGCGAAGGCGCTGCCGCCGGCGGCCATGTGGACCTCGTCGGCGTCGGCCTCCCGCACGACGGCGCACACCTCCTCGACGAGGTCGCCGGTGCGCAGCACGAGCCGGCCGCCGCGCTCCCGCAGGCCGGCGTCGAGATCGGCCAGGCAGTCGGCGAGGAAGGCGAGCCGGTTGGGTGCGGCGAATCCCGCGCGGTCGACCGCCGGGTCGCGCACGAACAGCGGTACCACCTCGTCGCCCGGCCCCAGCGCCGCGCGCAGCGGCGGATGGTCGTGCACCCGCAGGTCCGAGGTGAACAGGACGACGGAGACGTTCATGGTGCCACTCCCGGCTGTCGTTCACCGGGGCGGGGCGGGCCCCCCGCGTCGCCCGGTGATCGGTGTGCGCTGACATGTGCGGTGTCCCTTCGGCCCGGTGCGGGAAGCCGGATGCGGCGCCGGGCGCGGATCCCGACCCGGCGTCGGCGCCGGCCGGCGGCGGTCACGCGGCGGGAGCGCGGCGCCGTTCCCGCCGGACCGCGCCCGTTCACCTGCCGGACTCGCCCGCCGGGCGGTGTCCGCCGGCCGCCCGGCCGTCGGCGGACACGGTGCCCGTCGCGAGCGCCGGGGGTGCCGCCTCGGCCGGCGGCTTCGCGTCCGCCGTCTCGGCGGTCCGTGCGATGTTGCGGGCCATGCCGCCGAAGACCACGGCGTGGAACGGGGACACGCACCACCAGTACGCGTGCCCGGCGAGGCCGCGCGGGTGGAAGAGGGCACGTTGCCGGTACCGGGTCCGGCCCCGGTCGTCCCGTTCGACGTACATCTCCAGCCAGGCGAGGCCGGGCAACCGCATCTCGGCGCGCAGTCTCAGCAGTCGTCCGCGCTCGATCTCCTCCACCCGCCAGAAGTCCAGGGAGTCGCCGACCCTCAGGAGGGAGGCGTCGCGCCGGCCCCGGCGCAGCCCGACGCCCCCGACGAGCCGGTCGAACCAGCCGCGGACGGCCCAGGCCAGCGGGAAGGAGTACCAGCCGTTCTCACCGCCTATGCCTTCGACGACCCGCCAGAGGGCGTGCGGCGTCGCGTCCACGAAGCGCTCCCGCTCGTCGCCGTAGAGGCTGCCGCCGGCCCAGTCGGGGTCGGTGGGCAGCGGGTCGCTCGGTGCTCCGGGTACCGAGGCGGAGGACCAGCGGGTGGTGACCCGGGCCTCGCGGATCCGCTGAAGGGCCAGGGCGAGGGCGGCGTCGAAGGTGAGCGGGGTACCGGGCGGGTCGGGCACGTACGTGGCGATGTCGTGCTCGTCGCAGACCACTTCGTAGCGGAGCGACTCCGCGAGAGGGCGGGCGATGGAGCGGGGCACGGGGGTGACCAGGCCGATCCAGTGGCTGGACAGGCGGGGCGTGAGGACGGGCACGGGGAAGATCAGGCGCCGGGGCAGTCCGGCCACGGACGCGTAGCGCCGCATCATGTCGAGGTAGGTGAGCACGTCCGGGCCGCCGATGTCGAAGGAGCGGCTGACGTCCGCGGGCATGGTCGCGCTGCCGACGAGGTAGCGCAGCACGTCACGCACGCCGATGGGCTGGATCCGGGTGCGCACCCAGCTGGGGGTGACCATGACCGGCAGCCGCTCGGTGAGGTAGCGGAGCATCTCGAAGGAGGCCGACCCGGAGCCGATGATGACGGCGGCGCGGAGCACGGTGGTGGGCACACCGGAGTCGGCCAGGATCCGCCCGACCTCGGCACGGGAGCGCAGGTGGGGCGAGAGCTCCCGTTCGGCGATGCCGCGCGGGGTGAGGCCGCCGAGGTAGACGATGCGGCGGACACCGGCCGCACGCGCCTGCTCGGCGAAGGTGCGCGCGGCGAGCCGGTCGGTGCGTTCGAAGTCGCCGCCGCCGCCCAGGGCGTGCACGAGGTAGTAGGCCACGTCGACGTCCCGCAGGGCGGAGGCGAGGGAGTCGGCGTCGGTGACGTCGCCGCGGACGACCTCGGCCTGCCCCGCCCAGGGATGGTCGCGGAGTTTGGCGGGTGTGCGGGCGAGGCACCGCACCCGGTGGCCGGCGGCGAGGAGTTCGGGGACCAGGCGCCCGCCGATGTACCCGCTGGCCCCGGTGACCAGGCAGCGCAGGGGCTCGGCGGTGTGTTCCGTGTCGTTCATGGACAGCTCCGTTCCGGGTCGGAGGCGGTGGGGCGGTGCCCCGCCGTCCGGTCGGCCGCGGGCGCCTCACCGGGCTCTTCCCGGTGGGGCGCCGCACCGGATGCGCGGACCCGGCTTCTATAGGCTTGTCGTGTGGCCAGTACAGACGAACGAGAGACCGGTGGGACCGCGCCCGAGGGCGCGCCGGGGGACCTGCAGCGTTTCGCCGTCGAGCTGCGGCGGACGAACGGAGAGATCAACCGGCTCGTCCACGGTTTCGCACTCGCGCAGGGACTGCATCCCACGGACGTCCAGGCGCTCGCGGTCGTCCTCGACAGCACGGAGCCGCTGACACCGGGCCGCCTGCGGGAGCGTCTGGGGCTGACCTCGGGTGCCGTCACCGCCTGCCTCGACCGGCTGGAACGGGCCGGCCACGTCCGCCGGTCGCGTGAGAGCGCCGACCGCAGGGTCGTCCACGTGCACTACGTGGAGGGTGCCCGGGCCGCCGCGCGCAGCTACTTCATGCCCCTGGCCCAGGCCGCGGAGCGGGCCTTGCTCCGCTTCGACGAGGACGAGCTGGCGGTGGCGCTGCGGTTCCTCGGCGCCCTCAACGAGGAGCTGGGCGAGCTGAACCCGCCGCGCCGCTGACCCGGGCCGGTCGTCCCGGATCCCGCCCCGTCGCCGTCAGTCCCTCGGATTTCCCGCGTCCGCTCGCATCCGATCGGTACGCGGGGCCGGAAGTACGCGCGGGCCGGGGAGTCCCGAGCTCCCCGGTCCGCCCGTGTCGCCGTGGCCCTGGTGCCGTGTCGTGCGGAAGCCGTGGTTCAATCTCTCTCAATCATTGAGATTGTTAATCCTTGAGATATGCGCCTGGAGCTCCCATGTCCACCACCGCACGATGGGCTCGTCGCCTCCTGCCCCTCGCCCTCCTGATCGCCTGGCTGGCGATCGGCGGCGGTCTCGGGCCGTACGCGGGGAAACTCGGTGAGGTCGCCACCAACGACCAGGCCGCCTTCCTCCCGCGCAGCGCCGAGTCCACCCGCGTCATCGAGGCCCAACGGGCCTTCCGCCAGGACGAGACGCTACCGGCGATCGTGGTCTGGACGTCGCCGGACGACACCCGCCTCGACGCCGGCGCGCAGGCCGCCGCCGGCCGCGCCCTCGCCTCGCTCACGGGCCGGCCCGGCGTCGTCGGCACGCCGTCCCCCGCGCTGCCGGCCGAGGACGGACGCGCCCTGCGCGGCGTCGTCCAGCTCCGCACCGACCTCGGTGACGAGCTGAGGCCGACGCTCGACGCGATCGACGACGCCGCCGCGGCCGTACCGGACACCGAGGTGTGGCTCGCCGGACCGGCCGCCACCCAGGCGGACCTGTCGAACGCGTTCGCCGGCATCGACGGGCTCCTCCTCGCGGTGGCCCTGACGACCGTCCTGGTCATCCTGCTGCTGGTCTACCGCAGTGTCCTGCTCCCGTTGGTGATCATCATCGGCGCGGTGTTCTCGCTCGGGCTGGCCTGCGCCGTCGTCTACTTCCTCGCCGATCACGGCGTCGTCCGGGTGGACGGGCAGGTCCAGGGCATCCTCTCGATCCTGGTCATCGGCGCCGCCACCGACTACGCCCTGCTGCTGGCCGTCCGGTACCGGGAGGAGCTCGCGGTCCACGAGGGCGCCCGGTACCCCGCGATGCGCGCGGCGCTGCGCGAGTCCGTCGGCCCGATCACGGCCAGCGCCGCCACGGTGGCGCTCGGGCTGCTCGCCCTGCTGTTCAGCGACCTCACCAACAACCGCGCCCTGGGCCCGGTCGGCGCCATCGGCATCGTCTGCGCGCTGCTGAGCGCCCTGACCTTCCTGCCGGCCGTCCTGGTCCTGCTCGGCCGCGCGGCCTACTGGCCGGCGAAGCCCCGCACGTCCGGTGCGGAGAAGGGCGGCGAGGGGATCTGGCGCACCGTCGCGTCCCTGGTGGACCGTGCGCCCCGCAAGGTGTGGGCCGCCACGCTCGCCGTGCTGCTCGCGTGCGCCGCGTTCGCCCCCGTCCTCGACTCCAAGGGCGTGCCCCTGGACGAGATCTTCGTCGACGACGCGCCGTCCGTCGCCGCCCAGGCGACCCTCGGCCGCCACTTCCCCGGCGGCGCCGGGAACCCCGCCGTCGTGATCGCCTCGGCGGACTCGGCCGATCGGGTGATCTCCGCGGCGCAGGACGTGCCCGGAGTCGACTCCGCCGCCGCCGTCACCGCCTCGGGACGCCCGGGTGCCGGTGCGCCGCTGGTCGTCGGCGGGCGGGTGCGGATCGACGTGACCCTCGACGACGCCGCGGACAGCACGCGCGCCGAGGCCGCCGTCGCCCGGCTGCGTACCGCCGTGCACGCGGTGCCCGGTTCGGACGCCTTGGTGGGCGGCTACACGGCACAGCGGTACGACACCCAGCGGACCGCCGAGCGCGACCGGATGCTGATCGTGCCGGTGGTGCTCGTGATCATCCTGGTGATCCTGGTGGGCCTGCTCAGGTCCCTGCTGCTGCCCCTGCTGCTGGTGGCGACCGTGGCCCTCAACTTCCTGGCCACGCTCGGTGTCTCGGCGCTCGTCTTCGAGCACGTCTTCGGCTTCACGGGCACCGATCCGTCGGTCCCGCTGTACGGATTCGTGTTCCTCGTCGCCCTCGGTGTGGACTACAACATCTTCCTGATGTCCCGGGTCCGCGAGGAGTCCCTGCGGCACGGGGTGCGGGAGGGCGTGCTGCGCGGCCTGACCGCGACCGGCGGTGTCATCACCTCCGCCGGTGTCGTCCTGGCCGCCACCTTCGCGGCCCTGGGCGTCATCCCGCTGGCGTTCCTCGTGCAGATCGCGTTCATCGTCGCCTTCGGCGTCCTCCTGGACACCCTGGTGGTCCGCTCGCTGCTGGTACCGGCCCTGGTGCGGGACCTCGGCCGCGTGGTGTGGTGGCCCGGCGCGCTCAGCCGCCGCCCGGAGCCGGCGGAATCCGTACGGGAGACGGCGGACCACTAGGACCTGTCTTCGGGCGCCCCCGCTCAACGCCGCCGGGACGGCCGTCGCCCCCTGGTTCCCGGGTCACGGGAGCCAGGGGGCGACGCGGCGCCGGGGTGTGCCGGCCTCCGCCGCCGGCGGCCGGGACTACTTCGGCATCAGGACCGTGTCGACGATGTGAACCGTGGCGTTGGCCGTCGGCACGTTGCCGCAGACGACCTTGGACGAGTCGTTGACGGTGTAGCTCTCACCGGAGCCGCTGGTGGTGAGCATGCTCTTCTCCAGCGTCTCGAAGGAGCCGTTCTCCAGCTGCTTCGGCGTCAGCTTCTGACCCACCACGTGGTACGTGAGGATCTTGGTCAGGGTCTCCTTGTCGGCCAGCACCTTGTCCAGGTCGGCCTTCGGGATCTTGGCGAAGGCGTCGTTCGTCGGCGCGAACACCGTGATGTTCTCGGCGTTGTTGAGGGTGTCCACCAGGCCGGCCTGCTTGACCGCGGACACCAGGGTGGACAGCTCCGGGTTGTTCGACGCCGCGGTGGCCACCGGGTCCTTGGCCATGCCGTCGAAGCTGCCCGCGCCGTCCTTGGGCACCGAGGCGCACGCGGGACCGAACGGACCGGCCATGGGGGTGGCCGCCTCCGCGGGCGACGACGACGCCGCCTCGGGGGCCGCGGCCTGACTCTCGGACTTCTTGTCACCGGAGTCGGAGCACGCGGTCAGCGCCAGCGGGAGGACGGCGGCGGCGGCCACGGCGACGGCGGCGCGACGGAAGGTCTGAGCGTTCATGTTCACTCCTGAGTCATGGAGCCCCACCCGGCGGTGAAGCACACCGCGTATTCGGCGCGCCCTCGCATCCGGATGGCTCTGTCGCCCGAAAGAGTGACGATTCCGCTCGCGACCGGGACGATTCCCGGGGCCCGACGAGATCGGTCGCCGTCCGACCCATCCGCCCGGCCGTCGGCTCCGAATCCCTGGCGTATCCGAGTACTTCCTGGAGGAACTCCCCGGTGAGAGAGAACGTGCACATCGGCAGAGCGCCGTCCGCGGCGCCGGACCTGCCCGATTTGATGGGGCGGGTGGCGCAAGGCGACCAGCAGGCGTTCACGGCCGTCTTCGAGGCCGTGTCCGGACCCGTGCTGGGGCTCGTCCGTACCGTGCTGCGGGACCCGGCCCAGTCGGAGGAGGTCGCCCAGGAGGTCATGGTCGAGGTCTGGCGGACCGCGGCCCGCTACCAGCCGTCGAAGGGATCGGTCATGAACTGGGCCCTGACGCTCGCGCACCGCCGGGCCGTCGACCGGGTCCGGTCCGAACAGGCCTCGTCCGACCGCCAGAAGCGTGTGGCGCTCCTGGACCACACCACGGCCTTCGACGAGGTCGTGGAGCAGGTGGAGACCCGGCTGGAGCGCGAGCAGGTACGGCGCTGCCTGCGCGGGCTCACCGAACTCCAGCGCCAGTCGGTGAACCTCGCGTACTACCGCGGCCTGACCTACCGTGAGGTCGCCGAGCTGCTGTCCCTGCCGCTGGGCACCGTCAAGACACGACTGCGCGACGGCCTGATCCGGCTTCGTGACTGCCTGGGGGTGGGCGCGTGAACACCGCGGATCTGCACACGTTGACGGGCGCCTACGTGCTCGACGCCCTCGACGCCGACGAGCGCGACGCCGTCGAGAGGCACCTGGCGGACTGCGCCTCCTGCACCCAGGAGGTGCTGGAGCTCTCCGAGACGGTGACCCGGCTCGGCCTCGCCGTGGCCGAGTCCCCGAGCGCCACCCTGCGCACCGAGGTGATGCGCCGGATCGGGACCGTACGGCAGGAGCCGCCGGCGACCGCGGCGACGGCGCGTGCGATGTCCGGGCAGCGGCGGTTCCGCCGCCTCACGCACTGGGCACTGGCCGCCTGCCTCGCGGCCGCCGTCGGCCTCGGAGGCGTCTCGGTCTGGCAGTACCAGCGGGCCGAGGACGCCCGGCAGGAGGCCCGGCAGGCGCGCAGCGCGAACGACTCCGTCGCCGCGGTCCTGGCCGCCCCCGACGCCCGTGTCAGCACCGCGCCGTTGCAGGACGGCGCGGTCGGCACGGTGGTGGTGTCCGCGTCCCTGAACCAGGCGGTGTTCGCCGCCTCGGGCATGCCCGCACCGCCCGGCGGCAAGGTCTACCAGCTCTGGTACAACGACGGCGGGACCATGCGCTCCGCCGGCCTCATGGACTCCGGCGCCCCGGCGGCCGCCACCCTGCTGGCCGGCCCGGTGGACAGGGCCTCCGGCATGGGCGTCACCGTGGAACCCGCCGGTGGGTCGCCGGAGCCCACCTCGGAGCCGGTGGCCCTCATCGAGTTCCCGGCGGCCTGACCGGGCGGGCGGCGCGGCCCGGGGGCTCCCCCATCGTCCCCGGTCCGCGCGTTCCCGCCGTTCCCGCCGTCTCCGGCTTCGGGCGCGGTCCGCCGCCCGTACGGTCGTCACTTCGTCCCGTCGGCCTGCCCGGTGTGTTCGCCCGGTGTGGCCAGTTCGTCCACGGCGTCGGCGCCGACGACCGCGCCCGTCGACTTCCTGGCCCGCCGCAGCCGTCGTTCCAGGCGGCCGGCGAAGGTGGTCAGGGCGAAGTTCAGGATGACGAAGACGACGGCGACGACGGTGAAGCTGGCGATGGTGTTGGCCCCGTAGTTCGCGCTCATCGGCCGCACCGAGGCGAGGAGCTCGGAGAAGCCCAGCATCGCGCCGCCGAGCGCGGTGTCCTTGACGATGACGACGAGCTGGCTGACGAGCGCGGGCAGCATCGCGGTGACCGCCTGCGGCAGCAGGACGTTCGTCATGGTCTGGCCCTTGCGCAGGCCGATCGCCTTCGCCGCGTCGGTCTGGCCCCTCGGCAGGGCCAGGATGCCGGCCCGCACCACCTCGGCGAGGACGGAGGCGTTGTAGAGGACGAGTCCGGTGACGACCGCGTACAGCGGGCGGGACTCGGGACTGATGTCGGTGAACTCGGCGTAGGCGGAGTTCGCGAAGAGCATCAGGATGAGCACCGGGATGGCGCGGAAGAACTCCACGATCGTGCCGGCACCCGCGCGGACCCACCCGTGCTCGGACAGCCGCGAGACGCCGAGCAGCGCGCCGAGGGGCAGCGCGACGATCATCGCGGCCACGGCCGCGATGAGGGTGTTCTTCAGGGCGGGCAGCAGGAACGTGGTCCAGGTGCGGGAGTCCGTGAAGAACGGCTTCCACTTGGCCCAGTCGAGCTGGTTCTTGTCGGCGAGCGCGGCCACCACCCACCAGACGACCCCGGCGAGAGCGACCACGAACAGCACGGTGTAGAGGACGTTGCGCCGCTTGGCCCGCGGGCCGGGGACGTCGTACAGGACGGTCGGCGTCTCCTTCATCGCTTCACCGCCACCTTCTTGGCGACCCAGCCGAGGAACAGCCCGGTCGGCAGGGTGAGGCAGATGAAGCCGAAGGCGAAGATCACCGAGATGAGGATCAGCTGCGCCTCGTTCTCGATCATCTCCCGCATCAGCAGCGCCGCCTCGCCGACGCCGATCGCGGCGGCGACGGTCGTGTTCTTGGTGAGCGCGATCAGGACGTTGGTCAGCGGGCCGACGACCGAGCGGAAGGCCTGCGGCATCACGATCAGGCGGAGCGTCTGCGGGAAGCTGAGCCCGATGGCGCGCGCGGCCTCGACCTGGCCGAGGGGCACGGTGTTGATGCCGGATCTCAGCGCCTCGCAGACGAAGGCCGAGGTGTAGGCGATCAGGCCGAGCACGGCCAGGCGGAAGTTGATGGTGGTGAAGTCCTTCGCGCCGAGATCGACGCCGAGCGTCTGGAAGAGGCCCAGCGAGGTGAAGACGATGATCACGGTCAGCGGGATGTTACGGACGATGTTGATGTAGACGGTGCCGAAGCCCCGCATGAGGGGGACGGGGCTGACGCGCATGGCGGCCAGCAGCGTCCCCCAGATCAGGGAGCCGATCGCGGAGTACACGGTGAGCTGGATCGTCACCCAGAAGGCGGCCAGCAGGTCGTACCCTTCGAGGAAGTCGAACACGGCGACCCCTCACTTGACGATGACGCCGATCTCCGGGGCGGGTTCGTTCTGGTACTCGGCGGGTCCGAAGTTCTTCTTCACCGCCGCGTCCCAGGAGCCGTCGTCCACCATCTTGTTCAGGGCGTCGTTGATCTTGTCGGTGAGCTCGCTGCCCTTCTGCACGCCGATGCCGTAGTTCTCGTTGCTCATCTTGAAGCCGCCGAGCTTGAACTTGCCCTCGGACCCCGGCTGCGAGGCGTACCCCGCCAGGATCGAGTCGTCGGTGGTGATGGCGTCGATGACACCGTTCTCCAGGCCGGTCAGGCACTCCGAGTACCCGCCGTACTCCTGCAGCTGGGCCTGCGGGGCGAGCTTCGTCTTGACGTTCTGCGCCGAGGTGGAGCCGGTCACCGAGCAGAGCTTCTTGTTGTTCAGGTCGGACGGCTTGGTGATCGAGTTGTCGTCCGCGCGGATCAGGACGTCCTGGTGGGCCAGCAGGTACGGCCCGGCGAAGTCGACCTTCTTCGCCCGCTCGTCGTTGATCGAGTACGAGGCGGTGATGAAGTCCACGTCGCCACGCTGGAGCAGCGTCTCGCGGTCGGCGCTCTTGGCCTCCTTCCACTCGATGTCGGCGGGGTCGTAGCCGAGCTGCTTCGCCACGTAGGTCGCCACGTCGACGTCGAAGCCGGTGTACGTGCCGTCCGGGGTCTTGAGGCCGATGCCCGGCTGGTCGAACTTGATGCCGACGGTGATCTTGTCGTCGCCGTTGCCGGAGCCGCTGCTTCCGCCGTCGTCGCCGCAGGCGGTCAGGGAGAAGGAGAGCGCCATCGCGGCCGCGCCGGCGACGCATGCCTTGGTGAGCCGGATCTTGTTCATGGTGATCACCCTTGGGGGCTGCGGTGCGCGGGGCGGCCGCGCTCAGTGATGGAGGATCTTGGACAGGAAGTCCTTGGCGCGGTCGCTGCGCGGATTGTTGAAGAACTCGTCGGGCGTCGTCTCCTCCACGATCCGGCCGTCGGACATGAAGACGACGCGGTTGGCGGCGGAGCGGGCGAAGCCCATCTCGTGGGTGACGACGACCATCGTCATGCCGTCCCGTGCGAGCTGCTGCATGACCTCCAGCACCTCGTTGATCATCTCGGGGTCGAGCGCGGACGTCGGCTCGTCGAAGAGCATCACCTTGGGTTCCATGGCGAGCGCGCGGGCGATCGCCACCCGTTGCTGCTGGCCGCCGGAGAGCTGGGCCGGGTACTTGTCCGCCTGGGACCCCACCCCCACCCGGTCGAGCAGCGAGCGGGCGTGCCGCTCGGCCTCCTTCTTGTCCTTCTTGCGGACCTTGATCTGGCCGAGCGTGACGTTCTCGAGGACCGTCTTGTGCGCGAAGAGGTTGAACGACTGGAAGACCATGCCGACGTCGGCCCTGAGGGCGGCCAGCTCGCGGCCCTCCGCGGGCAGCGGCCGGCCGTCGATGGCGATCTCACCGGAGTCGATGGGCTCCAGCCGGTTGATGGCGCGGCAGAGGGTCGACTTCCCGCCGCCGGACGGGCCGATGACCACCACGACCTCGCCCCGGCGCACGGTGAGGTCGATGGACTGGAGCACGTGGAGCGCGCCGAAGTGCTTGTCGACGTTCCTGAGGACGACGAGCGCATCACCACCGTCCGGAACGGGCATGGCAGCCTCCTGGTCGCCCCCGTCGTGCCGCTGCCTCCCCACGTTCATGCTCCGCCCAACATCCGGCGCGCGCACGCCGGAGCCGCCGAACGGCTGCCCCGGGGCGAGGGGGTGTCTTGTCGATCAGGCCGGGTCAGTGAGCGGTGTGCCGGGGCTTCGGATCCAAGGCGGAGGATGGGGGTCCCTCCCACGCCGCAGGCTGTGGGGGCGAGTCATGGCGGAGCCATGCCGACCGACGACAACGCCGGAGAGGGAGTCGCGGGACACCGCGAGCCCGGCAAGATCGGCAAGACGCCCCCAGGACCGGGCGCGTCCGATGATCGGCGCGCGCCCGGGAGGGTCCGGAGGTGCTCAGACCTCCGGCACGCGGGCGAAGCGCCCCGCCGTCGAGAGGTCCGCCTCGATCCGGGCGGCGCAGTCGCGCAGCTCGGGAAGCACCTCGGCCAGGCACTCCTCGACCGTGCGCCGGCTGCTGTGCATGGCGACGTTGACGGCGGCCACCACCGCTCCCGTCCGGTCGCGCACGGGGACCGCGAGGGAGCGCAGGCCCTGTTCGAGCTCCTCGTCCACGAGGGCGTACCCCTGCTCGTGCACCCGGTCCAGGATCGCGGCGAGCTCCCGGTGGGCGGTCACCGTGTGCGGCGTGAGGGCGGGCCGCTCGGTGCCGGCCAGCCAGCGGGTGCGGGCGGCGGGCGGGAGTCCGGCGAGCATGACGCGGCCCATGGAGGTGGCGTGCGCCGGGAAGCGGGTGCCGACGGTGATGTGGACGCTCATGATCCGGCGGGTGGCCACCCGGGCGGTGTAGCGGATGTCGTCGCCCGCGAGCACCGCGAGGGAGGCCGAGTCGTGGACCCGCCGGGACAGTCCGGCGAGGTGGGGTGCGGCGATCTGCGGCAGGGGCATGCGGGCCAGCGAGGGGAAGCCGAGGCCGAGCACCCGGGGGGTGAGCCGGAACAGGCGACCGTCGGCCTCGACGTACCCGAGGTGCCGCAGGGTGATCAGCGCACGCCGGGCGGTCGCGCGGGCCAGCCCGGTGGCCTCGGCGACGGCGGCGAGGGGGAGCTCGGCCCGCCCCTCCCCGAAGGCGGTCAGCACCGTCAGACCCCGGGCCAGTGACTCGATGAACCCCCGGCCGAGTTCCTGCTTCGAGTCGTGGGTCCATTCCGCCAGACCCGAGGGCGGGGGCGGCGCCTCCTCGGCGGCACCGTCCGGCGAGACCGGTGGGCGCAGCACCTCCTCCCAGCTCCGTACGGCGGCCGCGAGGCGGGGCAGCACCGTGTCGCGGAGGGAGGCGGCGGTGTGCCGGCTGGTGTGGCTCACGACGCTCGCCACACAGGTCACGGCTCCGTCGGCGCCCCGTACGGGCAGGGCCACGGCGACCAGGCCCGGTTCGATGAGCTGGTCGTCCAGGGCCCAGCCCCGTTCGCGGGCCAGGGCCGCGCGCGCGGCGAACTCCGTGTCGTCCGGCCCGGTCGCGGACGGCACGGCGGGGAAGCCGGCGCCCAGGGGGTCCGCGGCACGGCGGGCCCGCCAGTGTGCCCAGTGCGCCGGCGTCCAGTCGGCCGCGAACAGGGCGCCGGGAGCGGTGCGCTCGGCGGGGAGCAGGTCGCCGATGCGGAAGCTGAGGGACATCGCGCGTCGGCGGGTGGACTGGTGGACGACGCGGGTGCCGTCGCCGTCGGCGACCGCGAGCGAGACGGACTCGTCGAGGGCGTCGGCCAGGGCGTCCGCGTGCGGGCCGAGGAGCGCGGGGAGGCGGAGCCCGGCCAGGTAGGCGTTGCCGAGCTCCATCAGGCGCGGTGCCAGGTGGACGTCGCGGCCGTCGAGGCGGACGTACCCCATGCGGGCCAGGGTGCCGGTCACCCGGTCGACGGTGGCGCGCGCCAGGCCGGTGCCGCGTTCCAGGGCGCCGAGGCCGAGGACCCCGTCGGCGTCGGTGAGCAGGCGCAGCACGCCGATGCCGCGCACCAGCGGCCCGACGGCCTCCGGCGGCAGCCCGTCCCGGGGCGCGGAAGCGGGCGCGGCGGGCGGTTCGGGCTCGACGGGCGGCACGGTGTCGGTCGCTTGCATGGGCTCTCCCTGACGGAACGTGGAGGACACCGTAGTGAAGTGCGGCGGCGCGGGTCGCACGTGTCCACACCCGGCCGCGGCCGCGGCCGGCGGGAGGCTCCGCACCAGGGCCCTCGTTCCGCCCCGTGCGGGGCGGGGCGGCGACTACGGTGGGGCCATGACCGCGACCTGGGAAGCGACGGACACCGGCGTACTCCGGCTGCCTTCCGGGCGCCTCGTACGGGGGCGCGGGCTGCGCCGCCCCCTGCCGGACGGGCCGACGCCCGGCTTCGCCGTGTACCTCCTGGGAAAGCCGCCGGCCGAGGTCCCGTGGGAGGCGCGATGGCTGCGCTGGCCCGACTTCCGGCTGCCGAGCAGCCGGGCGGAGGCGGTGACGCTCCTGCGTGAGGCATGGGAGCGGTCCGCCGAGGAGCGCGTGGAACTCGCCTGCGCCGGCGGCCGGGGGCGTACGGGCACGGCCCTGGCCTGCCTCGCGGTCCTCGACGGCGTCCCGGCCGACGAGGCCGTGGAGTACGTGCGCCGCCACTACCACCCCGGCGCGGTCGAGACACCGTGGCAGAAGCGGTACGTACGCCGGTTCACCGGCAGCTCCTGACGGTTCACGGCCGGACCCGCCGCCCTCCGCGGCGCACGCGCGGACCGACCCCGACCGTGCCGCCCGCCGAACGCACGCTCCCCACCGGCGCGCCCTCCGTCGCGGCTGCCGCCACCTGATTGCCCTTTGCCTGCATCAGCCCGCGCCCGCATTAGCCCGCGTTTGCATTTATCCAGCGTGCACAACTATTGTCGACGCAAGCAAGCAACGCATGCAATCAACGGAAGGTGCTTCGCCATGCCTCTCGCGCTCCTGGCCCTGGCCATCGGGGCCTTCGGGATCGGCACCACCGAGTTCGTGATCATGGGAGTGCTCCCGCAGGTCGCGGGTGACTTCGGTGTCTCGATCCCCACCGCCGGCTGGCTGGTGACCGGATACGCACTCGGTGTGGTCTTCGGCGCCCCGCTGCTGACGGTGCTCGGCACGAAGGTGTCCCGCAAGAAGATGCTCCTCTTCCTCATGGGGCTCTTCGTCGTCGGCAACCTGCTGTCCGCGGTCGCCCCCTCCTTCGGCCTGATGCTGACCGGCCGGATCGTGGCCTCGCTGGCCCACGGCGCGTTCTTCGGCATCGGCTCGGTGGTCGCCGCCGACCTCGTCGCACCGGAGAAGAAGGCGTCCGCCATCTCCCTGATGTTCATGGGCCTGACCGTGGCCAACATCGTGGGGGTCCCGCTGGGCACCTCCATCGGCCAGGCCGCGGGCTGGCGCGTCACCTTCACCCTCGTCGCCGCCCTCGGCGTGCTCGGCTTCCTCGGCGTGGCGAAGCTCGTCCCCTCGACGGGCCGGCCGGAGAGCCCGGACGTGCGTTCCGAGTTCGCCGCCTTCAAGAACGTCCAGGTCTGGCTCGCCATGGCGATGACCGTCCTCGGCTACGGCGGCGTGTTCGCGGCGATCACCTACATCACGCCGATGATGACGGAGGTCGCCGGCTACACCGAGGGCGCGGTGACCTGGCTGCTGGTCCTCTTCGGCATCGGCATGTTCCTGGGCAACATCCTCGGCGGGAAGTTCGCCGACCGCGCCCTGATGCCCCTGCTCTTCACCACCCTGACCGCCCTGTCCGTGGTGCTGCTGGTCTTCACCGCCACCGCGCACCACAAGGTCCTGGCGGCGATCACCCTCACGCTGATCGGCGCCCTCGGCTTCGCCACCGTCCCGCCGCTGCAGAAGCGGGTCCTCGACCAGGCCTCCGCCGCCCCGACCCTGGCCTCCGCCGCCAACATCGGCGCCTTCAACCTCGGCAACGCCCTGGCCGCCTGGCTCGGCGGCGTCGTGATCGCCGCGGGCCTCGGCTACACCGCCCCCAACTGGGTGGGCGCGCTGCTCTCCGGCTCCGCCCTGCTCCTCGCGATCCTCGCCGCCTCGCTGGACCGGCGGACGAAGGCCCGGACGCGGCTCGTGGCGCAGGGCGCCACGCCCCAGGCCGCTCCGGCGCAGGCGGCGCCCGCGCCGGCCGGCCGGCACTGAACCGGTTCCGCACCGGACCGGCACCCCCGACCCTCTCCCCCACCGTTCACCGCGTCACGAAGGAAGCACCATGAGCACCACCACCGCCGTCACCCCGCTGACCACGCAGGACGCCGAGGTCCTGCTGAGCGCGGCCCGCCGCGCCGCCGAGAGCGCCGGGGTCACCGTCAGCGTCAGCGTCCTCGACGCGGGCGGTCACCTCCTCGCCTTCCGGCGAGACGACCGGGCGGTCCTCGTCTCGGGCGAGACCAGCACCCGCAAGGCCTACACGGCCCTCCAGCTCGACTCGGCCACCGCCGACCTGGTCGACCTGGTCAAGCCCGACGGCCCCTTCCACTCGCTGACCACGGCCCTCGACCGGCCGCTCCTCTTCATCGCCGGCGGGCTCCCCGTCCACCGCGACGGCCGGCTGATCGGCGCCATCGGCGTCGGCGGCGGTGCCCCCGAGCAGGACCACGGCTTCGCCACGGCCGCCGTCGCCGCTCTCGGCTGACCCGCGCCGCTTCGGCCGCAGCCCCCTCCCGGCCCGGCCGGGAGGGGGCTGCGGCGTACTCCGGGTCGCCGCCGCGGCTCAGCGGCGCAGCGGGCCCTCGCAGACGAAGGACGAGGTCCCGGCCCGCCGGTCCGACCAGATCTCCACCGGGCCGAACGAGCAGTTCATGTCCGCGAAGTTGTCGCCGCCTCGCAGGCTACGGTCGAGCACGAAGTAGTCGACCGTCTCGGACATGTCCTTGAACACCCGGTCCGGATCGCCCGCGTCGGCGAGGTTCGCCGTGACGCGCCCGGCGCACCGGAAGCGCGGCAGGACCTTGTCGGCGACCGTCGTGCAGGCGGGGGTGCTGCCCGTGGCGGCGGCGAAGGCGGAGCGTATCGCCGCCGCCGTCGCGTACCGCAGCCCGGCTGTCGGCCGGTGGCTCGTGTCCGGCACGAACAGGTCGTCCACCCGGGCGATCTGCCGGTCGAGGAAGGCGTCGTAGTCGCGCTGGGTCCCGGCGTCCCGGCCGATCCGGTCGCGCCAGGTGTCGTACCCCTGCACGTCCCCGGCGCGAAGGTAGCCGTACATGGCCTGGAGCAGGGCGGGCCGCTCCGTCCACAGGTACTCGAAGAAGGTGCCGGCGTAGGGGTAGAAGCGGAAGCCGTCGCCCTCGTAGGTGGCGTGCAGGATCCGGTGGACGCTCATGCGCGGCCCGCCGCCCGCGGTGTCCCGGATGACGCCCTGGACCAGGGACTTGCGCACGGCGATGCCGTCGTCGCGGGTGGCGCCGTCGAAGAACTCGGCCGTGCCCTCGTCCATGGCGGTGGTGCGGTCGTTCTCGTACCACGGACCCTCGCCGAAGAAGCCGGGGACGGCGTAGCGGCCGTTGAGGTAGTGGACGTACTCGTGGCGGAAGAGCTCTTCCAGGGTGAGGCTGGAGTCCTGGGGGACGCGCCGCTGGTAGGTGTAGAAGGTGGCGCCTCGCTCGATGTAGACACCGCCGTTCTCGGTGCCCATACCGGTCAGGAGCGGGTGGTAGGTCTCGTAGTCGCGGCGCGAGGCGTACAGCACGACGGTGAGGACGGCGTTGGGATCGCCGGCCAGCGGCTGCTCGGTGCCGAGGACCCGGTGGAACTGCGCCTTCACCTGCTTGCTCGCGTAGTAGAGCTGGTCGACGGTGGCCCGGTCCAGTCCGGTCCTGACCTTGATCGCGCCCTGGTCGTAGGTGTACGTGTGCGGGAAGATCCGCGCCTCGATGTCGGCCTTGCAGACACGGTACGGCGCGCAGGCCTCGTAGTGGTTCAGCCAGTTGACCAGGGAGGCCCAGGGGGCGCTGCCGGTGCCGAAGCCGCTCTCGACGGGAGCCAGCAGGGCACCGAGGTCGGCGACGGTCCCGGCCCTCAGGCCGTCGATCTGCCCGAAGCGGCCGTACTCGCCGAGGGCGTCGCGCACCAGCCACTCGTTCGCCGTGCCCTTCAGATGGGTGTGGCCGGCGAAGGCCTTGAACGCGGCGCGGTAGCCGGGGCTGCGTTCGACGGCCGCGCGGAAGGCGGTGTCCTGGTTGCCCGGGTAGACGCCGAGGTAGTTCACGGACAGCGCGGCGAGCGCCGCCCCGGCCCAGCCGGGGTCCCCGGAGGTCTCCGGGTGTGCCGCGTCCATCCGCGTCAGGACCTCGCTGATCAGGCCGAGTTGATGCTGCCGCAGCCCCGGTGCGCTGGCCGCGTAGAGGGCCTCGCGGAGGGTCTGGGCGTTCTGCGGGGTGACGTCGAAGGTGCGCGGGGCGGCGGCATAGGCGGCGACGGCCGCGCGTATCGCCTCGACCGTGGGCGCGTCCGTGATGTCGATCTCGGGGCGGCCGAAGTCGTGGTAGGCGACCGCGTGGAGGTAGGTGAACATCTCCGGCAGATGGCTGGATCCGGTGCCGTCGTGGCCGGCGGCGAGGGAAGCGATCCGGGCGGCGACGGCCTGGACGTGGGCATCCGACATCACCGGAGCGAGACGCGCGTCCCAGGTCCAGACGAGTCCGCGCAGGCAGCCCTCGGCCTGCACGGCGGGGTCCGCGAGGAAGTCCGCGAGCTGAGTGGGTGTCAGGCCGGTGACACCGTCGAGCGTGCACGGCACGCCGGCCGCGGTCACGGCCGAACGATCCGTCGCACGGCGGGCGTTCGCCTCGTTCCCGAGGGGCCGGACGCCGGGTACCCGGCCGGCGGTGACGCCGAGGGGTGCGGCGGCCGGCCGGCTCACCGGCACGGGAGCCTTGCCCAGACGCTCGACCTCGTCGTGCGGCTTCGGGACGTACGACACCGGCGCGGCCGGCGGGGTCTGCCGGGCCGCGAAGGCGGCGGGCACCTCGCGGCCCACCGCCTGCGCGCTCTGCCCGAGGGGCGCGGTGAGTGAAGCCGCGAGGGCGGTGGCGATCAGGGTGGAGCGCAGGACTCTGTGCTGGGACACGAGGTCTCCTGACATGGGGGGTGGGTGGGAACGCCGAACTGCCCGCGGGGCCAAGGGTGTTGCGGTCGTCGAACCCTTGGAGGCCGCGGCACGGCGTGTAACATAGCAATGTGAAATTGCACTGAGAAGCCTCATGCACCGTCAGTTTCCTTATCCGTCACACCGGATACCGCCGGCCGGCCTTCGCGACCCTGCCGCGCCGTGCCACGCCCGCACCGCCTCCCACCCTCAGGAGTGCTGCCCATGACCGAGACGCCCGCGCGCCCGTACACCGCCGGTCACGACCTGCCGGTGTCCCCGGAGCTCGCCGCCTTCATGACCGAGGGCTGGGCGCCCTCACCGCTGCCGGACGGCACCCGCGCCCCCGGCGCCGGCCTCACCCCCGCCCGGCGTGCCCGGCTGTCCGCCCGCTTCCCCGGCGAGCGGCTGATCGTCCCCGCGGGCGAACTGCGGGTCCGCTCCAACGACTGCGACCACCGCTTCCGCCCGCACTCCGCCTACGCCTGGCTCACCGGCCTGACCGGGGAGGACCAGGCGGGCCACGTCCTCGTACTGGAGCCGGACGGGGCGGGGCACGAGGCCGTCCTGTACATCCGGCCACGTTCACCGCGCGACGGCGGCGAGCGGGGCGAGGAGTTCTACCGCGACCGCCGCTACGGTGAGTTCTGGGTGGGCCGCCGCCCCGACCTCGCCGAGGCCGGACGTCTCACCGGCATCCGCTGCGCGCACCTGGACCGCCTCGCGCTGCCGCCGCCCGGGCGGGATGCCGCCACCGACCCGGAACTCGCCTCCGCGCTCAGTGAGTTGCGTCTGATCAAGGACGACTGGGAGGTCGCACAGCTGCAGGCCGCCGTGGACCACACGACGGCCGGCTTCGAGGACGTCGTACGCGCCCTCCCCCGCGCGCTGACCCACCGGCGGGGCGAGCGCTGGATCGAGGGCGTCTTCGACCTGCGCGCCCGCGCCGAAGGGAACGGCACCGGTTACGAGACCATCGCGGCCTCCGGCGCCCACGCCTGCGTCCTGCACTGGACGCGCAACGACGGCCGGCTCCACCAGGACGACCTGCTGCTCCTCGACGCGGGCGTGGAGACGGACACCCTCTACACCGCGGACATCACCCGCACCCTGCCCCTGTCCGGCCGCTTCTCGTCCGTCCAGCGGCAGGTGTACGACCTGGTCCTGGCCGCCCAGGAGGCCGGGATCGCCGCGCTGCGCCCCGGCGCGGCCTACGGGGACTTCCACCGGGCGTGCGTGCGGGTCATCGCCGAGGGCCTCGCCGACTGGGGCGTGCTCAAGAACCCGCGGGGGGACCTGCACCGGCGCTACACGCTGTGCAACAGCGGGCACATGCTCGGACTCGACGTGCACGACTGCGCCCGGGCCCGGGCGGCGGAGTACCGGGACGGAACCCTGGCCGCGGGGCAC
This sequence comes from Streptomyces sp. NPDC048338, assembly GCF_043201055.1. Taxonomy (NCBI): domain Bacteria; kingdom Bacillati; phylum Actinomycetota; class Actinomycetes; order Kitasatosporales; family Streptomycetaceae; genus Streptomyces; species Streptomyces sp. NPDC048338. Next base: position 109,190 of record NZ_JBICYQ010000006.1, read on the forward strand.
GTCCTGACCGTCGAGCCCGGGCTGTACCTCCAGCCCGACGACGAGACGCTGCCGCCCGAACTGCGCGGCATCGGCGTCCGCATCGAGGACGACCTGGTGATCACGGAGGACGGGGCGCGGCTCATGTCCGGCGCCCTGCCCCGTACCGCCGACGCGGTCGAGTCCTGGATGGGCGCACTGCTCGACGGCTGACCCGCGGCGAGCGGCCCGCGAAGGCGGCGCGCGGCTCCCGGCGGCGCGGTCCGTCCGCGCGGCTCCCGGGAGCCGTGGGCGCCGCCGTCCCGTGCGGCTCCCGGCGGTGCGCGCGGTCCTGCGGCTGCCGGGACGGTCCAAATCCGCTGCGGACGGCCGGTGTTGGGACCCTTGGCAAGCACAGTGGCATGTGAAATATTACCGCCGTGCCCACGAGACACTCCTCCACGGCGCCCGACGTCATCGTCGTCGGCGCCGGCATGATCGGCGCGGCCTGCGCCTACTACGCCGGCCGCGCGGGCCTGTCCGTCACCGTGCTCGACCGGGGCCCGGTCGCGGGCGGCACGACCGGGGCCGGCGAGGGCAACCTCCTCGTCTCCGACAAGGAACCCGGCCCCGAGCTCGAACTCGCCCTGCTCTCGCACCGCCTGTGGCGCGAACTGCCCGATCCGCTGCGGGGGCGGGCCGAGTTCGAGCCCAAGGGGGGCCTGGTGGTCGCGTCCGACGGGGCGGGGCTGGACGCCCTCCGCCGGTTCGCGGCGACCCAGCGCGCCGCGGGCGTCGAGGCGCACGAGGTCCCGGGTGACCGGCTCCACGACCTGGAACCCCGTCTCGCCGACGGCCCGGCCGGCGCCTTCCACTACCCGCAGGACGCCCAGGTGCAGCCCGCGCTGGCCGCCGCCCGGCTGCTGCGCGCCTCGGGAGCCGTACTCCGCCTCGGTGAGGAGGTCACCGCCCTCCTCACCGGACCCGACGGATCGGTCCGCGGCGTCCGCACCTCGACCGGCGCCTCCGTCCATGCCCCGTACGTGGTGAACGCGGCCGGAGCCTGGGGCGGCGCGCTGGCCCGGCTCGCCGGCACCGAACTGCCGGTCCTCCCCCGCCGCGGCTTCGTCCTGGTCACCGAGCCGCTGCCGGCGCTGGTGCGGCACAAGGTGTACGCGGCCGACTACGTCGCCGACGTCGCCAGCGACTCCGCCGCGCTCCAGACCTCCCCCGTCGTCGAGGGAACCCCCGCGGGACCGATCCTGATCGGCGCGAGCCGTGAACGGGTCGGCTTCGACCGCTCGTTGTCGACCGAGGCCCTCGGCCGGCTCGCCGCGGGAGCCGCACGCCTGTTCCCGGTGCTGGCCGGGGTGCGGGTGACGCGCGCGTACGCGGGCTTCCGTCCGTACCTGCCGGACCACCTGCCGGCGATCGGCCCGGACGCACGGGTCCGGGGGCTGCTGCACGCCTGCGGACACGAAGGGGCCGGGATCGGGCTCGCCCCGGCCACCGGACTGCTCGTCGCACGGTTCCTGACCGGCGCCGATCCGGGCCTCGACGCCCGCCCCTTCCGCCCGGGGCGCTTCGCTCCGGACGGCGCGGACCCGCACCGGGCCGGCGGGCCCGCATGAACCCCGACGCCCCGCACACCGTTCCCCGTCGACTGGGAGAGAGCATGTTCCGTCGCCTCACGCCCCGCCCGGCCCGGCACCGCACACCGCAGTCGCTCGTGGACGCGCGGACCGGACCGGCCTTCGTCCTGACCTTCGACGGGCGGCCCGTCGACGCCCTTCCCGGCCAGTCGCTCGCCGCCGCGCTCTGGGGTGCGGGCATCACCGCCTGGCGCACCACCCGGGTCGGCGGGCGTCCGCGCGGGGCGTTCTGCGGTATCGGCCAGTGCTTCGACTGCCTGGTCACCGTCAACGGCGAGCCCAACCGGCGGGCCTGTCTCGTCCCGGCCACGCCCGGCGACGTCGTCACCCGCCAGGAGGGACACGGCCGTGACGCGCTCGACCGCTCCTGACGGCCGGTCCGCCGGACCGGCGGGGCGCGCCCGTACCGGCGACCCCGCCGAGCCGTACGACCTCGTGGTGGTCGGCGCGGGCCCGGCCGGGCTCGCGGGCGCGGTCACCGCCGCCGAGCAGGGCCTCTCGGTGGCCCTGCTCGACGGGGACGCGGGGCTGGGCGGCCAGTTCTACCGCCAACCGGCCCCCGCGCTGGGTGCCACGCGGCCGCAGGCGCTGCACCACGACTGGCCGGCCTTCGCCGCACTGCGCCGGCGATGGGAGGCGAGCGGCGGCGTCCATCTGCCGGAGCACCACGTGTGGACGGTGGTGGCCGAGCGGCTCGCCGGCCCCGCGACGGGCGCCGGCGGAGCGGGCTGGGCGGTGCACGCGGCCACCGGCCCCGACGGCGAGGGCGGCCGCCCGGAGCCGGTACGGGGACGGGCCGTGCTGCTGGCGACCGGCGCGTCCGAGCGCCACCTGCCCTTCCCCGGTTGGACCCTGCCCGGAGTCGTGGGGGCGGGCGGCGCCCAGGCCATGCTCAAGGCGGGGCTGGTCCTGCCCGGCAGGCGCGTCGTCGTCGCGGGCAGCGGGCCGCTGCTGCTCGCGGTGGCCTCGTCGCTGACCGCGGCGGGAGCCCGGGTGCCCGCCCTGGTGGAGGCCGCGGGATACCTCGGCTACGCACGCCGGCCGGGCGTCCTCGCGGCCTCGCCCGGCAAGGCGGCCGAGGCCGTCGGGCACCTCGCACCCCTCCTGCGGCACGGAGTGCGCGCCTACGTCCGGCACGCGGTGATCCGCGCGCACGGCACGTCACGGGTGGAGGCCGTGACCGTGGCCCGGCTGGACCGTGACTGGCGGCCGGTGCCCGGCACCGGGCGGATCGTCCGCTGCGACGCCGTGGCCGTGGGGCACGGGCTCGTGCCCCGGATCGACCTGGCCACCGCACTCGGCTGCGCCGTGCGCAGCACCGCGGACGACGCGCCGGCCCTCGTCCTCGACGCGGGTCAGGCGACCTCGGTGCCCGGAGTGTGGTCGGCGGGCGAGACGGCCGGCCCGGGTGGAGCCCGACTGGCGCTGATAGAGGGCGAGTTGGCTGCTCTCGCGGTGGCACGCCGGTTGCGGGGCGACACCGCCGGGGCCCCGCGCGGGCGACTGCGGGCCCTGCTCCGGGCGCGGACCCGGCTGCGGGCCTTCGCGGCGCTGATGGCCGCGGCCCACGCGCCCGGCGAGGGCTGGCGGCACTGGCTCGACGACACGACGGAGATCTGCCGCTGCGAGGAGGTCACCGCCGGCCGGATCCACGAGGCGGTGGAGGACCTCGGCGCGGGCGACGCCCGCTCGGTCAAGCTCCTGACCCGGGCGGGCATGGGCTGGTGCCAGGGACGCGTGTGCGGCGCGGCCGTGGCCTGTCTGGCCCGCGGCGGTGCGGCACCGGCCACCGGCGGCCCGCCGCTGCCCGCCTCGCCCGAACGCCGCCCGCTGGCCGTCCCGGTGACCCTGGGGGCCCTCGCGGCCCTGGCCCCGCCGCGACCGGCACCCACGGACACGGCCACGCCCCCGGGATCCGCACCCGCACCCGCACCCGGCGATGCCTCCGCTCCTGCCCCCGCCGACACCCCTGCCGACACCCCCGACGGCCCGCGGCAGCCGTGAAGGCACGTACGGCGACGTCCGCAGCCCTGACCGACAGACCGCCGGCACCCCGGCCCACCACTCGTCCTCCGGAAGGGATCTCCATGACCACCTCCCCCGCCTCCCCGCACTGGACCCCCTCCCGCCCGTGGCGCGGCATCATGGTCGCCACCGCCCTCCCCTTCAGGGACGACCTGTCCGTCGACCACGACGCGTACGCCGCCCACGTCCGCTGGCTCCTCGACCAGGGCTGCGACGGCGTGGTGCCCAACGGTTCGCTCGGCGAGTACCAGACCCTGACCGACGAGGAGCGCGCCCGGGTCGTCCGTACGGCGGTCGAGGCCGCGGGCGACGGGGCCCGGGTGATGCCCGGTGTCGCGGCCTACGGCAGTGCCGCGTCGCGCCGCTGGGCCGAGCAGGCCGCCGAGGCGGGCTGCGGCTCCGTCCTGCTGCTGCCGCCCAACGCCTACCGTGCCGATCACGGGGCGGTCCGGGCGCACTACGCCGAGGTGGCCGCCGCCGGGCTTCCGGTCGTCGCCTACAACAACCCGCACGACACGAAGGTGGACCTCACCCCCGCCCTGCTCGCCGAACTGCACGCGGCCGGGCACATCGTGGCCGTGAAGGAGTTCAGCGGCGACGTCCGCCGCGGCTACGAGATCGCCGAACTCGCCCCCGAACTGGACCTGCTGATCGGCGCCGACGACGTACTGCTCGAACTGGCCGTGGCGGGCGCGGTCGGCTGGGTCGCGGGCTACCCGAACGCCTTCCCGGCCTCCTGCGCGGAGCTCTACCACGCGGCGGTCGCCGGCGACCTGGAGCACGCGCTGCCGCTCTACCGGGCCCTGCACCCGCTGCTGCGCTGGGACTCCAGGACGGAGTTCGTCCAGTCGATCAAGCTGTCCATGGACATCGCCGGGCGCACCGGCGGCCCGTGCCGCCCGCCGCGCTCGCCCCTCGCCGGTGCCGTCGCCGCCGACGTACGGGCCGCCACCGAGAAGGCCGTCGCCGACGGCCGCCGCTGACCCGATCCGGCACCGAGAGGAGTCCCCACGTTGCGCACCCGTCATGTGTTCCACGCCGTCGACTCGCACACCGAAGGCATGCCCACCCGTGTCGTCACCGGAGGTGTCGGGGTGATCCCCGGCGCCACCATGGCCGAACGCCGTCTGCACTTCCTCGAGCACCTGGACCACCTGCGGACGCTGCTGATGTACGAGCCGCGCGGCCACGCCTCCATGAGCGGCGCCCTGCTCCAGCCGCCGACCAGGCCGGACGCCGACTTCGGGGTGCTCTACATCGAGGTGTCCGGGCTCCTGCCCATGTGCGGGCACGGCACGATCGGGGTGGCGACCGTCCTGGTGGAGACGGGGATGGTGCCGGTGAGCGAACCCGTGACCACCGTCCGTCTCGACACCCCCGCCGGGCTGGTGCGGGCGGAGGTCCGGGTCGAGGACGGCGCCGCGAAGGAGGTGTCGCTCACCAACGTGCCCGCCTTCTGCGCCGCCCTCGACCGCGAGGTGAAGGTGCCGGGCCTGGGTACCGTCGCGTACGACCTGGCGTTCGGCGGCAACTTCTACGCCTTCGTCGACCTGGACGCGCTCGGCCTGCCCTTCGACCGGGAGCGCAAGGAGGACCTGCTCGCGGCCGGCCTGGCGATCATGGCGGCGATCAACGAGTCCGACCGGCCCGTTCATCCGGTCCACCCGGAGATCGGCGGGCTCAAGCACGTGTACCTCACCGCGCCCGGCTCCGACGCCCGGCACTCGCGGCACGCCATGGCCATCCATCCGGGCTGGTTCGACCGCTCCCCGTGCGGCACCGGGACCTCCGCGCGGATGGCCCAGCTGCACGCGCGCGGACTGCTCCCCCTGGGACAGGACTTCGTCAACGAGTCCTTCATCGGCACCCGGTTCACCGGCCGGCTGGTCGAGGAGACCGAGGTGGGCGGCGTCCCCGCCGTGGTTCCCGTCATCACCGGGCGGGCGTGGATCACCGGTACCGCGCAGTACTTCCTGGACCCGGACGACCCGTTCCCCGGCGGGTTCCTGCTCTGACGTGCGCGCGAACCGGCCCTGGGCGAGGCGCCGTTGCCTGGTCCCGGCTCTGTCGACGACCGTGAAAACGTGACATTGTACGCTGATGCACCGCCCGGATCCGGAAGCCGGGCGTGACAAGCGGAAGTCGGGGAACGGCACATGGGCCATCTGAAGACGAGCCATCTCATCACCACGCGCGAGCGGCTGCGCGACCAGGTGGCCCACGCCCTGCGGGCCGCGCTGATATCCGGTGAACTACGGCCCGGCCAGGTGTACTCGGCACCCGGCCTGGCCGAGGACTTCGGCGTGTCCGCGACCCCCGTCCGGGAGGCCATGCTCGACCTCGCACGCGAGGGACTGGTCGAGCCGGTGCGCAACAAGGGCTTCCGGGTCACCGAGGTCGACGAGCGCGATCTCGACCAGTACACGGACATCCGGCTGCTGATCGAGGTGCCGACCGTCGGCCGGGTCACGCTCACCGCGGACCGCGCGGACCTCAGGGCGCTGCGCCCGATCGCCGAGGAGATCGTGGCGGCGGCCCGGGCCCACGACCTCATCGGGTACCTGGAGTCCGACCGCCGCTTCCACCTCACGCTGCTCGGCCTGTCGGGTAACCAGCGACTGGTCGAGACCGTCGGCGACCTGCGCAAAAGGTCCCGGCTGTACGGCCTGACCGCGCTGGACGAGCGGGGTGAGCTGCTGCCCTCGGCGGAGGAGCACCTGGAACTCCTCGACCTCATGCTGGCCGGCGACGCGATGGGCGCGGAGGCGTGCATGGTCCGCCATCTCAGCCATGTGCGCTCGCTGTGGGCCCGGGGCGGCTCCGCCGCCCGACCCGCGGCCGAGTGACGTTTCGTGCCCGGCGCGCGCTGAACGAAGCGTGAACACGGTGACAGGGTGGATTCCGGTGGACGGCCGACGGCGTGGCGGGCACGCACGAGCGGGCATGCGGGTGCGTGGCTGAATGTTCCGTCTCTCCCCGCGCTCCTGGCTGTTCCTCACGGTGCCCGTGGTCGCCCTGCTGGTGATCGTTGCGATGCTGTCGTTCCCGTCCACCCGGTCCCGGGGGGACACGCCGGCGCTGCCGCCCGTCCCCGCCACCCCGCTCCCGGACGCCGCGCTGCCCGGCGGCGCGACCGCCCAGCTCTCCAAGTGCCGGGTGGACGACGGACCCCGGCCCGCGGCGGTCGGCGAGGGCGAGAAGGACGCGCTTCCGCAGCTGGCCTACGGGGGCTACGGCGCCGAGGACCCGGGACCGGGGCGCGGCCAGCCGCACTTCACCGTCCACATGGCGGTCGCGGTCGGGCACCGTCCTCTCCTCCTCGGAGCCCCGGTGTCCGCGGGCCGGGTCACGCTCGACGTCTTCGGCCCGCACGGCGAGGGCCGACGGGCCTCCGTCCGCGGGCTCACGGCGACGGTCGTCACGGACGACGTCCCCTCCGAGGCGGTGCCTCCCCCGCCCGGCGGCTTCCGCATCGCCCCCGGCAAGACGCTGTCGCTCGACGTGGAGCTGCCGGCCGCGGCACTCTGCCCCGGCTACACGCTGTTCACCGTGGGTGCCTGTTCGCCGGAGCGGACGAACGACGCGCAGGACTGCCCGGTGCTGACGCTCACCCTCTCGGACCCGGCCGTGCGGGACTACCGCGCGGCGGTGACCGGCCGGGATCCTGCCTCGATGAGCGACCGGCTGGTCGCGGTGTCCCTGGAGCCGGAGATCTCCGGGGCGTGAGCCCGCGGGGCCGGCCCCGCGGGCCGACGGTGCGGTCCGCCGGGGCGGACCGCACCCGGGTGCCGGCGTCAGCCCGCGGCGGCCACCAGGGACCTGAGGGCGATGTTGAGCTTCAGGACGTTGACGCGGGGCTCGCCGACGAAGCCGAGGAGACGGTCCTCGGTGTGGTCGGCGACGAGCCTCTCGACCCGCTCCACGGGGAGGTGGTTCCTCTCCGCGACCCGGCGGACCTGGAGTCGGGCGTACTCCGGGGAGATGTGCGGGTCCAGGCCGGAGCCGGAGGACGTGACGGCGTCGGCCGGCACGTCGGACGGCTTCACCGGGTGGCCCGCGGTGGAGTTGTCCGCGACGACGGCCGCCTTCGCGTCGGTGACCCAGCTGATCAGGTCCGCGTTGTCACCCGAGCGGTTGGTGGCTCCGGAAAGAATGATCTTGTACTGGGTGTTGACGCTGTTGCTGCTGAGCCCGTTGGACGGGCGCGGCTGGAACCACCGCAGGTCGGGCTCGGGCGTCTCCTGCCCGTCCTTCAGCGGCAGGTCGTACGTCTGGCCGATGAGCTCGGAGCCGACGACCTTCCCGCCGCCGTCCCTGATCGGGGACCCGTCGGCCTTGCCGGGGAAGGCGAGCCGGGCGACGCCGGTGACGGCCAGCGGGTAGAGCACGCCGCAGACGAGGGTCAGGACGAGCAGGGCACGCAGGCCCGCCCAGAGCACGCGGCCGGTGTTTCCTACCGAGTTGTTCATGACGACGATCAGCCGATTCCGGGGATGAGGGAGAGGAGCAGGTCGATGAGCTTGATGCCGGCGAAGGGGGCGACCAGGCCGCCGAGTCCGTAGAGGCCGAGGTTGCGGCGGAGCAGCCGGTCGGCGCTCGTGGGCCGGTAGCGGACGCCCTTCAGGGCGAGCGGGACCAGGGCCACGATGACCAGCGCGTTGAAGACGACGGCGGACAGGATCGCGGACTCCGGTGAGGCCAGCCCCATGATGTTGAGCCTGTCCAGCGAGGGGTAGGCGACCGCGAACATCGCGGGGATGATCGCGAAGTACTTCGCGACGTCGTTGGCGATCGAGAAGGTCGTCAACGCACCTCGGGTGATGAGGAGTTGCTTGCCGATTTCGACGATCTCGATGAGCTTGGTCGGGTCGGAGTCGAGGTCGACCATGTTCCCGGCCTCCTTGGCGGCCGAGGTGCCGGTGTTCATCGCGACGCCGACGTCCGCCTGTGCCAGCGCCGGCGCGTCGTTGGTGCCGTCGCCGGTCATGGCGACGAGCTTCCCGCCCGCCTGTTCGCGCTTGATGAGCGCCATCTTGTCCTCGGGCGTGGCCTCGGCGAGGAAGTCGTCGACGCCGGCCTCCTCGGCGATCGCCCTGGCGGTCAGCGGGTTGTCACCCGTGATCATGATCGTCCTGATGCCCATCCGGCGCAGCTCGTCGAAGCGTGCGCGCATGCCCTCCTTGACGACGTCCTTCAGGTGGACGACACCGAGGACGCGGGCGCCCCGTTCGTCCTCGACCGCGACGAGGAGCGGTGTGCCGCCCGCCTCGGCTATCCGGTCGGCCAGGGCGGCGGCATCCGCGGGGACCTCGCCGCCCTGTTCGCGGACCCAGGCGATGACGGCGCCGGCCGCGCCCTTGCGGGTCCGGCGGCCGTCGACGTCGACGCCCGACATGCGGGTCCGGGCCGTGAACTCGATCCAGGTGGCACCGGCGAACTCGCCCTGGTGGCGTTCGCGCAGCCCGTACCTCTCCCTGGCCAGGACGACGACGGAACGGCCCTCGGGGGTCTCGTCGGCGAGCGAGGACAGCTGGGCGGCGTCGGCGAGTTCGGCCTCGGTGACGCCCTCGACCGGGACGAACTCCGCCGCCTGGCGGTTGCCCAGGGTGATGGTGCCGGTCTTGTCGAGCAGCAGTGTCGACACGTCGCCGGCGGCCTCGACGGCCCGCCCGGACAGGGCGAGCACGTTGCGCTGGACGAGGCGGTCCATGCCGGCGATGCCGATCGCGGAGAGCAGCGCGCCGATCGTGGTCGGGATCAGGCAGACCAGGAGCGCGGTGAGCACGATCATCGAGGTCTGCTCGTCGGCGCCGGCGTAGATCGCGAAGGGCTTGAGCGTGACGACGGCCAGCAGGAACACGATGGTGAGGGACGCCAGCAGGATGTCGAGGGCGATCTCGTTGGGTGTCTTCTTCCGGGACGCGCCCTCGACCAGGTTGATCATGCGATCGAGGAAGGTCTCGCCGGGCTTCGTCGTGATCTTCACGACGATCCGGTCGGACAGCACCTTCGTGCCGCCCGTCACCGCGGACCGGTCACCGCCCGACTCCCGGATGACCGGCGCCGACTCGCCGGTGATGGCCGACTCGTCGACGGAGGCGACCCCCTCGACGACGTCGCCGTCGCCCGGGACGACGTCACCGGCCTCGCAGACCACCCTGTCCCCGACGCGGAGCTCGGTGCCGGGCACCCGTTCCTCGCCGGTCCTGGTGATCCGGCGCGCCACGGTGCCGGTCCGGGCCTTGCGCAGGGTGTCCGCCTGCGCCTTGCCGCGGCCTTCGGCCACCGCCTCCGCGAGGTTCGCGAAGATCGTCGTCAGCCACAGCCACGCGGCGATGGCCCAGCCGAACCAGTCTCCCGGGTCGGCGACCGCCAGTCCGGTGGTGAGCACCGAGCCGACGAGCACGACGAACATCACGGGCGACTTGATCATGACGCGCGGGTCGAGCTTGCGCAGCGCGTCCGGAAGGGAGGTGAGCAGATGCCGGGGGTCGAACAGGCCCCCGCCGACGCGGCCGCCGGAGGTCGGCCGCGGTCCGGTCGGCACGTCCGGGTGGGGCGTCCGGGGAGGGGTGATGGTGCTCATGCTGCGAGCCCTTCGGCGAGCGGTCCCAGCGCCAGGGCCGGGAAGTAGGTGAGACCGGTGATGATCACGATGGTGCCGACGAGGAGTCCGGCGAACAGCGGCTTCTCGGTGCGCAGGGTGCCCGCGGTCTCGGGGACGGACTGCTGTTCGGCGAGCGAGCCGGCGAGGGCGAGGACGAACACCATGGGCAGGAAGCGGCCGAGCAGCATCGCGATGCCGATCGTCGTGTTGAACCACTGGGTGTCCGCGTTCAGGCCCGCGAAGGCGGACCCGTTGTTGTTGGCGCCGGAGGTGTAGGCGTAGAGGATCTCGGAGAAACCGTGCGCGCCCGTGTTCGTCATCGAGCCGGCCGGGGTCGGCAGGGCCATCGCGACGGCGGTGAAGCCGAGCACGAGGGCGGGGGTGACGAGGATGTAGCAGGCGGCGAACGTGATCTGGCGGGTGCCGATCTTCTTGCCCAGGTACTCGGGCGTGCGGCCGACCATCAGTCCGGCGACGAACACCGCGATGACCGCCATGATCAGCATGCCGTAGAGGCCGGACCCGACACCGCCGGGCGCGATCTCGCCGAGCTGCATGCCCAGCATCGTGATCCCGCCGCCGAACCCGGTGTACGAGGAGTGGAACGAGTTCACCGCGCCGGTCGAGGTGAGCGTGGTCGCCACGGCGAAGATCGACGAGCCGGCGATCCCGAAGCGGGTCTCCTTGCCCTCCATCGCGCCGCCGGCCAGGTCGAACGCCGGGCCGTGGTGCGCGAACTCCGTCCACATCATCAGCGCGGTGAAGCCGAGCCAGACGGCCGCCATCGTGCCGAGGATCGCGTACCCCTGCCGGAGCGAGCCGACCATCCGGCCGAAGGTACGGGTGAGCGCGAAGGGGATGACCAGGATCAGGTAGATCTCGAAGAGGTTGGACAGGCCGTCGGGGTTCTCGAAGGGGTGGGCCGAGTTGGCGTTGAAGTAGCCGCCCCCGTTGGTGCCCAGCTCCTTGATGACCTCCTGGGAGGCGACCGCCCCGCCGTTCCACTGCTGGGTTCCGCCCGTGAACCGGCCGACCTCGTGGATGCCGGAGAAGTTCTGGATCGCCCCGCAGGCGACGAGGACCAGGGCGCCGACCACGGAGATCGGCAGCAGGACCCGGACGGTGCCGCGGACCAGGTCGGCCCAGAAGTTGCCCAGTTCACCGGTACGGGAACGGGCGAAGCCGCGGACCAGCGCGACCGCGACCGCGATGCCGACGGCCGCCGACACGAAGTTCTGCACCGCGAGGCCGCCGGTCTGCACGACGTGACCCATGGCCTGCTCGCCGTAGTACGACTGCCAGTTGGTGTTCGCGACGAAGGAGGCGGCCGTGTTGAACGCCTGGTCCGGGTCGATGGAGGCGAAGCCGAGCGACCCCGGCAGGAAGCCCTGCGCGCGCTGGAGCAGGTAGAGGAAGAGGACGCTCACCGCGGAGAAGGCGAGCACGCCGCGCAGGTAGGCGGGCCAGCGCATCTCCACCGACGGATTCGCGCCGATCGCCTTGTAGATCCACTTCTCGGGCAGGTAGTGCCGCTCCGAGGAGTAGACACGCGCCATGTGGTCACCCAGCGGCCGGTACGACAGACCGAGCGCGGCGACCAGGGCGAGGAGCTGGAGCACTCCAGCGAGGACGGGACTCATATCCGTGCTCAGAACCTCTCCGGCTTGACGAGGGCGAGGACGAGATATCCCAGCAGGGCGGCGGCGACGATCAGGCCGACGATGTTCTCGGGGGTCACAGCTTCGCCACCCCCTTGGCGATGACGGCCACCAGCGCGAAGACCGCGAGCGTGGTGACGACGAAGGCCAGATCGGCCATCGTGGGCTCCTGAGTGAAGGACGGTTTTCTCGGACAAGACGAGAAAACCCCCCTCTCCCGCAGGTCGCCGCGGTCGTTGACGCCTCCCATACGTCGCGCGGTCCGGTCTTGACGCTTCCCCTACGAGCGGCCCGGGACGGGATACCGGCGCGGGATCAGGTCCCGGCCGTCACCCGCCACCGTGGCCGGCCCGCCGGTCCCCCGCCGCCGGTTCACCCGCTGTTCGCCCGCCCGTCACCCGCGGCCCGGCCCGCGGGGCTCAGTGCACGGCCCGCTCCTGGAGGGTGGTCCGCCAGGCCGGCACCGGCTCCTGCGGGTCGGCCTCCGCCGGACGCCCGCCGCGCCCGAAGAAGTCGGCGAGCGGCAGGATCGCGGCGCCGACGGTGACGGCGTCCGGTCCGAGGGTGCCGAGCTCGATCCGGACGCGCGCGGCCGGATAGGCGAGGGCGTAGGACGTGGCGTAGGCGCGGACGGAGTCCAGGAAGCGGGAGCCGAGCTGGAGGCCCGCCCAGCCGCCGACGAGGATCCGCTCGGGCTGGAAGAGGTTGATCAGGTCCGCGAAGCCGGCGCCGAGGTACTCCGCGGTCTCCTCCAGGACGGCCAGGGCCGTGGCGTCGGGCTCGGAAACGGTGCCGTCGGGGGCCGGGGACGGGTACGCGGCGGCGAGCATCGCGGTCAGCGCGGTCTCCTCCGCGGCCCCGGCGGGCGGCTCGCCGCCGGCCTCCGCCCAGCGCTCCAGGAGCGCCTCCGCCCCCGCGTAGGCCTCCAGGCAGCCCTGGGCTCCACAGCGGCAGCGGCGGCCTCGTACGCGTACGGTCAGATGCCCCCACTCGACGGCGCGGCCGGGCCCCATGTCGTCGGTGACGACGCAGGCGCCGACACCCGAGCCGAACAGCACGACGACGGCGCTGTCGGCGCCCCGTCCGGCGCCGAACCACATCTCGGCCTGCCCGAGCGTCTTGGCCCCGTTGTCGATGTAGTACGGCACGCTCGCCGGCAGCCGCACCGACTCGCGGAGCAGACGCTCCAGCGGCACGGCGTCCCAGCCGATGGTCTGGCCGTGCACCACGGCGCCGTCCTCGGGTGTCCCGGCGACGATGCCCGGGACGCCGACGCCGACGCCGAGGAGCCGCTCGGCCGCGATGCCGGCCCGGTCGAGGACCTCGGCGATGCCCTCGCGCAGGTGCCCGACGACGACGCCCACGTCGAACCGGTCGGTACGCCGCGGCCCTTCGGGCGCGAGGGGGCGCTCCACACGGGCGAGTTCCGTGAGGGCGAGGTCGAAGAGTTCGATCCGGACCCTGGTCTCGCCGACGTCCACGCCGATCATGTAGCCGCTGTCCGGACGGATCCGCAGGAGCGTGCGCGGTCGCCCGCCGGCGGAGTCGACGCTGCCGGCCTCCTCCACCAGTCCCTCGGCGACCAGTTCGGCCACCACGTTGCTCACCGAACCGGAGCTCAGTCCCGTGACCGGCCCCAGCGAGAAGCGGCTCAGCGGCCCGTCGAAGTACAACCGTTGCAACACCGCGGTGCGGTTCTCCCGCCGCAGGTCACGCACCGTACGGCCACTGCGCACTGTCACCGCGCCCCCTCGTCGTCAGTCCCTACAGGCAACATACCTCTGTCGCACTCCGGACGCGCCCTTCACTTGGGCTTTAACTCACATCCTAAATTAAGAGGTGCGGGGCTTCAGGAACTGAACGCGGGGCGCTCCGACCACGACTTTCCGGCCGTGAGCAAGGAAAGGGCCTCCGGCCCGAGGGGCCGGAGGCGGATGGAGGAGTGGGGGCCGGGACCGCGCCCCGGCCGTCGGGTCAGGGGAACGAGACCACCGTGGACGGGACCGTCGAGGTGCCCGAGGTGGGTGCGCCGGTGTCGTTGATGACGTGGTCGTACTGGCCGTTGCCGCTGAGCGAGACGACGAGCAGGCTGTGGAACTTCACTCCCGGTTTCACCGGTGCCTTGAAACCGTGGGCCTGACGGATGGTCGGGTCCACGTTGTAGTAGCAGTAGCTGCCCAGGCCCCAGCCCTCGTGGGTGTCAACGGAGTCGTCGACCCGGTAGGCCGCGTAGCCCCTGGTCGAGCCGTTCTGGATGGCGGCCTGGTCGGGGGCGTCGTAGGCCTTCTCGTTCTGGTAGAAGATCGTCTTGCCGCGCTCGCCGTACCATTCGACGTCGTACTTGTTGAAGTGCTCGACGAACAGGCCGGTGGCCAGGACGTCGTCGCCGTTGACGCGGACGCCGTAGTCGGCTCGGTTGGTCTCCCAGCCGACGCCCTCGCCGTGGTCGGCGCGCCATACCCAGGTGTGGTCGATGATGGTGTCGTCGTTGTTGACGACCATGCTGGTGGTGGCCTTGCCGGGGCCGGCTCCGCCGATGCGGACGTAGACGTCCTGCACGGTGGTGGGGTTGGCGGAGTGGTCGGCGGCGGCGTCGGCCGGGCCGATCTCCAGCAGGGTCGGGGAGTTGACCGGCCCGGCGTCCACGAGGAAGCCGGCGAGCCGCACGCCGTCGACGTCCGCGACCCTCATCGCGGTGACACCGTTGTCCGGGATGATGGTGGCCAGGCCGAGGCCGAGGACGATGGTGTTCGCCCGGTCGACGTCGATGGTCCGGTCGACGTGGTAGACACCCGGGGTGAACAGCAGGTGCAGGCCCTGGGCCAGCGCCTGGTTGATCGTGGCGGCGGTGGCGCCGGGCTTGACCACGTAGAACCGGCTCAGCGGGATCGACTCGCCCTGCGGGGTGCCGTTGGCCCAGGTGGTGCCGCGCGCGTTCACCCGCTTGGCCGGCGCGAAGACCTTGTACTCGTTGCCGTCGAGGTAGAGGAAGGGCTTCTCGCGGGAGACCGGGGTGGTGTCCAGCGTGGTGTAGCGCGGCTCCGGGAAACCGGTGGCAGGGGCGCCCTCGACGCCCGAGAACGTCTGGTTCCAGACACTGTTGGACCAGCCGCCGATCGTGCTGTCCCGGGTGTACCACTGCTGCTGCGAGTAGTTGCCGACCTGGCCGTCGACCTTGGAATCGGCGATGTAGCCGCCGCTGGCCCAGCCGTACCCGTTCGGCGCCAGATTCAGCCCGCCCTTGACGTGCATCCGCCGGAACGAGGACGCCTGCGAGACCGCCCACCGGTTCGTACCACTGACCGGATTGAGAGTCAGACCCTCCGCACCACGCCAGAAGTTCTGCGTCGCATTGCCGTTGAACCAGCCCGCATCGACCGTCACATCACCATTGATGACGGTGTCACCCGGACGCAGACCCAGACCGGCGATCTGCGTGTAGAAACCGATCTGCGCATTGAGATCGCCGTACGTGCCCGGCTTGAACAGGAGCGCGTGCCGGCCACTGCCGAACTGCGCCGACTCCTGCTCCCGGAAGATCCGGTCCAACGTGCCCTGGATGTTCGGGGTCGAAGGGTCGAAGACGTGGACGTTGGGACCGAGATCCCCGCCACCGGGCAGCGTGGGGCCACCGCCGGAGGTGCCGTACACCTGGAACTCCCAGAGCGAGTAGCCGTACACGGTGGCGCGGGTGGTGCCGGTGAGCCGGACGTGCCGGGCGTTCCCGGTGACCGCGACGCTCTCGTTGCCGCCGGCGCCGGTGGTCGTGGAGTGGGCGGTCGTCCAGGTGGTGCCGTCGGTGGAGAACTCGATGCGGTAGGCCTTCGCGTACGCGGCCTCCCAGCGCAGGTCGACGCGCTCGACGGCGGCGGTGGAGCCGAGGTCGATCTGGATCCACTGGGGGTCGGAGAAGGCGCTGGACCAGCGCGTGCCGGCGTCGCCGTCGACCGCGGCGGCCGCGGGGGTGCCGCCGTTCTCCTGGCTGGAGACGGTGACGGACCTGCCCTGGGAGAGCAGGACCGGCGCCGCCTGAGCGGCGGGGGTGGGAAGCAGTGCGAGCAGCGTGACGACGAGGGCGCCGACGACCGCGAGGGCCACGGCGCCGCGGCTTGGCGCGGTGCGTCGTCCAGGGGGCGGTGCCGCCGCCACGGGTATGCCGAGGGAAGGCATGAAGTGGGCTCCTTGGAAAGGGAGTTGGGGGGAACGGCAAGGTACGCAAGAGCGTTCTCCGGCACCTTGCCCGGCTCCCCCGGCCGGGGTCAATGACTCCGACACGCCTTTTCTCATGTCTTTCATTAAGCTGATGACCTGATGGGGCGGGGCCACCCCCCTGCCTCGCCTTCGCAAAGACACCGGACCGCGGCACGGGTATTGCTGCTGACCGCCCCGCGCCCGAGCTAGGTTGTGCCGCATGAGCAACCTTGACCGTCAGGCAGTGCCGAGCGTCTGCGGTGGCCGCGGCTTCGTCGTCGCCGAGCCCGTCCGCGAGCTCCTGAGCCCCCGTCGTGTTCAGCTCGGCGGGTCGACCGAAGTCCGCCGCCTCCTGCCGAACCTCGGCCGCCGCATGATCGGCGCCTGGGCCTTCGTGGACCACTACGGCCCCGACGACATCGCGGACGAGCCGGGGATGCAGGTCCCGCCGCACCCGCACATGGGACTGCAGACCGTCAGCTGGCTCCACGACGGCGAGGTGCTCCACCGCGACAGCACCGGCAGCCTGCAGACCATCCGGCCGCGCGAGCTGGGCCTGATGACGTCCGGCCGGGCGATCTCCCATTCCGAGGAGAGCCCCAGGAAGCACGCCCGACTGCTGCACGGCGCGCAGCTGTGGGTGGCCCTGCCGGACGCGCACCGCCACGTGGAGCCGCACTTCGAGCACCACGCCGAACTGCCCACGGTCACCGCCCCCGGCCTCACGGCCACCGTGATCCTGGGCGACGTCGACGGGTCGGCCTCGCCGGGCACGACGTACACACCGCTCGTCGGCGCCGACCTCGCCCTCGCGGCCGGCACCGAGACGCGGCTCCCCCTGGTGCCCGACTTCGAGTACGGCGTCCTGTCGATGTCCGGCGAGGTGCACGTCGACGGCGTCCCCGTACTGCCGGGCTCGATGCTCTACCTCGGCTGCGGCCGGAGCGAACTGCCGCTGCGCGCCACGTCGGACGCGGCGGTCATGCTGCTCGGCGGCGAGCCGTTCGAGGAGGAGCTGATCATGTGGTGGAACTTCGTCGGCCGCACCCAGGAGGAGATCGAGCAGGCCCGCGAGGACTGGATGTCCGGCACGCGTTTCGGCGAGGTGAAGGGGTACGACGGCGACCCGCTGGACGCGCCGTCCCTGCCCGCGACCCCGCTCAAGCCCCGCGGCCGCACGCGATAGGGCGCCACCCCGCCACCCTTGCGGGCGATGGCCCGCCTGCGCCGGCGGCGCCGTCCCTCGCGTACCGCGGGTGGGGACGGCGCCGCATGCGTGCGCACGTCCATGCGAGGGTTCCCGCCCGCAAAACGGACGCGCGGCGACCGGGACAGGTAGTGGAATGTTCAATCACCCTGCGGTGTTGTCGGAGGTGACGCCCTCCGGGGCGGGAGGCACGAACGCTGCGAAGGAGACGAAGTGAGCGACACGTACTACGAGTTCGGTACGGCCGCCGAGCGCTGGGACCGCGCCCGTATGTTCTTCGGGACGAAGGAGTACCTGACGGCCGCCCGGATCCTGCGGGGCCTGGTCGCCGAGCACCCCGAGCAGACCGCCCAGCGGCTGCTGCTGGCCCGCGCCTACTACCACTCCGCCCAGCTCTCCCGCGCCGAGACCGAGCTCCGCGCCGTCCTGGACCGGGACCCGGTGGAGCACTACGCCCGCCTCATGCTCGGCCGCACGCTGGAGCGCCAGGGCCGGGCCGCCGAGGCCAGGCCGCACCTGCGGATGGCCGCGGCGATGTCCGGCGAGCAGCTCGACTGACGCGGCCGGAAGGCCGGGGCCGGGAACGAGGACCGAAGACGGCCGCCGGCTCCGGCCACCGCGTGTACGCCGTTCGGCCCGCCGTGAACCACCCACGGCGCGAGGGAACTCGACGCACTCGGTAGGCTCCGGGCAGGAGGTCCGAGCCGTGCACACGAGACGAGTGGAACGCAGCAGCGGTCGGGCGGGATGCGCCCTGGCGCACCTGCTGCTCGTCGTGGTGCTCGCGCTCGGCGTCTTCGTGATGCACGGGGTGGGCCACCCCGAGGGCTCGTCCGGCAGCGGTACGGAGTCCGGGGCCATGACCCACACGGGCGCCGCCGGCCACCGGGCACCTGACCGGGATCCCCTCCTCGCGGCGTCCGGCCACGGAGCCGCGGAGAGCGGCCCGGTCTCGGCCTCCGCCTCGTGGTCCGCCCCGGCCTCCTCGTCGCCCTCGTCGTCGCACGACTCCGGCATGGCGATGGACATGTCCTCGCTCTGCGTGGCCGTGCTCGTCGTCTGGCTGCTCGCCGGCCTCGTCCGGGCGGCACTCGCACGGCGCCCCGACTGGCTCGCCCGGCTCCTCACCGGGCTGACGCCCGTTCTCGGGCCGAACGCGCCCCCGCGCCGGCCTCCCGACCTCTCCCGACTGTCCGTCCTGCGGATCTAGGGCGGTCCCGTCGCCGCGGGCGCCTCGTGCTGCCCGCCGACCCGTGGACCCGTCCGCCTTCCGCGCGTGCGCGCGTTCGCGCACGCCGTACAGACAGCACAGAGGTGTGTCACAGATGCGTGCCTTCGACAAGAACTCCACCCATCGGCTCGTGGTGGCCGGCGCCGCCGTAGCCGCCGGGCTCCTGCTCACCGCCTGCGGTTCCGGCACCGGTTCCGGCAGCGGCCACCCCGGCGGGTCGGACCACCGGGCATCCGCCCCGGCGAGCCCGTCCGGCACCCCGGGCCGGGCGAACGCCACCGGCGCATTCAACGACGCGGACGTCACGTTCGCGCAGGGGATGATCCCGCACCACCAGCAGGCGCTCGACATGGCGCGGCTCGCCGACGGCCGGGCCGAGGACCCCGCCGTCCGTCGGCTCGTCGCCGCGATCGAGCAGGCGCAGGACCCCGAGATCCGGACCATGCGGACCTGGCTCGCGAGCTGGGGAAGGCCCGAGTCGGCCGGTCACACGGGACACGGCATGGCCGGCATGATGTCCGAGCAGGACATGAGGGAACTGGCGGCCGTCCGGGGCAGGGCCTTCGACCGGACCTTCGCGGAGCTGATGATCGCCCACCACGACGGGGCGGTCCTGATGGCCAGGACGGAACAGCGCGAGGGCCGCGACAAGGCGGCGCTCAAGCTGGCCGACGACGTGGTGCGGACCCAGTCGGCCGAGATCGCCGAACTGCGGAGGATCCTCGACCGGCTCTGACCGACGGCGTCCTCTGTCCGGGTGGTCCCTCCCGACTGACCACCCGGACACGGGTCGCTCGCTGCCGCGGCGGGGTCGCTACGGGACGTAGCGGCGGAAGCCCTGTGCCAGGGCCTCGAAACCGCACGCCTCGTAGAAGGTGTGGACGTACGCGTCGTCCGCCGCCAGGAGTTGGACCTTGTAGCAGCCGGCTGCCTCGCCCAGGCGGACGGACTCCTCCATCAGCCGGCGGCCGACCCCGCTCCGTCGGAAGGCTCCGGCCACGACGACGTTCTCCACGAACAGGAGGGCGCGGCCGCCCCGCGTGAGGTTCGGCACGACGATGCAGTCCGCCGTTCCCGCGACCGCGCCGCCCGCATCGGCCACCAGGACCGTCCGCCCCTGCTGGTGTGAGATGGCTGCCCAGACGGCGTCCACGGACGCCTGGGGCAGCGGCGGGTCGTCCGGGTTCAACTCGCTGTAGAGCCGCAGCAGTGCGGAGAGGTCACCCTCCGCAGCCGGCCGCACGGTGATCTTCATGAGCCGAGCCTACGAGGTGTCCTGCCGCTCTCGCTCCCGGCCGGCGACGATCTCGCCGCCCACCACCACGGTCTCGGCGACCGTGCCCGGGATCTCCTCCGGTGCGATGCGGAGGATGTCGCGGGACAGCACGACGAAGTCGGCCAGCTTGCCGACGGTGAGCGAACCCCGCTCGTCCTCGAGGAAGTTGGCGTACGCCGAGCCCATCGTGTAGCCCTCGACGGCGGTGGCGACGTCGATCGTCTCGCCGGGCGTCCAGGGCTCCCCGCCGCCGAGCGGTCGCCGGGTGACGGCCGAGTAGATGCCGACCATGGGGTCCATCTCCGCGACGTTCCAGTCGCTGGAGAGGGCGAGGACGGCTCCCGCGGCGTGCAGGCTCCGCAGCGGCCACGCCTTGTGCCAGCGGTCGGGGCCGATGTTCTCCGCCCAGTCCTGGCCGGGGCCCGCGATGTCGGGGGCGGCGTGCCGGGGCTGCATGCAGGCCACGACGCCGAGTTCGGCGAAGCGCGGCGTATCCGCCGGGTCGAGGCATTCGACGTGGACGACCTGGTGCCGGGCGTCGCGCGGGCCGTTGGCGCTGCGGGCCTGCTCGACGGCGTCGAGGACCGTGCGGATGCCCCGGTCGCCGGTGGCGTGGACGAAGCACTGGAAGCCCCGCGCGTCGAGGCGCGTGAGCAGGCCGGCGAACTCGTCCGCCGGATAGAAGGTGTCCCCCCGATGGTGGCCGCAGCCCGCGTACGGCTCCAGGAGCGCGGCGGTACGGGGCTCGACGACGTCGTCGATGTACAGCTTGAGCGGACCGACGCGCAGCCGGTCGTCGGCGAACTTCCGTGCGGCGGCGTCGAACGCGTCGAGGTCCGCCTCGGTGGTGCCGCGGGGGTGGAACAGCGCGGCCACGATACGGGAGCGGAGCCGGCCCTCCGCCCGGGCGCGCTCGAAGAGGGCCAGGTCGTCGAGGGAGTTCTGGGGCTCGACGACGGTGGTGATGCCGAACCCGATGGCGTCGTCGAGGCTCCTCGCGAGCCGGCCGTACTGCCGGTCGGGGGCCGCCCACGGCACGCCCAGTTCGCGCAGCGCGCGGTGTCCCTCGCGGGAGAGCCCCTTGACGGCGAAGTCCTTGACGAAGCCGGTCGGTTCGCCGGTGACGGGGTCGGTGGCGGCCTCCCCGAAGGGCAGGCTCGTCCGGCCCCGGTGCACGCCGAGCCGGCGCAGGGCCGCGGTGTTGAGCCAGGCGGTGTGCACGTCGTAACTGAGGACGAGTGCGGGGGTGTCGCCGGTGACGGGGTCGAGGTCGGCGGCGGTGGGCATGCGGCCGTCGGGGACGGCCGAGTAGTCGAAGGCCTCGGCCTCGATCCACTCGGCGTCGGGGTGGCTCGCCCGCCACGCCCGTATACGGGCGTGCACGGCGTCCAGCGTGCGGGCTCCGGCCAGCTGGACACAGGCGTCGTCGGAGCCGAGGCGTACGTGGTTGTGGGCGTCGATGAACCCCGGCAGGACGAGCCTGCCACCCGCGTCGATCACCTCCGTGTCCGGACCGGTCCACCGCACGGCGTCGGCCTCGGCGCCGAGCCAGACGATCCGCCCGTCCCGGACGGCGAGTGCCTCGGCCTCCGGGAGGGAGGGGTCGACGGTGTGGATGCGGGCGCGGGTGAGGACGAGGTCGGCGGGGGTGGTGTGGTGCATGGGGCTGGACTCCACGTTCGGGTGGTGGTGTGCGGACGAGGTCGGGGCGGACGTACGGAGGATGCCGGGACCGGGCGGGATGCCGGGACCGGGCGGGGTCAGGGCCGGAAGGGGATGACGCGGCGGCGGGCGAGGAGGACGTAGACGAGGGCCGAGACGACCGCGCCGAGCAGGGTGAGGTCGGCACCTCCGAGGGGCGCGACCAGCGGGCCCGTCCAGAGTTCGGAGTCGCAGGTGAGGGCGGCGAAGAGCATCCCGGCGAGGAGGGCGGTCGCGCCGGCCGGATGCCAGCCGCCCCGGTACCAGTAGGCGCCGCGTTCGGCGGTGTGCAGCGCGTCGCCGTCGTAGGAGCAGCGGCGCAGCACCATGTCCGCGAGGAAGACACCGCCCCAGGGGGCGAACACGATGATCAGCAGAGAGAGGAAGGAGAGGAGGGAGGTGGTGAAGTCGGTGAGGAAGAGGGCGCCGAGGGAGCCGAGGGCCGTGACGGCGGCGCTGATGACGATGGCGCGGGCGCGGCTCCAGGGGATGCCGAGGACCTGGAGGTTCAGGCTGGAGGAGTAGAGCGTGATGATCGAGTTGGTGACCGAGCCGCCGAGGACCAGGGCGAGGAAGAGGGGCTGGAACCAGCCCGGGAGCAGACCTTCGGCGCCGGCGACCGCGTCCGTCATGTCGGTCTGGGTCGCGGCGGCCACGCCGGCGACGCCGAGCGCCACGGACGAGAGGAAGCCGCCGAGGGCGCCGCTCCAGGTGAGGGACCTGAGGGAGGTGGTGCGGGGCAGGTAGCGGGTGTAGTCGGCGGGCATCGGGAGGTAGGAGAAGGGGCCCGCGAGCATGACGACGAAGGCGAGGCTCCAGCCGGCGGCGCCGGGACCCTGGGCGGGGGCGGTGGTGTCGGCACCGGGCAGGACGAGGACGAGCAGGGCGGCGAAACCGACGGCGAGGACGTACGCCATCCAGCGTTCGGCGAACTGGACGGTGGCGTGACCCCAGAGGGCGACGGCGAAGGTCATCGCGAGGGTGACGGTCAGGGCGAGTGCGCGGGCGGCATGGCCGCCGCTCCAGCCGAGGTCGGCGAGGAACGCTTCGAGGGCGAGGGTGCCGACGACCGTGTTGACGATGGTGTAGCCGATGCTGACGACCCAGTTGAGCAGCCCGGCGGGCCAGTTGCCGCGCACCCCGAAGGCGGCGCGCGAGATGACGAGGGTGGCGGTGCCCGTTCGGATGCCGCTGAGCCCGGCGGCGCTGATGGCGAAGAAGGCGAGCCCACCGACGACGACGACGGCGGTCGCCTGCCAGAACGACAGCCCGAAGGCGACGGCGAGGGCGCCGTTGATCACGTAGGTGAAGGTCAGGTTGGAGCCGAACCAGAGCCAGAACAGGTCCTTGGCGCTGCCGTGCCGCTCGGCGTCCGGGATCGGGTCGATGCCGTGCTCCTCGACCTGGAAGACCTCGTCGCGGCCGGTGTCGGCCACTCTCGTCGGTTGCGCCATGTCACTCCCCAGATCTTGAATGCCGTTCTAGAAGTTAGAACGGCATTCAAGATGTGCGAGACGAGGCCGCCCCGTCAAGACCCCTGGGAAGCTGCGGTTAGAGTCGTGACCTGACGGCGGGGACGACGGGTGACGGCGACGAAGGCGGTACGGGTGGCAGGGGCGGCACGACGGCGGGACGGGCACGTCACGCAGGAGCGGATGCTCGAGGAGGCCATGGCGGCCATCGCCGAGAACGGCCTGGCGACCCTGACCATGTCCGCCCTCGCGGAGCGGCTCGGCACGAGCGGCGGCCACATCCTGTACTACTTCGGCAGCAAGGACCTGCTGCTGCTCGCCGCCCTGCGCTGGAGCGAGGCGGCCCTGGCCGAGGAACGCCGCGCGCTCCTCGGCCGCCGGCTCGCGGCGGAGCGCAAGCTGGACCTCTTCCTGCGGCTGTACCTGCCGCACGGCCCGCGCGATCCGCGCTGGACGCTGTGGATCGAACTGTGGGCCCGCACCCCGGCCAACGCCTCGCTGCGCGAGGCCCAGCAGGAGCTGGACAACGGCTGGCAGGAGGACCTGGAGGCCCTCGTCGCCACGGGGGTGGCCCAGTCCCGCTTCGCCCCGCTGGACGCGACGGAGGTGACCGAGCGCGCCTCCGAACTCCTGGCGCTGCTCGACGGGTTGAGCACCCGGGTGGTGCTCGGCCCGGAGGAGGGCCGCGACCGTCGCCCGGCGCTGGAGGCGGCGCGGGCGGCCGCGGCGCGGCTGATCGTACGGGCCTGAGGCCGGGCCCCGGGCCGCACCGGCGCCGGTCCGCCCCGCGACCTCGGCTTCCGTTCCCGCCCTCCGGCGCGGGACGGCGTGCCGACGCGCGTCGTCGGCCCTGTCAGCTCCGCGGGAAGTCCTCCCAGGGCCGGGGTTCGAGCGCGGTGAAGGGCCAGTCGAGGGCGTCGGGGTGGCGGTGCGCGTGGTCGGCGTTCCAGCGGATCTGCTCGACGTGCAGGGCCGGCCGGGACAGCCGCGCGATCGCCGGGTGGCAGGCCGCCACGGCCTGGGCGAGGACGAGCGTGGCCTCGGCGTCGGACGCCGCCTCGCCGGGGTGCGGGTGCGGGATGCCGTACCACTCGGTGACGTCCGCCAGCGAACGGCGGCCGGGCCGGTAGCGGTCGGCGTGCCGGTCGAGGACCAGCGGGTCGCAGATCGGGGCGACTCCGGCCGGCAGGCGCTCGGTCAGCGGCGGCACGCCGTGGCGCAGGAGTTCGGCGTGCAGGGTGCTCAGGACGTGCGGGGCGAACCAGACCACCAGGACCTCCTTCGACGCCAGGTGGCCGGCGAGCGTCCCGGCGAGCTCCTCCAGGGCCTCGGCCGCGGGCACGCCCTCGGCGCGGGCCCGCTCGACGCCGATCCCGTGCCCCTTGGACGGGGCCACCGACACGGGGTCGGGTCCGGGGTCGAGCAGCCAGTCCTCCGCCGCGCCGTCGCTGCCCCGGACGGACGCGGCGAGGATCCGGTCCACCTCCGCCCGGTTGCCGGTGGTGGCGATGTCCAGGGAGAGCAGGCGGCGCCGGTGCCAGCCGGGCAGGTCCTGCCGTACGGGCGGGGCGGGGTCCCTCGCGTGCTCCGCGTGGTGGACCTCCCAGCCGCCGGCCGGACCGTGCCGGAGCACGCCGGTGCCGGCCGGGACGACCGCCCCGCACACGGCGCACGGCCCGTCGTAGTCGTTGACGAGGCCGCCCGGACCGGCGCCGGGGCTCATTCCGCTCCGCCGCCGTCCCGATACGCCTCCAGCAGGCGCAGCCACGCCTCGCTCAGCGTCGGGTACGCGGGGACCGCGTGCCACAGGCGGTCGATCGGGACCTCGCCGGCGACGGCGATCGTCGCCGAGTGCAGGAGTTCGCCGATGCCCGGTCCGACGAACGTGACGCCGACGACGGTCTCGCTGTCCAGGTCGACGACCATCCGGGCGTGCCCCCGGTACCCGTGGGCGTACAGCCCGGCGCCGGCGACGTTCGTGAGGTCCAGGTCGACGGCCCTGACCCGGCGCCCGGACCGCTCTGCCTCGGCGAGCGAGAGACCGACCGCGGCCGCTTCCGGATCGGTGAAGACGACCTGCGGCACGGCGGCGTGGTCGGCGGTGGCCGCGTGCGCTCCCCATCGGCCCGTGTCCGTGCGGTGCCCCTGGGCGCGGGCCACGATGGCGGCGCCCGCGATCCGCGCCTGGTACTTGCCCTCGTGGGTCATCAGCGCCCGGTGGTTGACGTCCCCGACGGCGTACAGCCAGTCGCTGCCGGTGACCAGCAGGCTGTCGTCCACCGGCAGCCAGGATCCGGGCTCCAGACCGACGGTCTCCAGGCCGATGTCCTCCGTGCGCGGCCTGCGGCCGGTGGCGAAGAGCACCTCGTCGCCCTCGATCTGCTCGCCGCCCTCCAGGACCACGGTGACCGGTCCGGTGCCCCCGTCGCGCACCACGGCGGCGACCGAGACGTTCGTCCGTACGTCGGCACCGGCTTCGGCGAGCGCGTCGGCGACGTGCTCGCCGACGAACGGCTCCATCCGGGGCAGCAGGCCGGAGCCCCGGACGAGGAGGGTCACGCGCGAGCCGAGGGCCTGCCAGGCGGTGGCCATCTCCGCGGCGACCACTCCCCCGCCCACCACGACGAGCCGGTCCGGTACATGGTGGGAGCTGGTGGCCTCGCGGCTGGTCCAGGGCCGGGCGCCGGTCAGACCCGGCAGCTCGGGCAGGGCGGCGCGGCTGCCGGTGCACACGGCCACGGCGTGCCGGGCGGTCAGGAGGTGTCGCTCGCCCTCGGGTCCCTCGACGGACACCCGGCGGGTGCCGTCCAGCCGTCCGTGGCCGCGGTACAGCCGGGCGCCGATGGAGTCGAGCCAGCCGACCGCCCCTTCGTCCTTCCAGTCCGCGACGTAGTAGTCGCGGTGGGCGAGCACCGCCTCCGCGTCCAACGGGCCCTGGACCGCCTGGCCGAGCCCCGGCACCTTGCGGGCGTCGGAGCGGGCGATCGCCGGTCGCAGCAGCGCCTTGCTGGGCATGCACGCCCAGTACGAGCACTCGCCGCCGACCAGTTCGCCCTCCACCACCGCCGTGGTCAACCCGGCCGCCCGGGCGCGGTCCACCACGTTCTCGCCCACCGGTCCCGCACCCAGGACCACCACGTCGTACTCGTGCTCCACTGCTCGCGTCATGGGCCCAGTCTGGTGGCAGGTGTGCACCGGCTGCCACAGGGAAGGTGCCCCGGCGGCCCCCGGAATAGCGAGGCTCGGCACACCGTTGTGCGGGTCGAGTCCCCGGGGACCGCGGAGACGTAGGACAGACAGGCCGGGACCGGAAAGGTTGGCAGCATGAGCACCGTTGAGCTCACCAAGGACAACTTCGACCAGATCGTGAGTGAGAACGACTTCGTTCTGATCGACTTCTGGGCTGAGTGGTGCGGTCCGTGTCGTCAGTTCGCACCCGTCTACGAGGCCGCGTCGGAGCGCCACGAGGACCTGGTGTTCGCCAAGGTCGACACGGAGGCGCAGCAGGAGCTGGCCGCCGCGTTCGAGATCCGCTCGATCCCGACGCTGATGATCGTCCGCGACAACGTGGCCGTGTTCGCACAGCCGGGCGCGCTCCCGGAGACCGCCCTGGAGGACGTGATCGGACAGGCGCGGGGCCTCGACATGGACGAGGTGCGCAGGTCCATCGAGACGGCGAAGGAGAAGGCGGGCGAGCAGTAGCCCGGAGGCGAAGGGGCGGTACGGGTGATCCGTACCGCCCCTTCGCACGTCCGGAGCGGGGGCCCGGAACGGCAGTCGACCGGGTACCGCCTCAGCGCTCCAGGACCAGGGCCAGGCCCTGGCCGACGCCGATGCACAGCGCCGCGAGGCCGGTGCCCGAGCCGGCGGCGGCCAGCTGGTGGGCCACCGAGCCGGCCAGCCGCGCGCCGGAGGCGCCCAGCGGGTGGCCGATGGCGATCGCGCCGCCCAGCGGGTTCACGATCGCCGGGTCGAGTTCCGGCCACTCGGCGAGGCAGCCCAGCGACTGGGCGGCGAAGGCCTCGTTGAGCTCGAAGGTCGTCAGGTCGGCGAAGGACCTGCCCGCCTTGCCGAGGGCCCGGCGGACCGCCTCGACCGGTCCGAGACCGAAGAGCTGGGGCTCGATGCCGGTGACCGCGGAAGCGCGGATGCGGGCGAGCGGCTCGCGGCCGGTCTCCCGCAGCCCCTCCTCGTCGACCAGCAGGAGGGCCGCGGCGCCGTCGTTGAGCGGCGAGGCGTTGCCCGCCGTGACCGTGCCGCCGTCGGTACGGAAGGAGGGCTTCAGCCTCCCCAGGGCCTCCATCGAGGTGGAGTCGCGGATGCACTCGTCGCGGAGCAGGTCCACGCCCTCGTAGGGGACGACCTCGGCGTCGTAGCGGCCCTTGTCCCAGGCCTCGGCCGCCTTGCGGTGGCTGGCCAGGGCGAAGGCGTCCTGCTGCTCCCGGGTGATCCCGTGGCGGTCGGCGACGAGCTCCGCGCCCTCGCCGAGCGAGACGGTCCACTCCGCGGGCATCCTCGGGTTGGTCATGCGCCAGCCGAGCGTCGTGGAGTGCAGCTGCTGGTGGCCGGCCGGGAAGGCCCGCTCCGGCTTCTGCAGCACCCAGGGCGCGCGGGACATCGACTCGACACCGCCGGCGATCGCCACCGAGGCGTCACCGAGCGCGACGGCGCGGGCGGCCTGGATCACCGCCTCGAGACCGGAGCCGCAGAGGCGGTTGAGGGTGACGCCCGGGACGGAGGCGGGCAGTCCGGCGAGCAGCACGGCCATGCGCGCCACGTCCCGGTTGTCCTCGCCCGCCCCGTTGGCGTCGCCGAAGTACACGTCGTCGATCCGCGCCGGGTCGAGCGCGGGGGCGCGGTCCACGAGCGCCTTCACCACGTGTGCGGCGAGGTCGTCCGGGCGCACGGAGGAGAGGGCCCCTCCGAACTTGCCGATCGGGGTGCGGACGGCGTCGACGATGTACACGTCGCGGATGCTCATCGGTTGTCTCCCACGGGACCTGCGGTCGTGACCTGCGGTTCGGCAGCGGCTGTTGTTCGCCTGGTGAACATTCGTTCATGAGGTGCGCGCCGAGTCTCTGCCCCGCGCGGCGTCCTGTCAACGGCCCGCGGCGGCCGGTAGGTGGGCGGTACACACGGAACGGGCGGGACGCGCGGCACGGCAACGCGCGGCCCCGCGGGGGTCCGGGGGCACGCCCGGGACGCGCCGACTCACGGGTGGGGTGCGGGCCGGATCAGCGCCGTCAGCCCGTAGTCCAGTTCACGGCCGTCCACGAGGAGGGCCTCCACGGTGCGGGTCTCCGGGTCGATCTCGGCCACGAGGCCGTGCCCCTCGTAGCGCGGATAGCCCGAGGACCCCTGGCGGCCGGTCACCTCGACCACGGCCGAGCGGACCGCGCTGTCCTCGACGGAGGCGTCGCCGCGGTCCTCCACGTGCTCGGGGACCAGAAGGATCTCGAAACGCTTCGGAACGGTGCTCATGAACCGACGCTAAGCGCTCGGCCGGTCTCGCGCCGGGCGACCGGGACTCCGCTCCCTCCCGCGCCCAGCGGTGAGCCGGAGCACCGCGCCGGACGACCCGGGGCCCGCCGGCTCCCGCGCCCGGCGGTGAGCCGGGCCGCTCAGCTGGACTCGCGCCGGACGACCCGGGTGTCCGCGAGCTCCCGCGCCTCGGGCAGGGCCTCCGGCTCCCGCACCGCCCGGTCGACCAGCTCGGCCAGGTCCCGGCCGCGCACCATGTCCATCCGGACCGTGCTCAGCCGGGGCCGCAGCAGCCGGCCGAGGAGCAGGTCGTCCGAGCCCACCACCGCGGTGTCCTCGGGGATCGACAGCCCCACGTCCTGGAGCGCCCGCATCAGGAGCATCGCGTACTCGTCGTTGTACGCGAACACCGCGTCGAGCCCGAGTTCCCGCCATCGCCCGGCCAGTTCGTCCGCCGCGTCCTCCTCGTACCGCAACGGCAGCGGGACGACCGTGGCCGGCGTCCCCTCGACGGCCTGCCGGGCGCCTTCGAGGCGCGGGCCGGAGAAGAGTTCCAGACCGGGCTCCTCCGGGACCACCACGCCGATCCGGCGGCGGCCCTGCTCGACGAGGTGCTCCACGGCCGCCCGGCCGATCCGGGCCGGGTCGATGACGAGGGCGTGCGCGCCGTCGACCCGCTGCGGCCCGACGGTGAGGACGGCCTTGGCACCCGAGCGCTTGAGGGTCTCCACGCCGTGCGGGGTCAGCTCGATCTCGCCGAGGGAGACGACGGCGACCGGCCGGAGTTCGGCCCAGGCGCGGGCCGCCTCGTCGGCGTCCAGGCCGAGGCTGCCGTACTGCACCACCGTGTAGTCGAGGCGCCGCAGCGCCCACTGGAGTTCGTCGAAGAAGCGGCTGTACAGCGGACCGATCGGCACGTGCGCGGTGGGCAGCAGGACCATGCGGCTGTGACCGGCGCGCAGGCTGCGGGCGGCGGCGTGCGGCACGTAGCCCAGCTCCTCGGCCGCCTCCCGCACCCGCCGGCGGGTCGGCTCGCTGATCCGCACGGCCGAGGTGTTGTTGAGGACGTACGACACGGTGGCGCGGGACACCCCCGCGAGCCGTGCGACGTCGGCGCTGGTCGGGACGGGACGCCCGGCGGGCTGTTCGGTTGGCTTCGTCATCGCTCCGGCATCTTTCCAGACCGCTCCGAACCAGGGTCTGGCGGATGGCCCGATGCGAGTGCTACACCATGCTCACACGCGTCACTGACACGTGTCACCTTCATTCCTCACGTCCGCTGCTCGCCCCCTCGTCGGGGCGATCTCCCCAGGAGGGCACCGTGGCCCTTTCCTCCTCCGGCACCGGAACGACCGGCGTCGACCCCTCCCCCGCCGCCCCGCGGCCGACGCGCGGCCTGCTGCCGTTGCTGCTCGCCGGCAACGCCGCGATGTACGCGCTGTACGTGGGTGTCCCCGGCATCCTTCTCGCGCTCCAGATCGAGGGCATCGATCCGGCGAACAAGGTGGCCAATTTCGGTCTGGTGTCCGGCGTCTCCGCCGTCTTCGCCACCGTCTTCAACCCGGTGGCGGGCGCGCTCTCCGACCGGTCGGGCCGCCGCAATCCCTGGATCCTGGCCGGCGGCCTGCTCGCGATACCCGTGATGTTCCTGCTGGGCAGCGTGGACACGATCCTGCTGGTGATGATCGCCTGGTGCCTCGGGCAGGCCGTGATGAACGTCTACCAGGCCGCCCTCACCTCGGTGGTGCCCGACCGGGTGCCGCGCGCCGCGCGCGGCAGGGCGTCCGCCGCCGTCGGACTCGGGCTGCCCGTCGGATCGACCGTCGGCGCCCTGGTCGGCGCCGCGTACTCGGAGGACCACCGCACCGGCTACCTGGTGTTCGGCGTGATCGTCGCGGCCACCGCCGTGCTGTTCTCCGCCTGCGCGCGCGAACAGCGGATGCCGGCCCGGGCGCCGCTGCCCGTCGGGGCCCAGATCGCCGCCTTCGGCAGCGCGCTGCGGGACCACGACTTCCGCTGGGCGTTCATCGGCCGGGCGCTGCTGGTCCTCGGCTACTTCGCGGTCGCCGGCTTCCAGCTGTACGTCCTCAAGGACCACACGCGGCTGCCCGCCGGGCTCTCCGCCGAGGAGGCCGTGGCGATCCTGATGCCGGTCAACAGCGTCGCCATGGTCGTCTCCACGGTGCTCGGCGGCTGGCTCTCCGACCGCTACGACCGCCGCAAGCTCTTCGTCGCCGCCTCCGCCGCCCTCGCGGCCGTCGCGCTGCTCATCCCGGCGCTGTCCGCGAGCTGGACCGCGATGCTGGTGTTCTCCGTCGTCAACGGCCTCGGCTTCGGCTGCTACATGGCCGTCGACACGGCGCTGGTCACCATGGTGCTGCCCCGGGCCGAGGACGCCGCCCGCGACATGGGCGTGCTCAACATCGCCAACGCGGGGCCGCAGATCGTCGCCCCCTTCGTGGCCTCCCTCATCGTTTCGGCGAGTGGCGGATACACGGCCCTGTTCCTGGTCGCGGCCGTACTGTCGGTGCTCGGCGCACTGGCCGTGCGCCCGATCCGCAGCGTGCGCTGAGCACGCCCGACGAAGGGGTACCACCGTGCGGCTGCACACCACGTCCTGGGGATCCGGCGACCGGGTCGCGCTCCTGGTCCACGGGATCATGTCGGACCACCGCACCTGGCGACGGGTCGGACCGGCCCTGGCCGCCCGCGGATACCGGGTGACGGCGGTGGACCTGCGCGGCCACGGCGCCAGTGGCCGCGCCGCGGGACCCGAGGGCTACGCCCCGCAGGACTACGCCGACGACCTCGTCGAAACCCTGCCCGCGGGAGCCGAGTTGGCCATCGGGCACTCGCTCGGCGCGCTGGCCCTGGCCGGTGCCGTGGAACGGCTCGCACCCCGCCGTGCCGTCTACGCCGACCCCGCCTGGCACCTGCCGGCCGGGGAGGCGGGCTACCGTCCGGAGCTCTTCACCCAGGGCAAGCAACTGACCAGGGAGCACATAGGGATCCTCAACCCCCGCTGGGCGGAGGAGGATCTGGACATCGAGGCGGACGCGATCGGACGCTGGGACGAGCGGACGGCGCACGGTCTGGTGCCCTGCGTCGGCGCGGACATGTGGCCCACGAGGCCCGCCGTGCCCTCGCTGGTGGCCCTCGCGGATCCGAGCATGCTGGTCGGCGCGGACGACGCCCGGACGCTCAAGGAGCGCGGTTTCGAGCTGCGTACGGTCGCCGGCGCCGGGCACACCCTCCACCGGGACGACTTCGAAGGGTTCATGACCGCCCTGGACGGCTGGATCTGACGTACCTTTTGGTCATGGACGACGTCTCGATGGTGGGAATGCTCGGCCGGGTGACCGGCACCGTCGGGCCCGGTCTCGTCGGCGAGGTGATCGTCCGGATCCGCGGCGGGGCCGAGCACTTCCTCGCCTATCCGGCGACGGGCAAGGACCGGATCGGTCCCGGAACGGTCGTGATGGTCGTGGAACATCTCCCTCCACGCACCGTCTATGTCACAGCCGCGTACGACAGTTGACCGATCCATTGAGCGGCGCCCCCGTGGGGCGCACACTCCCTTCACCGGATCCGCACGGCTCCGGTGAAGGGGGAGCTGCCCATGGGCATCGGCATGCTGGCGGGCGGCGCGGTAGCCGCTCTCCTCGCTCTGTTCGCAGTGTTCAAGTTGATGTGGCGCGTCGCGGAACCCAACGAGGCTCTGATCATCTCCGGCTCCAACCACAAGATGGAGGGCCTCGGCGAGGGCATGGGCTTCCGGATCGTCACGGGGCGCGGCACGCTCGTGCTGCCGGGCGTCCAGGCCGTACGGAAGCTCTCGCTGGACCTCAACGAGACCCAGCTGTCCGTCGAGTGCGTGACGCACCAGGGCATTCCGCTCAAGGTCCGCGGCGTGGTCATCTTCAAGGTCGGTGACGACTTCGTGTCGATCGCCAACGCGGCCCGTCGATTCCTCGACCAGCAGAAGCTGATGTCGGAACGGGTGCACATCGTCTTCGCCGGTCATCTCCGCGCGATCGTCGGCGGGTTGACGGTCGAGGACATGATCCGGGACCGGGAGAAGCTGACCGGGCAGGCGCGTTCGGCCTGTGGCACGGAGATGGAGAAGCTCGGCCTGATCGTCGACTCGCTGCAGATCCACGAGATCGAGGACCCGACCGGGTACATCAAGAACCTGGCCGCGCCGCACGCGGCGGCCGTCCAGCGGGACGCCAGGATCGCGCAGGCGGAGGCCAACCGCCGGGCGACCGAGGCCGAGCAGATGGCCGCGGCCCGGATGTCGGAGGCGACCCGCGACAGCGAGATCCTGCAGGCCGGCTACCAGGCCGAGCGGGACCAGGCGTCCGCGAAGGCCCGGCAGGCCGGCCCGCTGGCGGACGCGGCGGCGCGCCAGGAGGTGGTCGTCCAGGAGACGCGGGTCGCCGAGCTCGAGGGTCACCGCAAGGAGCAGCAGCTCCAGGCGGAGGTCCGCAAGCCGGCGGACGCGATGGCGTACGAGACACGGACGCTGGCCGATGCCGAGCGCGACGCGCGGATCTCGGCGGCTCAGGCCGAGGCGAAGGAGACCGAGCTGGCGAGCGCGGCCCGGGCGACCGCGACCCGGCTCACCGGTGAGGCGGAGGCGGCGGCGCAGCACGCC
This sequence comes from Streptomyces sp. NPDC048338, assembly GCF_043201055.1. Lineage (NCBI taxonomy): Bacteria > Bacillati > Actinomycetota > Actinomycetes > Kitasatosporales > Streptomycetaceae > Streptomyces > Streptomyces sp. NPDC048338. The sequence continues at coordinate 142,306 of NZ_JBICYQ010000006.1, forward strand.
CGGGGTCTGGCGGTCGCGGAGGCGACCCGTGCCAAGGGTCTGGCCGAGGCGGAGGCCATCAAGGCGCGCGCCGCGGCGCTCGCCGAGAACCAGGAGGCGGTGGTCGCCCAGCAGCTGGCCGAGAAGTGGCCGGAGATCGTCGAGGCGGGCGCGTCCGCCTTCGGCAATGTGGACCAGATGGTCCTGCTGAACGGCGCCGACGGCATGGCGGACATGTTCGCCAAGGCTCTCACCATGGGAGGGACCGGTCTCGGAGTGGCCCGTCAGCTGCTCGCTTCGATGAACCCCGCCGGGGGCACGGCCGCGCCCGCGAAGAACGGGGTGGCGGCGGCGCCTGCTCCCCGGGCCGAGGCGATCCCGGCCGGTACGGAGGCGGCCACGGCCGGCTCGAAGGCGATCCCGGTCGACGACGACCGGGCGTGAGCACGGGGGCGGGGCCCGGCGCCGTCACGGCGCCGGGCCCCGGCCCGCGGTGTGTTCGAGCGGTGTCGGTCAGTTGTGACCGAACTTCCGCTCCTTCTTGTGGGCGACCTGCTGGATGAGCGGACGCGGGGCCTCTCCCGTCGGGGAGGTGGCCGCCCGTTCCTTCGCCGCGCTCTCGGTCCTCTGCTCGTGGCCGCCCGTGCGGGCGCCATGGTTCACCCGGGTCTGTTTCTTGCCCACGATCGTGCCTCCTGTAGCGGAACGTCGGACACTGGGCCGTTCTCAGCCTTGCACGCGGCCGCGGACGTCGCACGTCAGGGACGGCCCGTGCGGGGCGGCCGTCCGGCCCCCTACGGTGGGCCCGTGACCATGTACTCGCAGTCCTCGCCGTCGCAGTCGTCGCAGTCGTCGCCGCCCTCGCACGCCACCGCCGAGGCCGATCCCCGGGAGGTCGGCCCCGTCCGGACCTCGTACGCCCCGGACCGCGACGGCGATCCGGACCCCGGGGAGATCGTCTGGACCTGGGTGCCCTTCGAGGAGAACGACGGGCGGGGCAAGGACCGCCCCGTGCTCGTGGTCGCGCGGGAGGCGGCCGGGACGCTGCTGGCCGTGCAGCTGTCGAGCAAGCGCCACGACCACGACCGGGAGTGGGTGGCGATCGGGGTGGGCGACTGGGACAGCGCGCGGCGCGAGTCGTGGGTGGATCTGGACCGCGTCCTGCGGGTCCACGAGGCGGGCATGCGCCGCGAGGCCTGCGCGCTGGACCGGCCGCGTTTCGACCGGGTCGTGGACCGGCTGATCGAGCGCTACGGCTGGTCGTAGGACCCGTACGGGCGGTCCCGCCCGGCTCGCGGCGCCGGGCGGGCGCCCGGACGGGCCCCCGGGGGCCCCGGGTCGGAGGTCAGGCGGGTCAGGCGGCCTCGTAGACCCGCCGGAAGGCGCCCAGGGTCGTGCGGCCGTCGGTGCGGTCCAGGACCGCGAAGACGATCTCGTCGAAGTGGCCGGCGAAGCGGCCCTCCCCGGTGAGCAGCCGCCGGAACGTGCCGGCCACCTCGGCCGGGTCGTTCCGGAAGACGCCGCAGCCCCACGCGCCGAGCACGAGCCGGCGATAGCCGCCCGCCACCGCCGTCTCCAGGACCCGCTCGGCACGGGCGGCGAGGGCGGCCGGGATCCGGTCGGCGAGCTGGGGCGTCTGCCGGCGGATGACGCCCGCGTTCGGCGCCGGCGAGGTGAGGAACCCGACGGTGAACGGCTCGTCCAGGAGCGCCCCGCGGTCGTCGCGGAAGACCGGCACCCCGGGCGAGTGGATGACGCGGTCCGTGTAGAAGGCGTCCCGCTCGGCCCGGTGGTGCTCGTAGTACGCGGGCGCCGTCAGGAGCGTCGTGTACAGGGCGGAGGCCCGGCAGACGGCCTCTTCCTGGGCCTGGGCGCCGTTGAGGTAGCCGCCGCCGGGGTTGCGGGCGGACGCGAAGTTCAGGACGGCGACGGGGGCGGAGTCCGCCGCGGTCAGCCGACGGGCGGCGACCAGGCTGCTCTCGTCCGTCACCTCTATGGCGGTCTCACGGTCCCGGTCCGGGACGATCCGGACGGGTTCGGGGCCGTACAGCGTGGTTCCGGCCACCGCGGCGGCCAGTTCCGCCTCGATGGACACCGTGCGGCCGTCGGGCGCCCGGTAGCGGCCCGCCTCCACGATCTCCTCGGTCTGCTTCGCGATCCCCCGCAGTCGTGCACTCATGCCCCTGAGCTTGATCGATCGTGTGACGGTGGGGCAACGGGATTTCCAGAGGGGCCGGAGAGGCGGTCTTGCACGCCCGTCGGACGTGGCTTTAGGTGGAATCAGCGCCTTCCCGAACAGGAGGTTCCGACATGTCGCCCAGCGGCATACCGCACAGCGGCCCCCCTCTCACCGAGAGCGAGGCGGAGGAGCTGCTGCGATGTATCTGCTTCAAGACGGGCCCGCCCCGCACCGTCGGGGTCGAGCTGGAATGGTTCGTCCACGAGCTGCGTGATCCGCGGCTTCCCGTCCCCCCGCCGCGCCTGGCCGCGGCCATCGACGGCGTCCGGGCCCTGCCGCTGGCCTCGGCGCTCACCTTCGAGCCCGGCGGGCAGCTGGAGCTCAGCTCCCCGCCCGCCGCCTCCCTCATGGAGTGCCTCGACACCCTCTCGGCCGATCTGCGCGCGGTGCGCGGCGCGCTCGGCCCGCTCGGTCTCTCCCTCAACGGCTACGGGGTCGACCCGTGGCACGCGCCCCGCGAGCGGATGCTGCACGAGCCCCGCTACGACGCGATGGAGCGGCTCTTCGACCGCACCGGGCCCGCGGGCCGGGCCATGATGTGCGACTCGGCCTCGGTGCAGATCTGCCTGGACGCGGGCCACGAGGAGCCGGGGCCGCTCGGGTACCACCGGCGCTGGCAGCTCGCCCATCTGCTGGGCGCGGTACTGGTCGCGGCGTTCGCCACGTCCCCCGTCCACGGCGGCCGGCCGACCGGCTGGCGCTCGACCCGGCAGGCGCTGTGGACGGACCTCGATCCGGTGCGGGCGCTCGCACCGGGCCCGGACGGCGATCCGCGCGCCGCCTGGGCCGCGCACGTGCTCGACACCCCGGTGATGTGCGTACGGTCCGACGACGGGCCGTGGCAGGCGCCCGAGGGGCTGACGTTCCGGGAGTGGCTCCGCACGGGCCGGCCCCGTCCGCCCGTCGAGGACGACCTGCACTACCACATGACGACACTCTTCCCGCCCGTACGGCCGCGGGGCCATCTGGAGCTGCGGATGGTCGACGCGCAGCCGGGTGCCGACGGCTGGATCGTACCGGTGGCCGTGACCACCGCCCTCTTCGAGGACCCGCAGGCCACGGAGAGCGTCTACCGGGCCGTCAAACCGCTGGCCGAGTACGCCGGTACGCGTCCGGCCCCACGCAATCCGCTGTGGCTCGCCGCGGCCCGGGACGGGCTGAAGGATCCCGAACTGCACGCCGCGGCGCTGGTGGCCTTCCCCGCCGCGCTGGAGGCCCTGCCCCGGATCGGGGCGAGCACCGCCGTGCAGGACGCGGTGGCCGCCTTCCACGAGCGGTACGTGATCCCGGGCAGCTGCCCGGCCGACGAACTCCAGGAGGTGCGGTCATGACCGTGACCGACGACCCGACCGCACTGCGGCAGCGGGCGCTGGACGCGCTCACCACCGCGCGCGAGCGCACCGCGCTGCTCACCTCCTGCGTGGAGGACGACGAACTCGTCGCCCAGCACTCTCCGCTGATGTCGCCCCTGGTGTGGGACCTGGCGCACATCGGCAACCAGGAGGAGCAGTGGTTGTGGCGGGCGGTCGCCGGCCGCGACGCGCTGCGGCCCGAGATCGACTCCCTCTACGACGCGTTCGAGCATCCGCGGGCCAGCCGGCCGACGCTGCCGCTGCTCCCGCCCGCCGAAGCCCGCGCGTACGCCTCCGACGTGCGCGGCCGGGTGCTGGACGTGCTGGCCGGCACCGCGCTGGCCGGGGCGCCGCTGGTCGAGGCGGGGTTCGCCTTCGGGATGATCGCCCAGCACGAACAGCAGCACGACGAGACCATGCTGATCACCCATCAGCTGCGCACGGGGCCGGCGGCGCTGACCGCCCCGCCGCCGCCGAAGACCGACACCGGTCCGCTGCCCTCCGAAGTCCTGGTGCCCGGCGGACCGTTCACCATGGGAACCTCCGACGAGCCGTGGGCGCTGGACAACGAACGGCCCGCCCACACCCGGGTCGTCCCGTCGTTCTTCGTCGACACCGCGCCCGTCACCAACGGCGCCTACATGGCCTTCGTCGCGGACGGCGGCTACACCGACGAGCGCTGGTGGCAGGCGGAGGGCTGGGCGCAGATCCGGCAGCACGGCATCGGCGCGCCGCTGTTCTGGCGGCGCTCGGGCGGGCAGTGGCTGCGGCGCCGGTTCGGCGTGACGGAGCCGGTGCCCGAGGACGAACCGGTGGTGCACGTCAGCTGGTACGAGGCGGACGCCTACGCCCGCTGGGCGGGGCGCCGGCTCCCGACGGAGGCCGAGTGGGAGAAGGCGGCCCGCCACGACCCGGCGACCGGACGGTCCCGGCGCTATCCGTGGGGCGACGCCGACCCCACCCCCGCCCACGCCAACCTGGGCCAGCGGCACCTGCGGCCGGCGCCGGCCGGCGGCTATCCCGAGGGCGCCTCGCCGCTCGGCGTCCGCCAGCTGATCGGGGACGTGTGGGAGTGGACGTCCAGCGACTTCCTCCCCTACCCGGGCTTCACCGCGTTCCCGTACAAGGAGTACTCGGAGGTCTTCTTCGGGCCCGCGCACAAGGTGCTGCGGGGCGGCTCGTTCGCCGTGGACCAGGTGGCCTGCCGGGGCACGTTCCGCAACTGGGACCTGCCGGTGCGCCGTCAGATCTTCTCCGGCTTCCGGACCGCGCGCGACGCGGAGCTCGCCTGATGTGCCGGCATCTCGCCTACGTCGGCGAACCGGTGGCCCTCGGCGAGCTGCTGGTACGGCCCGAGCACTCCCTGCACCGGCAGGCGTGGGAGCCGCGGCTGCAGACCAGTGGCGTCGTGAACGCGGACGGCTTCGGGGTGGGCTGGTACGTGCCGGGCGACCCGGTACCGGCCCGCTACCGCCGGGCCGTACCGCTCTGGTCCGACCTCTCCTTCGGCGACCTCGCGCGGGTCCTGCGCCCCGCGGCGCTGCTGGCCGCCGTCCGGGGAGCCACCCTGCCCGGCGCCGACGGAGAGGCGGCGGCGGCCCCGTTCGCCGCCGGCCCGTGGCTGTTCAGTCACAACGGCGCGGTCGGCGGCTGGCCCGACGCCCTCGCCGGCCTGGCGGCGGCCCTGCCGGCCGCGGAGCTGCTCCGGATGGAGGCGCGGACCGACTCGGCCCTCCTCTGGGCGCTGGCACTGCACCGGCTGCGTGCCGGGGACGGCGCCGGCAGGGCACTCGCCGACACCGTGCGCGAGGCCGCCGGCGCCTCCCCGGGCGCGACGCTGAACCTGCTGCTCACGGACGGCTCGGAGATCACCGCGACCGCCTGGGGCAACTCCCTGTGGTACCTGACGGGTCCCGACCGGAACGGCGCGCCGCGCACGGTCGTGGCATCCGAGCCGTACGACGACGATCCGCTCTGGCGCGAGGTGCCGGACCGCACGCTGCTGTCCGCCACCCGCGCCGATGTCACCCTCACCCCGCTCAAGGAGCCCTCCCCGTGAGCCCGTTCCAGCTGACCCGCACCCTGCCCGAGGACGCCACCGAGGCCGATCTGCGCGCCGACGTGCAAGGCGGTCTGACCCGCGTGCCCAAGGAGCTGCCGCCGAAGTGGTTCTACGACGCCCGCGGCAGTGAGCTCTTCGAGGAGATCACCCGGCTCCCCGAGTACTACCCGACCCGCGCCGAGCGGGAGATCCTGGTCGACCGGGCGTCCGACATCGCGGCGGCCACCGGGGCCCGCACCCTGGTGGAGCTGGGGTCCGGATCCTCCGAGAAGACCCGTTTCCTGATCGACGCGCTGCTGCCGGACCTGGCGAGCTACGTGCCGGTGGACGTCAGCCGGTCGGCGCTGACCGGGGCGGCCGAGGCGCTGCTGGCCGAGCGGCCGGGGCTGGACATCCACGCCCTGGTCGCCGACTTCACCCGGGGGCTCGAACTGCCCGACACCCCCGGGCCGCGCCTGGTCGCCTTCCTGGGCGGCACGATCGGGAACCTGCTGCCCGACGAGCGCGCGGTCTTCCTGCGCTCGGTGCGGACGATGCTCAGCCCCGGGGACGCGCTGCTGCTCGGCACGGACCTGGTGAAGGACGAGGCGACGCTGGTCGCCGCGTACGACGACGCGGCCGGTGTCACGGCCGCGTTCAACAAGAACGTGCTGGCGGTCATCGCGCGCGAGCTGGACGCGGACGTACGGCCGGAGGACTTCGACCACGTGGCGCTGTGGGACCGGGACCGGGAGTGGATCGAGATGCGGTTGCGGGCGCGGCACGCGCTCACCGTGAAGATCCCGGAGCTGGACCTCATCGTGCCGTTCGAGAAGGGCGAGGAGGTACGGACGGAGGTGTCGGCGAAGTTCCGTCAGGCCGGGGTGCGCAGGGAGCTCTCGGACGCGGGGCTGGAGCTGGCCCGCTGGTGGACGGACCGGAAGGAGCGGTTCGCGCTGTCGCTGGCGATCGCGCGCTGAGCCGCCGCGGCCAGGGCGCGGCGGTCCGGGTACCGGCCGCCGGGGAGCGGATCGAGGATCCGTACCTCGGCGGTCAGTCCGCCGGCCGCCGCGATCCGCCAGAGGGACGCGACCAGTGGGTCGTCCCCCACGAACGCGGCCGGTCCGGCGGGGCCGTAGGCGAGGCGGACCGGCTGGACGCCGACGCCGGTGTCGAGCGCGGCCTGGAAGGCGGCGGGCCGGAAGGCTCCCCCCGCCCGTCCGCACCAGGTGGAGCCCTCGGGAAAGACGATCACGCGGCCACCGCCGGCGAGCACGGCGCCGATCGCGCCGACGGTGCCGGGTAGGGCGCGCAACCGGTCGCGGTCGATGAACAGCGTGCCCCCGCGGGCCGCGAGCCGTCCCAGCACCGGCCAGGACCGGACCTCGGTCTTGGCGAGCATCCGGCCGGGCAGCACCGCGGCGACGAGCGGGATGTCCAGCCACGAGACGTGGTTGGCGACGACGAGCATCGGGCCCGCGGCGGGAACCCCGGTGACCCGGAGGCGGACGCCGAAGGCGCGTACGACGGCCCGGCACCACCGGCGGGTCGCCGCCCGGCGGGCGGCGGCCGGCAGGAGCGCGACGAGGGGTGCGAGCAGGAGGCCGGCGACCACGGCGGCCAGGCCGGCGGCCAGCCGGGCGACGGCCCGGGCGGGGCCCACGGTCATGGCGGCGGGCCCGGGGTGAGCGGCGCACCGGCCCGGGGTGCAGGGTGCCGCGGGCAGCCACGGCGAGACGGCCGCGCCGGGGCCGGTGACGGCGGTCACCGGGCGGGCGCGAGGGAGAGGAAGTGGCGCAGGTAGCGGGGGTTCGTGTCGCGCAGGGACAGCAGGACGTACAGATCGGCGACCCCGAAGTCCACGTCGTGGGCGGGGGCGCCGCAGACCTTGGCGCCGAGGCGGAGGTAGCCGCGCAGGAGCGGGGGGAGTTCGACGCGGCCCTCGGGCCGGGTGACCCCCTCGGGGGTCCAGAGCCGGTGCGGCGTGACCCAGTACTCCTCGGGCGCGAGATGCCCGGTCCGGACGGTGTCCCAGGTCGCGGCGGCCAGCGCGCCGCCGTCGGCGAGCGGTATCGAGCAGCAGCCGGCCAGCCAGTTGTGGCCGGTGCGGGTCATGTAGCGGGCGAGCCCGGCCCAGATCAGGGCGATGACGGCGCCGTTGCGGTGGGCGGGATGGACGCACGAGCGGCCGACCTCGACGAGGTCGTCGCGCAGGGGCGCGAGCCGGGTCAGGTCGAACTCGCTCTCGGAGTAGAGCCGTCCGGCGATCCGGGCACGCTCGGGCGGCAGTACCCGGTACGTGCCGACGATCTCTCCGGTCTCCTCCTCGCGGACCAGCAGATGGTCGCAGTAGGCGTCGAAGGCGTCGGCGTCCAGACCGGGTTCGGGGCCGTCGAGGCGGGCCCCCATCTCGCCCGCGAAGACCTGGTGCCGCAGGCGCTGCGCGGCGCGGACGTCCTCCTGGTCGCGGGCGAGGGTGACGACGTAGCGCGGCGGGGCGCCGTCGTCGCCGGACGTGGACCGGGGGCGGGCCGCGGACGCGGCCTCGGGGAGGGCCGGGGACACGGCCTCCCGGGCGGTGGGGTGGGGGGCGGCGGGGACGGCGACTGCGGACGACGGTGCGGGCATGTCGGGCTCCTCCGGCGGGCGGAAGGGGACGGTGAGGGCCGGGCCGCGCGGCGGCGGACCGGCTCCTCGTTTCTTCCGTCACCGGCTGGATTCGACGTGACCGTTCGGAGGCAGGCGGGTGTGGAGGCGCTGAATGCTATTCGGCGAGCGCCGAACTGATCTTCTTCGAGGCCGCCTTGGCCGCGGCCTTGGGGTCCTCGCCCTGCAGGACGGCCGTCATGTAGGGCTTGATCGGGTTGTCGGCCTCGACGTCGGCCCACTGCGGGGAGTTGGGCGTGGCCCGGCCGCGTGCCGCGCCGACGGCCATCACGGAGGTGGCCTCCCGGCCCTGGACGACCGAGGCGAGACCGGACTTGTTGGGCACGTAGTTCATCGCGCGGGCGAGTTCGGTCTGCCACTTGTCCCCGGCCAGGGCCTTGACGACGTCCAGGGCGGCGCCGCGCTGGGGCGCGTTCTCCGGGATGATCAGGTCCGAGCCGCCGGTGAAGACGGCGCAGGGCTTGCCGGCCTGCTTGCCCGGTATGGGGAAGAAGCCGAGCTTCTCCTCGAGTTCGGGGTTCACCTTGGTGATGGCGGCCACGGCGCTGGGCGTGGCGATGATCTGGGCGACGTCGCCCCGGGCGAAGACCTCGGCCTGCGGCGGGGTCTGCTCGTCGGCGTCCTTGGGACCCGAGCCGAGGGCCTGCAGCTCCTTGTAGACCTCCATGCCGCGCAGCGCGGCCGGGCTGTCCAGGGTGCCGGACCAGGCGCCGCCCTGGTCGACGGCGAGTTCACCGCCCTCGTCCCAGATGAAGCCCGCGAGGGTGTACCAGTCCTGGCCGGCGAGGTAGATGCCCTGCGAGCCGCTGTCGTTGATCTTCTCCGTGTCGGCGAGCCACTTCGCCCGCGTCGTCGGCGGCTTGGCGATGCCGGCCTGTCTGAAGAGGTCCTTGTTGTAGATCACGATGCGGTTCGCCGCGTACCAGGGGATGCCGTACTGGGCGCCGTCGATGCGGCCGGGTTCGGCGAGGCCGGGGAGCCACTGCTCGCCGCCGAGGTCGCGGGCCGACTCCAGGGTGAGGTCGTAGAGGCTGTCGGTCTCCGCGTACTGGGCGACCTGGGTGTTGCCCACCTCGATGACGTCGGGTCCGCCCTCCCCCTTGATCGCCCCGGTGACCTTCTTGCCGATGCCCGTCCAGTCCTGGATGGTGAACTGCAGTTTCACGCCCGCGTGCTGGGACTCGTACGCGGTGGTGAACCGCTGGAGGAAGTCCTCGCTGACGCTGTCGCGCATCAGCCAGATGCTGACGGTCCGGGTCTGGTCGCCGTCGCCGGGCAGGAGCCCGCAGGCGGAGAGCGCGAGGGCGGTCACTGCGGCCAGGGGACAGACGAGATGGCGGTTCTTCACGTAGGTCACCTTCTGCGTTCCATGAATGGAGTGCGGCATGGGGAGCTGACCCGACGTGGGGGGACCGAACGGGTTGTTCGCGCGGGTATGTGGCCTGGATTCTGGTCTGGACCAACCGGGTGGTCAAGTCCTGGACGGTCCCGGCGACGGCCGCCCGCGCCCGCCCCGCGCTCCCCCGGCGCCCGACGTGTCGCGGTCCGGGGCGTGGTGGGGCACCGTGGAATGACCCCCACCGAGAGGAGTTCGGCCCCCATGTCGAACCACACCTACCGCGTCACCGAGATCGTCGGCACCTCCCCGGAGGGAGTCGACCAGGCCATTCGCAATGGCATCGAGCGGGCCGCGCAGACCCTGCGGTCCCTCGACTGGTTCGAGGTGACGCAGGTCCGCGGCCACATCGTGGACGGCGCGATCGAGCACTACCAGGTCGGCCTGAAGGTCGGATTCCGCCTGGAGGAGGGCGAGTAGGCCCGGCGTCACGTACGGGCCGCTCGCCCGCGCCGTCGGGCCGGCGGTGCCCCGTCGCGGGCGCCCGCGACGCGCGGCGGGCGGCGGGCGGCGGGCGGTGCCGGACGGTGCCGGGCCCGGTCTCAGGTGCGGCCCTCGCCCTCCTGGGCCTGCTTCAGTTCCTCGGACGGCGCCGCCCAGCGGGCCCGGACGACTTCGAATCCGGCTGCCTCGGCCGCGTCGCACACCAGCTCGTCGTCGTCGACGAGCATCCGCACCTCGCGGTCGCGGCCGAGACGGCGCAGGACCTCCAGCTTGGTGAGGCGCGCCGGGCGGAAGTCGCGGTTGCCGCGCATGTGGATACGGCCCCCCGGCAGACCCTGCGCGGCCAGCCAGGCGACGGTGTCCCGGCGGCAGCGTTCCGGTCGGCCCGTCAGGTAGACCACCTCGCATTCCTGCGCCGCCTCCAGGCACAGGGCGACGCCCTCGGCGAGCGGCGGGTCCTCGGGAGCCGCGGCGAAGAACGCGGCCCAGTCGCGGGGCCGCGCCTCCAGGTGGTGCTGACGGTGGGCGGTCCCCGCGAGGGTGTTGTCGAGGTCGAACACGGCCACGGGCCTGCTGCTTCGGGTCACCCGCCCAGCGTAGGGGGTGTCTTGTCGATCAGGCCGGGTCAGTGAGCGGTGTCCTGGGGCTTCGGATCCAAGGCGGAGGAGAGAGGCATGGCGGAGCCATGCCGACCGACGACAACGCCGGAGACGGAGTCGCGGGACACCGGGAGCCCGGCAAGATCGGCAAGACACCCCCTCGGGGGGTGTCTTGTCGATCAGGCCGGGTCAGTGAGCGGTGTCCTGGGGCTTCGGATCCAGGCCGGGTCAGCACGGCGGTGCCTCCCGGTACCGGGAATCGTCCTCGCGCCGATGCGTTGAACCCTGTGTGACCCCTTCTCTCGACGGCATCCGGTTCTCCGTCCTCGACCGCTCCCGCACCCGCGAGGGCGAGGACGGCTCCGAGGCGTTGCGCGCGACCGTGCGCCTCGCGCAGGAGGTGGAGGCGCTGGGGTACCACCGGTTCTGGGTCTCGGAGCACCACGGTGTGCCGGGGGTGGCGGGATCCGCGCCGACCGTGCTGGCCGCGGCCGTGGCGGCGGCGACGTCGGCCATCCGCGTCGGCACCGGCGGGGTGATGCTCCCCAACCACCGGCCGCTGCTCGTCGCGGAGGCGTTCGGTGTCCTGGAGGCGTTGTTCCCGGGGCGGATCGACATGGGGCTCGGCCGCTCGGTCGGCTTCACGGACGGTGTCCGGCGGGCGCTGGGCCGGGACAAGGACGACGCCGGGCGGTTCGCCGAGCAGCTGACCGAACTGCTCGGCTGGTTCACCGGCACGCAGACGGCCCACCCCGGGGTCCACGCCCGGCCGGCGGAGGGCCTGCGGGTGCCGCCGTACGTGCTGGCGACGGGCGAGGGCGCCACGACGGCCGCGGAGGCGGGTCTGCCGCTCGTGATCGGTGATCTGCGCGGGCGCGAGCGGATGCTGGCCGCCGTCGACGCCTACCGCGCCGCTTTTCGGCCCTCGGCCTGGGCGGAGGAGCCGTACGTCGTCGTGTCGGGCACGGTCGCGGTCGCCGGGACCGAGGAGGAGGCCCGCCGCCTGCTGGTCCCCGAGGCCTGGTCCGCGGCCTGGTCCCGGACTCGGGGCGACTTCCCGCCGCTGTCGCCCGTCGAGCGGATCGCGGAGTCGGCGATGACGGAGAAGCAGCGCGGCCTGTTCGAGGCGGGGCTGACGGGGCACGTGTACGGCACGGAGGCGCAGGTCGGCGCCGAGCTGGAGCGGGTGGTGAAGGAGAGCGGCGCCCAGGAGGTGCTGGTGACGACGAGCACCCACGACCGGGCGGCGCTGCTCGACTCGTACCGCCGACTCGCCCGCGTCGCGGGCCTGACCAGCGCGAACGACGGGACGTCGACCTAGAATCGGGGGATGTCCGCGCACTCCCCCGACTCCTTCGTCCGTGTCCGCGGCGCCCGCGAGAACAACCTCCTCGGCGTCGACGTCGACATCCCGCGCGACGCGATCGCCGTCTTCACCGGGGTGTCCGGCTCGGGCAAGTCCTCGCTCGCCTTCGGCACGATCTACGCGGAGGCGCAGCGCCGGTACTTCGAGTCGGTGGCCCCGTACGCCCGGCGGCTGATCCACCAGGTCGGCGCGCCGAAGGTGGGGGAGATCACCGGGCTGCCGCCCGCCGTCTCCCTGGAACAGCGCCGGTCGTCGCCGAACGCCCGGTCGTCGGTGGGGACGGTCACCACCCTCTCCAACTCCCTGCGGATGCTGTTCTCGCGCGCGGGCCGCTACCCGGAGGGAGCCGAGCGGCTCGACTCGGACGCGTTCTCGCCGAACACGGCGGTCGGGGCCTGCCCCGAGTGCCACGGTCTCGGCCGCGTGCACGGCACCAGTGAGGAGCTCCTCGTTCCCGACCCGGGGCTGTCGATCCGGGAGGGCGCGATCGCCGCGTGGCCGGGTGCGTGGCAGGGCAAGAACCTGCGCGACGTGCTGGACGCGCTCGGCCACGACATCGACCGGCCCTGGCGCGAGCTCGACGCGCGGGACCGCGAGTGGATCCTGTTCACGGACGAGCAGCCGGTGGTCACCGTCCATCCGGTCCGCGAGGCGGGGCGGATCCAGCGCCCGTACCAGGGCACGTACACGAGCGCCCGCCGCTACGTGATGCACACGTTCTCCGACTCCAGGAGCGCCACGCTCCGGGCGAAGGCGGAGCGGTTCCTGACCGCCTCGCCCTGTCCGGTGTGCGGGGGCAGCCGGCTGCGTCCCGAGGCGCTCGCGGTGACCTTCGCGGGCCGGACGATCGCCGATCTGGCGGCGCTGCCGCTGACCGCGCTCGCGCAGGCGCTCCAGGCCGCGGTCCACGGCGACGGCGACGGCACGGCCGGTGGTGCGGGTGAGACGGCCCGGGTGCTCACCGCGGACCTGGTCGCGCGCATCGCCACGGTCACCGAGCTGGGCCTCGGCTACCTCAGCCTGGACCGCACGACCCCGTCCCTGTCCAACGGCGAGCTGCAACGGCTGCGGCTGGCCACGCAGTTGCGCTCGGGGCTCTTCGGCGTGGTGTACGTGCTCGACGAGCCGTCCGCGGGCCTGCATCCGGCCGACACCGAGGCCCTCCTGGTGGTCCTGGACCGGCTCAAGGCGGCGGGCAACTCGGTGTTCGTGGTGGAGCACCACCTCGACGTCATCCGGCACGCCGACTGGCTCGTCGACGTCGGCCCGCGGGCGGGCGTGCACGGGGGCCGGGTGCTGCACAGCGGGCCGCCGCAGGGGCTGGCGGCCGTCGGGGAGTCCGCGACGCGGCGCTTCCTCTTCGGTCCGCTCCCCGTGCCCGGGCGCGAGGTGCGGACCCCCGCCGGCCGGCTGCGCACGGGTCCGGTCACGCGGCACAACCTCCGGGGTCTGGAAGCGGAGTTCCCGCTCGGGGTGCTGACGGCCGTGACCGGCGTCTCGGGCTCGGGGAAGTCGACGCTGGTGGGCGCGCTGAGCGAGGAACTTCCGGGAGTGGAAAGGCTGGTGACGGTCGACCAGAGGCCGATCGGCCGGACGCCCCGGTCCAATCTGGCCACGTACACGGGGCTGTTCGACGTGGTCCGCCGGCTGTTCGCCGCCACCGACGAGGCCCGCGAGCGCGGCTACAAGGTGGGGCGCTTCTCCTTCAACGTCCCGGGCGGGCGGTGCGAGACGTGCCAGGGCGAGGGCTTCGTCTCGGTGGAGCTGCTCTTCCTGCCCAGCACGTACGCCCCGTGCCCGGACTGCCGCGGTGCCCGCTACAACCCCGAGACGCTGCGGGTCCGGCTGCGCGGGCTGACCATCGCGGAGGTGCTGGACCTGACCGTGGAGGCGGCCGCCGCGTTCTTCGCGGACACCCCGGCGGCGGTGCGCAGCCTGGGCACGCTGCTCGACGTCGGCCTCGGCTATCTGCGGCTCGGCCAGCCGGCCACGGAGCTGTCGGGCGGCGAGGCGCAGCGCATCAAGCTCGCCTCCGAGCTCCAGCGCCTGCGCCGCGGCCACACCCTCTACGTGCTGGACGAGCCGACGACCGGCCTGCATCCGGCCGATGTCGAGGTCCTGATGGGACGGCTCCACGACCTGGTCGACGCGGGTCACTCGGTGGTCGTCGTGGAGCACGACATGGATGTGGTGGCCACCGCGGACTGGGTGATCGACCTCGGGCCGGGCGGCGGCGACGAGGGCGGGCGGATCGTGGCGGCCGGGCCGCCGGCCGAGGTGGCCCGGGCGGCGGCGAGCCGGACCGCGCCCTATCTCGCGGCCCGGCTCGGCGGCCGACCGGTCAGGACGAGGCCGGCTCGACGAACTGGACCTCCAGGTTCACCTTGATCACGTCCCCGAGGAAGCCGGGAGCGAAGTCGAGGCCGAAGTCGCTGCGCCGGAACTCGCCGGTGGCGTCGAAGCCCGCGTGCCGGCTGCCGTCCGCCGGCACGTCCACGAGACCGCCGAACTCGACGTCGAAGGTGACCGGACGGGTGACGTCGCCGATGGTGAGGTCTCCCGCCATGGTCCAGTCCTCGCCCGCGCCGTCGATGCGGGTCGAGCGGAAGGTCATCGTGGGCCGCTTGTCGACGTCGAGCAGGTCCGCACTGCGCACGTGCGCGTCCCGGTCCGCGTTGCCGGTGTCGAGCGAGGCGAGCGCGACGGTCGCGGTGATCGAGGAGTCGTCGAGGGCGGTGCCGACGACCAGCTCGGCCTGGAGGTCGTTGAAGCGCCCGCGCACCTTGGAGATCCCGAGGTGGCGGATCGCGAATCCGACGCTGGAGTGCAGCGGGTCGACGGCCCAGCGGCCGGGGGTGAGCGGAAGCGTGGTGGTGGTGTTCTGCGATTCGGTGGTCATGGCTCCACGCTGCGGCCTCGGGACGGCGTGAGGAAGGCCCGGCGGAGGCTGGTAGTGACAGGGCCACCCTCGGGGCGCCGGGTCCTCCTACGATCGGTGGATGAGCGACAACGAACTCGGTGCCTTCCTGCGCGCCCGCCGCGAGGCGCTGACGCCCGCGGACGCGGGGCTGCCGGCGGGGCCGCGGCGCCGGACGCCGGGGCTGCGACGGACGGAGCTGGCGATGCTCGCCGGGATCAGCGTCGAGTACCTGGCGAGGCTGGAGCAGGGCCGGGACCGCAACCCCTCGTCGCAGGTGCTGGGCGCCCTCAGCGACGCGCTGCAGCTGCCGCTGGACGCCCGGTTGCACCTGCGCCGGCTGCTGAAGTCGCAGGACCACCAGCACATGTGCGCGGCGGCGCCGACGCCGGCCCGGACGGTGCGGCCGACCGTGCGGGCCCTGCTCGACCGGCTCGGGCCGACCCCGGCCGTGGTGACCAACGCGATCGGCGAGGTCGCCGCGTACAGCGAGGGGTACGCGCTGCTCGCCGGCCCGCTGGGGATGCTCGACGGCGACCCGCCGAGCCTGCTCCGGTACGTCTTCACCGATCCGCGGGCGCGTGCGGCGTACCCGGACTGGGACCGGATCGCCGACCAGCAGGTCGCCGCCCTGTACCTGCCCGTCACGCGGTCGGACCCGTACGTCGCCGAGCTGGCGCGGGAACTGACGATCACCGCCGGGGCCGTGTTCTCCGAGCGGTTCGCCGCCACCGGGCTGATGCGGGCGCGTTCGGGCCGGGAGCGGCTGGTGCACCCGGAGGTCGGCGAGCTGCGGCTGTCGTACGAGGTCCTCGACCTGCCGGAGACCGACGGGCAGAGCATGACGGTGCAGCTGCCCGCCGACGAGGCGACCTCCGCCGCCCTGGACCGGCTGGTCGGCCGCCGACCGGGCACCCTGCGCGCGGTCGGCGGCTGAGCGGGTGCCGCCGGGGCCTCCCGGCCGCACCCGCCCGCCCCGCGCCCCGCCCGGTCGGCCCTACCCGCGCGCGGCCTTGCGCCGGGCCCGGAGCCACTCCTTGTTCATCGCGGCGATCGAGGGCAGCGGGATCCCCTTCGGGCACGCGGTCGCACACTCGCCGGTCAGCGTGCAGCCGCCGAAGCCCTCCGCGTCCATCTGGCCGACCATGTCGAGGACCCGGGTCTCGCGCTCCGGGGCGCCCTGGGGCAGCACGTTCAGGTGGTTGACCTTGGCCGAGGTGAAGAGCATCGCCGAGCCGTTGGGGCAGGCGGCCACGCAGGCGCCGCAGCCGATGCACTCCGCGTGCTCGAAGGCGAGGTCCGCGTCGGCCTTCGGCACCGGCGTCGCGTGCGCCTCGGGGGCCGCGCCGGTGGGCACGCTGACGTAACCGCCGGCCTGGATGATCCGGTCGAAGGCCGAGCGGTCGACGACGAGGTCCTTGACGACGGGGAAGGCCGAGGCGCGCCAGGGTTCGACGTCGATCGTGTCGCCGTCCCGGAAGGACCGCATGTGCAGCTGGCAGGTCGTGGTCCGCTCGGGGCCGTGGGCCTCGCCGTCGATGACGAGGCTGCACGCGCCGCAGATGCCCTCGCGGCAGTCGTGGTCGAAGGCGACGGGGTCGTCGCCGCGGAGGATGAGGTCCTCGTTGAGGGTGTCGAGCATCTCCAGGAACGACATGTCGGCGGAGATGCCGTCCACCTCGTAGGTGGACATGGCGCCGTCGGCGTCGGCGTTCTTCTGGCGCCAGACGCGCAGGGTGAGCTTCATGCGTAGCTCCGCTGGGTGGGGTGGACGTACTCGAAGACGAGGTCTTCCTTGTGCAGGACGGGGGCGTCGCCGCCGTTGAACTCCCAGGCCGCCGCGTACGAGAAGTCCTCGTCCCGGCGGGCGGCCTCGCCGTCCGCGGTCTGGGACTCCTCGCGGAAGTGGCCGCCGCAGGACTCGGCGCGGTGCAGGGCGTCGAGGCACATGAGCTCGGCGAGTTCGAGGTAGTCGACGATCCTGTTGGCCTTCTCCAGGGACTGGTTGAACTCCTCGCCCGTGCCCGGGACCTTGATCCGGCGCCAGAACTCGGCGCGGATCTGCGGGATGCGCTCCAGGGCCTTGCGCAGGCCGGCTCCGGTGCGCGCCATGCCGCAGTACTCCCACATCAGCTCGCCCAGTTCGCGGTGGAAGGAGTCGGGGGTGCGGTCGCCGTCGACGGCGAGGAGCAGGTGGAGCCGGTCCTCGGTCTCGGCCAGGACCTCGCGGACCAGCGGGTGCCCGTCGTCGAGCGGCTCGCTGGAGGGGTGGCGCGCGAGGTAGTCGTTGATCGTGGACGGCAGGACGAAGTAGCCGTCGGCGAGGCCCTGCATCAGGGCGGAGGCGCCGAGCCGGTTGGCGCCGTGGTCGGAGAAGTTGGCCTCGCCGACGGCGAAGAGCCCGGGGACGGTGGTCTGGAGGTCGTAGTCGACCCACAGCCCGCCCATCGTGTAGTGCACGGCGGGGTAGATCCGCATGGGCGTCTCGTACGGGTTCTCGGCGGTGATCCGCTCGTACATGTCGAAGAGGTTGCCGTACTTCTCCTCGACGGCCTTGCGGCCCATCCGGGCGATGGCGTCGGCGAAGTCGAGGTAGACGCCCTGCCCGCCGGGGCCGACGCCGCGGCCCTCGTCGCAGACGTTCTTGGCGGCGCGGGAGGCGATGTCGCGCGGGACGAGGTTGCCGAAGGAGGGGTAGATGCGCTCCAGGTAGTAGTCGCGCTCCTCTTCCGGGATCTCGCCCGCGGGCCGGTGGTCGCCCCGCTCCTTGGGGACCCAGATGCGGCCGTCGTTGCGCAGGGACTCGCTCATCAGCGTGAGCTTGGACTGGTGGTCCCCGGTGCGCGGGATGCAGGTGGGGTGGATCTGGGTGAAGCAGGGGTTGGCGAAGTGGGCGCCGCGCCGGTGGGCCCGCCACACCGCGGTGGCGTTGGAGTTCATGGCGTTCGTCGACAGGTAGAAGACGTTTCCGTAGCCGCCGGAGGCGAGCACCACCGCGTCGGCGTAGTGCGTGGAGATCGTGCCGGTGACCAGGTCGCGGGCGACGATGCCCCGGGCCCGCCCGTCGACGACGATCAGGTCGAGCATCTCGGTGCGGGCGTGGAGTTCGACGTTGCCCGCGGCGATCTGGCGGGACAGCGCCTGGTAGGCGCCGAGGAGGAGCTGCTGCCCCGTCTGGCCGCGGGCGTAGAAGGTGCGGGAGACCTGGACGCCGCCGAAGGAGCGGGTGTCGAGGAGTCCGCCGTACTCGCGGGCGAAGGGCACGCCCTGGGCGACGCACTGGTCGATGATCTCGACGGAGATCTGGGCGAGGCGGTGGACGTTGGACTCGCGGGCGCGGAAGTCGCCGCCCTTGACGGTGTCGTAGAACAGGCGGTGCACCGAGTCGCCGTCGTTGCGGTAGTTCTTGGCGGCGTTGATGCCGCCCTGCGCGGCGATGGAGTGGGCCCGGCGCGGGGAGTCCTGGTAGCAGAACTGGACGACGTGGTAGCCCTGTTCGGCCAGGGTGGCGCCGGCCGAGCCGCCGGCGAGTCCGGTGCCCACGACGATGACGGTGTGCCTGCGCCGGTTGGCGGGGTTGACCAGCTTGGCCTGGAACCGGCGGGTGTCCCAGCGCTCGGCGATGGGCCCGGCGGGTGCCTTGTGGTCGACGGCGGGCTCCCCCACCGTGTAGTCGAGGTAGCTCATGTCAGCTCACCACTCCGGTCATGACGGCGACGGGGACGGAGACGAAACCCGCGGTCAGGGCGAGCGCGAGCCCGTTCGCGAGGATCTTGAGGACGCGCTCGCGGCGGGCGTCGCCGACGCCGAGGGTCTGGGCGGCGCTCCAGAAGCCGTGCCGGACGTGCAGGCCGACGGCGATCATGGCGACGATGTAGACGAGGTTGCCGTACCAGGTGGAGAAGGTGTCCACGACGTTCTGGTACGGGTGGCCCTCCTGGAATCCGCCGGGGTGCGCGGTCCCGGTGGTCAGGTCCAGGATGTGCCAGACGATGAACAGGGCGACGATCACCCCGCCCCAGCGCATGGTGCGGGTCGCGTAGGTGGAGCGCCTCCGCCGGTGGACGTAGGCGGTGGGGCGGGCCTTGATGTCGCGCCTGCTCAGCTGGAAGGCGGAGACGGCGTGGGCCACGACGGCGGCGACGAGCACGATCCGGACGAGCCAGAGCGCCCAGGAGTGGTGCAGGACGGGCGCGCCCATGGTGCGCAGCCAGTGGCCGTAGGCGTTGAACTCCTCGGGGCCGAAGAAGACCTTGAGGTTGCCCATGACGTGGGCGACCAGGTAGCCGAGCATGAGGAGGCCGCTGACGGCCATGACCGTCTTCTTGCCGATCGTGGACGCCCAGAAGCCGCGTGATCGCTTCGGGGACGGCGGTCGGCCGGTGCCCCGGTCCGCCGGGGCCGTCGTCTTCGTTGCCAGAGCCATGCCGTCGACGCTAGGGCCGGAGTGCCCGAGAGGTCCAAGACATGGTCCGGCTCATCTCGATAGGCTGAGCCTATGCAGTTCCAGCAGCTCCTGTACTTCGTCGCGGTGGCCGAGGCCCGCCACTTCACCCGCGCCGCGGAGCGGGTCCATGTCTCCCAGCCCTCCCTGTCGCAGCAGATCCGGGCCCTGGAGCAGGAGTTGGGCGCGGAGCTGTTCAGCCGCGCGCGGGGCAACATCACCCTCACGGACGCCGGTGAGGCACTGCTCCCGCTGGCCCGCCGGATCCTCGCGGACACGGACACCGCGCGGCACGAGGTGCAGGAGCTGGTGCAGCTGAAGCGCGGGCGGGTGCGGCTCGGAGCGACCCCGAGCCTGTGCACGGGCCTGCTGCCGGACGTGCTGCGCGCCTTCCACGACCTGCATCCGGGGATCCGGCTGCTCATCGAGGAGGGCGGCTCGCACGACCTCGTACGGGAGCTCGCGCGCGGCGCCCTCGATCTGGCGCTGGTGGTCCTGCCGCTGCCGACCCCGTCGCCGGCGCTCACGACGGTGGAGCTGCTGACCGAGGATCTCGTGGTGGTCTCGTCGGCCGCCGCGCCCGCGCCGCGTCGGCCGGTCCGGATCGCGGACCTGCGCGAGCATCCCCTGGTGATGTTCCGGCACGGCTACGACCTGCGGGAGCTCACCGTCGCTGCGTGCCGCGCGGAGGGTTTCGAGCCGTCGTTCACGGTGGAGGGCGGGGAGATGGACGCCGTCCTGGGCTTCGTCAGGGCGGGGCTGGGGCTGGCGGTGGTGCCGGCCATGGTGGCGGCCCGGACGGGACGTGACCTGCGGGTCACGGCGCTGGCCCGTCCCGGGCTCCGGCGGACGATCGCGCTCGCGCACCGCAGCGACGTGGCCCCGCCCCGGGCGGCCCGCGAGCTGCAGCGGCTGCTGCTGCGCTCCGGGCGCGGCCCGGGGCGCGGGGCCTGAACCGGCGCGCCGAGGGTCGTGGCCCCGCGCCCCCTGCGCCCCGCGGATGTGCAGCCGGGACGCCCCGGCGGGCCGTTCCGGCTACACCGCGTCCGCGAGCAGCAGGGCGTGGATCCGGTCGGGGGCGCCCGGGCGGGCGTAGTACCAGCCCTGTGCCGTGTCGCAGCCCAGTTCGCGCAGCTGCTGCGCCTGGGCGCCCGTCTCGACGCCCTCGACGGTGACGGCGAGTTTCAGGCTGTGCGCCAGCGAGACGATCCCCTCGACGATCTTCAGGTCCACCGGGTCGGCCGGGTGCTGCTGCATGCCCCGGGTGAAGGAGCGGTCCAGCTTGAGGACGCTCACCGGCAGCCGTCGCAGGTTCGCGAGGTTCGAGTAGCCGGTGCCGAAGTCGTCGAGCGCGATGTCCACCCCCATCTCGGCGAGCTGGCGCAGCGGCTTGAGCAGGTCGTCGTCCGCCCCTATCAGCGCGGACTCGGTGACCTCCAGGCACAGGGCACCCGGTTCGAGTCCGGAGCGCTCCAGCACGTCGACGGTGTCGGCGACCAGGCGGGGGTGGTGCAGCTGGGTCGGCGAGAGGTTGACGTTGATCCGCAGGGGGCCGCCGTCGGAGTGCCGCGTCTGCCAGAAGCGGGCCTGGCGTACGGCCTCCTCCAGCACCCAGCGGCCGAGCGGGACGATCAGCCCGGTGTTCTCCGCGAGCGGGATGAACCGGTCCGGTCCGAGCACGCCGTGCTGCGGATGGCACCACCGCACGAGCGCCTCCGCGCCGTGCACGGTGCCGTCGCCGAGGTGCACCAGCGGCTGGTACTCGATGAAGAACTCGCCGCGTTCCAGGGCGGCGGGCAGCGCGGTGGTCAGTCCGTGCCGGGTGATCGCCCGGGCGTCCGCCTCCGCGTCGGCGAACTCGAAGCGGTTGCCGCCCGCCGACTTGGCCCGGTACATCGTGATGTCGGCGCTGCGCAGCACCTCTGCGGCGGTCCGCTCCCCCGCCGGCCCCTCGACCACGCCGACGCTGCCGCGCACGGTCAGTTCGCGGCCGTCGACCCCGATCGGGGCGGCCAGGGACGCCAGGATGCGGTTGGCCAGTTCCACGACCTCCCGTTCGGTGTGCGGCCCGGTGGTCAGGGCGACGAACTCGTCTCCGCCGAGCCGGGCCACCATCTCGCCGGGCGCGGTGGCGCAGCTCTGCAGCCGGTCGGCGACCTCGACGAGGAGCCGGTCGCCGGCCGAGTGGCCGAGGCTGTCGTTGATGGCCTTGAAGCCGTCGAGGTCGAGGTAGCAGAGCCCGAAGCGGGCTCCCTCGGCCGGGGCGAGCGCCTTCTCCAGGCGCTCGAAGAACAGGGTCCGGTTGGGCAGCCCGGTGAGGGCGTCGTGGGTGGCCTCGTAGCGCAGCCGCAGGTTGAGCAGCCGGCGCTCGGTGGTGTCCTCCATCAGCGCCAGCTGGTACTGCGGAAAGCCCTCGGCGTCCCGCAGCAGCGAGACGGTGAGGTTGGTCCACAGGACGGTGCCGTCGCCGCGGTAGTAGGGCTTCTCGACGCGGTAGTGCTCGCGTTCGCCGCGAACGAGCTCGTCGTAGAGCCGCCAGACGTGCGGGGCGTCCTCGGGATGGGCCCATTCGACGACGTTCTTGCTGCGGACGTGGTGCTCCAGGCCGCCGAACATCCGGGTGAGGGTCTCGTTGACCTCCAGGACGTTGCCTTCGAGGTCGGCGATCGCGATGCCGATGGCCGCGCCCTCGAAGACGGCGCGGAAGCGGGTCTCGGTGGCGTGCAGGGCGACTTCGGCGGCGCTGCGGGCGGAGAGCGAGGAGCGGGCGATGGCCTCCTGCTCGACGAGGGTGCGCTCGCGCAGGGCCTGGGCGAAGCCGGCGGCCATGGCGTGCTGGAGCCGCGAGCAGCGGGCTCGCAGCTCCTCGCCGGCGGTGTCCTGCTCCGTGCCGCAGTACAGCACGAGGTAGGAGTCGATGACCCCGAGCGTGCGGCTGAGGGCGTCCGGGTCCGTGCAGTGGGCGGCCACGAGGGCGGCGCCGGCGCGGTGGGCGGGCGCCGTGTCGAAGGACCGGTCGTGCAGCGCGGTGCGCAACTCGCGGGCGAGGGGCAGCAGGTGCCCCTCGAACTCGGCGCGGGTCAGCGAGGTGGCGGTGACCGGGAAGATGGCCCGGCTCCAGATGGTCACGAACCGCCTGAGTCTGTCCTCGAGCCCGTCCGGTTCCGCGCCGGAACCGGACGGCTGCGACGGCACCTTCACGCCTTGCGCCCCACCCCTGCGAAGCCGGAGAAGGCGTAGGGATCCTCCTCCTCGGCCGGGCTGTCGGGCCGCCAGTCTGGCATGGAGACCAGGCCCGGCTCGACGAGTTCGCACCCGTCGAAGAAGCGGGCTATCTCCTCGCGGGAGCGCATCACGAGGGGGTTGCGGATGTTCCGGTAGACCCCGACGGCGCCGCCGGCCTGGTCCTCCGGGAGCGGTATGCCCTCGTAGGAGGCGTGGGTGAGGATCACGAGGCTGCCGGGCGCGAGCGCGTCGAGGAGCTCGGTGACGGCCCGCTGCGGCTCGTCCTCGTCCTCCAGGAAGTGCAGGACGGCGACGAGGAGCAGCGCCAACGGCCGCTCCAGGTCGAGCAGTCCCGTGACCTCGGGGCTGCGCAGGATCTCCCGCGGCTTGCGCAGGTCGGCCGCGACGACGGCGGCGCCCGCGTTGCCCTCCAGGACGGCCCGGCTGTGCGCGACGGCGACCGGGTCGTGGTCGACGTAGACGACGCGGGCGTCCGGGGAGGCCGCCTGGGCGACCTCGTGGACGTTGCCGAAGGTGGGTATGCCGGAGCCGATGTCGAGGAACTGGGTGACGCCGCTGTCGACGGCGTGGCGCACGGCGCGTCGCATGAAGGCCCGGTTCGCCTGCATGATCTTGGGCAGCCCCGGCATGAACTCCATGGCCTTGCGGGCCGCGTCCCGGTCGACCTCGAAATTGTGCGAGCCGCCCAGATAGAAGTCGTACATACGGGACACGCTCGGGACCGAGATATCGATACCCGGCGGGGCCCAGGCGGGACGCTCCATCAAAGTCTCCAACAAGTCGCCACGGGGGGTGCGGCCATGTGTTCGCGGCCGGTGTTCGAGCCGAGGCTACTGATCGCCCGCCAAGAGGGCGAGTAGAAACGGAAATTCGCGATCCGTTCTTGGTCACACGCCAATGGCACGTGCGATCAGAACGAAGAGATCGCGCCTTGTGGCCGTGCACATTCACGTGCACGCGGACGTGCGTCCGGCCCGCCGTCACCGAGGGGGTGACGGCGGGCCGACCGGCCGGAAGCGCGGCGCGGGGGACCTACTTGGGCGCTCCGACCAGCTTTCCCTGGGGCGAGACGGCGTACCAGGTGCCGCCCACGCCCTGGCCATTGGTGTCTCCGGGCTCCTCGTCGCCCGCGAAGGTGTAGAGCGGCCAGCAGTCCATGGTCTGCTGCTTGATGCCGTCAGGACGGTTGAAGGTGACGAATCCCTTCGTGCTGATGCCCTCGGTGTCCTTCTTGTCGACAGGGGCGACAACCGGCCACTTCTCCAGGCAGGCGCCGACACAGGCGGTCTTCATGGGCCAGGCGGAATCCTTCTTGAAGCGGTAGACCGTCATTCCGCGCGAATCGACCACGATGTCACCGAGCTTGGGGTCCTTTCGCACCGAGAGCCCGGCGAGGTCCGAACCGGAATCCTCGCTACCGGCCTCTTCGGCGGCCGGTGCCGCCTTCTTGCCGTCGGGGGCGGCGGCGAACCAGGTGCCGCCCACGCCCTGCCCGTTGGTGTCGCCGGCCTTGGTGTCCTTCGCGTACCGGTACATCGGCCAGCCGCCGATGGTGAGCTGCTTCGTCCCGTCGGCGCGGACCACCTGACCCAGTTCGGCGGCTCCCACACCGTCCGGCGCCTTGGCGCCGACCGCGCTCACGACCGGCCACGCCTTGGCGCAGTCGCCCTCACAGGTGGCCCGCGGCGGGTTGGCCGAGTCCTTGTCGAAGCGGTAGAGCGTGAAGCCCTCGCTGTCGGTGACGACCTTGCCGAGCTTCGGGTCGTTCTGGACCTCCAGCTGCCCGGCGGACTTCGCGGCCTCGGCCGCTCCGGCGTCGGACCCGTACCCGTCGTTCCCGTACCCGTTCTCGGCGGGAGCCCCGGCCGGCTTCGCGGCGCCCGCGGGCTGGCCGCCCAGCGTCTGGTCGCCCTGCTCCTGGCCGCACGCCGTCGTGAGTGCGAGTACGGCCACCGCCGTCACCGCGAGTGCGGCGTTCCTCCAGGTCTTCATGTCAACTCCCGTTGATTCATAGCTTGTTGAGGTGGCGTGGGCTGCCGTTCCTGGTCATGGATACGGAGCGCGCCGCTCGCGTACTCAACGGATCTCGAAAGTTTTTCGCCCGAACGTCAAACCGGTGCACTCCGAGAACCCCTCCATCCGGCGAATCCGCCGCGATTCCCGGCGTGGTGCGCCCGTCCTGTGATCATGCTCGTCGGCGTGTCTCTGTACGGATCCCTTCTGGCCCGGCCCCTGGCGGCCACCGCGCTGGTGTGGCTGCTGGCCGCTCCGGTACCCGCCGCCGCCGATGCCTGCGCCTACGCCGTCACCGGCCCGGGCGACTCGAACACCTCGGTCGCGGTGGCCGGACCGGGCGCGTGCTCCCCCACACCCACGCCGCCTCCGCCGACGCCCACCCCCTCGCCGACGCCGCCGCCGCCCGCGACGCCCACACCCCGGCCCACGCCGAAGCCGCCTCCACCGCCGCCGCCCGTCACCCACCCCGCACCCCCGCCGGTGCCGGTCCGGACACCGCCTCCCCCGCCACCGCCCGTCAGGAGAGCCCAGCCGCCCGCTCCGGCGCCGCCTCCCCCGCCTCCCCCGTCACCCTCCCCGTCCCTGAGCCCCCGCCCGGCTCCCCCGCCCCCCGTCGCCCTGCCCGCCTACCGCCGCACCGCGCGGGCCGAGCCCGAGGGCGGCCCCTCCCTCGTGTCCATGACGCTGCTCGTCACCGCCCCCGCGGTGCTCGCGACCGCGATCCTGCGCGCCCGCTCCCGCTGAGCCCCGCCGAAGGAAGTCCCCATGTCCGAATGGCTCGTCCTGTCCATCGCGATGGCCGCCGCCTGCGCCGTCGTGCTCACCATCGTCGTCATCAACCACCGGAGGATCACCGACGACGACGACCCCAGCGAGACCCCCGACGTCATCGAGTACATGACGATGATGATCGGCGTGGTGTACGCCATCGTGCTCGGCCTTGCCATCGCCGGCGTCTGGGAGGCCCGCAGCGCCGCCCAGGAGACGGTGCGCCAGGAGGCCCAGGCCCTGCACGAGATCTCGGCGCGGGCCGAGGTCTACCCGGCCGATGTCCGGACCCGGATCCGCGCCGACGTCGACGCCTACGTCTCCTACGTCGTGGGGGACGAATGGCGCCACATGTCGGAGCGCGAGGAGCTGAGCGAGAGGGGCACCGAACTCCTCGACCGGATCCGCCGCGACGTGACCGACTACCGGCCCGCCGACGACCACGAGGGACAGGCGTACCAGCCGCTGGTGGACCAGGTCGCGGTGGTCGACGACGCCCGGGGCGCGCGGGGCCAGAGCGCGGGGGCCACCATGCCGGGGGTCGTGTGGTTCGGCCTGATCATCGGCGCCCTCGTCACGGTGGGGCTGATCTTCACCCTCCAGATCCGGCGGACCGGACGCGAACTGCTTCTCGCGGGGCTGTTCAGCGCCATGATCGCGTTCCTGCTCTTCCTCATCTGGGACTTCGACGCACCGTTCGGACGAGGGATCTCGGCGACGGCGACCCCGTTCACCGACCTCTTCCCCCATCTCACGGACTGACGGGCCCGTTCGGGCACCGCGGCACGGCGTGTCGATGGGCCGGCCGGGGGACACCGGTGCCCCATTCGCGCGCCTGGGATCGCGGTTGTGATAGTGCACTCCTAGCGTTTCGGGCATCGAGGTGCATATCAGGCCATTCGTGGAAACCGCTTCCGCACCTGCTCCTCGGGACCCGGAGGATTCACCATGCGCGCGATACGTGCCGCGTCCGCCGCCCTGCTGGGGGCGGCCACCCTCGCTCTGGCCGCTCCCGTCGCCGCCGCGGCGGACGGCGCCCCCGCACCGAACCCGCGGGCGGCCCGGGCCAAGGCGCCCGGCGACTTCGTCGTCTCGCCCTCGGTCGTCGCACCGGGCGGGCGGGTGACCCTGAGCGCTCCCGGCTGCGCCAGTACGGCGACGGCCTCTGCGGGCATCTTCGACACGGTGACCATCCCGCCGGGTGCCACGGCCACCGCGCTCGTGGACTCCGACGCCAGGCGGGGTGCCGTCTACACGGTCACGTTCAACTGCACCGGCGGCGTCCAGGAATCCGTCACGCTGACCATCACGGGCACGCCCACGGCCACGCCCACGATCAGCTCGACGGTGCTCACTCCCCCGCGCGGGGTGCAGGGCGGCCTCGGCGGCTCCGTGGACGGGATCGACACCGCGACCCTGGCGGTCGGCTCGGGCCTGGTCCTCGCCGCCGCCACCGGCCTGGTCATCGTCGTCCGGCGCCGGGCACAGCCCGCCCGGGGCCGGCGCCACTGACGGTCGGGGGCGGGTCCCGCCCCCGGCCCGCACGCCCGTCGCCCCCGGATCCTGGGATCAGGATCCGGGGGCGACGGGCGTGCGGCCGACCGGGAGGTTCGACCGGTCAGGCGCTGGTGCCGCTCATACGGCGACGGCGGACGATGAACAGACCGCCGCCGAGCGCGGCCGCGGCGACGAGCGAGCCGCCGACGGCCATCTCCGTGGAGCTCGGCGCGAGCGAGCCGCCGAGTCCGCCCTGGGAGCCCTGGCCGGCGAGCACGCGGAACGACTGCGTGAGCGTCCGGCCGTTGCACTGGACGGCCAGGTTGTACTGACCGGGCGTGGCGTTGTTGTGGATCCGGGCGGTGGCGGTGGAGACACCGTTGTTGTTGCCGGAGAGGGTGGTCGTCGGGAAGGCGTTGGACGTGACCGTGCCTCCGGCGCAGCCGCGGACGGTGATGGTGAGGGTCGAGCCCTGGTGGACGGCGAAGGGGCTGACCGTGACGCTGTTGGCGCCGTCCCCGCCGCGGTCGACCTGGTAGGGGCTGACGGTGAGGCTGGTGGGCCCGTGGGTGGCGGCGGCGAGGGGGGCCGCGAGCCCGACCGCCGCGAAAGCGGTGGCGGCCACCGCCAGAGTGCGTGCAGCACGCATGGTTGAACCTCCAGTGGAAGACGCCCCAAAGCGGTGCTCCGGGATATTCGACGAGTACGCCTTCCATGACGAACCCTCACAAGCCGGGGCGATCCACGCATGTCGGCACTGGTCCACCCCGGTGAGCCGACACGCCGAGGAAAGCGGCTCGAAACTGACGGAGGCGCAGGTCACACCCCGTCAGGCCGCTTATCTGACGATTACTCGGATGGGTCATCGCGCCGTCACCCCCTGATGCCCCGGCCCCCTCGCCCACGAGGGAGTCCGCCGGCGGCCCGCAGGCCCCCTCGCGTCCGGCCGCCACCCGTTCGGTCCGCCCTGATCGCCGGTCGGGCCCACCGCACTTACCGTTCTGACGACGCCACGAAGGGAGAATCATGAGCCCCAAGGACTTCAGCGTCTTCGAGCCGAGGAGGCGCCAACCGTGGGGTGTCCTGGCTCTCGTCATGCTCTCCGGCCTGGCGATGATGCGCAATGGAGTCGACGTCGAGCTCGGCCCGCCCCAGCCGGCGGCGGCCGCCCGTCCGGACACCCGGCCGATCGGGGTCCCGCCTTCCACTCCCGACGGACTGGAGCCGCTGCCGTACGCGCCGGCGTCGCGGGTGAAGATCCCGGCGATCGACGTCGCGGCACCGGTGATCGACGTGGGGCTCGACGCGGACGGCTGGATCGAGGCGCCGCCCCCGCAGGACCCGAACCTGGCCGGGTGGTACCAGAACGGCATCGCGCCCGGACAGCGCGGCACCGCCGTGGTCGTCGGGCACGTCGACAACACGGCCGGGCCGGCGGTGTTCTACGGGCTCGGCTCACTGGGCAAGGGCCAGCACATCGAGGTCGAGCGGTACGACGGCCGGGTGGCCGTCTTCGAGATCTACGGCGTGGAGGTGTACTCCAAGCAGAACTTCCCCGGCGTCCAGGTCTACGCCGACCAGGGCGTGCCCGAACTGCGGGTCATCACCTGCGGCGGCGGCTACTCGCGGGCGAGCGGCTACGAGGGCAACGTCGTCGTCTACGCACGGATGGTGGGGTCACGCTGAGCCCGGCAACACGGGGCCCCCGGCGCGGAGAGCGCCGGGGGCCCCTTCGTGCCGTCAGCGTCCGGGCACCGTGATGCCGTAGCCCGAGCCGAGGAGTTCGGGAAGGTAGCGGCGCAGCGCCGCCACGCTCTGCGAGCGGTTGCCGCCGGCGTCGTGGTTGAGCACCACGGCGCCGGGCGCGGCACCGTCCCGCACGCGGCGGACGATGGCGTCGGTACCGGGCTCCTTCCAGTCGAGGGTGTCGACGGTCCAGGCCAGCGGCTCCATCCCCAGTTCGGCGCCGATCTCGAAGGAGTGCTTGTTCCAGGCTCCGTAGGGGGCGCGGTACCAGGCCGGGGCCGCGCCGATGGTCCGCTCCACGATGTCGCTGGTGGAGCCGAGTTCGTCGCGGATGCGGGAGGGCCGCAGTCCGGGGACGAGCGGGTGGGACCACGAGTGGTTGCCCACCACGTGCCCGTCGTCGGCCATCTCCCGCAGCAGGTCCTGGTTGTCGACGGCCATCTCCCCGCAGACGAAGAACATGGCCCGGCAGCCGTGCCGGCGCAGGATGGCGAGGATCTCCGGTGTGTAGCGGGGGTCGGGGCCGTCGTCGAAGGTCAGCACCAGGGAGCGGCCGATGCCGGACACCTGCAGGAAGGGGCGTTGCCGGACCGGTGGCAGTGCCCGGCGGAAGGCCGGCGGCGCGTAGGCCGTCATCGGCTGGAGCCGGTACGCGCCGGAGTTCTGCGGGGCGGCGGCCGGCGGGCCGGCGGCCGGACCGGAAGCGGGAGCGCCGCCGCCGGCGGGGCTGCGGCCGGGAGCCGGAGCCCCGCCGTCCGTCTTTCCGAGGCGGTCGGCGGTGAGGACGCCGACCGTGGCGGTGGCCCCCAGGGCGGCGGCCAGGCGGAGCACTGCCCGGCGCCCATTGGGCTTCTCATCCTTTTTCATGACTAACTGCTTGCATGGCGGAGGGGCAGGGGCGGCCATCCACACCGGCCGCCCGTCCGAAAGCACCCGATGAGCCGATGGTCTCGAAGGGTGACCGGTCGACAGCCCCACCGGTTCGGACGCTGCGCGGACGGTCCCCGGGTGATCGTGGGGGGTGGCGGGCCGCCGGCACGTCACCGTCGCCGCCTGAGGGCCGTCCCGGGCCCTGCCTACTCCTCGGCCATCACCAGTCCGTCCTTCGCCGCCCCGCGGCGGAGGACGACCTCGCGGATGGTGTCCCGTACGCCGGTGTACCGGACGGCGCCGCCCTTGATCGCGGCGTTCAGGTCGACCACCCGGCCCTTGTCGGTGTCGAACCACTGCGGGACGAACTCCGCCCGGGTGACGTCCCAGCGGCTCCCGGGCGCGGTCGGCGGGGTGAAGGTGAAGCGGGCCAGGGTGCCCTGGTTGCCGCGGGGGTCGTACTCGCCCGAGTGGTTCACCATCCGGCCCGCGACCTGGTCGCCCATGCCGTAGACGATCCAGGTCCCGTTGACCTTCTCGTACGCCTGCGGGACGTGGGCGTGGGTGCCCAGGATCAGGTCGATGTCCGGGCGGCCGCCGGTGCGCGAGGCGGTGAGGGACCTGCCGAGCGTCAGCTGCCGCTCGTCGGGCGCGGTCTGCCACTCGGTGCCCCAGTGGATGCTGACGACGACCACCTCGGCCCCGGCCTTCCGGGCCGCCCGCGCGTCGGCGACGATCCGCCGCTCGTCGATCAGGTTGACCGCCCACGGCTGCCCCTCGGGCATCGGGTAGCCGTTGGTGTCGTAGGTGTACGCGAGTTGGGCGACGGTCGCGTCGCCGCCCTTCAGGAGGGTGGGGCGGGCCGCCTCCTGCGCGGTACGGGCCGATCCGGCGTGCCGCACGCCGGCCCGGTCGAGGGCGTCGAGGGTCCGGGCGAGTCCGGCGGCACCGTCGTCCAGGGTGTGGTTGGAGGCGGTGGAGCAGGAGTCGTAGCCCGTGGCCCGGAGGGCGGCGGCGATCTGGGGCGGCGACGTGAAGGCGGGGTAGCCGGTGAAGGGGCCGCCCTTCGGGCCGTAGACGGTCTCCATGTGACAGATCGCCAGGTCGGCCCCGGACACGACCGGCGCGACGCCCGCCAGCATCGGCGTGAAGTCGTGCCCCCGGCCGCCCGCGTCCGCCGCCGCCTGGTCGATGACCGAGCTGTGCGGCAGCACGTCGCCCGAGGCGACGAGCGTGAACCCGGTACGGGCCGAGGCGCCGCCGCCGACCGCGGAGGGCGCGCCGGGACGTTCGGGGGTCTGCCGCGCGGGCGGGCCGGCGGGGGTGCGGGCGGGACCGGCACAGCCGGCCGCCGCGGTGAGCAGGACGACGGCGACGGCCACCGCCCCGCGTCTCGTGCGCTGGATCATCAGCCGGCCTCCGCCATTCATACGATGAACATCTGACCGTATGAATTCACAGCGGATATTTTGCACAGTCAAGAGACAAAGCCGCTTCGGACGCCAAACCGTGCCGAATCGGATGCAGCGAGCGCCGCTGACCGTTCATCGCACCACTCGCCGCTCGGTGCGACCGTTCGCCGCACACCGTTGTCCGTTCCCTGTCCCTCGCCGCCCGCATGCGTTCGTATACGCCCCGTGGGACGACGAGCCGGCAGGAGAGGTGTGGAGCATGACAACGGCGACGACGGACGAGAGGGCCCTCGCGGAGCTGCAGCGTGAACACGGCCCGGCACTGCTCGGCTTCCTCCTCGGCCTGACCTACGGCGACCAGCAGCGGGCCGAGGACCTCGTGCAGGAGACCCTGGTCCGCGCCTGGCTGCACCCCGAGGCGTTCGACGGGCCCTACACCTCCATGCGCCCCTGGCTCTTCACCGTGGCCCGACGGCTGGCCATCGACGCCCGCCGCTCACGGCTCGCCCGCCCCGCCGAGATCGGCGACGGAGTCCTCGCCGCCACCCCCGACCCGGCCGACGCCACCGAGTCCGCGGTCGCCGCGCTCGACGTACGCGCGGCCGTCCGGTGCCTGAGCCCCGAACACCGCGCCGTCCTGGTCCGGCTCTACTTCCACGGCCTGACCGTCAACGAGGCCGCCGCCGACCTCGGTATCCCCGCCGGCACGGTGAAGTCCCGCTCGCACTACGCGCTGCGCCAGCTCGGGCACCGGCTGCCCGGCTACCGGCCGGGCCGCAGGAGCGTTGCCCGCCCGCGGGCCGGGGCCCCACAATGACCGCGTGACGCTGACTCTCGCCGCCGCGGACAAGGTACTCGCCGACAACTTCGCCCCCTGGGTGCTCGATCTGGGGCTCTCGGTGATCGCCCTCGACGAGCAGGGGGCCGTCCTCAGACTCCCCTGGTCCGACCGGCTGGCCCGCGAGGGCGGCGGGCTCAGCGGCCAGGCGCTGATGGCCGCCGCCGACACGGCCACCGTGATCGCGGTGGCCGCGGCCCGCGGCGGCTTCGTGCCGATGACGACGGTGCAGCAGTCGATCAGTTTCCAGCGGCCGGTGCTCGGCACGGACGTCCTGGTGCGGGCCCGCCTCACCAAGGCCGGCAAGCGGATGGCCTTCGCCGACATCACCATGACGGCCGAGGGGACGGACGAGACGGCGGCACACGCCACGGCGGTCTACGCCCTGCTCGGCTGAGTCCCGGCCGAGCGCCGGGCCGGGAGCCGTCCCGGCCTCGGTCCCACACGCCTCGGACGCACTCCCGGACCCCCTCCCTCCCACCAGCACCGATCCGGCGGGGGAACGTATCCGAAACCACACAGGCGAGTTGAGTAAAGAGCGACCCGTACGCGTCTTCCTCGGTGGAGGCTCGTCCTCGGGATCCTCGCACTCTGCGTCCGGGAGAAGGTGGGAACGTTGCTGCCCGAAAGCACGAACGGCACCAGCGGAGGCGGCCTCGCCGTCCCGATGGCCTGGCTGTGTGCCGAGTTCATAGCCGACGACCTGCTGCGGGCGGGCTGTCTCGTCGAGCCCGGCTCGCTGGAGTACCGGGCCGGCCGGCAGACCCTGGCGCTCACCATCCACCTCTGCGAGGGCGCCGGCGGTTCCTCCGGGGCGCGGACCGTGGGCCGGCTCGACGAGTGGCTGTCGCGGACCGCGTACGACCACCCGTGGCCCCAGTGGGTGCGCGAACGGCTCGCCGAGCGGGTCGGGGCGGGTGAGACCGGTCCGGATCTCGCCCTGGCCCGGGAGACCTGGCGGCAGCTGGAGGCGACCCAGTTACGGGCCGTGGACCTGGGCGGCCCGCCCCCGGGCGGGGGGCCCGGTGCCGCGATCGACGAGGCGGACCAGGTGTGGCTGCCGGCCTGGAAGCTGGGGCTCCCGCTCTGTCATCTGGCCCTGCACCTGTACTGAGCCGGTCCGGCGGACGGGCGGTCCCGGAGCCCGGGACACCCCACGGGCGGCCTCGGCCTGCCGGCAGCGCGACCTCACGGGGCGGCCGTGCGGTGCACCCCCGCCCGGTACTTGGGGATCCGGACCGTCACCTTCATTCCCGCGCCGACCCCGGTCTCGATGACGAGGCCGTACTCCGGCCCGTAGACCTGCCGCAGCCGCTCGTCGACGTTGGACAGGCCGATGCCGGACGTGGAGGGCCGCTCGCCGCGCAGGACCGCGCGCAGCACGGCCGGGTCCATGCCGACGCCGTCGTCCTCGATCGTCACCACGGCCTCGGCGCCCGCGTCCCGAGCGGCGATCGTGACCCGGCAGACGTGCACGGAGTCCTCCAGACCGTGCTTGACGGCGTTCTCCACCAACGGCTGGAGGCAGAGGAACGGCAGGGTCACCGGCAGGACCTCGGGCGCGATCTGCAGGGTGACCTTCAGGCGGTCGCCGAACCGCGCCCCGGCCAGGGCCAGATACTGCTCGATCGACCGCAGTTCGTCGGCGAGCTGGGCGAACTCGCCGTGCCGCCGGAAGGAGTAGCGGGTGAAGTCGGCGAACTCCAGCAGGAGTTCGCGGGCCCGCTCGGGATCGGTGCGGACGAAGGAGGCGATGGCCGCGAGCGAGTTGAAGATGAAGTGCGGGGAGATCTGGGCGCGCAGGGCGCGGATCTCCGCCTCGACGATCCTGGTCCGCGAGCGGTCCAGCTCGGCCAGTTCGAGCTGTACGGAGACCCAGCGGGCGACCTCGGTCGCCGCCCGTACGAGGACGGCCGACTCGCGTGAGCCGTAGGCGACGAGGGCACCGAGCACGCCGTCCTCGCCGGTGAGCGGGGCGATCACCGCCCACCGCAGCGGGCATTCGTCGTCCGCGCACCCGGCGTGCGCCGACTGGCTGCGGCCGGACGCGAGGACCTCGGCGACCTGGTCCATGACGTGGGCGCGGTGGTGGTCGTCGCCCGGACCGTCCCAGGCGAGGACGGCGGAACGGTCGGTGAGGCAGAGCGCCTCGGTGCCCAGGAGCGAGCGCAGCCGGCGCGCGGCCCTGCGGGCCGTCTCCTCGGTCAGGCCGGCGCGCAGGGGCGGGGCGGCGAGGGAGGCGGTGTGCAGGGTGTGGAAGGTGGCCCGCTCCACCGGGGTGCCCAGGTCGAGGTCGGCGGCCCGGGCGCCGCGGCGGGCGGCGAGGCGTCCCAGGGCGAATCCCGCGGCCAGCAGCAGGGCCGCGCCGGCGACCGCGGCGGCGACCGCCGTCCCGGTCAACGCGCCGCCCCCTCGCGTGGGCGCCCGGGGGCGGGACCAGGGTCCCGCGGGTGCTCCGGGGCGGCGCCCGTGAACTCCTCCGGCAGGTGCAGCCGGGCGAGGAGCGCCGGCGTCCCCTGCGGGATGTGCCGGGGGGTGGCGAGGGAGACCAGGACCATCGTCAGGAACCCGAGCGGCACCGACCAGACGGCCGGCCAGGCCATGAGGGTGTGCGGCCAGCCCTCGGGCGGCAGTCCGGCCCGCGTCGCCATCACCGCGGTGAGCGCGGAGCCGCCGCCGAGCAGCAGCCCCGCCATGGCGCCGGGCGGGGTGAGCCGTCGCCACCAGATGCCGAGGACGAGCAGCGGACAGAAGGAGGAGGCGGAGACGGCGAAGGCGAGGCCGACGGCGTCGGCGACCGGCACCTTGGAGGCGACGACGCCCACGGCGAGCGGGACGGCGGTGGCCAGCAGGGTCGCGAGCCGGAAGTGCCGTACCCCGCGGGAGGGCAGGACGTCCTGGGTGAGGACCCCGGCGACCGACATGGTCAGTCCGGAGGCCGTCGACAGGAATGCGGCGAACGCCCCGCCGGCGAGCAGGGCGCCCAGCAGGTCGCCCAGGACCCCGCCGATCATCCGGTCCGGCAGGACGAGCACGGCGGCGTCGGCGGCCCCGGTGAGGGCGAGTTCGGGCGCGTAGATCCGGCCGAGCGCGCCGTACACCGGCGGCAGCAGGTAGAACGCGCCGACCAGGCCGAGCACGACGAGGGTGGTGCGGCGCGCGGCGCGGCCGTTCGGGCTGGTGTAGAAGCGGACGGCGACGTGGGGCAGCCCCATGGTGCCGAGGAAGGTCGCGAGGATCAGCCCGTAGGTGGCGTACAGCTGGTGGCCGTCGCGCCCGCCGGCCAGCGGCTGCGACCAGCCGAGCGGATCGGAGCCGGTGGTGGCGCGCTCGGGGACGGGCGCGCCGCGGGGGAAGGAGAGCTCGGTGCCGCCGTCGACGCGGTGGGTGCCGCGGTCGAGGGTGACGGTCGCGCGGTCGTACGGCCGGGCGTCGACGCGGCCGGTGACGGTGAGCGTGAGCGGGGCCTCGACCTGGATCCGTACGGTGTCGGCGACCTCGACGACCGCGTGCTCGCGGAACACCGCGGGTGCGTCGAAGCGGACCCGGGGCGCGTCGTCGCCGGACCAGGCGGCGGCGAGGAAGACCGCCGGCACGAGCAGGGCGGTGAGCTTGAGCCAGTACTGGAACGCCTGGACGAAGGTGATGCTGCGCATGCCGCCGGCCGCGACGATGCCGGTGACGACGACGGCGACGAGGAGTCCCCCGACCCAGTCGGGCGCTCCGGTGAGGATCTCCAGGGTGAGTCCCGCGCCCTGCAGCTGCGGGAGCAGATAGAGCCAGCCGATGCCGACGACGAAGAGGCTGGCGAGCCGGCGGGCCTGGGGGGACTCCAGCCGGGCCTCGGCGAAGTCGGACAGGGTGTACGCCCCCGACCGGCGCAGGGGGGCGGCGACGAGGGCGAGCAGGACCAGGTATCCGGCGGTGTAGCCGACGGGGTACCAGAGCATGTCGGGGCCCTGGACGAGGACGAGTCCGGCGATGCCGAGGAACGAGGCGGCGGAGAGGTACTCGCCGCTGATGGCGGCGGCGTTGAGCCCGGGGCGGACGGTGCGGGAGGCGACGTAGAAGTCGGAGGTGGTGCGCGATATCCGCAGGCCGAGCGCGCCGATGAGCACGGTGGCGAGGACGACGGCGGTGACGGCGGTCACCGCGTAGGTGTGGTTCACGTCCGGTCCCCCGCGCTCAGCGGCCCTCGACCAGGCCGGTGAAGTCGCGTTCGTTGCGCTCGGCGCGGCGGACGTACCAGTGGGCGATGCCCCAGATCACCGGGTACAGGCCGACGCCGAGCACGATCCACACGACGGCCTCGGGGGCGGGCAGGGCGAGCAGGGGCGGCAGCGCGCCGACGATCAGGGCGAGCGCCCCGAGCGCGGTGAGCCCGGCCCGCAGCTGGCTGCGCATCAGGGAGCGGACGTAGGTGTGGCCGAGGGTGGTCTGCTCGCTGATCTCGGACCGGGCGGGCGGATGCCCGGGCCGCGACCGCGGCACCGCGGCGGGCCGTACGGCGGCCGGCGGGCCGTCGCCGCGCACCGCGGAGGCGTGCGTGACGGTCTCGCGCCGGGGCCGACGCGACGGCGGCGGCGGTGGCTGCTCGGACGTCGGTGTCCGCTCCGGCATCTGTCGACCTCGCAGGGGCTGGGGAGGGTCCACGGAGTCTACGCAGCGGCACGTGAGGACGGTAGGCCCGGTGTCGGCGGGGGCGGGCCGGGGATGACGGGGTGGGCCGGCGGGTCTCCGCGAACGGGTCGGGGCCGGGCTCGGACGCCCCGCGACGCGCCGGGTCAGCCGCCCGCGCGGCGCATCAGCAGGTCGCGGAGTTCACGGGCGTGGCGGCGGCTGACCGCGAGTTCCGCACTGCCGACGCGGACCGAGGTGGCGCCGCCGTCCAGGCGCAGTTCGTCGATCCGGCCGAGGGCGACGAGGTGGCTGCGGTGGATCCGGACGAAGCCGCGCGCAGCCCAGCGCTCCTCCAGCGTGGAGAGCGGGATGCGGACCAGATGGCTGCCCCCGTCGGTGTGGAGGCGGGCGTAGTCGCCCTGGGCCTCGACGTAGGCGATGTCGTCCACGGACACGAAACGCGTGACGCCGCCGAGCTCGACGGGTATCTGCTCCGGCGTCCCCAGGGTCGCGACCGGCGCGGGCGCGGGCGCTCCGGCCGCGTGCACCAGGTCGTGGACGCGGCGGACCGCCTCGGCGAGCCGTTCGCGGCGGACCGGCTTGAGGACGTAGTCGACCG
The DNA here is from genome assembly GCF_043201055.1 of Streptomyces sp. NPDC048338. Classification (NCBI taxonomy): domain Bacteria; kingdom Bacillati; phylum Actinomycetota; class Actinomycetes; order Kitasatosporales; family Streptomycetaceae; genus Streptomyces; species Streptomyces sp. NPDC048338. The sequence goes on from NZ_JBICYQ010000006.1 coordinate 179,382, forward strand.
CCTTGAGATCGAAGGCCTGGACGGCGAAGCCCTCGTGGGCGGTGACGAAGACGATGAGCGGCGGCCGCGCGAAGCCGGCCAGCAGCCGGGCGACGTCGAGGCCGGTCAGCCCGGCCATGTGGATGTCGAGGAAGACGACGTCGACGGCCTCCTCGCCGTCGGGCCCGGCCTCCAGCGCCCGGCCGATCCGGCGCAGCGCCCCGGTCGCGTCGGTGGCGCCCTCGGCGCTGCGCACCCGGGGGTCGGAGCGGAGGAGGTAGAGCAGTTCCCCGAGGGCCGGCTCTTCGTCGTCGACGGCCAGTACGCGCAGCATGCGGCGGAGTCTAAGGGCTGTCTTGTGGAGGGTGTCCGGGAAGGAGCGTCGCCTGCCCGGCGGACGGGGACGGAGGGTCCGTGCGCGCCGCGCGCCGCCGGCCCGGCGGTGTCCTCCGGACGGGCCCCGAGGGTGCCCTGCCGGTGGGCCGGACCGGTGCGCGGCGGGCCCGCGCCGCTACTTCAGCAGCCGCGACAGCCTCCGGTCGGCGAGCGGCTTCCCGCCGGTCTGGCAGGTGGGGCAGTACTGGAGGGACGAGTCGCTGAAGGACACCTCGCGGATCGTGTCTCCGCAGACCGGGCATGCCTCGCCGGTCCGTCCGTGCACCCGCAGGCCGCTCTTCTTCTCGGCCTTGAGCCGGCCCGCGGCGACACCGTGCGAGCGGTCGACCGCCTCGCGCAGGGTGGTCCGCATCGCCGTGTAGAGGGTGGCGGTCTCCTCCTCCGTGAGGTTCCGGGTCGGTTTGAAGGGGGACATCCTCGCCGCGTGCAGGATCTCGTCGCTGTAGGCGTTGCCGATGCCCGCGATCAGGCTCTGGTCCCGCAGGGCACCCTTGATCCGGCGCTGCTCGCCGGCGAGCAGCGCGGCGAAGGCCGGGAGGTCGAAGGTGTCGGCCAGCGGGTCCGGGCCGAGCCGGGCGACGCCGGGCACGTCCCGGGGTGTGCGCACCAGGTGGACGGCGAGCCGTTTGGTGGTGCCGGCCTCGGTGAGGTCGAAGCCGTCGCCGCCGGTGAGGGCGGTGCGCAGGGCCAGCGGCCCCTTGCCGGGGCGGGGGACGCCCGAGGGCAGCGGGTCCTTCCAGTGGAGCCAGCCGGCCCGGGCGAGGTGGACGAGGAGGTGGAGCCGCGCGTCGCCGCGTCCGGTGGTGATGTCCAGGAACTTGCCGTGCCGGTCGACCGCCGTGACCTCGGTTCCCTCCAGCGCGCTCAGCGGCGGGTCGTAGGTCTTGAGCACGCTGATCGCGACGGGCAGCACGCGGGCGATCTCCTTGCCCACGAGGTGCTCGTCGAGGAACTCTCGCAGCGCGTCGACCTCGGGCAGTTCGGGCATGGCTCCACCCTGCCGCACCGTCCGCCGTGCCGCGCGCTCAGCGGCCGGGGGCGGCGGTGTCCAGCAGCTCCAGTTCGTCGGCGAGTGCCGCGGCGAGCGCGTCGAGGTCGGGCACCGCCTTGCCGTCGGCGACGAGGCCGAAGTGGACCTGGCCGCCGTACGGCGACATGGCCACGGCGAGCGACTGGCCGCGGGCGAGCGGCGCCATGGGGAAGAGCTCGCGCAGCGGCGCCCCGCCGAGGGAGAGGGCCGAGCGGGGCAGCGGTACCTGGGTGACCAGGACGTCGAAGAGCAGGCGGGCGGCGCCGGACGCGATCGGCGCGCCGAAGCGGTGGGCGAGCGGCGGGAGCTGGTCGGCGAGTACGGCGACGGCCCCGGCGCCGCGCAGCGGGCCCGCGGCCTTGTTGCGGTCCATCGCCCGCCGGACGGAGGCGAGCCGGGCCACCGGGTCGGCTTCGGTGACCGGCAGGTCCAGCAGGTAGGCGGAGAGGCTGTTGCCCGCGGCGGACGGCGCGCCGGGCCGTCGGCGGGAGACGGGCACGAGGGCGCGCGGGTCGACTCCGGGGACGGGTTCGCCGCGGCCTTCGATCCAGCGGCGCAGGGCGCCGGAGACCAGGGCGAGCAGGACGTCGTTGGAGGTGCCGCCCGCGGCGCGGCGGATCCGCTGGATCCGCCCCTGGTCGAGGGTGGCGGTGGCCACCCGGCGGGTGCCGCTGGAGCCGGCCGCGAGGGCGGCGGCGCCGCGTCCGTCGAGCCTGCTGGCGCGGACCACGGAGGCGCCGACCTCGACGGCCCGGCCCAGGTCCTCGATGCGGTCGCGGGCGGCGCCGACGAGCCGGCCGGGGCCGGGCAGCCAGGAACGCGGGGGTACGGCGCGGGCGCGGCGGCCCGGGACGGCACGCCCCCGGCCGGCGGCGATCTCGTCGAAGATCCCGGCGCCGATGGCGACGGCCCGCATCCCGTCGGCGAGGGCGTGGTGGAGCTTGACGAGGACGGCGAACGAGCCGTCGGGGGCGCCGGTGAGGAGGTACATCTCCCACGGCGGCCGGCCGCGTTCGAGGGGCCGTTCCATGAGCTCGCCGGCCAGGTGCGCGCACTCGGCGCCGAAGTCGGCGCCGGGCAGCGCGATCTCCCGGACGTGCCGTCGTACGTCGAAGTCCTTGTCGGCGGCCCAGGCGGCGCCGCCGACGGGCAGCCAGACGTCGCGGACCCGCATGCGCAGCCGGGGGATCGCGGCGGCGCGGCGGGCGAGGAGTTCCGGGAGCTCGGCCGGGTCGCCGGGTGCCGGTCCGAAGTGGGCGAGGGCGCCCAGGTGCATGGGGTGATCGGTCGATTCCAGATGCCAGAAGGCCAGATCAAGAGGTGTCAGCAGCTCGACGCTCAACAGTGCCTCGTGTCCTCGGGGAACGGCAGGTGACCGAAGTCAATCGTGCACGGTCGGTTACGGTCAAGTACGATCACTTCACCCTGAGTTAACACCGTGTTGCTCGACGATGAACTCGCACCAGACGCACTTGCCGCCACCGCGGGGCTCCACGCCCCACACGTCCGAGATCATGTCGACCAGCAGCAGGCCCCGCCCGGACACCCCGGCCTCGCCCGCCTCGCGGCGCCGCGGCAGCGCGCTGGAGCGGTCTTCGACCTCGACCCGGAGCCGCCGCTCGGGGCCCGCCAGCATGCGCAGGGTCACGATCGCCCCGCCGTCGGTGTGCATCAGCGCGTTGGTGATCATCTCGTCCGCGACGAGCTCGATCTCGTCGGACCGCTCCCCGGCGCCCCAGGCCCGCACCGCCGCCCGGATCATGTGGCGGGCCGAGCTGAGGGCCTCGGGGTCGCTGGGGGCGACGTGCTGCTGGAGTCGGCCGCCGGACTGCGGGAAGTACACGCCCCGGCGGCGCAGGAGCAGGATCGCGACGTCGTCCTCGCCGCCGCGCTCGTCCACCACCTCGCACAGGTGGTCGGCGAGGTCCTGGAGGTCTCGCGGCCCGCCGCGTACGAGGGCGGAGAGCCAGCGCATGCCCTCGGCGAGGTCGGAGCCGCGCTTCTCGACCAGGCCGTCGGTGTACAGCAGCAGGGTCTGGCCGGGGTCCAGCTCCAGCGTCGTCACGGGGTAGTCGAGGCGGCCGAACTCCGCCGAGAGACCGAGCGGCAGCCCGCCCTCCACGGGCAGCCGGCGGCTGGTGCCGTCGGTGTCCTGGATCAGCGGGTCGACGTGCCCGGCGCGGACCACCTGCACGACGCCGGTGGCGAGATCCGCCTCGGCGTAGGTGCAGGTGGCGAAGCGGTCGGTGTCCAGCTCGTGCAGGAAGACGGAGGCGCGGGCCATCACGGTGCCCGGGGTGTGCCCCTCGGCGGCGTAGGCGCGCAGCACGATCCGCAGCTGGCCCATGACGGCGGCGGCGTGCGTGTCGTGGCCCTGGACGTCGCCGATGACCGCACCGACCCGGCCGCCGGGCAGCGGGATGACGTCGTACCAGTCGCCGCCGATGTCACGGCCGAGGCGGGCCGAGCGGTAGCGGACGGCTATCTGCGCGCCGGGCACGTCGGGAATGCGGCGGGGCAGCATCGCCTGCTGGAGACCTTCGGCCAGGTCGTGCTCCTGCTCGTAGAGCATGGCGCGCTGCAGGCTCTGGGCGATGCTGCTGCCCAGCGCGACGAGCAGGTTGCGCTCGTCGGCGCTGAAACCCGTCTTGTCGTTGTAGAGCAGTCCCAGGGCGCCGATCGGCCGGGCCTGGGCGATGAGCGGCAGATAGGCCGCCGAGGTGATGCCGAGCCCGCTGATGTGCGGCCACAGGACGGGGTACGAGTCGGAGAAGTCCTTCGGGGACTCGATGAACCGGGGGCTGAGGGTCCGGATCACCTCGCTCATCGGGTACGGCTCGTCCACCCGTGTGAACCGGGTGCCGGGGACGAAGGCCCCGTCGGGACCTTCGGCGACCAGATGGATGCGCCCTGCCTCCATGAGGCCCATGACCAGGCTCCTGGCGCCGAAGTACTCCAGTCCGTGCGAGTCGTTGAGCAGGTCGATGACGTCCTGGACGGTGCGGGCGTGGGCCAGGGCCGCGGTGGTGCCCTCCACGACGCTGGTGCGCTTGCGGCGGCCCTCGTCCAGCCCGAGGCGTGCGGCGTGCTCGGAGACCTCCTCGGACGCGTCGCGGACGATGCCGACGATGCGGCGCGGCCGGCCGGTCCCGTCGCGCTGGATCAGGCCCTGGGTGTGGGTCCACTGCGGGTGCCCGTTGCGCAGCCGGACCCGGAAGTAGGCGCCGTAGTGGTCGCTGCCGTCCTTGAGCGCGTGCGTGACCATCGTGTCCAGCCGGTGGCCCTCGTCGGGTGCCACGCGGGAGGAGAGGCTCGCCGGGTCGCCGTCGTACTCCTCCGGGCGCACGTCGAAGACCAGCAGGGCCCCCGCGTCCAGGTCCATCACGCCGGTGTCCAGGTCCCAGTCGAAGCTGCCCATCCGGAACTCCGTGCCGTAGTCCCGGAGGAAGCAGCAGGACGCCCCGCCGGCCCCCGGTTCGCAGCGGCACCGGTCCGCCGCCCCACCACCCCCGCTGCCCGCGCTCATGAGGCCCACGCTAGGCGCAGCCCCGGCCTCGCGCACGGCGGAGATCACCCCTCGAAGGTCTCCGGCTGGTCCGCTCCGGTGTCGCTCGGGAAGAGGTCCTCCAGCGAGGGCGCGTCCGGCTCGGGTTCGGCCGGCGGCGCCGGGGTGGGGGGCGGGGTCGGGGTGGGGCAGCCCGGCGGGATCGAGGGGTCCGGGGAGGCCGGGTCGCCCGGATCGGTCGGCTCCCCGGGCGTGGCCGGGGACGTCGGGCTCACCGGCGGGGAGGGGCAGTCGGTGCCGGGCGGCGTGGCGGCCGGGTCACGGGGCGGGATCGAGCCGTCCGGGACGGGCGGGAGGGATTCGCCCGGGGTGACGGTGGCGTCCGGGCGTCCGGACGGAACGGTGTCCGGCAGCGGCGTGGCGGCGGGATCGCACGTGCCCGGGTCGCACGGCGGCGGGACGGCGGGCCGGTGGTCCCGCTCGCCGTCGGAGCCGGTCCCGCGCTCGATCCAGGTGTTGTCCACCACGTTCACGATCACCAGGCTGTTCACGATCGTCGTGGTCGGCCGGACGACGACGACCCGGTCCGGCCGGTAGCCGCTCCACGGCCGCCCGCTCTGCACGGCGCCCTGGACGGCGACGGGCGAGCGCAGCGGGTTTCCGCAGGCGCACCGGACGCGGGGTGCGCCGTACTGGTCGACGAGAACGGCCGTGCCGGACTGCAGGACGGACTGGAAGGCGGTCGCGCGCCCGTCCCGGAGACCGTGGTTGGTGACCCGGGTGTCGGCGCGCAGGTGGACGGGGGTGAGGCCGCGGAGCCAGGAGGCGACGCGGGACTCGGGGATCCCGGCGGCCTCGGCGAAGGCCCGCGACGCCGCCGGGTCGTCGGCGAGGAAGGCCACCTGCCGCTCGACGTCGCAGCTGGCGACGGAGCGGGTGCCGCCGTACAGACCCGGGGTGGAGCCGGTGACCTCGCGGACGGTCCGGTCGGGGGCGGTCGTGGCGGAGGCCGACGGGTCCGGCGGGACGGTGGCGGGCGGTGGGGCCGCGGCGGGGTTCACCGTGGAGGCGGTGAACGGGTCGGGACCCTCGGCGGCGATCGGCTGGAGGACCACCTCCCGCGGCGCGGACGTCTGCTCGCTGCCGCCCCCTCCGTCACCACCGCTCGCGGAGCAGCCCGCCGCCAGCAGAGCCGAGGCCAGGGCGGCGACCGCGGCGCCCAGAGCTCGTCGTGGACGGCGTGTGGATGCGCGCACGTGGTTCTCCCGCCTCGAGACAGTCCTTCCTGTCTGTCGCACCGCGTCGGGCCCCGCAAGCCGGGTACGACCGACCGGACGACGCACTTGAACACGTTCAAGGAAGGCTCTACGCTCGACCCGTCGGATTGAACACGTTCAATCGAGGGGGTCCCGGTGTCCGTCCTGGTGCATCTGATCGTGATGCTGGGCATGTTCGTGATCGTGCCGCTGGGCCTCCGGCTCATCGACGGCCCGCAGCCCGCCGGCCTGCGCCTGCTCCGCCGCGCCTGGCCGCTCCTCGCCGTCCCGGGCGCCGTCGCCCTCTGGCTGCCGCGCTCCCCGGCGGCGGCCGGCGCGGCCGCCGTGTACGCACTGGCCACCGTCGCCCTCGCCCTGCACGCCCCCGCCCGCCGGCTCGCCACGCTCCCCCGACCGGCGCCCGGGTCCGGACCGCCCGCCCGGCATCTCCCGCGGCCGTCCGAGATCGCCGTGCTCACCGCGCTGGTGACGCCCTCGGTCGCCGGCCTCGCCCTCGTCGCGGAGCGTGCCGGGTACGAACTGTTCGGCTTCGACCTCGACATCCTGGCCCTGACCGTGCCCCACTTCCACTACGCGGGGTTCGCCGCCGCGCTGGTCGCGGGCCTCGTCTGCCGGACGGCCGACGGCCCCGCCGCCCGCTTCGCGGCGCTCAGCGTCCCGGTCGGCACCCTGCTGGTGCTGCTCGGCTACTTCGTGGACGACTGGGCCGAACTGGTCGGCGCGCTCGTCCTCACCGCGGGCATGTGGGCCGTCGCCCTGGCGACCTGGCGGGACGTCCGCGCCCACACGCCCGACCCCGTCGCCCGGGCCCTGCTGGCCGTCTCGGCCGCCGTGCTCGCGGCCACCATGCTGCTGGCCCTCAGCTGGGCACTCGGCGAGGCCACCGGCCTGCCCCACCCGAGCCTGACCTGGATGGCCGCCACCCACGGCCTCGGCAACGCCCTCGGCTTCGCGCTCTGCTCGGTCCTCGCCTGGCACCGGCTCCGCGCGCGTCCCCTCACTCCCGCACGCCCCGTCCGAACGGAGACCGCAGCATGACCCGCCTGATCCGCAGCCTGTCCGGCGCCGCGCCCGCGTCGCTCACCTACCCCGAGGTCGGAGCCACCGGAGAGGACCGCCTCCCGCCCGGCTACCACCACCTCCACCACACCCTCCGGATCGGCCGGGGCCGGGTCGCCTTCGAGACCGCGGGGACGGCCGTCACCACCTGGCGGATGCACCGCTCCTCGGGCGCCCGGATCCGCTGCGAGGCCGAGCGCGCCGCACCGGGGGTGCCGGTCGAGGTCTCCGCCGGCATCGGCCCCGTCCGGTTCGCCGCTCCCTGCGAGGTGATCTGGACGGCCTACGAGGAGACCCGCACCGGCTTCGCCTACGGCACCCGGACCGGGCACCCCGAGCAGGGCGAGGAGTCCTTCGTCGTGGATCTGCACCCGGACGGCTCGGTCTGGTTCACGGTCACCGCCTTCAGCCGCCCCGCCGCCTGGTACACCCGCCTCGCGGGCCCCGTGGTCCCGTTCCTCCAGCACGCCTACGCCCGCCGGCTCGGCCGCACGCTGCGGCGGATCGCCGCGGCCGGCTGAGGACGGGCCGCGACAGGGCCCGCGGCGTTACGCTCCTTCTGTACGGATGTGCCCGGCGCGGACGCGGACGTGCCCGCCCGCGGACACACCGATCGAGGAGGCGGTCATGCGCCGTTACGACGAGTACACCAGCCCCTCGCAGGCCGAGGGCGAACGCCTCGACGAGGACATGGACGCGCAGGAGCGGATGCAGCGGCATCCCCAGACGACGCGCACGACACCCTCCCAGGCCGAGGGCGAACGCGGCACGGACGACGACGAGAAGAGCTGACCGCCGGCCCGGCGCAGACCGGGGCCCCGGCCGGGACGGGCAGCGATGGACTGGTTCACCGCACCCGACTACTGGCTGAGCCGGCTCGTCTTCCAGCGAGGGCTCGCCGGGCTCTACTTCGTGGCCTTCCTCTGCGCCGCGCTCCAGTTCCGGGCCCTGATCGGCGAGCGGGGCATGCTCCCGGTGCCGGACCACCTGCGCCGGGTGGATCCGCGCCGGGCCCCGAGCCTCTTCCACTGGCGCTACTCGGACCGGCTGTTCGCCACGGTGGCGTGGACGGGCGCGGCCCTTGCCCTCGCCCTGGCGGCGGGCGCCGGCGACGCCGTGCCCCTCGGCGTCTCGATGCTCCTGTGGGCGGTCCCGTGGGTGCTGTACCTCTCCATCGTGAACGTCGGTCAGACCTGGTACGCCTTCGGCTGGGAGTCGCTGCTCCTGGAGACCGGATTCCTCGCGATCCTCCTGGGCAACGACGACGTCGGACCGCCCGTCCTCGTGCTGTTCCTGCTGCGGTGGCTGCTCTTCCGGGTCGAGTTCGGCGCCGGGCTCATCAAGATCCGCGGCGACCGCTGCTGGCGCGACCTGACCTGCCTGTACTACCACCACGAGACACAGCCGATGCCCGGGCCGCTGAGCTGGTTCTTCCACCGTCTGCCCCGACCGCTGCACCGGGTGGAGGTGGCCGCCAACCACGTCGTGCAGCTGCTGGTCCCGGTGCTCCTCTTCACCCCGCAGCCGGTGGCGACGGTCGCGGCCGGCCTGATGGTCGCGACCCAGCTGTGGCTGGTGCTCTCCGGGAACTTCGCCTGGCTGAACTGGCTGACGATCGTCCTCGCGCTCTCCGCCATGGACGGTTCCCTGCTCGTCGGGGCCCCCGCGCGGCCGGCGCCGCCCCTCTGGTACGTGGTCGTCGTCTGCGCCGCGACCGCGCTGATCCTGTTCCTCAGCCACCGCCCGGTCCGCAACCTGGCCTCCCGCCGCCAGGCGATGAACCGCTCGTACGACCCCTTCCACCTGGTCAACTCGTACGGCGCCTTCGGCACGGTCGGCCGGATCAGGGACGAGATCGTGATCGAGGGCACGGACGATCCCGTACCCCGCCCGGACACGGTGTGGAAGGAGTACGGCTTCAAGGGCAAGCCGGGCGATCCCCGCCGGCTGCCCCTCCAGTTCGCCCCGTACCACCTGCGGCTCGACTGGCTGATGTGGTTCGCGGCGCTCTCCCCCGCGTACGCCCGCGACTGGTTCGGCCCGTTCGTCGAGCGGCTGCTCGACGGGGACCGGGACACCCTGCGGCTCCTTCGGCACAACCCCTTCCCGGACGCGCCGCCGGCCCTGGTCAGGGCCCGTCTCTACCGCTACCGGTTCACGACCCGACGGGAGCGGCGCGAGAGCGGCGCATGGTGGCACCGCACCCTCGTCCGCGAGTACCTGCCGCCGACACGGCTGCGCTCCGGCGCCTGGCGCTGAGCGGCCGGCCACCCGGACCGGTCGCGGACATGCCTGTGCCCCCGGCCGGGGGCGGCCGGGGGCACAGGGCGAAGCGACAGCTACGACTCAGTCGATGCCGGGCAGGATGTGGGGCTCCGCGAGGTCGTCTTCGTAGCCGGCCAGCCGGATGGGGGCGGCGTGCGCCCACACGTCCAGGCTGCCCAGCCGCTCGCCGGGCCTCTTGGACCGGTCCGGTTGTTCGGCCGGTCGTGCTTCCTGCTTCGTCAGTTCTGGTGTCACCGCGCACTCCTTCGTGTCGCGAGCCTGTGAGGACATGGCCGTTCGGTCGCGGTGGCGCCGTTCTCCGGGCGGGACCGCGGCCTTGGTGGCAGGCCAGTCCCCGGGCCGGCCGTGAGGGTTTGGTGAAACCCTGGTGGCCGACCGTGAGCATCAGAGTAACCAAATGAGCGCGCTCATGCTCTATGGGGCTCGGAAGTGTGACGCGATCGGGTGACTTCCGGACAGATGGACGACTCCGAGGGCCCTGGCGAACCGCCATAGGGGTGAGCCCGCGGAACGGGCCGCCCGCCGCGCCGGGACGGGCCTCACGGACCGCTCGGGTCGCTCCGGGAAGGAGGCGGCGGGGGCGTCCGCCGGACGGGTCGCCCGGGCGACCGCGTGCCGCTCGGCTGAGCGGCCGGCACGGAACCGGCCGCCGGCGGACCTACCAGTTCGCCTGGGCGTAGTCCTTGAGGAAGCAGCCGTACAGGTCCTCGCCCGCCTCGCCGCGCACGATCGGGTCGTAGACCCGGGCCGCGCCGTCGACCAGGTCGAGCGGGGCGTGGAAGCCCTCCTCGGCGAGCCGCAGCTTGTCGAAGTGCGGACGCTCGTCGGTGATCCAGCCGGTGTCGACCGAGGTCATGAGGATGCCGTCGGTCTGGAACATCTCCTGGGCGCTGGTCCGCGTCACCATGTTGATGGCGGCCTTCGCCGCGTTGGTGTTGGGGTGACCGGCGCCCTTGTAGCCCCGGCTGAAGACGCCCTCCATCGCCGAGACGTTGACGACGTACGCGCGACCGCTGGACGCCTTCGCGGCGGCCTGGGCCATCACCGGGCGGAGCTTGCTGATCAGGATGAACGGCGCCGTGTAGTTGCACAGCTGGGTCTCCAGCAGCTCCACCGGGGAGATCTGCTCGATGGTCTGGACCCAGGTGTTGGACTCGACGACGTCCGGCACCAGGCCGCCGGCGTCGATCGCCGTGCCGTCGAGGTGGCGGGCCACGCTCGCGTTGCCGGCCACCAGGGCGAGATCCGCGACCTTCTGCGCGTCCAGACCGCTGACACCGACGGGCAGCGCGGCCAGGCCGTCCACCGCGCCGGAGTTGAAGGCGCCGATCACGTGGTGGGCGGGCAGTTCGCCGGCCGGCAGCGGCGCGGTCTCCCCCTCCACGAGGGCGGCGTAGGCGGCCGGCAGCCGGCGCACGGTCTGCGTCGCGTTGTTGACGAGGATGTCGAGCGGACCCGCCTCGGCGACCTGGTCGGCCAGCGCCACGGCCTGGGCCGGGTCGCGCAGGTCGATGCCGACGACCTCGAGCCGGTGCATCCAGTCCGCGGAGTCCTCCATCGCCTTGAAGCGACGGATGGCGTCCTTGGGGAAGCGGGTGGTGATCGTGGTGTGGGCGCCGTCGCGCAGCAGCCGCAGCGCGATGTACATGCCGATCTTGGCCCGGCCGCCGGTGAGCAGCGCACGCTTGCCGGCGAGGTCGGCGCGGGCGTCCCGGCGGCCTCGGTTCAGCGCCGCGCAGTCCTGGCAGAGCTGGTGGTAGAAGTAGTCGACCTCGACGTACCGCGTCTTGCAGGTGTAGCAGGAGCGGGGGCGCTGGAGTATGCCCGCGATCCGGCCGGCCTCGGTGACCGAGGAGGGCAGCAGGCCCTCGGTCTCGTCGTCGATGCGCGCGGCGGAGCCGGTGGCGGTGGCCTCGGTGACGGCCTTGTCGTGCGCCGTCTTGGCGGCCCGGCGCTCCTGGCGGCGGCGCTGCTTCACCGTCCGGTAGATCCCGGCGGTGGCGCGTCGCACGGCGATCGCGTCGGGGTGGTCCACGTCCAGCTTGTCGAGCTCGTCGAGGACGCTCAGGCAGACGGCCAGGCGCTCGGGGTCGACCCCCGGGCCGTACTCCTGGGTTTCTTCGGTCACCGTCATGGCCTCTGTCGTTCCTCGATCACTCGTGCGCTCACGCGCTCCGTATCCCAAAAGCGGAATTTTACGGAGCGGAGGGCCCTGTCTCCAAACCTGTCGCCGGTGGGTGATCGAACACACAGTCTCCGCAGAGCCCGCCGCCCGGGGCCCGGTAGTAGAGACAGCAGGAGGAGCGGCGCAGCGCGGGGCCGCGGACGGTGCCGGCCAGACCGGGGTGACCGAGGAGTCCGCCCGCGAGGGACGCCGCACGCTCGGCGACCTCGGGGCGCTGCCGGGCACGGGACCAGCGGGTCAGCTCGCGCAGCGCGCCGGCCAGGGCGGACCCGGCGTTGCCCCGGAGGAGCCCGGGCGAGATGCGTCCGTCGGCGCGGAAGGCGGCGGCCAGCGGGACGAGGTGGGCCTCGACGACGGTCTCGGTCAGCTGCTCCACGGTGGCGGGACGCGTGTCCACACCGGCCCACCAGAGATCGTCGGGCGAGGTCAGCGCCCCGTCCCAGTACAGCCCTGCGGGGTCGAGGGCGGGGAAGCGGCCGTACAGGGCGGCCGGGCCGAGCACCGTCGACCACAGGCGGGCGGCGAGTCCGAGATGGGCGATGGAGGCGGCGACCCTGCGCTCGGGGGCGCGCAGGCGGGCGGCGACCCGGTCGACGCGGGCGGTGAGGGGGCCGGTCTCCCCCGCGTACAGCCGGGCGAGGGGCAGGTGCGCGCCGCCGCCGGGAGGTGCCGCCGTCCGCAGCGCGAAGAAGCCCCCGACCGATCCGCTCTCGACGAGATCCACCGCCGCGACCGCCCTTCCCGCCCCGTTCCGGGCCCCGCTGCGGGCCCGCGTCCGGCGATCACCGTAACGGGCTTCCGGAGCGGGCCAAAGTGGCCCGGACCGGGCGCCGACTGGCTCGGGATGGGATTCCGGTCCGACCCCGGATCGGTGGCGCCCGCTTCGCCCCGGATGCCGGAAGAGTCGCTTTCCACCCCTCCTGACCTGCGGAGGCGTACGTCTTCAGGTGTACGTACGGGCCTTCTACTACGACGGCAGTACGGGCGATGGGGTTCCCAGGTACGACGACGCGAACGCCCGGAAGAGAGATCGTTGTACGTATGAGCCCCCTCGTGCTGTCCGTTCTCCTGTCGCTGGTCTCGGCGGTCGCCTACGCGGCCGCTGCCATCGTGCAGGAGCGGGTCGCGGCCGCCGTCCCCGGCCGCCCCTACGCCCCGCTGCACAGCCCGGCCTGGTGGGGGTCGGTGCTGCTCAACGGTCTCGGTGCGACGCTGCACGTGGTGGCGCTCGCCTACGGCCCGCTCAGCCTGGTCCAGCCGCTGGGCGCCCTCACGATCGTCTTCGCCCTGCCCATGGCCGCGCTGTTCGTCGGCCGCCGGGCCGGCCGGACGGCCTGGCGCGGCGCGATCATGGCCACGGTGGGCCTGGCGGGGCTGCTGAGCCTGACCGGGAGCGCGGAGTCGCAGGCGCTGGGCGGGACCGAGCGGTGGATGCTCGCGGCCGGGACGGCGGGTGTGGTCACCGCGCTGTTCACCGTGGCGCACCTGGTGGGGCGTTCGGTGCTCCGCAGCGTGGTCCTGGCCGCCGCGGCGGGGGTGTCCTTCGGCATCGCCTCGGTCTTCACCAAGACGGTGGCCGTGGAGTGGACGGCGAGCGCGCCCTTCGCCCAGTGGCCGAGCCTGCTGGTGCTCTCCGCGCTGGCGGTCACGGGGCTCCTGCTCTCGCAGGCCTCGTACCGGGGCGCCGGGCTCGCCGCGCCGCTGGCCACCGTCACGGTCGTGAACCCGGTGGTCGCGGCGGCGGTGGGCCTGACCCTGTTCGGCGAGAGCTTCCGCTACGGCACCGCCGGCACCGTCGCCGCGCTGATCTGCGGGGCGGTGGCGGCCGGCGGACTGATCCAGCTCACGATGGACCGCCTGACGGCCGCGGACGACGGCCTGGCGGTGTCATCGTCGCGGTCAGATGGAGACTCCGCGGGCCCTGAGGTAGGCCAGGGGGTCGATGTCGCTGCCGTACCCGGGACCCGTCCGCACCTCGAAGTGGAGGTGCGGTCCCGAGCTGTTGCCGGTCGATCCTGACCGGGCGATCCGCTGGCCGCCGCCGACCCGCTGGCCCTCGCGCACGGAGAGCGCCGAGAGGTGGGCGTACTGGCTGTAGCGGCCGTCGTCGTGCCGGATGACGATCTCGTAGCCGTACGCCCCGCCCCACCCGGCGGACACGACCTTGCCGCCGGCGACGGCCCTGACGGACGTGCCGGTCGGGACGGGGAAGTCCACCCCCGTGTGGTAACCGCTGGCCCAGGAGGAGCCCGAGGTCCGGTAGCGGGTGCCGATGGACGCGGAGACCGGGGCGCTGAACGCGTCGGTGCGCGGCTTGGCGGCGGGCCTGGACGCCGGCCGTGCGGCGGGTTTCGCAGCCGGCTTCGCGGCGGCGGGTTTCGTGACCGGTTTCGCGGCAGGCTGCGCGGCCGACTTGACCACCGGCTTCGCGGGGGCGGGCTTCGCGGCGGGCTTCCGGGGGGCCGGAACCTCGGCGGCCGGCGTCCCGGTGGACGGCTTCCCGGTGGACGGCTTCCGTACGGGCGCCGTCATCCGCAGGGTCAGCTTCTGCCCCGGGTGGATCAGGTCGGGGTCGCTGCCGACCACGGTGCGGTTGGCCTCGTAGAGCCGCTGCCAGCCGCCCTTGACCCGCTCCTCGCGGGCGATCCGGGACAGCGAGTCGCCGGGGGCGACCGTGTACGACTCCCGGACGGTGGGCACGGTGGTCGGCGTGACGGCCGGGGTCCTGTGCCCGACGGCCGTCCGCTGCCCGGGCAGGGACATGGGCCGGACGTCCGGGGCGTCCTGCCCCCGGGCCAGCCCCGCCCGCGGCGCGCAGGCGGGCCAGACAGCCGGGCCCTGTCCCTTGAGGACCTTCTCCGCGACGGCGATCTGCTGGTCCTTGGAGGCGAGATCGGCACGGGGGGCGTAGTGCGTGCCCCCGTACCGCTCCCAGGTCGCCTGGCTGAACTGCAGGCCGCCGAAGTAGCCGTTGCCGGTGTTGATGCGCCAGTCGGACGACGACTCGCAGGCCGCCACCTTCTCCCAGACGTCGAGCGAGGCGGCCTGCGCCGAACCCGCTCCCATCAGGGGCAGCGCGATTCCGGCACCGCCCGCCGTCACCGTGAGCGAGGCTCGGTTGATCCGGCTCGGCTGCTGCCGGCGGTGTCGTCCGCGTACGGCCATGGGACCCCCTTGAACGCATCAGCAGTCGCCCAAGGTAAGGGACAGTCACAGGCCGTGACAAGGGACTAAGGGAAACTCCAACTCCCTTGTGTCACATGGCCGTCAGGGACCGGCCGGACCCGGCTGGGGTTGAGGCTCGGGTTCCGGTACGGGAGTGGGCGGCGGCGGTCCCGGGACCGGGTCCGGCTCGGGTACCGGAGCCGGACCGGGCACCGGCCCGGGCGCGGGCGGCGGTACCGGGTTCGGCGGCGGGATGGGCGACGGAGGTACCGGGTCGGGGTACGGGTGGGTCATGACGCGCCTCTCGATCGGCTGGTCCGTTGTGCACCAGGTTCTCCCGCTGCGCGTGCCCTCGCCCGCCGGATCCATTCATCCGTGCCGCCGCGCGGCGGCCTCCGCCCCGGCGGCCAGCCCGCTCGCCGGGCTGGACAGCACGGGCAGCGGGGTGCGGACCCGTCCGGCGACGTCGGCCAGCGACGCCTGCGCCAGGACGATCACCCCGCCGGCCGCCGGGTCGATCCGGTCGACCGCCGCGGCCACCGTGTCCAGGTAGCCGTCCCGGTCCCCGGCCTCGAAGAAGGGCCACGCCTCCTCGACGAGCAGCGTCGTGACGAACGAGGTCCGCTCCCCCGACTCCTCCCGGAGCAGGTCGATCGTGGGCGCCAGTGTCGACCGCACGGTCGCGACGACGACGATCCGCTCCGACCGGACGGCCTCGGCGGCCATCGGGCGGTCCACCCGCAGCACCGGCACGCCGAGCCGCGCGGCGGCCCGCTCGGCCACCGCGCCGATCGTCGAGCAGGTGCAGAGGACGGCGTCGGCGCCCGCCGCGACGGCCTCGGCGAGGGCGCCCCGCACGTCGTCGGCCACCGCCTCGGGCCCGTCGGCGCGGGCTCGCGTCAGCAGGTCCTCGCGGACGAGGTGGTGCAGGACGAGCCCGGGCCGGTCGCGGTCGCGCAGCCCGTCGAAGACGGGCACGTGGACCGGCGAGGTGTGCAGCAGCGCCAGCGCGGGCGTCGCCGTCACAGGAGTTCCGGCGTCGCCTTGAGCTGGGTCTTCGCCGCCCGGACGAGCTCGTCCGACGGGACGGGCGCCTCGTCCGGGTGCTTCCCGGCCCACTTCGCGGCGTAGGGGCAGAGCGGCACGACGGGGACGCCCTCGCGTGCGGCGATCCCGTAGAACTCGCGCACCAGGGAGCCGGCGATGCCCTTGCCCTCGTTGCCCTCCTCGACGACCGTGTGCACGGCGACCAGCGCGTGCGGCTCGGCGTCCAGGACGAAGTAGGCGATCCCGCCGACGTACGTCTCGCCCTCGAACGCCTCCAGCCGCCCGGCCGACCGGTCGTCGCGGATCTCCAGATCTGCCATGCGGTGTCTCTCCTCGTCTCAGACGTGAGCGGGAACGGCCTGCGGGCTGCGCTGCTGGTCGGTCCCGGGCACGGGCGCGGAGGCGTCCGCCCCGAGCTCCACGATCCTGTTGTCCGCGTCGACGTGCACCACGCGCGGCACGAGGGCACGCGCCTCGGCGTCCTCGACCTGGGCGTAGCTGATCAGGATGACGAGGTCCCCGGGGTGCACCAGATGGGCGGCGGCCCCGTTGATCCCGATCACGCCGGAACCGCGCTCGCCCTCGATGACATAGGTCTCGAGCCGGGCGCCGTTGTCGATGTCGACGATGTGGACGAGCTCACCGGGCAGCAGGTCGGCGGCCTCCATCAGCTCGCCGTCGATGGTGACGGAGCCGACGTAGTGCAGATCGGCCTGGGTCACGGTGGCGCGGTGGATCTTGGACTTGAACATGGTACGCAGCACGAAGCGCTCCCTGAATCGGCTCCCTGCCTGCTTCCTGCAGGTCAAGGGCGGCCCCGACTCTACACCGGCACCCCGGTCCGATGTCTGTGAGGAACATCGCTCCGGTCGAGCGAGCGAGACGGCTTCCCGCCTGGGCTTTCGCGCCGTCACCGACGCCTGTACAGGCAACCTTCCGGGAACGTCCGGCGACCCACGCTGCCCGGATGCCGACCTACCTGATGAGCCGTCAAGAACAGGTTCGCCGCCCTCCTGCCACACGGGGCTTCTGATCGACCGCGCCCGAGCCGTCCTGGAGTTCCAGCCGCCGGCCCGGCACCTGTCGGGGTGGAGCCTGCTCGTGGACAACCTCGAAGCCGTCGCGGACCCGGCCCGCCGCCGCCTCGCTTCCCTTGGCGCTTCGCAGAACCGTCATTGCCCCTTAACGCCGGATCGTTGACCGGTCCCCTCGCGCTTGCGAGCATCGGGGCATCAGGTCGTCGAGCTGTCCCCCGCATCCCTCGGCCCTCGGTTGCCGGGGCCGCCGTGCCACCGTACGACCGACTCCCGGACCGAGGAATCCCGATGCGACCAGCGCTCATCGCGACGCCGGGCGGAAAGCCCGCCGCCGACCAGCCCGACGCCGCCGCCGTCCTGCGGGCCATCCTGCGCGGAGGCCCGCTGGCCCGCACCGCGATCATCCGGGAGACGGGCCTGAGCGCGGCCGTCGTGTCACGGCACGCAGCCGAACTGCTCGCGATGGGACTGGTCTGGGAGCCGCCCGAGCAGCACCGGCCGCCCCGGCCCGGACGCCCCCGCATCCCGCTGGACATCGAGACCGCGCACCACGTCGCGGCGGGCGTGCACATCGCCGTCCCGCGACTCACCTTCTCGCTCACCGACCTGCGCGGCAACGTCATCGCGTACGAGCACGTGCCACGGCAGCCGCAGCACGGGGCGGTCCTCCAGGACGTCGCCGCACGACTGCCCGGCTTCCTGCGCAGACACCTCGGCGGGCGCTCCGCCCTCGGCCTCGGCGTGGCCACCGGCGGCTGGGTCGATCCCGACGCCGGCGTCCTGGTCGAGAACTCCGCGCTCGGCTGGCGCGACATCCCGCTGCGGCGCTCGCTGCAGCGCGCGGTGGGACTGCCGGTCCATGTGGAAGGCCACGCCCGGGCGCTGGCCCAGGCCGAGCTGCTGTTCGGCGCGAACCGCGGCGGCGACCTGGTGCACCTGTTCGTCGGCAACGCCGTGGACGCGGCGATCGCCACCGGCGGCGTCCTGCTGCAGGGCCGGCGGTACGGCGCCGGCGGCATCGCCCACCTGCCCGTACCGGGGTCGGCGGAGCCGTGCCCCTGCGGCCGCACCGGCTGCCTCCAGGTCACCGTCTCCGACCGTGCCGTCGCGCGGCGCGCCGTCGCCGAGGGCGTCATCCCGCACCCCGATCTGCGGCTGCTCGTGCGTGCCGCCCGCGCGGGCGACGTCCGGGCGCTCGACCTGTGCCGCACCCGCCTGCGGCTGATCGCGCACGCGGTGCGGCCGCTGCTCGACCTGATCCGCCCGGACGACCTGGTGCTGACCGAGTTCGCCACCCTCCGTCTGCCCGGGCTGCTCGACGAGCTGACCCGCGAGCTGGCGAGCGGCGGCGACCAGGTGCGGACCGGCTCCTTCGGCGCGGACACGCTCGCGGTGGCGGCGGCCGCGCCGGTGCTCGCGGCCGTCTACCAGGACCCGTTCGGGCTGCGTACCAGCGGCGGCGCCCGATGAGCGGGGTGGGGCGGGTTTCTTCCGCGCCGCCAGAAAATATTGTCGGTACGGGGACGGGGCATCACACTCTTCCCATGGACGCACAGCAGAGGGCCACGATCCGGGCAGCCGCAGACCGGCACCCCGTGAACGCCTTCCGCGCGCACCACTTCGCCGGACTGGGCTGTCGCGCCCACTGACCGGCTCTCCGCCGGCGCGCGCCGCCGCGCCGGGCCACCGGGCACTGACCCCGGCCTGCACCTCCGCCGAACTCCGGCCTGACTCAAGCACGTTCACCGGCTGAAGCACGGCCGGAGCGCAGCTGAGCACCGGCTGGAGCACTGCCCGGGGCACCGGGCTGGAGCTCTGGGTGACGCACGGCCGGCACCGCCTGGGGCTCCGGCTGACGTACCGGCCGGAGCCCCGGCGCCGGCCCCCTTTCCCGGCCTCGCCGCGTACCGGAACACCGGCCGGGCGCCCCTTCACACCCGTGAGCCCGCGCCCGGCGGGTGACCCCGCAGGCCCCGACGCCGTCCCGGTACGCCCGGTCGCCCTCCTCACCCGCCCTCGTTCGTCATGCCCGAAAGGACTCACCCATGAGCACGCTCACCGTCCGTCCCGTCGCCGGTCACATCGGCGCCGACATCGACGGCGTGGACCTCGCCGGACCGCTGGCCGTCGAGACCGTCGACGAGATCAAGCAGGCCCTCCACCGTCACAAGGTCGTCTTCTTCCGGGGGCAGCGGCTCGACCACGCCTCGCAGATCGCCTTCGCCCGCCACTTCGGCGAGCTCACCTACGCCCACCCGCACGACGACGCGCCGCCGGAGGACCACCCGGAGATCTTCACCATCGACCCGCGCCGCTTCGAGGAGCGCTACGGGAAGGACTTCCGGGCGGAGTACCGCAAGCGCCAGTACAGCTACTTCGATGGCTGGCACACCGACGTCACCGCCGCGGTGAACCCGCCCGCCGGGTCCATCCTGCGCGCCGAGACCGTCCCGGAGTTCGGCGGCGACACGCAGTGGACCAACCTCGTCGCCGCGTACGAGGGGCTGTCCGCCCCCGTCAGGGCATTCGTGGACACGCTGCGCGCCGAGCACCGGTACGGCGGCGACCGGCCGGTCGGCGAGGACGGCGCGTACGCCCGCCGGATCAACGACAACCTGCTGGTGTCCGTACACCCCGTGGTGCGGGTGCACCCGGAGACCGGGGAGCGCGCGCTGTTCGTCAACCCGGGGTTCACCAGCCACATCGTGGGCGTCACCGCCGCGGAGAGCCGACGGATCCTGGACCTGCTGTACGCCGAGATCACCCGGCCCGAGTACACGGTGCGCTTCCGCTGGGAGCCGGGGCACGTGGCGTTCTGGGACAACCGGTCCACCGCGCACCTCGCCCCGCGCGACCTGGAGCACCTCGACGTCGAGCGCCGGCTGCACCGGGTCACGCTGATCGGCGAGGTCCCCGTCGGACCGGACGGACACCCGTCCGAGTCGGTCGCCGGGCGCCCGTTCACCGCCGACCACCGGGTCACCGCCGCCTCCTGACACCCGACCGGGGCCGCCGACGCCCGCGCCGTCTCCTTCCGCCGACGACGTCGGCGGCCCGCCACCGCTCCGCCCCGCCTGCCCTCCTCCCCCGGCCCCTCCCTCGCCGGCACGTGAAAGGCCCCCGTATCGCCATGTCCCTGCACACCTCAAGACCCCTGAACCGCCGGGGATTCCTCGCCCTGGGCGGCGGCGCGCTGCTGGCACTCGCGGGCTGCGCCTCCCCCGACCAGGCCGGCTCCACGCAGCTCGGCGCGCTGCCGACCGGAGCGCCCGACAGGAAGACCACCCTCCGGCTCGGAACGGCCACCACGCAGGCGCAGCTCGCCGCAGAGCCCTCGCTCGGTCCGCTGCCGTTCTCCGTCGAGTGGGTCCGGCTCAACGGCGGCCCCGAGACCATCCAGGGCTTCCGGGCGGGCGCGGTCGACCTGGCGAGCAACGCCGGGATGCCGCCGATCCAGGCGCACGACATCGGCTTCGACGCCAAGATCGTCGCCATCGCGCACAACACCGCGGTCACCTACATCCCCACCACCCGGCCGGGCAGCGACATCCGGACGGCGAAGGACGTCGTCGGCAAGCGGATCGCCTTCTCCCAGGGCCAGGCGCAGGGCGTCACGATCCTCAAGTGGCTGAACGAGAACGGCGTCTCCCACAAGGACGTGACCCTGGTGCCGCTGCCCAGCGCCCAGTTCCTGACCGCTCTCCAGGGCAACCAGGTCGACCTCGCCCCGCTGACCGAGCCGTCGCTGACGAAGTACCTGAAGCAGTACGCGAAGGACGGCGCGCGCACCCTGCCCACCGACGTCCAGGATCTCCTGAGCCTGCTGTGGGCGCCCACGTCGGTGCTCGCCGACGAACGCAAGGCGGCGGCGATCCGGGCGTTCATCCCGATCTGGGTCCGGGGCAACAACTGGTCCTGGGAGAACCCTGAGCAGTGGATCGAGTCGTACTACGTCAAGGATCAGGGCGTCACCCGCGAGGACGGCGAACGGATCGTCAAGGCCCGGAGCAAGCCGCTGTATCCCGCGAACTGGGACTCCTCGATCGCCTGGGAGCAGTCGATCGCCGACCTCATGTCCGGCGCCGGCTTCGTGAAGAAGTTCGACGTCAGTGTGCTGTTCGACCGGCGCTTCGAGAAGGTCGCGGCGGAGGCCGCGCCCGCCGCGTACCGGGGGCAAGCCTGAGATGGGCGAACACCTCTGGTACATCCCGAACACCGTCGAGCCCGGGCATCGCGGCGACGACACCGTCGAGGGCTGGGGCACGCTGGACCACTCGACGGAGCTGGCCCGCGCCGTCGAGGACCACGGCTGGGCCGGGGCGCTCCTCGGCACCGGCTGGGGCCGTCCGGACACCTTCACCGTCGCGGCCTCCCTCGTCGCCCGTACGACGACGTTCAAGCCGCTCATCGCCATCCGGCCCGGCTACTGGCACCCGGCGAACTTCGCCTCCGCCGCGGCCACCCTCGACCGGCTCGGCGAAGGCAGGGTCCTGGTCAACATCGTCAGCGGCCTCGACGACGCCGCGTCCTACGGCGACGGCGAGTTCGACCCCGCCCGCCGCTACGAGCGCACCCTGGAGTTCCTCCAGCTGGTGCGCCGCCTGTGGAACGACGAGGAGGTGACGTTCCGGGGGGAGTTCTACCGGGTGGAGAACTCCACGGTCCGGCCGCGTCCCTGGCGCGGCGGGGAGGGCCGCCACCCCCGGCTGTACTTCGGCGGCGCGAGCCCGGCCGCCGAGCTGGTCGCCGCGCAGGAGGCCGACGTCCAGCTGTTCTGGGGCGAGCCGCTGGACGGCGTCGCCGAACGCATCGACCGGCTGCGGACGCTGTCCGACAAGGTCGGGCGCAGACACCGGCCGCTGGAGTTCGGGCTGCGCGTGACGACCCTCGTGCGGGACACCACCGAAGACGCGTGGCGCGCGGCCGAGAAGAAGGTCGCCCGCATGGCGCGGCAGGATCCGCGCGCCCAGGAGGCGCTCCGGCGCGGCACGGCCGTCGGCCAGCGACGACTGCTCGACCTGGCGGACCGGGGCGACGTCCTGGACAGCTGCCTCTACACGGCCCCAGGCCGCTACGGAGGCGGCGGCGCCGGTACGACCTGGCTGGTCGGCTCCGCGCGGGAGGTCGCCGACGCGCTGCAGCGGTACCGCGAGCTCGGCGTGACCCACTTCGTGCTGTCGGACACCCCGTACCGACAGGAGATCGCCCGCGTCGGCGACGCCCTGCTCCCGCTCCTGAGGGAGCCGGCCGCGTCCCCCGCCGGATCAACCCTGCGGCGGCTGTCCGCCGCCCACTCCTCGGAGGCCCCCGCATGACCGCCGTCCTGCACGACACCACCTCCCTGCGCGCCGTGTACGGCGCGTTCCCCACCGGCGTCGCGGCGATCGCCGCCCTGGTCGACGGCGAGCCGGTCGGGCTGGCCGCCAGCTCGTTCACGACCGTGTCCCTCGCGCCTCCGCTGGTCTCCGTCTGCATGGCGCGCACCTCCGGCACCTGGCCGGTGCTGCGCCGCGCCGTCCGCCTGGGCGTCAGCGTGCTCGGCGCGGACCAGGGGGCGCCGTGCAGGCGGCTCGCCGGTCCGGCCGGGGAGCGTTTCGCCGGGGTCCCGTGGCAGGCGGACGAGGACGGCGCGGTGCTGCTGGACGGCGCCGCCGCCTGGTTCACCTGCTCGGTCGACGACGAGATCCGGGCCGGTGATCACGACATCGTCGTCCTGCGCGTCCACGACCTGCGCCTCGACCGGGACGTGGACCCCCTCGTCTTCCACGCCAGTTCGTTCCGCTCCCTCCTCCCCCGACCTCAGGAGCCTCGATGAACCTCGACCTGACCTCCCGAACGGGCGGTGGCACGGCCACCGTGACCGCCGGGCCGGAGAAGGGACCGCCGTCCTCGGCGCCCCCGGCCTCCACACCGCCGGCGGACAAGACGACACCGGACACGGCGGCGGCCGCCGGTCTGGTGCCGGCGATCCAGCGCCGCCTCGGGCGCGGCAAGTCGATCCCGTTCGGCCGGCTCCTCGGCCCGCTCCTGCTCGTCCTCGCCTGGTGGGGCGCCTCGGCGGCCGGCTGGCTGGACCCGCGCAAGCTGTCGTCGCCCGCCTCGGTCGTGACCTCCGCCCAGGAGCTGTGGGTGAGCGGGCGTCTGCAGGAGAACGTGCAGGCCTCGCTGTCGCGTGCCCTGCTCGGTCTGGTCATCGGCGTCGCCGCCGGCCTGGTGCTGGCGCTGGCGTCCGGGCTCTCCCGCATCGGTGACGCGGTCGTGGACGGCACGCTGCAGGTCAAGCGCTCGATCCCCAACCTCGCGCTGCTTCCGCTGCTGATCCTGTGGCTGGGCATCGGCGAGACGATGAAGGTGGTCGTCATCGCGCTCGGTGTGACGGTCAGCATCTACATCAACACCCATGCGGCGCTGGTCTCCATCGACGCCCGCTACGTCGAACTCGCCGAGGCACAGCGGCTGTCGCGCTGGCTGTTCCTGCGCAAGGTCGTGCTGCCGGCCGCGCTCCCGGGCTTCTTCACGGGGCTGCGGCTGGCGGTGACCGCGGCCTGGCTCGGTCTGATCGTGGTCGAGCAGATCAACGCCACCTCGGGCATCGGCTACATGATGTTCCAGGCCCAGCAGTACGCCCAGTCCGGGATCATCCTCGTCGGTCTGGTGCTGTACGGCACCTTCGGCTTCGCCTCCGACGCCCTTGTCCGCCTGGTGGAGGGGAGGGTGCTGTCGTGGCGACGTACGATCACCGCCTGAGCGACGGCGGCCCGGTCGCCGAGGCGGTGGACCCCGCCGCCGTCCGCGTCGACAGCCTCAGCCGGTCCTTCGGTGACCGCCAGGTGCTCCGGAACGTCGATCTGACCCTCGCCCGCGGCGAGTTCACGGCGCTTCTCGGGCGCAGCGGCTCGGGCAAGAGCACCCTGCTGCGCGCGGTGGCGGGACTGGACCACACCACCGTCGGCACGGGCGACATCCTGGTGCCGCGGCGGGTCTCGCTGGTCTTCCAGGACTCGCGGCTGCTGCCGTGGCTGAGGGTCCTCGACAACGTGGTGCTCGGTCTGCCCGGCGACGACGCCAAGGAGCGCGGGCGCGCCGCC
Organism: Streptomyces sp. NPDC048338; assembly: GCF_043201055.1. NCBI lineage: Bacteria > Bacillati > Actinomycetota > Actinomycetes > Kitasatosporales > Streptomycetaceae > Streptomyces > Streptomyces sp. NPDC048338. The sequence continues at coordinate 203,436 of NZ_JBICYQ010000006.1, forward strand.
CTCGACGAAGTCAGCCTGGGCGGGCGGGCGTCGGCCTGGCCGCACGAGCTGTCCGGCGGCGAGCAGCAGCGGGCCGCGCTGGCCCGGTCGCTGGTGAGCGAGCCCGAACTGCTTCTCGCCGACGAGCCGTTCGGTGCCCTCGACGCGCTGACCCGCATCCGGATGCACCGGCTGCTGCGCCGGCTGTACGAGCGGCACCTCCCTGCCGTGCTGCTGGTGACCCACGACGTGGACGAGGCGGTGACCCTCGCCGACCGGGTGCTGGTCCTCGACGACGGCGACTTCGTCCGGGACCTGCGCATCGACCTGCCGGCCGAACGCGACCCGGGCGACCCGCTGTTCCAGCGGTACCGCACCACCCTGCTGGGCGCCCTGGGCGCCCTCCCCGACGACCGTACGAAGGACACGAAGGAACCGTCATGAGCAAGCGCGCCGAGAGGCTCCATCTGAACGCCTTCCTGATGGGCGTCGGCCACCACGAGGCCGCCTGGCGGCTGCCGGAGTCGGACCCGTACGCCTCCTGGGACGTCGAGCACTACCGCAACCTCGCCCGGATCGCCGAACGGGGCAGACTGGACTCGCTGTTCCTCGCCGACAGCCCGGGGCTGATGGGCGACCCCGCCCGCCGGCCCGGCGGGCGGCTGGAACCGACGGTGCTGCTGACGGCGCTCGCCGGGGTGACCGAGCACATCGGTCTGATCGCGACCGCCTCGACGTCGTACAACGAGCCGTACAACCTGGCCCGCCGGTTCGCCTCCCTCGACCACGTGTCCGGCGGGCGGGCCGGATGGAACATCGTCACGACCGCCGGAGCGGACGCGGCCCGCAACTTCGGCCTGGACGACGCGCCCCTGCACAGGGAGCGGTACGCGCGCGCCGACGAGTTCCTCGAGGTGTCCACCAGGCTGTGGGACAGCTGGACGGACGACGCGATCGTGGCCGACAAGGACGCCGGTGTCCACGCCGACTCCGCGAAGGTCCGCAGGATCGATCACGCCGGGCGGTTCTTCCGGGTCGCCGGACCGCTGAATGTGCCCCGCTCGCCGCAGGGTCACCCGCTGCTCGTGCAGGCCGGTTCGTCGGAGGACGGCAAGGCGTTCGCGGCGCGGTGGGCGGAGGCGGTGTTCACCGCGCAGCAGACCCTCGAAGAGGCGCAGGCGTTCTACGGCGATCTGAAGAAGCGGGCCGTGGCGCACGGCCGCGATCCGCAGAGCATCAAGATCCTGCCCGGGATCGTGCCGGTCATCGGTGACAGCGAGGCGGAGGCGGAGGAGCTGGACCGCGAGCTGGACCGGCTGATCAGCCCGGAGTTCGCCAAGCGGCAGCTCGCCCGGCTGTTCCGGATCGACCCGGACGCGCTGGACCTGGACGGACCGCTGCCGGACGACCTGCCGTCCGAGGACGAGATCGAAGGCGCCAAGAGCCGGTACACGCTGATCGTGGAGCTGGCCCGGCGCGAGAAGTTGACTGTGCGTCAGCTGATCGGCCGGCTCGGCGGCGGCCGCGGGCACCGGACGTTCACCGGCACGCCGGTGCAGGTGGCCGACGCGATCGAGGAGTGGTTCGACGGCGACGCCGCGGACGGGTTCAACATCATGCCGCCGGTCCTGCCGACCGGTCTGGAGGCGTTCGTCGACAAGGTGGTGCCGATCCTCCAGGAGCGCGGCAGGTTCCGCACCGAGTACACCGGCGGCACGCTGCGCGACCACTACGGACTGCCCCGCCCCGCGGGCTCGCTCACGACCCCGCAGGCCCTCGGAGCGTCCGCGTGACGGTCGCACCTTGTCGCACCGCGGACCGTACGTCCCCGGCGTCACCCGGACCGGCCGGCGCGGGCTGGGTGCGCCGGCTGGTCCGGTACTGCCTGGCCCACCGCGTCGACCTGGCCTGGGCGTACGGCGCCGCGCTCGTCGCCGCGGTGGCCACGGCCGTACTGCCGCTGGTCCTGCGCCATGTCGTGGACGGGGTGGCGTCCCCCTCGGCCGCGCTGACCCCCTGGGTGCTGCTGCTGCTCGGTCTCGGCGCACTGCGGTTCGGGGCGAGCTTCCTGCGCCGGTACTGCTCCGGCCGGGTGTCCCTCGGAGTGCAGTACGCGCTGCGCAACGACGTCTTCGCCGCGCTGCTGCGGCTCGGCGGCCGCCAGCAGGACAAGCTGCACACGGGCCAGGTCGTCAGCCGGGCCGTCTCCGACGTGACGCTCGTCCAGATGCTGCTGCAGTTCCTGCCGAACATGTTCGGCAACGCGCTGATGTTCGCCCTGTCGGTGGCGCTGATGTTCGCGCTGACGCCGCAGCTGACCCTGGTCGCCCTCATCGTCGGCCCGGTGCTGTGGCTGATCGCGTACCGCAGCCGCCGCCACCTGTTCCCGGCCAACTGGCACGCGCAGCAGGAGGCGGCCGAGGTCGCGTCGACCGTGGAGGCGGCCGTCACGGGCGTCCGCGTGGTCAAGGGGTTCGGACAGGAGGAGCGTGAACTGGCGGAGCTGGAGCGGCGGTCGCGCGGGCTGTTCTCCTCGCGGTTCCGCGTCGCCCGGCTCACCAGCAGGTACAACCCGGCGCTCCAGGCCGTGCCGGTCCTCGGGCAGGTCGCCGTGCTCGCGCTGGGCGGCTGGCTGGCGCTGCGCGGCAGCATCTCCCTGGGCACCTTCGTGGCGTTCAACGCCTATCTCAGCTCGTTCGTGACGCCCGTGCGCCAGGTGGCCATGCTGCTCACCGTCTGGCAGCAGGCGCGCGCCGGGGTGGAGAGGGTACTCGACATCGTCGACACGGCTCCCGAGATCACCGACGCCCCGGACGCCGTCGCCGTGCCGGACGGGGCGCCGGCCCTGGAGTGGGACGGTGTGGTGTTCGGCCATGACGCCGCGGCCGCCCCGCTGCTCGACGGGTTCACCCTGAGGGTGGAACCCGGGGAGACGCTGGCCCTGGTCGGTGCGGCCGGGTCGGGCAAGTCCACGGCGGCGGCGCTGCTGCCCCGGTTCTTCGACCCGGCCGCCGGGACGGTACGGGTCGGCGGCTTCGACGTCCGCAGACTGCGGCTCGCCGAACTGCGTGCCCGGATCGGCTTCGTCTTCGAGGAGCCGCATCTGCTGTCCGACACCATCGGGGCGAACATCGCCTACGGGCGTCCCGACGCCGGGCCGGCGGAGATCCGCCGCGCGGCGCGGCTGGCGCAGGCCGACGCGTTCATCAGCGCCCTGCCGGACGGCTACGACACCGTGATCGGCGAGCAGGGCCTCACCCTGTCCGGCGGGCAGCGCCAGCGCATCGCCCTGGCCCGGGCGATCCTGCCCGACCCTGCCGTCCTGGTGCTGGACGACGCGACCTCCGCCATCGACGCCCAGGTCGAGGCGGCCATCCACGCCGGTCTGCACCAAGTGGCGCGGCAGCGCACCACGTTGGTCATCGCCCACCGAGCGTCCACCCTTGAACTGGCCGACCGGGTCGCCATCCTGGACCACGGCCGGGTCGTCGACATCGGCACGCCCGACGAACTCCGGGAGCGCAGCGCGCTGTACCGGTCGCTGCTGTCTCCCGATGAGCAGCCCGGCGAACTCGGCGTGGACGAGGCGTCGGCCGCGGAGCCGCCGCGGCCGCGCGGTGTCACCGAGGAGCTGTGGCGCCCCGCCCCGGACGCCCCGTCGGCCGGTCCGGACGTCGGGGCGCGGGTCGCCGCCGCCTACGCGCAGGCCGCCGCGACTTCCGGGCCGGGCCGCGCGGGTCCGGGCGGAGGGCTGCTCGGCGGCGCCCCGGCCGGCGAGGAACTCCGGGAGCGGCTGGCGGCGTTGCCGCGCGTGGACGTGGATCCGAAGGTCTCGCCCGAGCAGGCCCGCGCCTGGGACCCGGACTTCGGACTGCGCACGCTCGTACGGCCCTTCCGGCTGCCGCTGCTCGGCGGTCTCGCGCTGGTCGGCGCGGACGCACTCGCGCAGCTCGCCGTACCGGTCCTGGTGCGGCACGGCGTCGACAGCGGCGTCAACCGGTCCGCACCGGCCGTGCTGCTCGCGACCTCGGCCGTCGCGGCGGTGGTCGTGCTGCTCGGCTGGCTGGTGAACGTCGCCCAGGTGCGGGTGACCGGCCGCACCGGCGAGCGTCTGCTGCACACGCTGCGGGTGCGGACGTACGCCCAGTTGCAGCGGCTCGGTCTGGACTACTACGAGCGCGAGCAGGGCGGCCGGATCATGACCCGGATGACCACGGACGTGGACGCGCTGTCGGCGTTCCTGCAGACGGGTCTGGTGACCTTCGTGGTCTCCCTGCTGACGATGCTCGGTGTGCTCGTCGCCCTGCTCGTCATCGACGCGGGGCTCGCCGTCACCCTGCTCCTCGCCCTGCCGGTCCTCGTCGCCGCCACGGCGGTGTTCCGGGCGCGATCGCTGCCCGCGTACCTCGACGCGCGGGAGCGGGTCAGCGCGGTCAACGCCTCCCTCCAGGAGAACGTGCCCCTGATCCGGGTCACCCAGGCCTTCGGCCGCGAGGCCCGCAACGCCCGCGACTTCGCCCGCCTGGCCTGGGCGTTCCGCGACTCCAGGCTGCGGGCGCAGCGGCTGATGGCGACGTTCTTCCCGTTCGTCGAGTTCCTCAGCACGGCGGCGACCGCCATGGTCCTGGTGATCGGCGCCGGGCAGGTGCGCGATGGCCGGCTCACCGCCGGTGTCCTGATCGCGTTCCTGCTCTACATCGAGCTGTTCTTCTCGCCGATCCAGCAGCTGTCCCAGGCGTTCGACGGCTACCAGCAGGCGGTCGTGGGCATGGGCAGGCTGCGCGCGCTGATGCGCGAGCCGGTCGGCACGCCGGTCGCCGAGCGCCCGGTGCCGGTGCGCGAGCTGCGCGGCGAGATCGAGTTCGACCGGGTGTCGTTCGGCTACCGGGACGGCGGGCGGGAGGTACTCCACGAGGTCGGCCTGCGGGTCGCCGCCGGGGAGACGGTGGCCCTGGTCGGCACGACCGGCGCGGGCAAGTCGACGATCGTCAAGCTCGTCGCCCGCTTCTACGACCCGACCGCCGGGACCGTACGGATCGACGGCACCGACCTGCGCGCCCTGGACCCGGCGGGATACCGGCGCCGGCTCGGGGTCGTCCCGCAGGAGACGTACCTGCTGGGCACGACCGTGCGGGACGCGATCGCGTACGGCCGTCCCGACGCCACCGACGCGGAGGTGGAGGCCGCGGCGCGGGCGGTCGGCGCGCACGCGATGGTGGCCGGGCTGCCGCACGGCTATCTGACCGAGGTCGGCGAGCGCGGCCGGGGCCTGTCCGCGGGCCAGCGCCAGCTGCTGGCCCTGGCCCGGGCCGAACTCGTCGACCCGGACGTCCTGTTGCTCGACGAGGCCACCGCCTCGCTCGACCTGGCAAGCGAACGCCGGGTGGCCGCGGCGACGGCGGCGCTCACCCGGCGGCGCACCACGCTCGTCGTGGCGCACCGGCTGACCACCGCCGCCCGCGCGGACCGGGTGATCGTGCTGCGGGACGGCACGGTCGCCGAGGCCGGCACGCATCACGAACTGCTCGCGGCGCACGGCCCGTACCGAAGGCTGTGGGACGCGTTCCGCGCCGCCGGCGGGGCGGCGAGCGTCGACCAGCTCGCGGAATCCGGGACGGCACCCGGACGACGGCCCGTCTCCACGGCCGCCCCCACGCCCATCCCCACAGCCGTCCCCACGCCCATCCCCACGGAAGGAACGTCATGACCATCCCGTACCGGCCCTTCGGCCGCACCGGCGTGCAGGTGAGCGCGCTCGCCCTCGGCGCGATGAACTTCGGCGCCCGAGGCAACCCGGACCACGAGGACGGGGTCCGCATCATCCACCACGCACTGGACGCCGGGATCAACATCGTCGACACGGCGGACGTGTACTCGCAGGGCGAGTCGGAGGTGATCGTCGGCAAGGCCCTCGCCGGTCGCCGGGACGACGTCTTCCTGGCCACCAAGTTCCACGGCCGCATGGGGGACGACGTCAACCGGTTCGGCAACTCGCGCCGGTGGATCCACCGTGCCGTCGAGGACAGCCTGCGGCGTCTCGGCACCGACCACATCGACCTCTACCAGGTGCACCGGCCGGAGGAGGACACGGACTTCGACGAGACGCTCGGCGCACTGACCGATCTGGTCCGCCAGGGCAAGGTCCGCTACCTCGGCACGTCCACCTTCCCTCCGTCGTGGATCGTCGAGGGGCAGTGGATCGCGGAGAGGCGGGGCCGTGAGCGGGTGGTGGCCGAGCAGCCGCCGTACTCGATCCTGGCGCGCGGCGCGGAGGCAGAGGTGCTGCCGGTGGCCCAGCGGTACGGCTTGGCGGTGATTCCCTGGAGCCCGCTGGCCGGCGGCTGGCTGACCGGCCGCTACCGGGCAGACGGGCCGCAGCCGGAGTCGAGCCGGGCAGCCCGCCAGCCGGGCCGCTTCGAGATCGGCAGCGCGGAGAACGCGGCCAAGCTGGAGGCGGTCGAGGCGCTCGCGGTCCTGGCCGAGCAGTCGGGCCTCACCCTGATCGAACTGGCCCTCGGCTTCGTCCTCGCCCACCCGGCAGTCACCGCCCCGATCATCGGCCCGCGCACCCTGGAGCAGCTGGAGTCCCAGCTCGGCGCGGCCGACAGGCCCCTGCCGGCGGACGTCCTGGACGAGATCGACAAGATCGTTCCTCCGGGCACCACCCTGTCGTCCCAGGACGCGGGCTACGCCCCGCCGTCCCTGCGCGAGCCGGCGATCCGCCGACGCCCCCTCGGCTGACGGGGATGGATCAGGGCGGGCCCGGCCCGCCGACGACTCAGCGAAGCCGATCCGGGGGCCGCGGCGATCACCGCGGCCCCCGGGAGCGATGAACCAGGCACAGGCGCTGCGCAGAGGGCGGAAGGTCAGCAAGCGGAGACAGGGCTGCGACGCATGCCGACCTTTCGCCGACCCGACGGCTCCACGCCCGGGATCTCGCCCCGTGCCAGAACCTGTTGAGGCGACCGTCCCGGAACGGCCGGGCCGCCGGGCCTCCCCCGCCGCCCTGCCTCCCCGGACTCCGGGCACGCGCGCTCGGAGAGCAGTCACTAACGGACGGGACACGGCCGCGACACGCGGTGGAAACGGGCCGTCCCTAATTTCTGTCAACCGACAGGAATTCGCAGGGACGACTCACCTCCGCGACAGGGGACCGCCATGACCGTGACCACCGATCCCGTACCGCCGACACCCCCACCGCCCGGAGGCGGGGACGCGCTCGCCCCGTTCGGCTATCCCCAGGAGCTGCGACGGCGGATGGGAAGGTACGCCTCCTTCGCCGCCGGGTTCTCCTTCATCTCCGTGCTGACCACCGTCTTCCAGTTCTTCTCCCTCGGTTACTCGTTCGGCGGGCCGCTCTTCTTCTGGACCTGGCCCGCCGTCCTCGTCGGGCAACTCCTCGTCGCCGCCTGCTTCGCCGAACTCGCCGCCCGCCTGCCCATCGCCGGGGCGATCTACCAGTGGGCGAGCCGGCTCGGCAGCCCGGCCTTCGGCTGGTACGCGGGCTGGATCATGGTCATCGGACGGATCGTGGTGGTGGCGGCAGCCGCACTCGCCCTCCAGGTCGTCCTGCCCGCCGTCTGGCCCGGCTTCCAGATCGTCGGCGGCGACCCGGCGCCCACGACGGCCAGTGGCGCCGCCAACGCCGCTCTCCTCGGCCTGGTCCTGCTGGCGTTCACCACCCTGCTCAACGTCCTGGACAACCGCGCGCTGTCGGCCGTCAACACGATCGGGGTCACCGCCGAGATCGCCGGTGTCGCACTGATCGTCACCCTCCTGGTCACCCATGCGGAACGCGATCCCGGGATCACCCTGCACACGGGCGGTCACGGCGGCCTGATCACGGCGCTCCTCGTGGGCTCCTTCACCGCCGCGTACGTCCTGATCGGCTTCGAGAGCGCGAGCGAGATGAGCGAGGAGACCGTCAACCCCCGGCGCACCGCGCCGCGTACGACGCTCACCGCCCTCACCACCTCCGGCGTCTGCGGCGGGCTGCTGCTCCTCGGCGGCCTGCTCGCCGCACCCAGCCTCACCGACGGACGCCTGGCCACGGAGGGGCTCGGCTACGTGCTCACCAGCACCCTCGGCGACGGCCTCGGCAAGGTCCTCCTCGCCGACGTGGCCGTGGCCGTCTGCGCGGCGACCCTCGCGATCCAGACCTCCGCGACCCGCATGCTCTTCTCCATGGCCCGTGACGGCGTCCTCCCCCGGTCGGCGGCGTTGGCGCGGGTGCCGGCACGGACCGGAATGCCCGGCACGGCGGCGCTGGTCGTCGGCGTCGGCGCGGGGCTGCTGCTCCTGCTGAACCTCGCCTCACCGCAGGCCTTCCTCGCCATCGGCACCACCTGCATCGCGATGGTGTACCTGGCGTACGCCATGGTCACCGGTCCGATGCTGGTCCGGCGACTGAGGGGCGAGTGGCCGCCGCCGGCCGGCGGCGAGCGGGACGAACTCGGCCGCCCGCTCTTCTCCCTCGGCCGCTGGGGACTGCCCGTCAACGCGCTCGCGGTCGCCTACGGCCTCTTCATGACGGTCAACCTCGCCTGGCCGCGCGCCGAGGTGTACGACCCCGAGGGCGGCCACTGGTACTTCCGGTGGTTCACCGTCCTGGTCCTCGCGGCCACGGTCGCGACGGGTGCGACGTACCGCTGGTACCGCGACCGGGAGGGCTCCGCCGGGCAGCCTGACGGGGCGGGACGCGGGGGCTCCTCGGCATCGGAGCCGGAGCCCGCGACCGTACGCGCCTGAGACGAACGGCTGCCCGGAAGCCGTGGGTCAGACCTGCGCCGCGAGGAGCTCCCGCCCCTCGCGGCGCAGTCGTGCCAGGGAGCGCTGCGGCACGCCGGCCACCCGCAACGCGGCGTCGGCCGTCGCCGCCGCGAGGGCAACGGGGTCGCGGCCAGGGCCGGCGCGCCGGATGAGGATCACGCTCTCGGTGAGGCCGAAGAGCAGGTCGGCACGGAGCGCGAGCTCCTCGGGGCCGAGGGCCGCACCGGGCTCGGTGGCGGCGAGCAACCCCGCGTAGGAGTGCTTGAGTTCGGCCCTGAGCCGATGGAAGACGGCGAAGCGCTCCGTCTGCACCTCGGGGAGCAGGTAGAGCGCACCGAGGTTGTACGGACCGTCGCACAGCAGCGCCGCGTCGGAGTGGCACAGCGCCCACAGGCGCGCCGCCGGGGACGCCTCCCCACGGGCGACGAGGCGGGCCGCCACCTCCAGCGAGGGACGCACGGTCCCTTCCAGCAGCTCCGCGAGGATCGCTTCCTTGCCGTCGACGTAGTGGTAGAGGGACGCCTGCCGCAGCCCCGCGCCCTCGGCGATGGACCGGGTGGAGGTCGCGGTGTAGCCGCGGGTGGTGAACAACTCGGCCGCCACGGCCAGGACTTCGTCGCGCGGCTCCGGGCCGCCGGCCGGGCGCTCCTGGGCCCGCGGGCGGCCGACTTTCCTGCTGGTGGGCGGGTTCGGCGTGCTCACTCCGTGATCCTCGCACAGTGCTCGCCGTTCCTCCGGGCCGAGCGATCGGGGTGAGTTCCCGGTAACCGAGCGGAAACGCGCGGGCAACGGGCGCGAAGCGGCCACTGCCTAATTTCTGTCGAGCGACAGAAATTAGGCCAGAGACCAGAGCCCGGACCGGAGGTCGAGCCATGGGGAAACCCTCAGTGCCACCGTCAGCGACCGCGTCGACGCACGGCGCCCGCGATCACGCCCGTGCCCAGGAGGGCACGACGGCCGACGCCATGCCGGTCGTCCCCGCGAGCGGCTGGCCGACGCCCCCCAAGGGCGTCGGAGCGGATGACGTCGTGTGGGCCGAGACCGTGGCGGGCGGCGGCTACACCCACAAGGTCCTCGCCCGCGGTACCGAGCTGCGGCTGACCGACCTCACCGGTGACGCCTGCGCGCACCTCCTCCTCCACAGCGCCGACCGCCCCTGGGAACGGCTGAACACGGCCGACACGGTGAAGGTGCTCTGGAACGCCTACCTCGGCGAGGGGCACCTGCTCCTCTCCGACCAGGGCCGGGTGCTCGCCTCCGTCACCGCGGACACCTCCGGTCGGCACGACGCCCTGACCGGCACCTCCACCCTCGTGCGCAACACCGCCCGGTACGGCGACGGCACCCCGCAGTCCGCCTCTCCGGCGGGACGCGAGCTGTTGAAGCTCGCCGCCCTCAAGAACGGCCTCGCCCCGCGCGACCTCCCGCCGTCCGTCTCCTTCTTCCAGGGCGTTCGCGTCGCCGAGGACGGCACCACCGAATTCACCGGATCGGCGGGCCCCGGCGCCTCTGTCACGCTCCGCGCCGAACAGGACGTCACGGTCCTCCTCGCCAACGTCCCGCACCCGCTGGACCCTCGCCCGGAGTACACCACCGGAGTCCTGCGGGTGCTGGCGTACCGGTCACGTCCGACCGCTCCGGGCGACGCCCTGTGGGACGCCACCCCCGAAGGCCGCCGGGCCTTCCTCAACACCGCCGACCACCTCACCGCCCGGGGGCTCGCATGACCGCCACCTCCCCGACCGGCCGCGTCGTCTCCGACGAGACCGTCCCCGCCCGCGCCGCCTGGTCCGGGTTCGTGCGCAAGGGCCAGCTGCTGACCGTCACCGACCTGCACGGCAACCAGGCCGCGGACTTCCTGCTCTACGACGCGCACGACACCTCCGTGCGCTACAGCGCCCCCGACACCGTCCAGGCCCAGGGCAACGTCTTCCTGACCGCGGGCTCGGTCCTGCTCTCCGACGAGCACACCCCGCTGATGACCGTCGTCGAGGACACCTGCGGACGGCACGACACCCTCGGCGGCGCCTGCTCCAAGGAGTCCAACACCCTCCGCTACGGCCACCACACCTGGTCGCAGCACGCATGCGTGGAGAACTTCCTCGCCGAGGGCGCCCGGCACGGCCTCGGCAAGCGCGACCTGGTCTCCAACATCAACTGGTTCATGAACGTGCCCGTCGAGAAGGACGGCACGCTCGGCATCGTCGACGGCATCTCGGCGCCCGGCCTGAAGGTCGTGCTCCGCGCCGAGACCGACGTCCTCGCGCTCCTCTCCAACTGCCCCCAGATCAACAACCCCTGCAACGGGTTCGACCCGACGGCCGTCCGGATGACGATCAGCGAGCCCGGCGAGAACGACGAGGACGGCACCCGATGACGTTCGACACCCTGCTGGTCGCCAACCGCGGCGAGATCGCGGTCCGAATCATCCGTACCGCCCGGGAGCTCGGCCTGCGGACCGTCGCGGTGTACTCCGACGCCGACCGCGGCACGGAACACGTCCGGCTGGCCGACGAAGCCGTCCGGCTCGGCCCCGCCCCGGCCAAGGAGTCCTACCTCGATGCCGACCTGGTCCTGAAGGCAGCCAAAGACACCGGCGCGGGGGCCGTTCACCCCGGCTACGGCTTCCTCTCGGAGGATGCCGACTTCGCACGCCGCTGCGCCGACGCCGGCATCGTCTTCGTCGGCCCCACCCCCGAACAGCTGGAGCTCTTCGGGGCCAAACACACCGCCCGGGCCGCCGCCGAGGAGGCGGGCGTCCCGCTCGCCCCCGGCACCGGCCTCCTTCCGGACGTGGCCGCGGCCCTCACCGCCGCCGCCGAGATCGGGTACCCGGTGATGCTCAAGGCGACGGGCGGCGGGGGCGGCATCGGCATGCGGGCCTGTCACGGCCCCGCCGAACTCGCCGACGCCTGGGACCGGGTGCAGCGGGTGGCCGCGGCCTCCTTCTCGTCCGCCGGTGTCTTCCTGGAACGCCTGGTGGAACGGGCCCGCCACGTCGAGGTGCAGGTCTTCGGCGACGGGCAGGGCAAGGTCGTCACCTTCGGCGACCGGGACTGCTCGCTCCAGCGCCGCAACCAGAAGGTCCTGGAGGAGGCCCCGGCACCCGGCCTCCCCGAGCACGTCCGGCGGCGCCTCGCCGAGGCCGCCCGCGACCTGTGCGCGTCGGTGGACTACCGCTCCGCCGGAACGGTCGAGTTCGTGTACGACGCCGCCCGCGAGGAGGCGTACTTCCTGGAGGTCAACACCCGCCTCCAGGTCGAGCACCCGGTCACGGAGGCGATCTACGGCGTCGACCTCGTCGCCTGGATGCTGCGCCTCGCCCAGGGCGACACCGCCGTCGTCACCGAGCCCCCGGCGCCCCGGGGGCACGCCGTCGAGGCCCGTCTCTACGCGGAGGACCCCTCGCGCGACCACCGACCCAGCGCCGGCCTGCTGACCCGGGTCGCCTTCCCGGAGGACGTCCGCGTGGACGCCTGGGTGGAGACCGGCACCGAGGTCACCACCGCCTACGACCCGATGCTCGCCAAGGTCGTCGCGCACGGCGCCGACCGCGCCGAGGCGCTCGACCGGCTGGACGCGGCGCTCGCCGCGACCCGCGTCGACGGCATCGAGACCAACCTCGGCCTGGTGCGCGCCGCCCTCCGGGACGCCGACGTCCGCGCCGCCGGCCACTCCACCGCGACGCTCGCCGGAGTCACCGATCCGACCCCGCGCATCGAGGTCGTCGCGGCGGGCACCCTGACCACCGTGCAGGACTGGCCGGGGCGCACCGGCTACTGGCAGGTCGGCGTTCCGCCGGGCGGACCGATGGACGACCTCTCCTTCCGGCTGGGCAACACCGCGCTCGGCAACGACGAGGGCGCCCCCGGCCTGGAGTGCACCCTCCAGGGCCCCTCCCTGCGGTTCACCCGTCCCACGACGGTCTGTGTCACCGGCGCCCCGGCGCGCGTGACGATCGACGGTACCGCCGTGCCGCAGTGGGAGCCGGTGACCGTCGACGCCGGACAGACCCTCGCCGTCGACGCGCCCGCCGAGCACGGCCTGCGCACCTATGTCCTGTTCGCGGGCGGCCTCGACGTACCGGAGTTCCTGGGCAGCGCCGCCACCTTCACCCTCGGCCGGTTCGGCGGGCACGGTGGCCGCGCCCTGCGCTCCGGTGACGTCCTGCACGGCGGCGAGGTCCGTACGGAAACCCCCGTCGTCGCCCTCGACGGACGTCCGGCCTTCGGCTCCTCGTGGCAGGTCGGCGCCGTGGAGGGTCCGCACGCGGCACCCGAGTTCTTCACCGAGGACGACATACGCGACTTCTACGCCGCGGACTGGAAGGTCCACTTCAACTCGGCCCGCACCGGGGTCCGCCTCGTCGGCCCCAAGCCGCGCTGGGCACGGACCGACGGCGGCGAGGCGGGGCTGCACCCGTCCAACATCCACGACACGCCGTACTCCGTCGGCGCCGTCGACTACACCGGCGACATGCCGGTCCTCCTCGGTCCCGACGGGCCCTCGCTCGGCGGCTTCGTCTGCCCGGCGACGGTGGTCACGGGGCAGCGCTGGAAGCTCGGCCAGCTCCGGCCGGGCGACAGCGTCCGCTTCGTGCCGGTGACCGCCGGGGCGGCCACCGCGCTGCGCCGCGCACCGGCCGCCGAGCCGCGCGCCGACCGCCCGCCGCTCGTCGACGGGGGCGTCCTCGCCCGCCTGGAGGAGACCGGCGACCGGCCGTCGGTCACGTACCGGCGTAGCGGCGACGACAACCTCCTCGTCGAGTACGGGCCGATGCAGCTGGACCTGGCGCTCCGCATGCGCGTGCACGCGCTCGCGGAGGCGCTGGCCGCACGCGGGCTCCCCGGCGTACTCGACCTCACGCCAGGCATCCGCTCGCTCCAGATCCAGACCGACCCGGACGTGCTGCCCCAGCGCGACCTGCTCGACGCCGTCCTGCGCGTGGAGGAGGAACTGCCACCCACCGACGACCTGGTGGTGCCCAGCCGGATCGTGCACCTGCCGCTGTCCTGGGACGACCCGGCGACCCGCGAGGCCATCCACCGCTACGTCGCGGGCGTGCGCGACGACGCCCCCTGGTGCCCGTCGAACATCGAGTTCATCCGCCGCGTCAACGGCCTGAACACGGTCGCCGACGTGTACCGCACGGTCTTCGACGCCGAGTACCTGGTCCTCGGCCTCGGTGACGTCTACCTCGGCGCGCCCGTCGCCACTCCGCTGGACCCCCGGCACCGCCTCGTCACCACCAAGTACAACCCGGCCCGCACCTGGACGGCCGAGAACTCGGTCGGCATCGGCGGCGCCTACCTGTGCGTCTACGGCATGGAGGGCCCCGGCGGCTACCAGTTCGTCGGCCGTACGACCCAGGTGTGGTCGCCGTGGCGGCAGCGCGGCGCATTCGAACCGGGGAAGCCCTGGCTCATGCGCTTCTTCGACCGGATCAAGTGGTACCCGGTCGGGGCCGAGGAGCTCCTGGAACTGCGCGCCGACATCGTCTCGGGCCGGTTCGTCCCGAGGACCGAGGAAGGCACCTTCTCGCTCGCCGCGTATCAGGACTTCCTTCGGGCGAATACCGCGTCGATCGCCGCCTTCCGGGCCCGGCAGAGCGCGGCCTTCGGGGCCGAGCGCGACGCCTGGGAGGCGGCCGGCGAGTTCGCCCGCGCCGAGGCGGCGGCCGAGACCGTCCCGCCGGTCACCGACATCGAGGTGCCCGAGGGCGGCCGACTCGTCGAGGCCGACTTCACCGCCTGCGTCTGGCAGGTCAACGTCGAGATCGGCGACCGGGTCTCGGCGGGTCAGCAGCTGGTCGCCCTGGAGGCGATGAAGATGGAGTCACCCGTGGCGGCCCCCGTAGAAGGCGTCGTCGCGGCGATCCTGATCAGGCCGGGAAGCCAGGTCGAGGCCGGAACCGCCCTCGTCGTCCTCGCTCCCGTCGAGACCGCGGAGGCGGCCGCATGAGCACCGCGCTGGAACGGGTGCGCGCCGCGTACGCCCGCATCGCCCAGGTGGACCGGCCCGAAGTGTGGATCGGCCTCCGTCCGCGGGAGGACACGGAGGCCGAGGCCGCCGCGATCGACGCACGGACCGCCGCCGGCGAACGGCTCCCCCTGGCCGGAACGGTCTTCGCCGTCAAGGGGAACATCGACGTCGCCGGGCTCCCGACCACCGCAGGCTGTCCCTCGTACGCCTACCGGCCCGACGTCGACGCGCCGGCGGTGGCGCGCCTGCGGGCGGCCGGATCCGTGGCCCTCGGCACGACCAACCTGGACCAGTTCGCGACCGGCCTGGTCGGCACGCGCAGCCCGTACGGAGCGGTCCGGAACGCCGTCGACCCGGCGTACGTCTCAGGCGGTTCCTCGTCCGGCTCGGCGGTCGCGGTCGCCCTCGGCCTCGTGGACCTCGCCCTGGGCACGGACACCGCGGGCTCCGGCCGGGTGCCGGCCGCCTTCAACGGCGTCGTCGGACTCAAGCCGACCCCCGGCCTCGTGCCGACCGAAGGCGTCGTCCCGGCCTGCGCGTCGCTCGACTGCGTGACGGTCTTCGCCCGTACGCTCCCGGAGGCCGAGCAGGCGCTGTCCTTCATGGCGGCGCCGGGGGCAGCCTCCGCTGTGCCGCCGCGCCGTCCGGGGCCGTGGCGGATCGCGGTCCCCGACGCCGCGCAGCTCGGCGAACTGGACGAGGGCTGGGCGGAGGCGTTCGCGTCGGCCGCGGCCCGACTCGCCGCCGCAGGCGCCGAACTCCTGCCCGTGGACCTCGAACCCTTCAGCGAGGCGGCCGCCATGCTGTACGCGGGGGCGTTCGTCGCCGAGCGCTACACGGCCGTCGGAGCCTTCGTCGACAAGCACGCCGGCTCACCGGACCTCGACCCGACGGTGGCCGGAATCATCTCCGGGGCACGCGACATCCCTGCCCATCGCCTCTACGCGGACCGGGAGAAGCTGTCCGCCCTCCGCGCCCGCGCCCTGGCCTCCCTCGGCGACGCGGACGCGCTGCTCCTGCCGACCACGCCGGGGCACCCGACCCTCGCGGAGGTCGCGGCCGACCCGCTCGGCGCGAACGCCCGGCTCGGCCGGTTCACCAACTCCACCAACCTGTTCGGCCTCGCGGCGGTCGCCGTCCCGGCGGGCGCGGTGGCCGGACGGCCCTTCGGCGTCATGCTGATCGGTCCGGCCTTCACCGACGACCGGCTCGCCCGCGTCGCCGCCCTGCTCACCTCCCCGCCGCTGCACGTCGCGGTGGTCGGCGCGCACCTGTCCGGGCAGCCTCTCAACGGACAACTGCTCGCCCTCGGCGGCCGGTTCGTCCGCACGACCACGACGGCGCCCGTCTACCGGCTGTACGCGCTGGACACGACACCCCCGAAACCCGGTCTGGTCCGGGCCCGCGCGGGCGGTGCGGCGATCGAGGCCGAGGTGTGGCGGCTCCCCGCCGAAGGGCTGGGCGCGCTGGTGGCCGCCCTCCCCCGCCCGATGGCCCTCGGCAGCGTGGAACTCGCGGACGGCAGCTCCGTCCCCGGCTTCCTCTGCGAGCCCGAGGCCCTCGTCGGCGCCCGCGAGATCACCGCGTACGGCGGCTGGCGCGCGGCCCTCGACGCCCTCGCTCACCCTGACGCACCCTCATGAACCAGGCACAGGAGCGCATCTGCGGCGGTGCGCGCTCGGGAGGGCCCGTCACGTCCGGAGTATTGACGCCCCATGAAACGGTTCAATAGTTTCAGTATCTTCGACTCACAGGGGGTGCGTCACCCGGCTCACCGACGGGCTCGTCCTGCCGGCATCGTCATCCCCACCCGAACGTCAGCACTCCGCGGATCCGTCCGGGCGCCGGCACCGTGCCCGACGGCCTCCTGATCGCCGTGCGGCTTCCGAAGCCGGAGGTGGCCACGGGGAGGCCGGCCAGGTGCCCGTCGACGCGGAGACCGTCCGCTTCTCCGACCTGACCACCCGCGCCGCGAGTTGTGGCCGCGATTCCGACAGGAGAGATCGCTTATGGGCCGCTACAGCCGGCTGCGCCGCATCCAGCAGATGGATCCGCAGCAGGACTTCGAGCAGATCTACCGGTGGATCATCCACTACGAGTTCCCCAGCGACTATCTCCACGGGACGTCGATCGCGTTCCTGCGCGACTACGGCGTCCCGCGCATATCCCGACTCCTGGACCGCACGCAGGAGTTCGAACGTGCCGGTCAGAAGCGGTACGACGACACGGTGCTGATCACGTACGAGATGGTCCGCGAAGGAATGGACTCGGAGCACGGCCGGGCAGCCGCCCGGCAGCTGAACCGCATACACGGCCGTTACCGGATCCCCAACGAGGACTTCCTCTACGTCCTGGCCACCACGGTGGTCGGGCCGAAGCGCTGGATCGACCGGTTCGGCTGGCGGCGCCTGTCCGTGCAGGAGATCGAGAGCCTGGCCCTGGTGGGCCGGCGGATGGGCGAGATGATGGGCATCTCCGGTGTGCCCGAGACCTACGCCGCGTTCGAACGACTCCACGACGACTACGAACGGGAGATGTTCGCCTACGACCCCGCCAACCGCAGGGTCGCCGCGGCCACTCTGCGGATCCTGGCCTCCTGGTACCCGGCCCCGGCGCGGCGGCTGGCGACCCGCGTCTCGCTCGCCGTGCTGGACGAACCGCTGCTGACGGCGCTCGGCTTCCGCCCGGAGCCGCGCTGGCTGCGGACCGCCGTCCACCGCGTGTTCCGCACCCGGGCCGCGCTGATCCGCCTGCTGCCCGGGCGGCCCGAGCGGTTCCCGCGCAGGCCCAAGGCGCGCACCTACCCCTTCGGCTGGACCCTGGACGACCTGGGTCCGCACTGGGCGCACTCCCGTCCGACGACCCCGCTCCAGGACGGGACGGCACAGGAAGACACCTCCGTTCCGGCGCGGTCGACCGTCCCCCGGACTCCCCGTCAGGAGACCCGATGACCGACACCACCCCTGCCGCGGCGGCACGCGCCGCGACCTTCACCACGTACTCCCCGGCGACCGGCAAGGCCATCGCCGAACACCCGGTGAACGGGCCGGAGGAGGTCTCCCGCGCAGTGGCCGCGGCCCGGACCGTGCAGGCAGGGTGGGCGGCGCTGCCCGCGTCCCGGCGCCGTGACCATCTGCTGCGCTGGAAGAAGGCCCTCGCCACCGACCTGGACGTACTGGCCCGCACCATCGCCGCGGAGACCGGCAAGCCCGCCGGTGACGCCGCGCTGGAGGTCGTACTCACCCTGGAGCACCTGGGCTGGGCCGCCCGCAACGCCGCACGCGTGCTGCGCCGGCGGAAGGTGGGCACCGGTCTGTTCACCGTGCACCAGCGGGCTTCGCTGGTGCACCGGCCGTCGGGTGTGATCGGCGTGATCGGCCCCTGGAACTACCCGCTTTACACCCCGATGGGCTCCATCGGTTACGCCCTGGCCGCGGGGAACGCCGTGGTCTTCAAACCGTCCGAGCTGACCGCCGGCACCGGGGTCCTGCTGGCCGAGCTCTTCGACGCCGCCGTGCCCCAGCACGCCGGACTGCTGACCACCGTCACCGGCGCGGCGTCCACCGGGGACGCCCTGGCCCGGTCGGGGATCGACAAGCTGGCGTTCACCGGTTCACCGGGGACGGCTCGCAAGGTGATGGCGGTGTGCGCCGAGACGCTGACGCCGTTCCTCGCCGAATGCGGCGGGAAGGACGCGGTGATCGTCACCGCGGACGCGGATCTGGAGGCGGCCGCCGACGCGATCGTGTGGGGCGCGCTGAGCAACGCCGGGCAGACCTGCGCCGGGGTGGAGCGCGTCTACGCCGTACGCGAGATCCACGCGGAGCTGTGCGAACGGGTGGTCGAGCGGGCCGGGGTGCTGCGCCCGGGCGCCGAGGCCGACGCCTCCTACGGCCCGATGACGCTGCCGGGCCAGGTCGAGATCGTCGAACGGCATGTGGCCGGTGCGGTCTCGGCGGGTGCGCGGGCCCTGCTCGGCGGGCCCGAGTCGGTTCGCGCTCCGTACGTCGCGCCGGTCGTGCTGACCGGTGTCCCGGAGGACGCGGCGGCGATGGCGGAGGAGACCTTCGGGCCGGTCGTGGCGATCAACCCGGTGGCCGACGTGGACGAGGCGGTGGAACGGGCCAACGCCTCGCGTTACGCCCTGGGGGCCGCGGTGTTCTGCCGCAACGGGCGCACCGGTGCGGAGATCGCGGCGCGGCTGCGCGCGGGGGCGGTGTCGGTGAACTCGGTGCTGGGCTTCGCCGCGGTGCCGGCCCTGCCGTTCGGCGGCTCGCAGGACTCCGGCTTCGGGCGGATCCACGGCGAGGAAGGGCTGCGTGCCTTCACCTCCGTGCAGTCGACGACGGTGCAGCGCTTCACCCCGCCGATCGTGCTGACCTCCTTCGGGGTTCCGGCCGCCACGCGCGAGCGCGCGGTGCGGCTGGCCCGGGCGCTGCACCGGCGCCGCTGAACGGCCGGGCGGCGCCCCGCCGGCCGGACCGTCCGCTCGGACGGTCCGGCCGGTCAGGCGTCCAGCAGCGGAGCCAGGTAGCGGCGGGCGAAGGCCCGGGCCTGGTCCTCGTCGTCCATCTCGATGCAGCCGGCGGGGTTGAGCAGGAAGGACACGGCGACCCGCACCATCAGTTCGGCGACCGGACGCGGGTCCTCGTCGGGGCGGCCCTCGACCTGCTGGGCGCGGCGCAGGTGGCCCGTCAGGTACTCGACGGTGGCGGACAGCGTGGAGCCGCCCTGCACCGTCAGGTAGGGCAGGACCACCTCGGGTTCGAGGCGCAGCAGGCCGCCGAAGAGCGCGTGGGCGCGGGTGTGGCGCAGGGCTACCACGAAGCCCTCGACGACCCGCTCCTCCATGGTCGGCAGTGCCGCCACCGCGGTGTCCAGCCGTTGGTAGAACCGGCTGAGCTCGCGCAGCAGGGTGGCCTCGACCAGGTTGTCCTTGGTCTGGAAGCGCCGGAAGACGGTGACGCGGGAGACTCCGGCGCGCTTGGCGACGTCGTCCACGGACGAGCGGCGCAGGCCGAGCAGGGTGAACTGCTCCAGCGCGGCGTCGAGGATCCTCCGCGCCGTGGGGTCCTCCGCCTCCGCTCGGGCGATGGCCCGGGCGAGCCCCGAGTCGTTCGTGTCAGTTCTCATGGCGCTCACGATACCGGCGGACATCTCCCCGAGATACGTTGAAACGCTTATCATATCTCCGTATCGCGACACGAACCTCGGAGGATCTGATGGGCAGTCGCCTCACCGAAGAACAGGCCGATTTCGTCGCGGCCGTCCGCGATTTCGCCAAGCGGGAGTGCGGTACCCGGGAACAGCGCGACGCGCTGACCGCGGGCGGCCGCGAGGCCCACAACCCCGAGCTGTACGGCAGGCTCGCCGACCTGGGCTGGCTCGGGGTGTGTCTGCCCGAGGAGTACGGGGGCTCCGGCGGCGGGCTGGCCGACGCCTGCCTCTTCCTGGAGGAGACCTCGTACGGGATGGTCCCGGCCGCAGGCTTCATCACCACCGTCATCGCGGCGAAGGCGTACGAGCGGTTCGGCACCGGGCGGCAGCGGAAGGAGGTGCTGTCCGGCGCCGTCCGCGGTGACGTGCTGTCCATCGCCATGTCGGAGCCGGGGGCCGGGTCGGACGTCGGCGCGCTGCGCTGCCGCGCCCGGCAGGAGGCGGACGGTACGTGGGTGATCGACGGCCAGAAGACCTGGATCTCCAGCGCGCACTGCGCGAGGAGCATTCTGCTGGTGGCCCGCACCGGCGAGGACAAGCACGGCGGTCTGACCATGTTCCATCTGCCCGCCGGCGCCCCGGGTGTGGAGGTGCGGGGCATCGACACCATGGGCGGTCGGGAGGTCAACGACGTCTTCCTCACCGGCGTGCGGCTGCCCGCGGACGCCGTCGTCGGCCAGGTCGACAACGGCTGGCGCCAGTTGATGGCCGGCCTGAACGACGAGCGCCTCTTCCTGGCCGCGAACATGCTGGGCCTGGCGCGCCGCGCCTTCGACGACGCCGTCGCCTACGTCCGCGGACGCGAGCAGTTCGGGCGGCCCGTCGGCTCCTTCCAGGCGCTCCGGCACCGGATCGCCGATCTCGCCACCGAGATCGAGTGCACCCGGCTCCTGGTGCGCGAGGTGGCCCTGGACTGCGACGCGCAGCCGGACAAGTTGTTCCCGCGCGAGGCGTCCATGGCCAAGCTGAAAGCCACCGAGACCGCCAAGCGGGCCGCCCTGGAGGGCATGCAGATGATGGGCGGATACGGCTACACCACGGAGTTCGACATGGAACGCCACCTGCGGGCCGCGGTCGTCTCCACGGTCTACGGCGGGACCAGCGAGATCCAGCGGGACGTCATCGGCAAGACCTACGGTCTCTGAGTCACCCCGGACACGACGGCCGCCCACCCCCGGAAGGGGGGGTGGGCGGCCGCCTTCCGTGCGCGGGAGGCGCGGGCCGTGCGGACGAGCGGGCGACGGGACGTGGGGGCGTGGGAGGGCGTGGGCGCACGCGGCCCCGGTCAGTCCTGGTAGAGCCCGGACAGCTCGGCGGCGTACTTGTCCCGGATGACCCGGCGCCGCATCTTCAGCGAGGGCGTCAGCTCGCCGGTCGCCGGGCCCCACTCCTCGGCCAGCAGCTCGTACCGCTTGACCTGCTCGGTGCGGTTGAGCCGGGTGTTGGCGGCGGCCACCGCGCGGTCCACCTCCGCCCGGACGACCGGGTGTTCCGCCAGCCCGGCCAGTCCCTTCTCCGTAGCGACGCCGTTGGCCGCGGCCCAGGCGGGGGCGGCCTCCGCGTCGAGCACCAGCAGGGCGACGAGGTAGGAGCGATCGTCGCCGTGCACCATCGCCTGCCCGATCAGCGGGTGTTCCTTGAGCGCGTTCTCCACCAGCGCCGGCGAGACGTTCTTGCCGGTGGAGGTGATGATCAGCTCCTTCTTCCGGTCGGTGAGCCAGAGGTAGCCGTCCTCGTCCGTCCGGCCGATGTCGCCGGTGGCCAGCCAGCCGTCGGCGTCCAGGACGGACCGCACCGAGCCGTCCGGCTGGAGGTAGCCGGAGAAGACGGACGAGCCCCGCACCAGGATCTCGCCGTCCTCGGCGAGGCGGATCTCCACGGACCCCACCGGGCGTCCCACCGAGCCGAGCCGGAAGCCGGCCCTCGGGCTGTTGCTGGTGGCCACGCCGGTGGTCTCCGTCAGCCCCCAGGCGTCCATGATGACGATGCCGAAGCCGGCCCAGAACCTCACCACGTCGACCGACATCGGCGCCGACGCGCTGGCCGACCAGGTCACCCGGTCCAGGCCGCCCGCGGCCAGCATGGGCAGCAGCACGTCCTCGCGGACGCGGAGGTAGCGCTCCTCGAGTTCGGCGGGCGGCGTCTCGCCCCGCTCGCGGTAGCCGACGTGCTCACGGGCGACCTCGAACGCCTGGTCGATGACCACCCGCTGCTCGGCCGGCATCAGCGAGAGGACGGCCCGCACGCCGGCGGACAGTTTCTCCCAGATCCTCGGCACGCCGAAGAACTGCGCGGGGCGCACCTTGCGCACCACCTCGCCGACGCGCGTCGGCTCGGCGCAGAGATAGACGTGCGAGGCCCGGTGACAGGGCAGGTAGATGCCCAGCATCCGCTCGGCGATGTGGGCGAAGGGCAGGTAGCAGATGTGCTCGACGTGCGGGGGCAGCTCCACCACGGCATCCAGCGCCAGGGCGTTGGCCATCACCTCGCGATGGGTGAGGACGACGCCCTTGGGCTCGCCGGTGGTGCCGGAGGTGTAGACGACGGTCAGCGGATCCTCGGGGCGGGCGGCGTCCAGTTCCTCGGCGAACCGCTCCGGCACCGGTTCGCGGAGGAGGGCGGCGTACGGGAAGTGGCGGTCCTCCGCGCCCGCCTCGGCCACCACCAGACGTTCCAGCGGGGTGTCGGCGTCGGCCAGCAGCGGCTCCCACACGGCGACCTGCGCCGCCCCCTCCACGACGGCGAGGCGGGCCCGGCAGTTGCGGGCGATGTGGGTGATCTGCCCGGGGGCCGCGGTGCCGTAGACGCTGACCGGGATCGCGCCGAGACGGACCAGCGCCAGGTCCGACAGCCAGTGTTCGGGCCGGTTGGCCATCATCAGCAGGACGTGGTCGCCGCGGCCCACGCCGAGGGCCCGGTAGCCGGCGGCGAGGCTCCGGGTCTGCTCGTGGATCTCCGCCCAGCTGAGCGTCGTCCAGTCGCCGTCACCGTCCGCCGACTGCCAGGACAGGCCGGGCAGCCCGGGGTACTCGCGGGCGTTGCGGGCCAGCAGCTGCGGCAGGGCCGGGTCGTCGGGCACGTCGCCGGTGGTCGGGGGTGCGGATGTCATCGGGGCCTCCGTGCGGGTGGGAAGGGGACGTCTGGGGAGACCGGGGCGGTGGGGATCCCCTGCGGTTGTGCGGGGTGGAGCCGGGGTGGGGGCGGGCGGGGCCGCCGGCGAGGTCCGTCGCCTCCCAGCGTTCGTGCTGCGGGGTCACCTCCGTGACGAGGAAGGTCGACTTGAGGTCCGCACCGTCTCGCGGAACGCCTCGTGGTCGGGGCCGTACAGGGCTCGTTCCAGGGTCACAACCAGCTCCTCACGCGCTCGATCGACCGGGCGGGATCGGGCCCGACGGGGGTGACGTTGAGCATCGTCACGCCCGCCTCGCGGAAGACCTCGACGCGGTCGCGGACGTACCCCTCCGGGCCGGCCAGGCAGAGCCGCTCCAGCAGCTCGGCCGGTACGGCGGCCTCCGCGTCCTTCTTGCGGCCGGCGAGGTAGTGCTCCTGGATGGCGGCCGCGGCCGACTCGTATCCGTAGGAGCGGACCAGGTCGTGGTAGAAGTTCCGGCCGGGCGCGCCCATGCCGCCGACGTAGAGCGCGACGGTGGGGCGCAGCAGGTCGCGGACGGCCTCCGCCCCGTCGCCGATGGCCAGCAGGCCGCCCGCCACGACCGAGAGCGGGCCGAGCGCGGGGTCGCGCCTGGCGCGGCCCTCGGCCAGGGACCGGCCCCAGACCTTGTCGGCGTACTCGGGGACGTAGAGGAACGGCAGCCATCCGTCGGCGATCTCGGCGGCCATCCTGACGTTGGCCGGGCCCAGCGCCGCGAGGTAGACCGGGATGGCGTCGCGGACCGGGTGGTTCAGCAGCTTCAGCGGTTTGCCGAGGGTGCCTCCCTTCTCGGGTGGCAGCGGCAGGTCGGTGATGCCGTGGTGCTCGATCGTCTCGCGCCGCCAGATCCGCCGGGACAGCTCGATCACCTCGCGGGTGCGACCCAGCGGGCGGTCGTAGCGGCGGCCGTGCCAGCCTTCGACGACCTGGGGTCCGGAGGCGCCGACGCCGAGGAGGGCGCGACCTCCGCTGAGGGCGTCGAGTCCGGCCGCGGTCTGGGCGATCAGCGCGGGGGTGCGCGAGTAGACGTTGAGGATGGCCGCGCCGATCCGCATCCGCTCGGTCTTCGCGGCGAGGTATCCCATCACGGTCGGGGAGTCGAAGCCGTACGCCTCGGCCACCCAGACGGCGTCGAGGCCCGCGGACTCCAGGGCGGCGGCCCGGTCCGCGGCGGCGCGAGGATCGGCGGCGTACGCCAGGGGTGAGGACAGTTCCATCGGCAGGGGTCCTTCAGCAGATCGGGCACGCCCCGGTCGCGGGCCACCTCGGA
The DNA here is from genome assembly GCF_043201055.1 of Streptomyces sp. NPDC048338. NCBI lineage: Bacteria > Bacillati > Actinomycetota > Actinomycetes > Kitasatosporales > Streptomycetaceae > Streptomyces > Streptomyces sp. NPDC048338. The sequence continues at coordinate 227,804 of NZ_JBICYQ010000006.1, forward strand.
GGTGTGCGCGCCGGGAAGGGCAGGCGGGAGCCGGAGGGTGCCGGGGGTGTCGCCGGTTCGACCGCGCGCACGCCGTCCGGCGGACCCGCCACGGCGCGGCGGGGAAGGTCGGTGGAGTGCCGGCTCATGGGTTCCTCTCTCGGCGCGCGGCGGACTCGCCGCCGTCGGCCGGGGACTTACTGAGCGTTCGCTAAGAACGTAGGAGGGCGGTGCCGGTCGGTCAACTCCCCGTGTCACACGAGTTTTTCCGAATCCACGTCGAGGGAGTGACAGCAGGCCGGACCGGATGCCAAGGTTCTCCTGATCGAGCGCTAAGCAACCGAAGGGAGGTTCAGATGACTCACGGCCGTACGATGTCGCGGATCGCCGCCCGTCCCGAGGAGAGTCGTTGAACACCCAGCAGAGCCAGGACACCACGCCCCCGGCCGAGCACTGGCGCTCCTACGGACCGCTCGACCTGCACCCGATCCTGATGCGCACCATGGAAGCCTTCAACGAGCACGGCTACCACGGCACTTCGGTCCGGGACATCGCCGGCCGCGTCGGTGTCACCGTGCCCGCGCTGTACTACCACTACGAGAACAAGCAGGCTCTGCTGGCCACGCTGCTGGAGACGTCCATCAAGGACGTCCTGGACCGCTGCCGCGCGGCGTCCGCGGAGGCCGGGGACGATCCGCTGGACCGGTTCTGCGGCATGGTCGAGTCGATCGTGCTCTACATGGCCCACCGTCGGCAGCTGGCCTTCCTGGACACCGAGATCCGCAGCCTGGACCCGCAGAACCGGGCGCGCTACGTCGCCCTGCGCGACTACCTCCAGCACATGCTGCTGGACACGGTCGAGGCGGGCCGCGCCCAGGGCGTGTTCACCACACCGATCCCGGCCGACGCGGTGCGCGCGGTGCTCATCCTGTGCCAGGGGGTCGCCAACTGGTTCCGTGAGGACGGCCCGCTCACCGCGGAGGAGGTCGCCGAACGCCACGTGCTGCTGAGCCTCGGCACCGTGGGCCACCCGGGCGCGGTCACCGGCGACCCCGCCCTCCCGTTCCCGGGGCGCTCTCACCTCCGGCCGCCCTCCCTCACGCGGACCTCCGCCCCCCGGGGTTCCGCTCCGCGCACCTCCCGGTGACGCGGCGGGGCACCGCGCTCCCGCCGGGCTCAGGCCGGTCGGCAGCGGCCGAGGCGACCTTCCCCCACCCATCCCGCACGGCACCATCCCGACGTCCCGTATCCACGGTGCCGCACCGACGAGAGGACACCCCCGCATGGACGTGCTCGACGCCCGCGCCCGGTTCCAGGAGCTACGGGAGAAGGACGGCCCGGTCGACCCCGCCGAACTCGACGAGATCTGGGCGGCGTTGGCCACCGTCCGGCCCGAGGACATACTCGGTGAGTGGCGGGGCGGCGAGTTCCGCACGGGTCACCCGCTCAACGGCGCGCTGGCGAAGGCCGGCTGGTACGGCAAGACCTTCGTCGCCGTGCACGACGCCAAGCCGCTGATCTGCCGTGACGCTTCCGGCGGGCTGTACTCCGACCGCGAGCTCGGCAAGGGTGAGGCCAGCCTGTGGACCGTCGAGTTCCGCGGTGAGCCGACGGCCACCATGGTCTACGACGGCCAGCCCGTCTTCGACCACTTCAAGCAGGTGGACGACACCACGCTGATGGGGATCATGAACGGCAAGGGGGTCCCCTCCGAGGGCCCCTTCTTCTACTTCTTCCTCGAGCGCGCCCCCGAGGCCCCGCTTCCCGGGGAAGGCTCGTGAGACGCGTCCGCGCCGCGGTCACCGAGTCGCCGGGAGCCCCGTTCACCGTCCGGGACGCGGACCTCGAGGACCCACGCCCGTGCGAGGTGCTGGTGCGGATGACCGCGGTCGGCATCTGTCACACCGACCTGGGGATGCGGGACGCCTGGCCCCGGCGGCTCACCCCGATGGTCTTCGGCCACGAGGGCGCGGGGCGGGTCGAGGCGGTGGGCGCGGAGGTGACCGGGCTCGCGCCGGGGGACCACGTCTGCCTCAGCTTCGCCAGTTGCGGCACCTGCGAGCAGTGCGCCGCGGGCCACCCGGCCTACTGCCACGCCGCGCGGGACCGGAACCTCTCCGGTGGACGCGTGGACGGCACCACGCCGCTCTCCCTCGACGGCACACCGCTGCACGGCGGCTTCTTCGGCCAGTCCAGCTTCGCCACGCACGCCGTCGTCCACGAACGCGGCGTGGTCAGGGTGCCCCCCGACCTGGCGGCCGCGGTCGCCGCGCCGCTGGGCTGCAGCGGGCAGACGGGCGCCGGCACCGTGCTCAACCGGCTGCGCCCCGAACCAGGTTCCTCCCTGATCGTCCTGGGCGCGGGCGGGGTGGGCCTGAGCGCGCTGATGGCCGCAGTGGCCGTGGGCTGTGATCCGGTGGTGGCCGTCGACCCGGTCGCCTCCCGCCGTGCCCTCGCCCTCGGACTCGGCGCCAAGGCGGCCCTGGCCCCCGGGGACGGTCTGGTGGCGGCGCTGCGCGACCTCACCGGCGGTGGCGCGCACCACGCCGTCGAGACGACCGGCCGTCCGGAGATGGCCCGCCGGGCCGTCGGCGCGCTGCGCCCGCGCGGCGAACTCGCCCTCCTCGGCATCGGCGGTGAGGTGACGTTCGACGTCATGGGCCTCCTCGCCAAGGGGATCCGCGTCCACGGGGTGCTCGAAGGGGACTCCGACCCCGGCCGCTTCATCCCCGAACTGGTCGGCCTGCACAGGCGGGGCCTCTTCCCGCTCGACCGGCTGATCACCACGTTCCCCTTCGAGGACATCGGCGCGGCCGTGGCCGCCATGGGGGACGGCAGCGTGGTCAAGCCGGTCCTCACCTTCGCCTGACCGGCCGCTCCGGCACCGGGAACGGCGGTGCCGCACGGCGGGCCCCCGCCGGACCGCCGGACACCGGCTGCCGCGACGGCAGTCGGCAGTCGGCAGTCGGCAGTCGGCGTCCGCGTCGGCGTCCGCGTTGGCATCGGCAGGAGCCGTTCACGTCGCGGGCCCGGAGATCACCCGGGAAGTGATCCCGGAGTCACGTCCTGTGCGGTCCGCGCCGAGGAGGCCCGGCCGCCTGACGGCTTGTGATTCACTGATCCGCATGGCCCCCGCCTCCCCATCCGCGCGTTCGGCTGCGAACGGCCATCCGGCCGCGGCCACTCGGCCCCGCAACCGCAGGCAGCTCATCGTCGAGGCGGCCGGGCGGGTCTTCAGTGAGCGCGGATACCACACGGCGTCCATGGAGGAGGTAGCCGCCGGCGTGGGGATCTCCGCGGCCGCTCTGTACCGGCACTTCCCGAACAAGTACGCGCTGTTCTCCGAGTGCGCCGACGTCATGGTGGACGGACTGGTCGCCGCGCTCGACGAGGTGCCGCCCGGGGCGACCTTGACGGATGTGCTCACCGCCGCCATCCGGATCACCGTCGCTCATCGTGCGTCGGGCGGCGTGTACCGGTGGGAGGCCCGCTACCTCAACCGCGAGGACCGCAGACGTCTCGGGGTGAAGTTCGGTCGCCTCGTCGAGCGGGTCGACGAGGCGGTGCAGCGCGAGCACCCCCGGCCTGACGAGCGCCTGCGGGCCACCGCGGCCCTCGGCGCGATCGGGTCCATCACGATGCATCACACCTCGATCGCCGGGCGCCGGGCCGAGGAGCTGCTGCTGGCGTCCGCGCTGGGTGTGGCCGCGAGTGACCCCGCGGCGGGCCGGCCCGGGGCACAGCCCGTCGAACTGCCCGCCCGGCCGGTGCCGCGCACCCGACGCGCGGAGATCCTCGCCGCCTCCGTCCCGCTGTTCGCCCGGGACGGATTCGCGAGCGTCACGAACGGTCAGATCGCCGAAGCGGTGGGACTGACCCCGTCCGCGCTCTACCGCCACTACCCCGGCAAGATCGACATCCTGGCGGCGGCATGTCTCCAGGCGGCGGGTCTCCTGGCCCAGGGTGTGGAGCGGAGCCTGCACGAGGTGTCCGACCCGCGCGACGCCCTCGTCGCGCTGGCGGCGACGTACGTGGCCTACAGCTTCGAATACACCGAGCTCAACAGTGTGGCCGAGGCCGAGCTCGCCGGGTTGCCGACCGACCTGCGGCGACCCGTGGTCCTCGCACAGCGGGAGCACATCGCCGTGTGGGAGCAGCAGTTGCGGCTGGCGCGCCCGGAACTGGACCCACGCCAGGCCCGGGTTCTGGTGCACGCGGGGTTCGGCGTGGTGGTCGAGGCGGGACGCAGACTGCGGTGGCGGGACGGCCCCGACCGTCGCGGGGCCGTGACCGCCCTGGTCCTGGGCGCTCTGGGTCTCTGAAAGACCGCCGCAACCGGTGTCGGCGAGGCGTCGCGCCGCTGAGCGTCCCGTGCGCGAGTCACCCGGATGCCCGCCCCTCGGCCGATCTGTCCCGGGGGCGGGCGGTGAGACCGACCGGCGGCTCAGCCCGCCCGGTTTCCCGTGGGGATCGTGATGGGCGTGGTGGCCCCGGAGGATCCCTTGTTGAGGAACAGCATGGCCAGGCCACGCACGAACTGGTCGAACATGTAGAAGGTGCCGGGCATGACGGGCGACAGCCCCTCCCGGAACAGGATGTACGCGGGCCACGCCGTGCGGACCAGGGCCGCCGACGCGTAGTCGCGTTTCAGCCCCAGCCAGTCACCGACCTCGTCGCTGAGGACGTAGCGCACGAACTCGTTCAGGAACCCGCGGGTGACGCCGAGGTCGACCTGTGCGGTCAGACCGAGCAGTTCCCCGGCCAGTGCGATGCCCTCGGGCGACGGGGTGAGGATCGGGGCGAGCACCTGCGCCGACTGCTTCTCGGCGGCCGCCCAGGTCTGGGGGATGTGCTCGTCCGGCACACCGAGCAGGTGGACGGCGACCTGCCACGAGTGCAGGAACGCCTCCTGGTCCGCGGCCGGGAACGGGATCCTCCAGTCGAGCAGCTTCCGGTACACGTAGGTGCCCAGGCTGTGGAAGGTGACCAGGATGTCGGCGGCGCTGATCGGGACGGACTCGTCGGCGACCGCCCGCCAGTGCGGCGACTGCGGGAGCAGGTGACGCACCGCGGCGTGCACCACCCGCGTCTTGTTGGCGGTGACGACGAACTGTCCCGTCGGCCGGAAGGCTCCCAGCTGGGACAGGTCGTAACCGAAGGTGAACGTCTTGGCCGCCCGGTCCTGCATGTCGGCTCCGCCCGCGGACCAGTAGACGCTCTTGGCCTCGCGCGGAATCACCGTGCTCATGATTCCGCTGCCGAGGCCGTACAGCATGAAGAGGTACGTGTCCCTGCGCCGGTTGAAGTCGGCGGCGCGGGCCAGCTTGGCGGGGTCGGCCCAGGAGGGCAGCCGGTTGACCTGCCCCAGGTACGCGGCGAATTCGGCCGGCAGGCCGCCGGGCAGCGGATCGTCGTTGTTCACCCACGACGCCCATGCGGTGTTGATCGCCGGCACGTGTCCGCCGTCGAGCATCGAAGCCATCAGGGGGTCCGCCGCCGCGTCCCAGATCCACTCCGGACCGGTCCCCGCGGCGGCTCCGGTCACCGCTCCCGTCGACGCCCGGGCGGGGTTCGCCACGCCCACGAGGCCGAGCGCGACACCGAGCGACAGGGCCCTTCGCCTGCTGAGGTTCTCCATTGACTTACCTGCTTCCCTGATGGGCCAGATGGTTTCAGGTGCCTTCGCAGACTTGCTTGTTGTGCGGCCAACGGCCTGATGGACCTTGTCGCACACATGTGATTTTTCATTAACATAGCGAGGTGCGTCGGCATCGGCAATGGTGGTGACGGAGGGCTCGTCGCCAGGTTGTCGCGCAGTCTGCGGGGCGGCCGAGGCGTCGTCGAACGGGCGGCGCCCCGCCCGTCCGGACCCGGCGGCGTGTCGCCGTGGCGGGTCCGGACGGACGGGGCGCCGGAGCCGGGCGCGTGGCCGCCCGGGTGGTGCGTCAGGCCGTGTGCAGCGTCAGCCCGTAGCGTCCGAGGATCTCGTTGATCGGCTGGAACCAGGTCTCGCCGCCGGAGGAGCAGTTGCCCCAGCCTCCGGAAGTGACGCCCTGGGCCTGGTCTCCGCTGATGAACGCGCCGCCCGAGTCGCCGCCCTCCGCGCAGACGCTGGTCTTCGTCATCTGGTGGACGGCGCCCTGGCTGTAGTTGACCGTCTCGTTCTTGGCGAGGACGGTGCCGCAGTGCCAGTGCGTCGTGGAGCCCGAGCGGCAGATCGACGCACCCACGGGAGCCTCGGCCGAGCCTCGGACCAGGCGGTCCGAGACCGTTCCCCAGCCGAGCACCACGGGCACCGTCCACCAGCCGCTGTGGATGCCGACGTACGCGTAGTCGTCACCCGGGAACGAGGAGCCCTGGAAGGTGCCCTGGGCCGACCCGTCCCAGCCGCGCACCGCGGCTCCGGCGCGTCCGCAGTGCCCGGCGGTGACGTAGCCGCCGTACACGGAGAAGCCGATGGAACAGCGGACGTTGCCGGTGTAGTAGGGGTCGCCGCCGACGGTGCCCGCCGCGTAGGTGCGCGGCGCGGTGGCCGTCTCCGCGACGGTGACGGGGCCGGTCCGGCGGGCCCGCTCGACGAAGGCGTGCACGGCGGGCGAGGTGCGGTCGGCGCGGACGACGGTCACGACGACGGTGCTGGCCTTGGGGTCGACGTGCCAGCCGGCCACTCCGGCGGGGGCCGAGAGCCCGTCGAGGCGGGACTTGGCCCGGTCGAGCGCGGCGGCACTGTGCCGGACGAGCCGGGTGTCGGCGCCCAGGGCGCGGACGTCGGCCTCCTCGGAGCGGTCGGTGAGGCCGACCACGAGCCGTCCGGTGGCCGGTTCGAACCACGAGCCGCCGTATGTGGAGCCGGCGGTGCGCCGGGCGGCCGCCTCGACGCCCGCCGCGGCGCGCTCCGCCCGTATCCGCTCCTCGGCCTGCCGGGGCGTCAGGCCGAGGTCCTGCCGCATGGCGTCGAGGAGTCCGGCCGAGGCGGTGGGCGCGGAGCCGGCGGGTGCGGCGTTCGCGGTCCCGGCGTGGGCGCCGCCGAGTCCTACGGTCAGCAGGAGCGCCGCGACAGCGGCGCGCAGGGGGGTGGTGCGTCTCACGGGGCCTCCTGGTGGGGGATCGAACGCTTGAGAGCGCTCTCACAGAGTGTCGACGCCACGCTAGCGGCGATCGATTGTCAGGTCCATACCAAGATTCGGCCGTCGGTCACGGCACCGTCCGGACCGCCGCCGGGCAGGCGGAAGCCCCCGGCGCCCGGGCCGATGCCCGTGCGCCGGGGTGCTCGGGCGCCGCACGGCTCGCACCGCGCGGCGCCCGGAGCGGCCTTAGGGCTTCTCGCTCGCGTGGAGCGCGGCCACCTCCTCGGAGGAGAGCGCCTTGTCGTAGGCGTGGACCTGGTCGATCGACCCGTTCCAGAAGTCGACGTTCCCGCCGCCCCACTTGGCACGGCCCACGGAGAGCGGCCCGGTGCCGACGTCGGCCGGCCCGGAGACGGCCGTGGCGACGAGCGCACCGTCGACGTACAGCCGGATCTCGTTCCTCGCGGCGTCGCGCACACCCACCAGGTGGTACCAGCGGCCCGTCTCCGGCGCGGTCACGAAGCGGGCGCGGTTCCCGCCGGGCGTGCTGAAGGCGAAGGCGCCCTGTCCGTACTGGAGGTAGAAGGGGTTCTCCTGCCGGCGGCCGTCCTGGCTCACGACGGTCGCGTAGTTGCCGGGAAGGGCGTCGAGCGTCGCCCAGGCGGAGACGGAGTAGCTCGTGGTGGTGTCGAGCACGGGCCCGTCGGTCTGGGCGTACTGCCCCTGGCCGTCGAACTTCAGCGCGCTGCCGCTGACTCCGGGCGTCCAGGTGGTGCCCTCGGTGAGCGTCAGGGGCTCGGCGTTGGGGCCGGTGTCCCGCGCGGTGGTGCCGCTGCCCTCGTCGAGGGCCCAGGAGCCGCCGCCCTTCAGCTGGTCGCGCTCCCCCGCGGCGGCGCCGGCCGCGATGATCCTGCGGTTGACCTCACGCACCCGCACCGGGTCGACCTTGATGTCCCGACGGTCGTAGGTGTAGAGGCCGTTGAGCTCGTTCTCCAGGTCGGTGATCTGGGTGTAGACGGAACCGGAGAGTTCGGCCCCGGCGGCCTCCAGGTAGAACTTCTCGGTGTTCTCCACGTACTTGCGGGTCAGCGCCTCCTTGTCGGCGACACCGCTGTAGATCACCGTCGGGGCGCCCGGCCACATGTGGCCCGGGGCGCGCAGGGTGAAGCCGCCGTGCTCGCCGTCCATCGCGGCGCGATGGTCGGGGAAGGCCGGGTCGGTGTTGTTGTAGTCGTGGTGGTCGAGGATGTCGCCCTTGCCGGAGTCACCCTTGGAGTTGCAGCAGTTGACACCGCTGTGGGCGTTGACGACACGGGACGGGTCGGCGGCCTTGACGGACTCGGTGATGCGGCCGGTCTCGTCGCGGTTCCACTCGCCCCAGCCCTCGTTGAAGACGATCCAGCCGATGACGGCGGGGGAATCGTGGTGCTGGCGCATCATCTCGCGGCCCTGGTCGACGAAGGCCCGCTGTCCCGTCTCGTCGGTGAGGTTGCCCGAGACGAAGTCCTGCCAGACCAGCAGACCCAGCCGGTCCGCGTGGTAGAACCAGCGCGGTGACTCCACCTTGATGTGCTTGCGCACGGCGTTGAATCCGAGCTTCTTGTGCGCCTCCAGATCGAAGGCGAGCGCCTTGTCGCTGGGCGCGGTGTAGAGGCCGTCCGGCCAGAACCCCTGGTCGAGCGTGGCCAGGGAGAAGACCGGCTTGTTGTTGAGCACCAGCTTCTGGAAGCCGCCGACCTTCTCGATCCCGATCTTCCGCATGCCGAAGTAGCCGTCGACCGTGTCGGCCGACTTCCCGTCGGTGAGCCTCACCTGGAGGTCGTACAGGTACGGGTCGTCCGGGCTCCACAGGTGCGGCTTCGTCACCGGCAGACGCAGTTCGCTGTTGGCAGGGCCGCTGACCCGGCCGACGACCTTGCCGCGGGTGTCACGGGCGACGGCCTCGACGCGGGCGCCGGCACCGGCGTCGTCCGACGCGACCGTCACCGCCAGGCTGCCGGTGTCGATGTCGGGCGTCGTGACGACGTCGTCGATGGACACGGGGGCGACGGGCTCCATCCACACCGTCTGCCAGATGCCCGACGACTGGGTGTAGAAGATGCCGCCCGGGGCGGTGGACTGCTTGCCCGTCGGCTGGTTCGCGCCGCCGGTGTCGGTGACCGCGACGACGACCTCCTGCGGCCCGGTGCCCTTGAGCGCGTCGGTGACGTCGGCGCTGAAGGCGTTGTACCCGCCGGTGTGCTCGGCGACCTGCTTGCCGTTCACCCAGACCCGGGCCTGGTAGTCGACCGCCCCGAAGTTGAGCTTCAGCCGGTTGCCGTTGCCGGCCGCGCCGACCTTCCAGTCCTTGGGGACGTTCACCAGGCGGCGGTAGAACATGTGGTCCTCGTGCCGCTCGAGGCCGGAGAGCTGCGACTCCACCGGGAACGGCACGATGATCTTCTCGTCGAGGTCCTTGCCGAACACCGGCTGCTCGCCGGCGGCGGCGCCGGCGAACTGCCAGGCCCCGTTGAGGTTCTTCCACTTGGCACGCACCTGCTGCGGGCGCGGGTACTCCGGCAGCGGGTTCTTCTCGTCGAGCTTGTCGCCCCACTCGGTGGTGAGCCGGTGGGTGGACGCGTTGGCCGCCGAGCGCAGGATCTGCGGGACGGTCTCGTCCCCGTTCTTCAGGCCGCCCTGGCCGTCGTAGACGACCCGGACCCGCTGGTTCTTCTGGATGGGCTCGGCGAGGGTGACGAGCGCGGTGTTCGGGTCGTCCGGTGCCACCGCGACGGAGCGGATCGGCATCGGCGTGGTGTCGGCCTCGACGGTGAGGTGGTCCTTGACCGCCGCCAGGCCGGACACCCGGCCGTCGAACCGCAGGCGCAGCTGACGGCCGCTCGCCGGAACGGCCGACTCGACCGGGTAGACCTCGAAGTCGGCCGGCGGGGTGAAGGCCGACTCCGGGACGAGCTGCTTGGGCATCGTCGGGCTCGACCAGCGCAGGAACATGTTGGCGCCGCCGACGTCCTGGAACATCTCCAGGCGGAAGTCGTGCTTCTCGCCGGCGGTGAGCCGGACCGGCGCGCTGGTCTGCTCCCTGTCCCAGTCCGGTATCCAGTGGTCGATGACCGGCTTTCCGTCGATGAAGAGCCGGAAGCCGTTGTCGCCGATGCCGTGGAAGGTGTAGTCGCCGGTGGCCGGCGCCTCGATCCGGCCCGTCCACCGGGCGGTGGTGTGCTCGGACCGTCCGGTCAGCGACTGGAACGTTCCGGTCAGGCCGGAGAAGTCGATCTGCGGGTCGAGGGACGTGCCGCCGAGCTCGGCGAAGTCCCGGGCGCCCGGTGCCGACATGCTGAAGTACTCGCCCTTCAGGCCGTGCACCTCGATGGCCGCGTCCTCGGCGCCCTGGGCGTTCTCGGCGGCATGCGCGGAGGCGGGTCCGGCCGGCTCCGCGGCCGACGCGGTGGGGATCAGGGTGCTCGTGGGAAGCACCAGGGCCGCCGCGGTCAGCAGCGCCCACATTCTGGTTCGGGGGCGGGTGTGTCGTCGTGTCATCGAATCTTTCCTCGTAGAGAGGGGAATCGGAGCCGGAACCCGGAACAGGTGTGACGGCTGGAGTGCCCCGGCGAGGCGCCATGTTCGCCTCCGGGGCGCGGGCGCCCGGCGGTTGCCGCACAGTCGCGCCGGCGGGCTCGGCCGACGGCGTCACGGTCGGGCGCGCTGCCGGCGCAGGAGGTGCCACCGGCGACGGCCGACCGTCATTCCAACGTTGGAAAACTGTGTGCAGCGGAATGACAGCACGCCGTCCGGCGGCTGTCCAGACCCCCCGCGCCGACTCGGCCGACGCCCCGTCACGTCCCGCGCCCCGTCGGGCGACCCGCCTCCTCGGACACATTCCGGAAACGTCGCCCCGGACTCTTGCCGCGCCCCGCGCGACGCGGTTATAACGTTGTAAAGCCGGAGTCGCCGATCTGCCAGGCGGCTGCTCCGCACCTTGATACGCCCAGGCCAGGGCCTTGATCTCGCGAGATCGAGGCCGTGCCGACCCTGGTCTGCCGGCCCGTCGCGGCAGACCGGCTCCGCCTTCCCACACCGCGCGACCGCACGCCACTCGGCGGTGCTGTCCCCCGCCAAGGAGTGTCCCGAGATGACCCTTCCGCAGAGATCCCGCACGCTCGCCGTCGCCTGCGTCGTCGCCGCCACCGCGGCGCTGGCCCTCTCCGGCTGCGCCAAGTCGGAGACCACGGACAACGCCGGCGGCGACAGCAGCCAGGGCGCGCAGACGGTCCAGACCCCCTCCGCGTCCGCCGGCCCCGGCTGCACGCTCACCACGTACGGCGCCCCGAAGCTGGACCTCAAGAACGCGGTCGTCGGCTTCTCCCAGTCGGAGAAGGAGGCCAACCCCTTCCGCATCGCGGAGACGCAGTCCATCAAGGACGAGGCCGCCAAGATCGGCGTCAAGAAGCTGCTCACCACGAACGCCCAGTCGCAGCTCTCCAAGCAGATCAGCGACATCCAGGACATGCTGGCGCAGGGCGCGCAGTTCCTCATCGTCGCCCCGCTCAACTCCGACGGCCTGGAACCGGCCTTCCAGGCCGCCGCGGCCAAGAAGGTCCCCGTCCTCACCATCGACCGCAAGGTCAACGCCTCGGCGTGCAAGGACTACCTGGCCTTCCTGGGCTCGGACTTCGTCGAGCAGGGCAAGCGGGCCGCCGACGCGATGATCAAGGCCACCGGCGGCAAGGGCAAGGTCGCCATCCTGCTCGGCTCGTCCGGCAACAGCGTCACCACCGACCGCACCAAGGGCTTCGTCGACCAGGTCAAGGCCCAGGCCCCCGGCCTGGAGATCGTCGCCCAGCAGACCGGGGAGTTCGCCCGCGACAAGGGCCAGCAGGTGATGGAGCAGCTGATCCAGTCGAAGCCCGACATCACGGCGGTCTACGCGGAGAACGACGAGATGGCGCTCGGCGCCGTCACCGCGCTGAAGGCGGCGGGCAAGGCGCCGGGCAAGGACATCAAGATCGTGTCCATCGACGGCACCCGCAACGCCGTGCAGGCCCTCGCCAACGGCGAGCTCAACGCGGTCATCGAGTCCAACCCGCGCTTCGGCCCGCTCGCCTTCGCCACCGCCCAGAAGTTCTACTCCGGCGAGGGCATCCCCGAGGACGTCATCATCTCGGACCGCGCCTACGACCCGGCGAACGCAAAGTCGTCGCTCGGCGGGGCGTACTGACCCGAGGACGCGCCCCGGGCCGCCCGCGGAGCCCCCGCGGACCGCGGCCGGCCCCGGGCCACCTCCCGGGCAGCGGGGCCGCCCTCCGGCCTCCCCGCCCCCGGCGGCCCCGCACCCATCCACACGATCCATCTCCGGAAGGCCACGTTCATGGCACCCCCCGAAGCGGCAGCGTCCGCGGCGAGCGGCACCGAGCCCTCGGCCGCGCCGACGGTGCTGGAGGCCCGCGGCGTCGGGAAACGCTTCCCCGGCGTGGTCGCCCTCGACGACGTCTCGTTCACCCTCCGCGCCGGCGAGACGCACGCGCTCGTCGGCGAGAACGGCGCGGGCAAGTCCACCCTGATCAAGGTACTGACCGGCGTGCACCGGCCGGACAGCGGCGAACTGCTGCTGTCCGGGGCGCCGGTCCACTTCTCCCGCCCCTTCGAGGCGCAGCAGGCCGGCATCTCCACGATCTACCAGGAGGTGAACCTGGTCCCGCTGATGAGCGTGGCCCGGAACATCTTCCTGGGCCGCGAACCCAAGAACCGCTTCGGCCTCATCGACTTCGGCCGCATGCACGCCGAGGCCGGGAAGCTCCTCGACGGGTTCGGCGTCACCGTCGACCCGCGCCGGCCGCTGCACACCCTGGGCATCGGCACCCAGCAGATGGTCGCGCTCGCGCGCGCGGTGTCGGTCGAGGCCCATGTGGTCGTCATGGACGAACCCACCTCCTCGCTGGAACCCCGCGAGGTGGAGACCCTCTTCCGGGTCATCGGCGACCTCCGGCGCAAGAACATCGCCGTCGTCTACGTGAGCCACCGCATGGACGAGCTCTACCGGATCTGCGACCGCGTCACCGTGCTCCGCGACGGCCGGCACATCCACACCGGCGACCTGGCCGAACTCGACCGCATGCAGCTGGTGTCCATGATGCTCGGCCGGGAGATCTCCGAGGTGCGCAGGCACGGGGTGACGAGTTTCGGCGACGAGGGCCACGACATCGCCCGCAAGCCCGTCCTGACGGCCACCGGCCTGCTCAGGAAGCACCAGCTCGACGACGTGTCGCTGGAACTGCACCCCGGCGAGGTCCTCGGCCTCGGCGGTCTGCTCGGCTCCGGCCGCAGCGAGACCGCGAAGGCGCTGGCCGGAGCGCTGCCGCTGGACGCGGGCGAGGTCCGCATCGACGGCACCCCGCTGGGCCGGTTCTCCTCCGCGGGCGCCATCCGCGCCGGGATCAGCCTGCTGCCCGAGGACCGCAAGGCCGAAGGCATCGTTCCCGGACTCTCGGTCCGCGAGAACATCGTGCTCGCGGCCCTCCCCCGGCTCTCGCGCGCCGGCATCGTCTCGCGCGCGCAGCAGGACCGGGTCGTCGAGATCTTCATGAAGCGGCTGCGCATCAAGGCGTCCAGCCCCGAGCAGAAGGTCGGCGAACTGTCCGGCGGGAACCAGCAGAAGGTGCTCCTGGCCCGCTGGCTCTGCCTCGAACCCAAGGTGCTGCTGCTCGACGAGCCCACCCGCGGCATCGACGTCGGGGCCAAGGCCGAGGTCCAGGCCCTCATCGACGAACTCGCCCAGGAGGGGCTCGCCGTCCTGCTCATCTCCTCCGACATCGAGGAGCTCGTCGAAGGCTCCGACCGGATCGTCGTCCTCAGGAGCGGCGCCACGGCCGGCGAGCTGACCGGCGACCAGGTGTCGGAGGACGCCCTGCTGGCCGTGCTCGCCGACCACTCCCCCGCCGCCACGCCCGCGGCCCACCCCGCCGAGGGCGACGACGCCCCGGCGGCCGCACCGCACGTCCCGGCCCCGGCCCCGGCCGCCGCCGGCGAGGAGGACCCCCGATGACCACCCAGGCGACCGCGGCACCGACCCGCGGCACCGCACGGCTGAGCGCCCCCGCGTGGTTCCAGGAGTACGGCGTGTACGCGGCGGTGGCCGCGCTCCTGCTCTTCAACGCGTTCTTCACCGAGCACTTCCTCACCGTCGACAACCTCCGCACCCAGCTCATCCAGGTCGCCCCGATCGTCATCGTGGCCCTCGGCATGGCCCTGGTGATCGGCACGGAGGGAGTCGACCTGTCGGTGGGCTCCGCCATGGCGCTGGCGGCGGCGCTGCTGCCGCTGTACCTGGGCTACGGCCTCGTGCCCGCCCTGCTGATCGCGCTGCTCGCCGGCGCCGTGGTCGGCGCGATCAACGGCACCCTGGTGTCCGTCGTGGGGCTCCAGCCCATCGTCGCCACCCTGGCCCTCTTCGTCGGCGGACGCGGCCTCGCCCTCGTCATGGCGGACGGTCAACTCAAGCAGATCGTCAACCCCGACCTGCTGTCGCTGGGCACCGGAAGCCTGCTCGGCATCCCGCTCGTGGTCCTCGTCGCGGCCGTGCTGGCCCTCGCCGTGGCCTTCCTCGTGCACCGCACCACGTTCGGGCGCCAGATCGTCGCCATCGGCGGCAACCGCTCCGCAGCCGCCCTGGCCGGACTGCCGGTCAAGCGCGTACTGACCGGCGTCTACGTCCTGTGCGGAGTGCTCGCCGCGCTCGCCGGCGTCCTCGCCACCGCCCGGCTCACCGCGAGCGACCCGTCGTCGCTGGGCACCCTCATGGAGCTGTCCGCGATCACCGCCGTCGTCGTCGGCGGGACCCCGCTCAGCGGTGGTTCCATCCGCGTGCTCGGCACCGTCGCCGGCGCGCTGCTCATGCAGCTGCTGCGCGCCACGCTCGTCAAGCACGACCTGCCCGACTCCACCGCCCAGATAGCCCAGGCGGCCATCATCATCGCCGCCGTCTACGTCGCACGGGAGCGCCGATCCCGATGAACCTCACCTCACCCCTGGCCTCCTCGGGGACGGGCGCCCCGGCGCCCGCGCCCACGAAGGGCACCGCCGTCACGGACCGCGCGGGCACCGAGGTCTCCGGCCGGGAACGCCTCGCCTCGCTCGTCCAGCGTCAGGGCGTGCTCGCCGTCCTGCTCCTCGTCGTCGTCATCGCATCGTTCGCCTACCCCACCTTCGCCACCCTCGACAACGCCCGCGGCGTGACGGTGCAGGCGTCGTTCCTGGCCATCGTGGCCCTCGGCATGACCCTGGTGATCATCACCGGCGGCATCGACCTGTCCGTCGGCTCCGTCTTCGCCCTCGGCGGCGTCCTCGCCGCCTGGGCCTCGCAGTGGGGCCTGCTGGCGGCGCTGCTGGTCCCGCTCGTGGCCTGCGGAGCGATCGGCTGCCTCAACGGACTGCTCATCGCCCGGGCCGGGATGGCCCCCTTCATCGTCACCCTCGCCTCCCTGCTCGGCGCCCGCGGGCTGCTGCTCGCCCTCACCGACGAAGGCGCCACGACCTACCTGGTCCCCAAGGACTCGGCCTTCGCCACCCTCGGCCAGGGCAGCATCGCGGGCTTCGGCTACCCGATCCTCGTCGCGCTCGCCCTCTTCGGCGCCGGCGGCATCGTCCTCCAGCGCACCTCCTTCGGCCAGACCCTGTTCGCCGTCGGCGGCAGCAGCGACGCCGCCACCCTGATGGGGCTGCCCGTCGCCCACGCCAAGGTGACGGTGTACCTGCTCAGCGGCCTGCTCGCGGGCTTCGCCGGCGCGGTCAACGCCGCACGGCTCTCCTCCGGCGTCACCATCATCGGCACCGGCATGGAACTCGACGCGATCGCCGCCGTCGTCATCGGCGGAACACTCCTCGTCGGCGGCGCCGGCTCCGTCAGCGGCACCCTGTGGGGAGTCCTGCTGCTCGCCGTCATCCAGAACCTGATCAACCAGATCGGTTCGCTCAACTCCTCGTACCAGTCGGTGGTCAGCGGCGGGTTTCTCATCCTCGTCGTCGTCGCACAGCGGTACGTTTCACGCAGCCGAAGAACGCTCTGACACGGGACGAACCCCACCCGGACGCCCGGCCGCCGGGGTCCCGGTACACGGAGCGCCCTCCCGGGCGCCCCGACCGCACCGGGCACCCCGCACCGCCGGCCCCCAGCCGATCAGAGCCGAACCAGAGGAGTTCCGTGGGCGTCAGCCTCAAGGACGTCGCGCAGCGGGCGGGCGTGTCGATCAAAACCGTGTCCAACGTGGTGAACAACTATCCCCACGTCACACCACAGATGCGCGCCAAGGTGCAGCAGGCCATCGACGAGCTCGGCTACCGGCCGAACCTCACCGCCCGGCACCTGCGCAAGGGCCGCACCGGCATCATCGCCTTCGCCGTCCCCGAACTCGGCAACCCCTACTTCGCGGAGCTGGCCGGCGCGGTCATCGACGCCGCCGCCCAGCACGACTACACCGTGCTCGTCGACCACACGGCAGGGCTGCGGGAGCGGGAGCTGCTGGTCTGCCAGGAGTTCCGCTCCCACGTCATCGACGGGCTGATCCTCAGCCCCATCCACCTGGAGACCGCCGACCTCCTCGCCCGGCAGGAGACCTCGCCGCTGGTGCTGCTCGGCGAGCGCGAGTACGACGCGCCCTACGACCAGATCGCCATCGACAACATCGCCGCGGCCCGCACCGCGGTCCGGCACCTGCTCGACCTGGGCCGGCGCCGCATCGCCTTCCTCGGCTCCCGCACCGGCCGCGAACGGCAGCCCGCGCACCTGCGACTGCGGGGCTGGCGGGAGGAACTCGTCGCGGCGGGCCTGGAGCCCGACGAGGCGCTGGTCGTCGCCACGGACGGGTACGGCCGCACCGACGGAGCCGCGGCCATGGCGGCCCTCCTGGAACGAGGGGCCCGTCCCGACGCCGTCTTCGCGTACAACGACCTCATCGCCCTCGGCGCCCTGCGGACCCTCAAGGAACGCGGTCTGCGGGTCCCCGAGGACGTCGCCGTGGTCGGCTTCGACGACATCGAGGAGAGCCGCTTCGGCGCGATCAGCCTCACCACCGTCTCGCCCGACAAGCAGGCCATCGCCCGCCTCGCCGTCGACCGGCTCGTCGAACGGCTCGGCGGCGCGACCGTGTCCGAGCCGCGCCGGATCAGACCCGGATACCGGCTCGTCGTCAGGGAGTCCACCGGGGGCGGCCACACCGTCGCGCCGCAGGGCGGCGGCGAACCGGCCGCCGACGGCTGACCCCGTCCCGCACTTCCCCGCCCCGGCTCCGGCCGGCCATCCGCCTGCCCCGAGGACTCAACATGCCCCGACCCACCATCGGCCACCGGCCCTTCGGCACCGCCCCGAGCGGAGACGACGTCGACCTGTGGCGGCTGGAATCCCGCTCCGGTGTGTACGCCGAGATCCTCACCTACGGGGGCATCCTGCACACGCTGGGCGTGCCCGACACCCGGGGCCGCACCGACTCCGTCGTCCTGTCGCTCCCCTCGCTCGACCAGTACGCCGAGAAGAGCCCCTACCTCGGCGCCCTGATCGGCCGCTATGCCAACCGCATCGCCCACGGCCGCTTCGTCCTCGACGGCGCCACCCACCAGGTACCGGTCAACGACCGCGGCCACGCCCTGCACGGCGGCCCGGAGGGCTTCGACACGAAGGTGTGGCACGCGACCCCCCTCACCGACGGGGACACGGCCGCGCTCCGGCTGGACCTGCACAGTCCCCACGGGGACATGGGGTTCCCCGGCGCGCTCGACGTCACGGCCACGTACACCCTCGACGCGGCCGGAACACTGTCGCTGGAGTGCACGGCGACCACCGACCGGGCGACCGTGGTCAGCCTGAGCAACCACGCCTACTTCAACCTGGCCGCGAACGGCGACGTCCTGGGGCACACCCTCCAGGTGGACGGTTCGGCCTACCTGCCGGTGGACACCGAGGGCATCCCGCTCGGGCCCCTCGCGGAGGTGGCGGGCACTCCCTTCGACCTGACGTCGCCCCGGGCGCTCGGCGAGCGCGTCCTGGCCGACGAGGACGCGCAGATCCGGCGCGCCGGCGGGTTCGACCACTGCTGGGCCCTGTCCGGACAGGAGACGGGGCGGCTGCGGCGCGCCGCCCGGCTCGCGGCTCCGGCGGAGACCCGCGTGATGGAGGTGTGGACCACGGCGCCGGGCGTGCAGGTGTACACCGCCAACCAGCTGGACGGCTCGCTCACCGACGCCACGGGGCGGCCTCTGGAACGCCACGGCGCGGTGTGCCTGGAGACCCAGCACTTCCCCGACGCCCCGAACCGGGCCGACTATCCGAGCTCCGTCCTGCGCCCGGGGACAACCGCCCGCCGCCGCACCGAGTTCCGCTTCCCGCACCTCGCGAGGGGGACGGGCGATGACACCGGGGGGATGACCGGCTGACGCCGGGGGATGACCGGCTGCGCCGGGGGATGACCGGCTGCGCCGGGGGTGGGGTGGGAGCCCGAGGGGCGGGCGCTTGCGGGGGCGGGTCCTGGCTCTTGGGGGCGGGCCGGTCTTGGGTGGCTTCTGGTGGTTGGCCGCCCTCTCTCCGAGTGTGGCGGGTTACGGCGCCGCTTCAAGGGCGCTCCTTCGTCGCGTCGGCTTCGCCGATGTCGCTTCGCTCTACCCTTGACCCGTCGCCTTCACCCGCCTTTTCACACTCGGAGGGCGGCCCGGGGAGGGGGTCCAAGGCGGGGGGCCGGGGGCGCGCAGCGCCGTCGGCCCCCGTCGGGTCCGGGGGTGGTTTCCCGCACCCATTGAATGGGGCAGTCGGGCACGGCTTAGCGGATGCGACTCGATTCCTGGCTGGGATTCATGCCCCGCTGGTCAATGTCCGGTGGGGGTGAAGCCGAATCCGCCACCGTCATCGCCAGCTCGGGCCAGGGCGGATCCCATCCACCCCACCCGTCCCAACGCAGTCTGGGATCGGCTGCCCGATGACGCTACGGCGTACATTAAGCCCCCCGAGAGTCCGATATGCCTGCTAAGTCCCTTATCCTGCCCAGGTTACCGCAGGTAATGTACGCCTTAGCGTCATTCGGAGAGAGGGAGAGGGCACTGCCACCGCACCGGCCAGGGGCCGGATGCAGGGCGACGGCGATGGCCCGCCCGGGTCGGCAACCATCCCAAGTCCTCCTCGGATCAGGGATCACCCACCACCGGGAATGACCAGCGGGGCATGAATCCCCGCCAAGACACGAGGAATTGCCGCTAAGCCGTGCCGGGTCACCCCATTCAATGAATGCGGGAAGCCACCCCGAAAGCCTTCGGCCGCCGACGGCGCCCGGGGCACCCCGAACCCCCCGGCTGGCCCCTCCCCGGGCCGCCCTCCGAGTGTGAAAAGGCAGCCGGGACCGGGCGGTCAAGGGTGGCCGAAGGCCATCGCGCAGCGACGCGACGAAGGAGCGCCCTTGAGGGCACGGACCCGGCTGCCACACTCGGAGAGAGGGCGGCCAACCACCAGAAGCCGACAAGAGCCCCGGCCCCAACGCCCCAAAACCCGCACCCTCCAAGACCGCCCGGCCCCAAGCGCCCACCCCCCCCCAGTAAGCGCTTTCTGAAAGTCCTGCGCAAAGCATTGACGAACTCTCAACACCCCCCTAGCTTCATCGACGTTGCACTTCGTACGTCATATATGAGACGCGATACATGAGATCTGAGAGTGCGTCATGACCTTCGCCCCCAGCCCCATCCCGTCCCGCACCCAGTTCGTCCTGGAGGCGATCAAGCACGACATCCTGACCGGCGGCCTGAGACCGGGGCAGGCCCTGGTGGAGACCGAACTCGCCGCGCGTTTCGGGGTGTCGAAGACGCCGGTGCGGGAGGCCCTCAAGACGCTCGCCGGCAGCGGACTGGTCGTGATGAGCCAGTACAAGGGCGTCACCGTGCGGATGGTGGACGCGGACATGGCCCGCGCGGTCTACGACGTGCGGCTGCTGCTGGAACCGGAAGCCGTGCGCCGCACCGTGGCGACCGGGGCCCCGCTCGACGCCGCGCACGACGCGCTGCACCGGGCCGCCACCGCCGAGGACCAGGCCGAACGCTCCCTGGCGAACCGGGACTTCCACCGCGCGCTGTACCTGCCCTGCGGCAACCCGCTGCTCGGCCGGATGCTCGACGAGGTGCGCGACCAGGCCGCCCTCGTCTCGACGGTGGCCTGGGCCGCCGTGCCCTCCTGGGAGCGGGAGGCGGCCGAGCACGAGGAGATCCTGCGGCTGGCCCGCTCCGGCGACGTCGCCGGAGCGGGCCGCGCGGTCCACGACCACATCGCCTCGTTCGTCGAGCGCGCCTTCCCCCGGAGCGGTGAGTGACCATGACGTTCGAACTCCTGAAGGCCGCTCTCGCCGACGTCGTCGCGATCCCCGTCACGCCGTTCACCGCGCAGGGCACGCTCGACACGGCGGCGCATCGCACCCTTCTGCGCCGGCTGCTCGACGGCGGCGTGCGCACCCTGACCCCGAACGGCAACACCGGCGAGTTCTACGCCCTGACCCCCGACGAGCGCCGTCGGGTGACGGAGTTGACCCTCGACGAGGCGGGCGACCGGGCCACGATTCTCGTCGGCGTCGGCCACGACGTCCCCACCGCGGTCGAGGCCGCCCGGCACGCCCGCGCCGCCGGGGCGCAGATGCTGATGGTGCACCAGCCCGTGCACCCGTACGTCTCGGAGGGTGGCTGGGTGGACTACCACCGGGCCATCGCCGAGGCCGTGCCGGAGCTCGGGGTGGTGCCGTACATCCGCAACGCCGTGCTCGGCGGGGAGCGGTTGGCGGAGCTGGGCGAGGTCTGCCCGAACGTCGTGGGGGTGAAGTACGCCGTCGCGGACGCGGCCCGGTTCGCGGGCTTCGCCCGGGACGCGGGGCTCGACAGGTTCGTCTGGGTGGCGGGGCTCGCCGAGCCGTACGCCCCCTCCTACTTCGCCGGTGGTGCCACCGGTTTCACCTCGGGGCTGGTCAACGTGGCCCCGTCCGTCTCGCTGGAGATGCTGTCCGCGCTGCGGGCGGGAGACTATCCGGGGTCCATGAAGGTCTGGGAGCAGATCCGCCGTTTCGAGGAGCTGCGGGCGGCCAACGGCAGTGCGGACAACGTGACCGTCGTCAAGGAGGCCCTGTCGTCGCTCGGTCTGTGCCGTCGTGACATCCGTCCGCCGAGCCGGGAGCTGCCCGAGTCGCAGCGTGCCGAGGTCGCCGCGATAGCCGCGGGGTGGCAGGCGTGAGCGGGCGCGAGGACCTGGACCGGGAGTCCGGGGAGCGGGGCCGGGTGCGTGCTCCCGAGGAGCTGCGCAGCCACCAGTGGTACGGGACGGACGGGCTGCGTTCGTTCAGCCATCGGGCGCGCACGCGGCAGCTCGGGTATCTGCCCGAGGAGCACCTGGGCAAGCCGGTCGTCGCGATCCTCAACACGTGGTCGGACATCAATCCCTGCCATGTCCATCTGCGCGACCGCGCGCAGGCGGTGAAGCGGGGGGTGTGGCAGGCGGGCGGCTTCCCGCTGGAGTTCCCGGTCTCCACCTTGTCGGAGACCTTCCAGAAGCCGACCCCGATGCTCTACCGCAATCTGCTGGCCATGGAGACCGAGGAGTTGCTGCGGTCCTATCCGGTGGACGGCGCCGTGCTGATGGGCGGGTGCGACAAGTCGACCCCGGCGCTGCTGATGGGTGCGGCGTCGGTGGACCTGCCGACGGTCTTCGTGCCGGCGGGCCCGATGCTGCCGGGTCACTGGCGCGGGGAGACCCTGGGTTCGGGCACGGACATGTGGAAGTACTGGGACGACCGGCGGGCCGGTCTGATCGGGGACTGCGAGCTGGCCGAGCTGGAGAGCGGGCTGGCCCGCTCCCCGGGGCACTGCATGACGATGGGGACGGCGTCCACGCTGACCGCGGCGGCCGAGACCCTGGGGGTGACGGTGCCGGGCGCCTCGTCCGTCCCGGCGGTCGACTCGGGGCACGACCGGATGGCGGCGGCCTCCGGCCTGCGGATCGTGGACCTGGTGCGGCGGGACGTCCGGCTCTCCTCGATCCTGACGCGGGAGGCGTACGAGGACGCGGTCGCCGCCGTGCTGGCCCTCGGCGGTTCGACGAACGCGGTGATCCATCTGATCGCGATGGCGGGCCGCTCCGGAGTGCGCCTGACCCTGGACGACTTCGACCGGATCGCGCGGACCGTGCCCGTGCTCGCCGACCTCCGTCCGGGCGGCCGGTACCTCATGGAGGACTTCCACTTCGCGGGTGGCATGCCCGGTTTCCTGTCCCGGCTCGCCGACCGGCTGCATCTGGACCGGCCCACGGTCTCGCACGCCACGCTGCGCGAGCAGCTCGACGGCGCCCTCGTGCACAACGACGAGGTGATCCGGGTGCGCGAGCGGCCCCTGGCGCAGGAGGGCGGGGTCGCGGTCCTGCGCGGCAACCTGTGTCCCGACGGCGCGGTGATCAAGCACATCGCGGCCGAGCCGCATCTGCTCAAGCACACGGGCCCCGCGGTCGTCTTCGACGACTACCGCACGATGCAGCGGACCATCGACGATCCGGCGCTCGGCATCACCGCCGACCACGTCCTGGTGCTGCGCGGGGCGGGTCCGAAGGGCGGTCCGGGGATGCCCGAGTACGGCATGCTGCCGATCCCCCGCCACCTGCTGGAGCAGGGGGTCCGCGACATGGTCAGGATCTCCGACGCCCGGATGAGCGGGACGAGTTACGGCACCTGCGTGCTGCACGTCGCGCCCGAGTCGCACGTCGGCGGGCCGCTCGCCCTGGTCCGCAGCGGCGACGCCATCACCCTCGACGTCGAGGCCCGCTCGCTGCACCTGCACGTGCCGGACGAGGAGCTGGCGCTCCGGCGCGCGGCGTGGACGCCGCCGCCGGAGCGGTACGAGCGGGGCTACGGGGCCCTGTACCAGGAGCAGATCACCCAGGCCGACACGGGCTGCGACTTCGCCTTCCTGGCGCGTCCCGGGACGACCCCGGACCCGTACGCGGGCTGAGCCGCCGGCGATCCCGCCCAGGCCGGCGGGCGCGCCGCCGCACACCGCCCGCGAGGCACTTCACACGAGCCGTCCGTACCGAGAACGGAGCCATCGTCATGGCCTCAGCCGTGGCCCAACCGCCCAAGGCCCCCGGGGCCGCCCCGGCCCCCGAGGCATCCGGTCGCCGCCGCACGGGATCGACCCCCCGCCGTCTGCCGTACCTGCTGATCGCGCCCGCCGCGCTGCTCATGCTGGGCTTCATCGCCTATCCCGTGCTCAGCGTCTTCTACTACAGCCTGCAGCACTACAACCCCACGAAGCCGTGGCGGAACGGTTTCGCCGGCTTCGACAACTTCACCCGGATCTTCACGCAGGACCCGCAGTTCTGGGGGACGCTGACCTTCAGCCTGAAGTGGGTCGCCGTCGAGGTGACCCTGCAGCTGCTGTTCGGTCTGGCGCTCGCACTGATCGTCAACCAGACCTTCGTGGGCCGCGCCCTGGGACGCGCGCTGGTGTTCTCGCCCTGGGCGGTCTCCGGTGTGCTGACCTCCGCGATCTGGGTCCTGCTCTACAACTCCCAGACGGGCATCACCCGTTACCTCGCGGACCTGGGGATCGGCGAGTACGGCACGTCGCTGCTGTCCGACACGTCGACCGTCTTCTCGGCGGTGGTGGTAGCCGACCTGTGGCGGGGTGTCCCGTTCTTCGCCATCCTCATCCTCGCCGACCTGCAGTCCGTGCCGAAGGACCTGTACGAGGCGGCCGAGGTCGACGGGGCGGGACGGCTGCGGCAGTTCGTCCACATCACGCTGCCGCACCTGAAGGACGCGATCGTCCTCTCCACCCTCCTGCGGGCGGTGTGGGAGTTCAACAACGTGGACCTCCTCTACACGCTGACCGGCGGCGGGCCGGCGGGCGAGACGACGACGCTGCCGCTGTACATCGCCAACACCAGCGTCGACGCGCACAACTTCGGCTACGCCTCCGCCCTGACGACGGTGGCGTTCGTGATCCTTCTCTTCTGCTCGATGGTCTATCTGCGCCTGAGCAAGTTCGGAGGCGAGAGCAAGTGACGGCCCAGGACATCCGCATCCCGGCCGCGGAGTCGGCGGCGCAGGCCGCCGGGCCCCCGGCCCCCGCCCGGCCGACCGCACCCCGCCGGCGCCGCCGGGCCTGGGACGAGGTCCCGCGCTGGCAGATCTATCTGCCGCTCGGCGTGTACCTGCTCTTCACCCTCGTCCCCTTCTACTGGATCCTGCTCTTCGCCGTGCGGCCGGCGGGCTCGACCTCGCTCGTGCCGTGGCCGATGACGACCGAGCACTTCGAGAAGGTGTGGACCGAGCGCAGCTTCGCCACGTTCTTCCAGAACAGTCTGCTGATCGGTCTGGCGACGCTGGTGATGACGACGGTGATCGCGCTCGCCGGCGGATACGCGCTGGCCCGGTTCGACTTCCGCGCCAGGAAGGGGTTCATGCTGGCCCTGCTGTGCTCCCAGTTCGTCCCGGGCGCGCTGCTGCTGGTCCCGCTGTTCCAGATCTTCGCCAACCTGCGGATGATCAACTCGCTGGGCAGCGTCATCATCGCGGAGACCGTCTTCCAGCTCCCGCTGTCCATGATCCTCATCAGCGGTTTCATCAAGAACGTGCCGTACTCCCTGGAGGAGGCCGCCTGGGTGGACGGCTGCAGCCGCTTCGCGGCGTTCCGCATCGTGGTGCTGCCCCTGCTGCGCCCCGGTCTGGTGGCCGTCGGCTCCTTCGCCTTCGTGCACGCCTGGAACCACTTCCTGTTCGCGCTGATGTTCCTCAGCAGCCAGGAGAAGCAGACGATCCCGGTCGGCCTGAACACCCTCATGGGCGCGGACAGCGTCGACCTGGGGGCGCTCGCGGCGGGCGGTGTCATCGCGGCCGTACCGGTCGTGGTCGTGTTCGCCTTCATCCAGAAGTGGCTGGTCACCGGCTTCAGCGCGGGGGCGGTGAAGGGATGAGCGCCGTACGCACCCCGCTGCCCGTCGTCCTGGCGGGTGCGCGCGGCCACGGCCGCACGCACCTGCTCAACATCCGGCGGCTCGAACGCCTGGGCCTGGTGCGCCTGGCCGGCGTCTGCGAACTGCGCCCCCTGGACGCCGCGGAGCTGGAGGGCCCGGGCGCACCGGAGCAGTCCGCCGACCTCGGGGATCTGCTGGCCGCCACCGGGGCCCGGATCGCGGTGGTCTGCACGCCGATCCAGACGCACACGGACCTGGCGCTGACCGCGGCCGGGCACGGGGCGCACCTGCTCCTGGAGAAGCCGCCGGCGCCGTCGTTCGCGGAGTTCCGCCGGATGGCGGACGGCGTCGCGGCGGCGGGCGTGGCGTGCCAGATCGGCTTCCAGTCGCTGGGCTCGCACGCCGTTCCCGCCCTCCGGGAGCTGATCGCGGACGGTGTGGTCGGTGAGCTGCTCGGCGTCGGCGCGGCCGGGGCGTGGGTGCGGGACGAGGCGTACTTCCGGCGTTCGCCCTGGGCGGGGCGGCGGCGCATGGAGGGTGTCGACGTGGTCGACGGCGCGTTGACCAACCCACTGGCGCACGCCGTGGCCACCGCGCTCGCGCTCGCCGGCAGCACGCGGGCCGAGGACGTGGTGTCGATCGAGCCCGAGTTGCTGCGGGCGTACGCGATCGAGTCCGACGACACGTCGTGCGTGCGGATCGGGACGGCCCGGGGTGTCCCGGTCACCGTCGCGGCGACCTTGTGCGCCGAGACGAACTCCGAGCCGTACGTGGTGGTCCACGGCACCCGGGGCCGCATCACCTTCTGGTACAAGCAGGACCGGGTGCTGCTCCAGCGGGGCGGGCACGGTCCGGAGGAGACCGTCCACGGCCGCACCGACCTGCTGGAGAACCTGGTCGGGCATGTGACGGGCGGCGAGGCGCTGTGTGTGCCGCCCGAGGAGACCGGCGCGTTCATGCGGGTCGTGGAGGCGGTCCGGCTGGCGCCGGACCCGGTGCGGCTGCCGGACGCCTGCTGGCGCGTCGATGCGTCCGGGGCCGCGCCGCGGCGGATCGTCCACGGCGTCGACGCCCTCGTCGACGCGAGCGCCGACACCCTCGGCCTCTACTCCGAACTCGGCGCCCCGTGGGCGCTGCCGACCACGGTGGAGACGCGATGAAGCCCGACTCGATCGAGCTGTGCTGCGCCGGCCGCCCGGTGGCGCGGTACGTCACCCGGCCGGAACTGGATCCGCGTCACTCCCCCCGGCCGTTCCTGCACCCTGTCACCACGCTGGGCGGGGTCCGGGTGACCGAGCTGATGCCCGAGGACCATCCGCACCACCTGGGTGCGGGCGTGGCCGTGCCGGATGTGGCGGGGCACAACTTCTGGGGTGGGCGGACCTTCGTCCGCGACCACGGACCGGCGGCTCTGGACAACCACGGTGAGCAGCGGCACGACGGCTTCCGGCGGTCGGGGCCCGGCGGCTTCGTCGAGGAGCTGAGCTGGTCCGCCGGGGACCGGGTGCTCCTGCGGGAGACCCGGACCGTGGCGACGGCGGAGGTGGGCGGGGCCGCCTGGGCGCTGGACCTCACCTTCTCGCTGACCGACGTGTCGGGCCGCGGGCTGTCGCTGGGCAGTCCCGCCACCAACGGGCGCCCGGGCGCGGCCTACGGGGGCTTCTTCTGGCGCGCTCCCCGGGAGGCGACCGCTCCGGACGTCTTCGGCGCGGACGCGGCGGGCGAGCGGGCCGTGCACGGGCGGCGGTCGGAGTGGGTGGCGCTGGCCGGCGAGGGCTGGACGCTGGTCTTCGCGGGGGCGACCGAGGAGACCCGGCGCGATCCGTGGTTCGTCCGGGCCGCCGAGTACCCGGGTGTCGGTTCCTCCCTCGCCCACGCCGACCGGCTGGTCGTCCCGCCCGGCGGAACGCTCGTCCGGCGGGTGGTCGTCGTGGTGGCGGACGGCCGGCTCGACCGGGCCGGCGCCGCGGCCGCGGTGCGCGAGGCGGTGGCGGCGTGAAGGGGGCCGTGCGCACCGGAGACCTGGGGAACGGGACCTACCGCAATCCCGTCCTGGCCGCGGACTGGTCCGATCCGGACGTGCTGCGCGTCGGCGAGGACTACTACCTCACCGCCTCCAGCTTCGGCCGGGTCCCCGGACTGCCGCTGCTGCACTCCCGGGACCTGGTCAACTGGACGCTCGTCGGGCACGCGCTGGACCGGCTTCCGCCGGAGGCCGCGTACGCGGTCCCCCGGCACGACGGCGGGGTGTGGGCTCCCTCCCTGCGCCATCACGACGGCCGGTTCCGGATCTTCTGGGGCGACCCGGACCACGGCATCTGGCAGGTGAACTCCTCGTCCGTGCGCGGGCCGTGGAGCACTCCGAAGCTGGTGAAGGCGGGTCGTGGACTCATCGACCCGTGTCCGCTGTGGGACGAGGAGACGGGCGAGGCGTATCTGGTGCACGCCTGGGCCAAGTCGCGTTCGGGGGTCAGCAACCGGCTCACCGGGCACCGGATGAGTCCGGACGGCGAGCGGCTCCTCGACGGCGGGCGGACGATCGTCGACGCGGACCGGATCCCCGGCTGGTTCACGCTCGAAGGGCCGAAGCTGTACCGGCACGACGGCTGGTTCTGGATCCTCGCCCCGGCGGGCGGTGTGGCCACCGGCTGGCAGGGGGCGTTCCGCTCGCGGTCGTTCTTCGGGCCGTACGAGGAGCGGATCGTCCTGGAGCAGGGGGACACCGAGGTCAACGGCCCCCACCAGGGCGGCTGGGTGCGGACGCAGCACGGCGAGGACTGGTTCGTGCACTTCCAGCAGCGCGGGGCGTACGGGCGGCTCGTCCATCTCCAGCCCATGCGCTGGGGTGCCGACGGGTGGCCGGTGCTCGGCGCCGGTGCACGCCAAGCCCGCCCTGCCGGAGCAGCCGCAGTCCGCGCCCGCCACGGACGACCTGTTCCCCGGGGGCCGGTTCGGACGCCAGTGGCAGTGGACGGCCAACCCCGTGGACGGCTGGACGACCCACCATTCCGGCGACGGGCTGTGGCTCGACTGCGGCCGCACGGAGCGGATCGACGATCTCCGCGCGCTGCCGCACCTGCTCACCCAGCGGCTGCCTGCCAGGCCGGGCACGGTCGAGGTGGAGTTGCGGCTCGCGGGCGGGTCGCCGGGCGCCCGTGCCGGGCTGGTGGTGCTCGGCGACGCGTACGCCTGGATCGGGCTGGAGCGCACCGCCGACGGCTCGGTACGCCTCGTGCACCGGTTCGCGCCGGCGAACGCCGAGGAGGAGCGGGACGCGGCGGCCCCGCGGCCCGCTCCCGGCGACCGGGTCAGGCTGCGGATCGAGCTCCTGTCCGGAGCGCGCGTCCGCTTCTCGTACGCCTCCGCGGACGGCGCGGACTTCACGGTCTGCGGGCAGGTCTTCGCCGCCACGCCCTGGCGCTGGGTCGGGGCCCTGCTCGGCCTCTTCGCCGCGGCGCCACCGGGTACGGGCGCCGCCGGCACCGCCGCGTTCACCTCCTTCCGCGTCAGCCCCTGAACCCGCCCGGACCACCGGGCGCACCCCGCCCCTCGCCCCCGGCACACGTCCCCGCCCGCTCGGCTCCCCCGAGCGGCCTTCAGCACACCCCTCACGCCCCACCACCCCCGCAAGACCCGAGAGAAGAGAGCCGATGATGACCATCTTCCGCAACGGGCGGCGCAGAGCCGCTTCCGCCCTGGCCCTGACCACCGTGCTCGCCCTGACCGCCACCGCCTGCGGTGACGACGGCAGCGGCGCGGCCGGCGACAAGGGCAACGAGGGCGCGGGCAAGGGAGAGATCACCTTCTGGGACAACAACGGCGGTGTGCGCACCGAGGTCTGGAAGGAGATCATCAAGGACTTCGAGCAGAAGAACCCCGACATCAAGGTGACGTACGTCGGGATCGCCTCGACCGAGGTGCAGTCCAAGTACGACACGGCGATCCAGGGCGGCGGCCTGCCGGACGTCGGCGGCGTCGGGGCCGCGATGCTCGCCGGCATCGCCGCGCAGAACGCCCTGGAGCCCCTCGACGCCCGGATCGACGGCAGCTCGCTGAAGGGCAGGCTGAACGCGGGCATGGTCGACAGCGTGAAGTCCGCGGGTGGCCAGGGGAAGATGTTCACCGTCCCCACCTCGGCGAGCAACGGCGTCCTCTACTACCGCACGGACCTCTTCCAGGCGGCCGGCCTCGAGGAGCCCACCACCTGGTCGAAGTTCTACGCGGCGGCCGACAAGCTGACGCAGAAGGACAAGAACCGCTTCGGCTACACGATCCGCGGCGGCGCGGGCTCCATCGCCCAGGCCCTGGACGCCATGTACGGCCAGAGCGGCATCAAGAGCTTCTGGAACGGCGACCGGACGACCGTCGACGACCCGGCGAACGTGGCGGCGCTGGAGAAGTACGTGGGCCTGTTCAAGAAGAACACCCCCGCGGCGGACGTCAACAACGACTTCACCAAGATGGTCGCCCAGTGGGACAGCGGCGAGATCGGCATGCTGAACCACAACCTGGGCTCGTACAAGGACCACGTGAAGGCCCTGGGCACCGAGAAGTTCCGGGGCATCCCCAACCCGACCATGGACGACGGCACCCGGGTGCAGGTCTCCAACCCGGTCGACGGCCTCGGGCTCTTCTCGTCGAGCAAGAACAAGGCCGCCGCCTGGAAGTTCATCGAGTTCGCCGCCTCGCACGCCTCCAACAGCAAGTGGAACGAGTCGGCGGGCGCGATCCCGGCCAACACCGAGGCGGCCGGCGACGCGTGGATCGGGAAGGCCGAGCCGACGAAGCTCGCCGCCGAGGCGCTCTTCAGCGGCAAGGCCACGATCGTGCAGCTGCCGTACTACCTGCCCGACTGGAACACCATCTCCAAGGCCGACAACGAGCCCGCCTTCCAGAAGGTCCTGCTCGGGAAGTCCACGGCGAAGGAGTTCCTGAGCAGCCTGGCCGAGCAGCTGAACGCGGCGCAGGCCGAGTGGAAGTCACAGGCGAAGTGACCTTCACTCGCCGCCGGTCGGTCACGGCCGGGGCGGGCCTCGCGCTCGCCCTGGCCGCGGCCCCCGTCACGGCCGCCACCGCGGCCGCGCACCGACCCCGAGGACCCCACCGTATGCGCACCGTCCACCTCGCCGGCGACTCCACCGCCGCGCAGAAGTACGCCGACGCCGCCCCGGAGACCGGCTGGGGCATGGCGCTCCCCTTCTTCCTGCACAAGGGCGCCGAGGTCGCCAACCACGCCGTCAACGGGCGCAGCACCAAAAGCTTCCTCGACGAGGGGCGGCTGGACCCGATCCTGGCCGCGATCCGTCCGGGCGACCTGCTGCTGGTCCAGTTCGGGCACAACGACCAGAAGACCGAGGATCCCGGCCGGTACACCGATCCCTGGGGTTCCTACCAGGACAACCTGCGTCTGTTCGTCGAAGGGGCCCGGGAGCGCGGGGCCCTGCCCGTGCTGGCCACCTCCGTCGAGCGGCGCAGGTTCGCCGCGGACGGTACGGCCCTGCGGACGCACGGGGAGTACCCGGCCGCGATGCGGGAGGTGGCCCGGGAGGAAGGGGTCGCCCTGCTCGACGTCCAGGAGCAGTCGCTGGCGCTGTGGCGGAAGCTCGGCCCGGAGACGACGAAGGCGTACTTCAACTGGACGCCGACCGAGCAGGACAACACCCATTTCAACCCGCCGGGCGCGATCGCCGTGGCCCGGCTGGTCGCGGCCTCGCTGCTGCACACGCGTGTCCTCGCACCGGGAGACACGCGCCGACTCGACCAGGAGATCCCCACGGAGTGGATCACCTGGCCCGATCCCGAGGAGAGCCGAGCATGAGACACACGCAGTCATGGGTGGTGGGCGCCACCGCCCTCGTCCTCAGCGTCACGGGCGGCCTCGCCACGCCGGCGGCGGCCCACGGCGGGCACGATCCGGCCCGCCAGACCCTGCCGGCGCGGGACGGCTGGGCGTCGGAGGGCACCGGAACGAGCGGCGGGGCGGCGGCCGTCGCCTCGCGCGTCTTCACCGTCTCCACCTGGGAGGAGCTCCGGACCGCGCTCGCGGTCCCCGGCACCGAGCCCCGGATCGTGAAGGTGCGCGGCACGCTGGACGCCACCTCCGCGGGCTGCGCGGCCTTCGAGGCCGCCGGCTACGACTTCGCCCGCTACCTCGCCGACTACGACCCGGCGGTCTGGGGGTACGAGACCGAGGTCAGCGGCCCCCAGGAGGTGCTGCGGGCGGCGTCCGCGGCGGCCCAGGGCAAGGCGATCAAGGCGTACGTGCCGGCCAACACCACGATCGTCGGGGTCGGCCGGAACGCCGGCATCACCGGGGGCAGCCTCCAGATCCAGGGCGTCGACAACGTCGTGATCCGCAACCTCGCACTGGAGAGCCCGCTCGACTGCTTCCCGCAGTGGGACCCGACGGACGGGGCGACGGGGGCCTGGAACTCCGAGTACGACAGCATGGTGGTGTACGGCTCCACCCACGTGTGGGTGGACCACAACACCTTCACCGACGGCGCCCACCCGGACAGTTCGCTGCCCTCGTACTACGGCGAGATCTACCAGCAGCACGACGGGGAACTGGACGTCGTGCGCGGCGCGGACCTGGTCACCGTCTCCTGGAACGTCTTCGCCGACCACGACAAGACGCTGATGATCGGCAACAGCGACAGCGCGGGCGCGACCGACCGGGACAGGCTGCGGGTCACGCTGCACCACAACCTGTTCTCCGACGTCGGCGAGCGGGCGCCCCGGGTCCGCTTCGGCAAGGTCGACGCGTACAACAACCACTTCGTGGTGCCCGGTCCCGGCTACGTGTACAGCTTCGGCATCGGGCAGGAGTCCCAGCTCGTCGCGGAGAGGAACGCGTTCACCCTCGGCCCGGACGTCCCGGTCGGACAGATCCTGAAGAAGTGGAAGGACGCACCGGTCACCACGAAGGACAACCTCGTCAACCGCGCGCCCGTCGACCTGCTCGCGGTGCACAACGCCCAGTACCCGGCCGAGATCCTGCGCGAGGGCGCCGGATGGACCCCGGTCCTGCGGACGCGGGTCGACGCCCCGCAGGCGGTGCCCGGACTCGTCGGCCACCGGGCGGGCGCCGGCCGGCTGCGCTGACCGGGCGCCGGCGGAAGGCGGCGCCCGGGGCGTACCCCCGAGACCGGTCCGGCGACGGCACCTCTCGCGGGTCCACGGCCCGTTCGCCGCCCTCCGCCCGCCGCCTCCCGGCGTCGCGCACCTCTCCCGTGGAGCCCGCCTCTCCCTCCGTTCTCTTCACGCCCAGCGAAGGAGCTTCCGCATGCCCGCGGATCCCGCACGGGCGGCCGTCGGCCGCCGTTCCCTGCTCGGCCTCGGCACCGGCACCGCGCTCGCCCTCGCGCTGCCCGCGGCGCCGGCGGCCGCGCGCCCCGGCGGTGCGCCGTTCGGCCGCTTCGGTTCCCCCGCCGCCCGGCGGGACGCACGCACGCTGTACGTCCATCCCGGCGGCCTCGGCGACCACACCGGCGTCCAGGCGGCGGTGGACGCCACGAGCGGCGCCGGCTGGACGCTGGTGATCGCCCCGGGCGTCTACCGCGAGAGGGTCGCCGTCGGCACCGCGCGTGCCGGCATGACCTGGATCGGCGCGACCGGCGACCCTCGTGACGTGACCGTCGTCCACGACACGGCGGCGGGCACGCCCCGGCCCGACGGCGGCACCCACGGCACCTCCGGCTCCGCCACCACCACTGTCCAGGCGGACGGCTTCACCGCGCAGGGCGTCACCTTCGCCAACGACTTCCTGCGCACCGACCTCCCCGGGAACCCCGGCACGCAGGCCGTCGCCCTGAAGGTGCAGGGCGACCGGTCGGCGTTCTTCCACTGCCGCTTCCTGGGGCACCAGGACACGCTCTACGCCGACTCGACGGCGCTCGCCACCGTCGCCCGCCAGTACTTCGCGCACTGTCACGTCGAGGGCGACGTCGACTTCGTCTTCGGCCGGGCCCGCGCGGTCTTCGAGCACTGCCGGTTCCGCACCCTGGACCGGCCGGACCTGACGGCCCCGCCGTTCGGTTTCGTCCTCGCCCCGTCCACGGCGCGCGACAACCCGTACGGCTTCCTGGTCAGCCGTTGCCGGGTGAGCAGTGCGGCTCCCGCCGGCTTCCACAAGCTGGCCCGGCCCTGGGTGCCGAGCTCGGACCCGACGGCGCGGCCCTCCCTCGTCGTGCGCGACAGCGTCCTCGGCGCCGGCATCGACGCGGTGGCCCCGTACGCGAACATGCGGGACAGCGCTCCGTGGCAGGAGCAGCGCTTCGCCGAGTTCCGGAACACCGGCCCGGGCGCACGGATCACCGTCCCGGAGAACCGGCCGCAGCTCTCCCGGACCGCGGCCCGGTCGGCGACCCGGGAGACGTACCTCGAGGACTGGCGCCCGGCCCCGGCGCGGTGACGTCGACCGTCGGCAGAAGGCTGTCCGGGCGGTCCCGGACCGCGAACGCCGCTGCCGCCGCGCACGCTCCCGTCCCCGCCCCTGCCCCCGTCAGGAGGTTCAGCCGTCGAACGCCCTGGTGGGCAGCCCCTGGCCGATGCCGGGCAGGACGAGGAGGGAGCCGGCGGGCTCGGGCGCGCCGGGAAGTCCGGTGCGGGCGGTGGTGACGTACAGGTCGCGCAGCCCGGGGCCGCCGAAGGCGCACGCCGTCGGGCGGGCGACGGGCAGGTCGACGGTGCGGTCGAGCGCGCCGCCCGGGGTGTAGCGGCGGAGCTGCCCGCCGTCCCAGAGGGCGATCCAGACGCAGCCGTCGGCGTCCACGGTGAGGCCGTCGGGGAAGCCTGCGCCGGCTTCGAGGCGGGCGAACTCCCGGCGCTCGCGGACCCGTCCGTCCACGACCCGCAGGGTGTCCACCCGGCGGGTGGAGCTGTCGACGTAGTACGCGAGCGTGGTGTCGTGGGGGCTCCATCCGATGCCGTTGCTGACGCCGACGCGGTCGATGAGCGGAGTGGGGGCGCCGTCGGGGGCGATGCGGGTGAGGCGTCCGCCGTCGGGGGCCTCGTCGTAGCGCATGGTGCCGGCCCACAGGCTGCCGTCGGGCGCGACGGCGGCGTCGTTGCCCCGGCGGCCGGGCACGGGGTCGTGCAGCAGCCAGGAGAACGTCCCGTCGGGTGCGTACAGCCCGGCCCCGTCGCGGAGGTTGGCGACGAGCCCGCCGCCGGTACGGGGCTTGGCCGCGCCGACGTGCTGGTCGACGCGGAGCGTGGAGGTCCGGCCGGTGCCCGGTGCGTAGGTGTGGATCCGGCAGCCGAGGATGTCGACCCAGATCAGGCGGTCCCCCGCGGTGTCCCAGGTGGGTCCCTCGCCGAGTGCGGCAGCCGCCCGTACGGCGATCTCCGGTGTCACCGGGTGCCCCGGTGACCGAGCCGGAGCGACAGGTCGTGGGCGCCCTTGGCGGCGAGGGCGGCGAGTTCCTCCTCGCGCTCCCGGCTCCAGCGGATGACGGGCACGGAGATGGACAGGGCGGCGACGACCTGACCGGAGCCGTCGCGGACGGGCGCGGCGACGCAGCTGACGTCGGGGTTGGACTCGCGGTGTTCGAGGGCGGTCCCGCGGGCGCGGATCTCGGCGAGCGCGGTGCGCAGGGCGTCGGGGTCGGTGATGCTGTGGGGTGTCATCCGGGCCAGTTCGCGGCCTTCGACGCGGGCGTCGAACTCCTCCTCGGGCAGGAAGGCGAGGAGGGCCTTGCCGACGGAGGTGCAGTGGGCGGGGAGCCGGCGGCCGGCCGCGGAGACCATGCGGACGGCGTGGGTGGAGTCCACCTTCGCGACGTAGATGACGTCGAGGTCCTCCAGCAGGGCGACGTGCACGGTCTCGTCGCAGGTGTCGGCGATCTCGCGGGCGACGGCCTGCCCTTCGGCGGCGAGGTCGAGCTGTTCGGCGTAGCGGCTGCCGAGCTGGTAGGTGCGCACGCCGAGGCGGTAGCGGCCCGGCTGCTGCGGGATCTGCGTGAGGTAGTTGCGTGCGGCCAGGGTGGTGATCAGCTCGTGCGTGGTGGTGCGCGGCAGCCCGAGCCGCCGGGTGATCTCGGGAGCGGAGAGCGTCTCCTCGCCCTGGAGGAACAGTTCCAGGATGTCGAATGCCCTGGTCACCGCGGGAACCAGACGTCCCATGAGCGTCCACCCACCCTCTTCGTCCGGTATGACGAGCATTGATCGATATCGCGAACACAGGCTAACCACAGGCTTGTTCACGGGGCAATGGCCCGTGTGCGGGCCATTGACACCCGTCGAGGCCCTGATTACGGTCACGCCAACATTTCGAACGTGTGACGAAATATCGAACGACCTGGAGGCAACGGGCGTGCGGATCACGGGAATCACCACACATGTCGTCGGGACGCCCTGGCGCAACCTGACCTATGTCCAGGTGCACACCGACGAGGGCCTGACCGGTGTCGGGGAGACCCGCATGCTGGGCCGCACGGACGCCCTGCTCGGCTACCTCCGCGAGGCGGAGGCCAACCACATCGCCGGCTCCGACCCGTTCGCGGTCGAGGACCTGGTCCGGCGGATGAAGTACGGCGACTACGGGCGCGCCGGCGAGATCGTGATGTCCGGCATCGCGGTCGTGGAGACGGCCTGCTGGGACATCAAGGGCAAGGCGCTCGGCGTGCCGGTCTGGCAGTTGCTCGGCGGCAGCGTGACGGACCGGGTGAAGGCGTACGCCAACGGCTGGTACACCACCGAGCGGACCCCGGAGGCGTACCACGAGGCGGCGCGGGAGGTGGTGGCGCGCGGCTACCGGGCCCTGAAGATCGACCCGTTCGGCACCGGTCACCTCGAACTGGACGCCGAGCGGTCGCGGTACGCGGTCTCGCTGATCGAGGCGGTCCGGGACGCGATCGGGCCGGACGTGGAACTGATGGTGGAGATGCACGGTCGGTTCTCGCCGGCCACGGCGATCCGGCTGGCGCGCGAACTCGCCCCGTTCCGGCCCGCGTGGCTGGAGGAGCCGGTGCCGCCGGAGAACCTGAAGGCGCTGCGGAAGGTCGCCGACAAGGTCGATCTGCCGATCGCGACCGGGGAACGCATCCACGACCGGATCGAGTTCCGCGAGCTCTTCGAGTCGCAGGCGGCCGACGTCATCCAGCCCGATCTCGGGCATCTCGGCGGCATCCTGGAGACCCGCAAGCTCGCCGCCACGGCCGAGACCCACTACGTGACGGTCGCCCCGCACAACGTGGGCGGCTCGGTGCTCACCGCCGCCTCGCTCCAGCTCGCCGCGTGCACACCGAACTTCAAGATCCTGGAGCACTTCAACGACTTCGCCGACGCGGAGATCAAGAAGGTGGTCCACGGCGCTCCCGAGGTCGATCCCGGGACGGGATGCTTCGCGGTGTCGCACGCCCCGGGGCTCGGTGTCGAGCTGGACGTGGACGCGGCCGCCGAGTTCCCGCAGCGTCGGGCCCGTTTCGACCTGTGGGCCGAGGGCTGGGAGCGGAGGGCACCGAAGTGAGCGGCACCGAAGGGCGCCGCGGCGCGGGCCGGGCCGGACCCGGGGGGACGCGCGGGACGGGCCGCGGCCGGGCGGCCGTCAGCCGGGCCGTCGTGGTCGAGGCGCCCGGGGAACACCGGCTGGTCGAGGGGCGGGTGCCCGAACCCGGCGCCGGCGAGGTCCGGTTGCGGGTCGCCGCCGCGGGGATCTGCATGAGCGACCGGGAGGTGTACGAGGGGCGCCGCGACCCGGGCTACGTGCGCTACCCGCTCGTCCCCGGCCACGAGTGGTCCGGCACGGTGGACGCCGTGGGCGCGGGGGTCGACCCCTCGCTGCGGGGCCGCAAGGCGGTCGCCGAGGGCTTCCGGGCCTGCGGCGTCTGCGCGCGGTGCCGTGCCGGGGAGACCAGTCTGTGCGCCGCCGGGTACGCGGAGACCGGCTTCACCGAACCGGGCGCCTTCGCCGACCACGTGGTGGTCCCCGCCCGGCTGCTGCACCCGCTGCCCGACGACGCGGACCTGCGCGCCGCCGCGCTGCTGGAACCGACCGCCGTGGTCGCCGCGGCGGTCCGGGCGGGCCGCCCGCGGCCGGGCGAGCGGGTGGCCGTCGTGGGAGCCGGCACCCTGGGGCTGCTCGCCGTCCAGCTGCTCGCCGCGGTCACTCCCGCCGAACTGGCCGTGGTCGAGCCCCGCGCCGCCCGCGGCGAGCAGGCGCTGCGGCACGGCGCGAGCGAGGTCCTGACGCCGCGCGAGGCGGAGGCGGCGGCCGGCCGCTTCGATCTGGTGGTGGAGACGGCCGGCGCGCCGACGACCGCCGCCGCCTCGTGCCTGCTGGCACGCCGGGGCGGGCGGGTGGTGCTGACCGGGATGTTCACGCCGGGCGCGACGGGCATCGACCCGGTGCACCTCTCGCTCAGCCAGCTGGAGGTGCGCAGCGTCTTCGGGGCGTCGTCGTCGGCCTGGACCGACGCCGTGCGCG
Organism: Streptomyces sp. NPDC048338; assembly: GCF_043201055.1. Lineage (NCBI taxonomy): Bacteria > Bacillati > Actinomycetota > Actinomycetes > Kitasatosporales > Streptomycetaceae > Streptomyces > Streptomyces sp. NPDC048338. The sequence goes on from NZ_JBICYQ010000006.1 coordinate 265,239, forward strand.
CGTTCTCGCTCGGTCTGCTCGACCCTGCGCCGCTGATCAGCCACGAGTTCCCGCTGGAGCGTTTCGCGGAGGCGATCGCCCTGGTCGGGGGTGGTGACGCGAAGACGGGCAAGGTCCTGCTGCGCCCGTGAGTCGCGCGGCCCCGCGCTCCGGGCCCGCCCGCCCTTCCATCCGAACCTTGTCCGGTATTTCGAACAGAGGCAGAGGACATCTGTGACCGCACCGTCGACACACCCCCGCCGCCCGGGCGCCGAGGCGCTCGCGCGGATCGACCACCCCTCCCCCGCGACCTCGCCCGAGGACGCCTCTCCGCACCGGTTCCCCGACGGCGGCGCCTGGCGCACCGAGATCCCGTCCGTCGAGGGACCGGAGGCGCTCGCCGTCGTGCTGGAGGAGAGCACGCGGCTCGGCCTGCCCGTCCACCGGGTCAGCCAGGGCAGCGGCGTCTGGATGCTCACGGACGACGAGATCACCGGGATGGTGCAGGCGTGCGCCGAACGCTCCGTGGAGCTCTGCCTGTTCACCGGTCCCCGCGGCACCTGGGACATCGGCGCGGCCACCCGTACCGACTCCGGCGGCGCGGGGCCGCGGGCCCGCGGCCATGACGCGCTGGCCGGCTGCGTCGAGGACGCGGTGCGCGCCACCGGGCTCGGCGTGCGCTGTCTGCTGGTCGCCGACGAGGGGGTGCTCTGGACGCTGCACCGGTTGCGCACCGCGGGCGTGCTCCCCGCCGACACCACGTTCAAGGTCTCCGCGCTGATCGGGCCGGTCAACCCGGCCTCGTACGCCGTGTACGAACAGCTGGGCGCCGACTCGCTGAACATCCCCTCCGACCTCTCCCTCGCCCATCTGACCGAGATCCGGCGGTCCAGCCGGGCCCCCATGGACCTCTACGTGGAGGCGCCCGACGACCTCGGCGGGCACGTGCGGATGTACGAGGTGGCCGAGCTGGTCCGGCGCGGCGCACCGCTGTACCTCAAGTTCGGCCTGAGCAGGGCGGCCGGGATCTACCCGTACGGCGCCCATCTGCGCGAGCACGCCCTGGCGACCGCCCGCGAGCGCGTCCGGCGCGGGCGGCTCGTCCTCGACCTGCTGGCCCGGCACGGCGCCGACGGCGACATGTCGCCGCTCGGCTCCCGGCTGCCCGGCACACTCCGGCGCTTTCCCACCCCCGAAGGGAATTGACACATGCGCACCCGCACGCTCGGGGCGGCCTCCCTCGCCGCCCTGCTCCTCCTCACCCTCACCGCCTGCGGCCAGGAGGCCCGCGGCGGCAGCCGCTACCGGCCCGACGCGGGCAAGGGCGGCACGATCGGCCTCGCCATGCCGACGAAGTCCTCGGAGCGCTGGATCGCCGACGGCGAGAACATGGCGAAGCAGTTCCGCGAGGCCGGCTACGACACCGACCTGCAGTACGGCGACGACAAGGTCGAGAACCAGATCGCCCAGATCGAGAACATGATCACCAAGGGGCGCCGGCTGCTGGTGATCGCCGCGATCGACGGCTCGGCGCTCACCGAGGTCCTCCGCCGCGCCCACGACGCGGGCATCCCGGTGATCTCGTACGACCGGCTCATCATGGGCACCCCGAACGTCGACTACTACGCCTCGTTCGACAACGAGCGGGTGGGCGAGCTGGAGGCCCGCTACATCGTGGAGCGCCTCGGGCTCGGTTCTCCGGCGAAGGGCGGCGGCAAGCCGTACGACATCGAGCTCTTCGCGGGCTCCCCCGACGACAACAACACCCGGTACTTCTGGAGCGGCGCCGTCAAGGTGCTCCAGCCCTACCTCGACAGCGGACAGCTCGTCGTGCGCAGCGGCCAGACCAGGATGAACCAGGCCACCACCCTGCGCTGGGACGGCGGCACCGCCCAGAAGCGGATGGACGACCTGATCAGCAAGAACTACGGCGAGGAGAGCGTCGACGCGGTCCTCTCCCCCTACGACGGCATCTCCATCGGGATCATCTCCGCCCTCAAGAGCGCCGGTTACGGCACCCCCGACCGGCCGCTGCCGGTCGTCACCGGGCAGGACGCGGAGCTGGCCTCGGTGAAGTCCATCATCCGCGGCGAGCAGACCCAGACGGTCTTCAAGGACACCCGCAAGCTCGCCGCCCAGGCGGTGGCGATGGGCGACGCCGTCCTGAACGGCAGGAAGCCCGAGGTGAACAACGTCAAGGACTACGACAACGGCAGGAAGACCGTCCCCTCCTACCTGCTCGACCCGGTGAGCATCGACCGGACCAACACCGATCTCCTGGTCCGCGAGGGCTACTTCACCGCGGGACAGCTCTCGTGACCCGGCCGCCCGTGCTGGAGATGCGCGGGATCACCAAGACCTTCCCCGGTGTCGCGGCGCTCAGCGACGTGCACCTGACCGTACGGGCCGGCGAGGTCCACGCCCTGTGCGGGGAGAACGGCGCGGGCAAGTCGACGCTGATGAAGGTCCTCAGCGGTGTGCACCCGCAGGGGAGTTACGAGGGCGACGTCCTCTTCGAGGGCGAGCCGGTGTCCTTCCGCGACATCCGCGACGCCGAGCGCCGGGGCATCGTGATCATCCACCAGGAACTGGCACTGGTGCCGCACCTGTCGATCGCGGAGAACATCTACCTCGGCAACGAGCGGGCCCGGCGCGGCGTCGTCGACTGGAACGCCACCCTGCACGGCGCCCGGCGGCTGCTCGCGCGGGTCGGGCTGCGCGAGCATCCGCACACGCCGGTGGCCGACCTCGGCGTGGGGCGGCAGCAGCTGGTGGAGATCGCCAAGGCGCTGTCGAAGGAGGTGCGCCTGCTCATCCTCGACGAGCCCACGGCGGCCCTCAACGACGAGGACAGCGCCCATCTGCTCGCCCTCATCCTGGAGTTGCGCGACCAGGGTGTCGCCTGTGTCGTCATCTCGCACAAGCTGAACGAGATACGGCGGATCGCCGACACGGTGACCGTCCTGCGCGACGGCCGGACCGTCGAGACGCTGCCCGTCCGCACGGCACCGGACGCCGAGCCGGAGGTGTCGGAGGACCGGATCATCCGCGGGATGGTGGGACGCGACCTCGACCACCGCTTCCCGGACCGCACGCCCTACCGGGGCGAGGACGCGGACCGGGTGGCGCTCGAGGTGCGCGGCTGGACCGTGCGGCATCCGGTCGACCGCCGGCGCAAGGTCGTCGACGACGTGTCGCTGACGGTACGGCGGGGCGAGATCGTCGGCATCGCCGGGCTGATGGGGGCCGGCCGCACGGAGCTCGCGATGTCGGTCTTCGGCCGCTCGTACGGCCGCCACGTCGCCGGCACGGTGGAGGTCGACGGGCGGGAGGCGGCCACCGGCACCGTCCCGGCCGCGATCGCGGCCGGTCTCGCCTACGTCACCGAGGACCGCAAGCGCTACGGCCTCCACCTCGACGACACCGTCCACCGCAACGTCTCGCTGGCCTCGCTTCCGTCCCTGCGGCGGCGCGGGGTCGTCGACCAGCACCAGGAACGGAAGGTCGCCGAGACCTACCGGTCCAGCATGAACATCAAGACGCCGACGGTGCTGGAGCAGGTCGGCCGGCTCTCCGGCGGGAACCAGCAGAAGGTCGTCCTGAGCAAGTGGATCCACGCGGACCCCCGGGTGCTGATCCTGGACGAGCCGACGCGCGGCATCGACGTCGGGGCGAAGTACGAGATCTACACCGTCGTCGACCGGCTCGCGGCGCAGGGCAGGGCCGTGCTCCTCATCTCCTCGGAGCTGCCCGAGCTGCTGGGGATGTGCGACCGGATCTACACGATGGCCGAGGGCCGGCTGACCGGCGAGGTCACCCGCGACGAGGCCACGCAGGAAACCCTGATGCGCCACATGACCATGACCGTGAGCAGGAGCTGAGGCCCGCCATGACCACCACGACCCCCTCCGCGCGGGACACCGCCCCGGCCCGGCCCGAACGCCCGTCCTCCGGTGCGCTGCTCCTCCGGGGCGTGCGGGCGAACATGCGTCAGTACGGCATGCTCGTCGCGCTCGTCTTCCTCGTCGTCCTGTTCCAGATATGGACCGACGGCACCCTGCTGCTGCCCAACAACGTCTCCAACCTGATCCAGCAGAACAGCTACATCCTCATCCTGGCCATGGGGATGATGATCGTCATCATCGCGGGCCACATCGACCTCTCCGTGGGTTCCCTGGCCGCGTTCGTCGGGGCGCTGTCCGCCGTGATGATGGTCAGGCACGACATGCCGTGGGTGCTCGCCCTGGTGCTGTCGCTGCTGGTCGGCGCCGTCGCGGGGGCCTGGCAGGGCTTCTTCATCGCCTACCTCGGCATCCCGTCGTTCATCGTCACGCTCGCCGGGATGCTGCTGTTCCGGGGACTGACCCAGATCTTCCTGGAGGGCCGTTCGCTGGCGCCGTTCCCCGACGGCTTCCAGAACATCGCCAAGGGCTTCATCCCCGAGACGGGCCCGTACACGCAGTACCACAACCCGACCCTGCTCCTGGGGCTCGTCACCGTCGTCTTCCTGCTGCTGCGCGAATGGCGTGACCGCAGGCGGCAGGAGGCGTACGAGCTGGAGCCGCTGCCCGCCGGGCTGTGGGCGCTGAAGTGCGTGGCGATGACGGCGGCGATCGTCGCCTTCACCCTCACCCTGGCCAGCTTCCACGGGGTGCCGGTGGTGATGCTGATCATGTGCGTGCTGCTGATCGGGCTCGGGTACGTGATGCGCAACGCGGTGGTGGGCCGGCATGTGTACGCGCTCGGCGGGAACAAGGCGGCGGCGAAGCTCTCGGGCGTCAAGGACCGCCGGGTCACCTTCCTGGTCTTCGTGAACATGGGGGTCCTGGCGGCGCTGGCGGGCTGCGTCTACGCGGCGCGGCTCAACGCGGGGACGCCGCAGGCGGGGCTCAACTTCGAACTGGAGGCGATCGCCGCTGCGTTCATCGGCGGCGCGTCCATGAGCGGCGGCGTCGGCACGGTGCAGGGCGCCGTCATCGGCGGTCTGGTGCTGGGCGTGCTGAACAACGGCATGTCGCTGGTCGGCATCGGCACCGACTACCAGCAGGTGATCAAGGGCCTGGTGCTGCTCGCCGCGGTCGGCTTCGACGTCTGGAACAAGCGGCGCGCGGGGCGGTAGGGAGCGGGTCGTACGTCGTGTGCCGCACCGTGGGGCGGGTGCGGCACACGGCCCGGTTCGCATCCGCCGGTACGGTCCTCAGGCCGCGCCGCGCTCGGCGACCGCCGCCGGAAGCCGCTCCACGACCTCGTCCGCGAGCCGCTCGAACTCCGCCCGCAGGAACGGCGCGGCGAGCCGGGCGAGTCCCTTGAACCGCAGCGACGCCCGGTAGGTCAGCCGGGTCACGGCCGGGGACCGGGCCTCGAAGAGGAGCTCGTCGTGCGCGGTCACGGTCTTGTTCTCGCCGACGAACTCGAGCCGGTCGGTCTCGCTGCCGACCAGCCGGTACTCCAGCTCGGTCGTCCGTCCGCGGAAGCGCGAGGTGTTGTGCCAGGTCGCGCCCGGCCGGAGCGGTCCGTCGTCGGTCCGGACACAGCGCACCGTCCCGGGGTCCCAGCTCTCGGTGTGCCCGAAGTCCTCCAGATAGGCGACCAGCTCGTCCCGGGGAAGGGCGACGAGGAAACTCCGCTCCACCTTGATCACTGCCTCTGCCTCCCGCCCGCGGGACATGGGCCCCGTCCGCTCGCTGTCACACAGCCTGATGAACGTCCTTCCGCTCGTACCGTGCCCGCGGATGCGATCCGCGGGCACGAGGTGCATCCCCCGCGGCGCGCTTCGCCGAAGAGCTGGTGAGGGTGCGGCAGGACAGGGAGGCCGGGACATGACGGCGATCGGCGGGGACGGCCCGGTGACGGCGCGCGGCGCACGGCCGCGGGAGTCGGTGTGGGACTATCCGCGTCCCCCGAGGGTGGAACGCGACGCCCGCCGGGTGACCGTCCGGCACGGGGACGTGACCCTCGCGGACACCTGTCACTCCCTGCGCGTCCTGGAGACGAGTCATCCGCCGGTGTTCTACGTCCCGCGCGCCGACGTCCGCGTCGACCGGCTGGCCCGGTCGGCGCGCTCGACCTTCTGCGAGTGGAAGGGGCCGGCGGTGTACTGGAGTCTGAGGGCCGACGGGCTCGTGGTGCCGGACGTGGCGTGGAGCTACGAGGACCCACGGCCCGGCTACACGGCCCTGACGGGGCACCTCGCGTTCTACCCGGGCCGCGTCGACCTGTGCACCGTCGGCGGGGAGACGGTGCGGGCGCAGCCGGGCGACTTCTACGGCGGCTGGATCACCGAGGAGATCACCGGTCCCTTCAAGGGGGTCCCCGGCAGTGCGGGGTGGTGAACCGCGCACCCTGAACGTTCCGTCCCTGGCAGAGCACACACCGTGGAGGACATCATGGCGACGATCCATCCCCTGGTGAAGCCCGAGGAGACCCCGCCCGTCGAGGGCAGCATCGCCGAGGCGCATCCGGAGCGGCCGGACGGGGGCCCGTGGGAGCACCCCCGGGTCTTCCTCGCCCTCATCGTGATCGGCGCGCTCGCGATGGCGGCCCTGTTCGCCGCCCGGGCCTCCGTCCTGTGAGCCGGGCGGCGGCTCGTCCGGACCGGCTCGTCCGGACCGGTGAGGTGCCGCCGGGCGCTCAGGGGGTGCGGTGCTCCGCCGCCAGCCGGAGCACCTCGGGCAGGTCGTCGAGGCGGTCCAGACCGCGTACGGCCTGGGCGGTGCGGCCGTTGGCGGCCAGCCGCTCCCGGTGACGGTGGAGGAAGGACCAGTACCCGACCGTGAACGGGCAGGCGTCGTCCCCCGTGCGGGCCGTGGGCCGGTACCGGCAGGGCCCGCAGAGGTCGCTCATCCGGTTCAGGTACGCGCCGCCGGTGGTGTACGGCTTGGTCGTCATCCGGCCGCCGTCGGCGTACTGGGACATGCCCACCACGTTGGGCAGCATCACCCAGTCGTAGCCGTCGACGAAGCTGCGGTGGAACCAGTCGGTGACCGCCGCGGGATCCCAGCCGTACTGCAGGGCGTGGCTGCCGAGCACCATCAGCCGGGGGATGTGGTGCGTCCAGCCGGTGTCCCGTACCTGGGCGAGCACCGTGGACAGGCAGCGGGCCTCGACGGCGTCGGCGTCGAGTTCGAGGAACCAGCGCGGGAGCGGCTCCGTGTGGCCGAGCGCGTTGGCGTGCCGGTAGTCCTCGCCGAAGTGCCAGTACAGCTGCCAGACGTACTCGCGCCAGCCGCAGATCTGGCGGATGAAGCCCTCGGCGCTGTTGAGCGGCACCTCGCCGTCGCGCCACGCCTCCTCGGCGCGGGCCGCGCACTCCCGGGGCGACAGCAGGCCCAGGTTCAGCGACGAGGAGAGCAGGCTGTGGCTCATGACGGGGTCCTCGGCCAGCACGGCGTCCTCGTGGGCGCCGAACGAGGCCAGGCGGTCCCGTACGAAGTGGTCGAGCGCGGCCAGGGCCTCGCGCCGGGTGGCGGGGAAGGTCCGGGGGCCGTCGCGCCCGACGAAGGAGATGCCGTCCTCGCGCTCCCAGCGGTCCAGATCGGCGCGGACCTCCTCGTCGATCGCGTCCTCCCGCGGCCGGTACGGCGGCCTCACGTCGAGGCGGCGGGCTCCCCTGGGCGGCGGCTGCCGGTTGTCGTGGTCGTGGTTCCATCGCCCGCCGGCGGGGTCCGGCCCGTCCATCAGGATGCGGTGGTCGGCCCGCACCCAGCGGTAGAAGTCCTCCTGCCGCAGCCGCCGCGGGGCGTGGTCGGCCGCCCACCGGGCGAACTCCCGCCGGTCGACGAGGAATCCGCGCGCCGGGTGGACCGTCACCTGCGGCAGCGCGTCGAGCAGCCGGAGCGCGGCGCGCGAGGTCGGGTGGTGGACGCTGACGGGCGCGTCCCCGACGGCCTCGGCGAGGCCGGCCCGGTACGTGTCGGCCCGCACGTACCGGGCGTGGGCGCCGAGTTCCGCGGCGCGGTGCCGCATCGCGCTCAGCAGCAGATGGGCCTTGGCACGGTGGAAGCGCCGTCGGCGGAAGACGGAACGCGCCTCGATGATCAGCCAGTCGGTGTCGCGAGGGGTGCCACCGGCCGCCGTGGCCGTGAAGTGCGGGCCCAGCTGGTCGCCGAACAGCCAGTGCGTCGCCGTCATGCCGGGTTCGGCTGCGCGGGGGCGGAGGCGAGCGCCGCGGGCCCGGCCGCGGGGGGACGCCGCCGCAGGTCGGCCAGGACCTCGCGTGCCGCACGGGCCCCGGAGGCCAGGGCGCCCTGGAGCGAGCCCGTGGCCCGGTGGTCGCCGCACACGTACCGGCCGGGCGCGAAGCGGGTGGTGCGCGACAGCGGGAGCGGCGGTGGCATGGCCGGCAGCGCGTCGTGGACCACGACGCGGTGGACCGGTTCCCAGGATCGGGTGTCCGTGTCGTAGACCTCGGCGAGAGCGGCCACGACGGCCGCCTCCCGCTCCGGGCCCGGGTCCCCGAGGACGGAGGTCGACACCAGTGCCCGCCCGTCCGTCGCGAAGCCGCGGTGCACCTCGGTGAGGACGCAGGAGTTGAGGAAGCGGCGCCGCGCGTCGACGACCAGGGTCGGCTCGGGCAGCGGGGAGCGTTCCGCCGCGTGGTAGAGCGTGGTGACGACCCGCCCGCTCGGCACGTCCAGGCCGGGGAGCAGCCGGGCGGCGGCGCGCTGACCGGTGGCGACCACGACCGCGCGGGCGGCCAGTTCGCTGCCGTCGGCCAGCGTCCCGCCCCGGTCGGTGAGCGAGGCGACCGGCAGCCCGGTGCGCAGGACTCCGGGGGGCAGTCCGGACGCGAGCTGCGCGGGGACGGCGCCGATGCCCTCGGCGGGCAGGCACAGGGTGCCGCGCAGCATGGTCCGCCAGACGAGGTGGAAGAAGCGGGCGGAGGTCTCCAGTTCGTCCTCCAGGAACACCCCGGACAGGAAGGGGCGGAAGAAGGTCTCCACGAGGTCGGGCGAGACGCCGGCGTCGGCGAGCGCGGTGAGCGTGGTGGCGTCGGGCCGGGTCCGCAGGTACCGGGCCGGCGCCAGCAGGTCGCGGGCGGACAGCGCGCCCAGGGCGAGCAGGTCGCGGGTCGAGGCGAGCCTGCCGGGCAGCAGGTCGCGGCTCTCGCGGAGGCGCCGGGTGGGGTCGGTGAAGCGGCGCGGCCCGTCGTCGGTGTGCACGAGCACGCCGGGTGTGAACGGCCTGAGCCGCAGGGCCCGTAGGTCCAGGCGCCGCTTCACCTGCGGGTACGCGGTGTTGAACACCTGGAATCCGCGGTCGACGGTGAAGCCCGCGACGCGGTCGGTGCGCATCCGGCCGCCCACGGTCCCGGCGGTCTCCAGCAGGCTCACGCGGAGCCCGCCGGCGACCAGGTCGGCCGCGCAGGCCAGTCCGGCGGCTCCCGCTCCGACGACCAGTACGTCGTCGCCGCCATCCCTCTGCCCCATGAACGTCGTCACTCCTCGCCGGGTCGGCCGTACTCCGGGCCGTCACGTTACGCGGGGCGCTCGGCCCGCCGGGGCAGGGCGCGCCGCCCGTCTCTGGCCCGGGCCGAGGTGCACTCGTCCGTGCGGCGCGGCCCTCCGAGGTGCCGCACCGGTGTCCGGCGGCTCAGCGGCTCAGGGTGGTCTCCCGGTCCATGTGCGACAGCTTGTCGGGGTTGCGGACGGCGTAGAGCCCGGTGATGAGGCCGTCCTCGATGCGCAGGGCCACGACGGTGTCGAGCGCGCCGTCGAGCCGGAGGATCAGCGCCGGGTACCCGTTCACCTCGGCCGGGCGCAGCAGCATCTCCTGCCCCGCGATTCTGCCGAGCCCGCCGATCATCAGGCGGGCCACCTTGTCGGCCCCCACGACGGGTCGCAGGACGGCCCTCCGGACGCCGCCGCCGTCGCCCATGAGGACGACGTCCGGTGCGAGGAGGTCGAGCAGGCCCTGGAGGTCGCCGGTCTCGGTGGCGCGCCGGAAGGCGTCGAGCGCGTGGCGGGTGTCGGCGGCGGAGACCGTCTCGCGGGGGCGGCGCGCGGCGACGTGGGCCCGTGCCCGGTGCGCGATCTGGCGCACGGCGGCCGGGCTCTTGTCGACGGCCTCGGCGATCTCGTCGTATCCGAGGTCGAACACCTCGCGCAGGACGAAGACCGCCCGCTCGGTCGGCCCGAGCGTCTCCAGCACGAGCAGCATGGCCATCGAGACGCTGTCGGCGAGTTCGACGTCGTCGGCCACGTCCGGGGTGGTCAGCAGCGGCTCGGGCAGCCAGGTCCCGACGTAGGACTCCTTGCGGCGGCCGAGCGTCCGCAGCCGGGTGAGTGCCTGGCGCGTGGTGATCCGGACCAGGTAGGCGCGCTGGTCGAGCACCTCGTCGAGGTCGACGCCCACCCACCGCAGCCAGGTCTCCTGGAGGACGTCCTCCGCGTCGGCGGCCGAGCCGAGCATCTCGTAGGCGACGGTGAACAGCAGGTTGCGATGGGCGACGAAGGCCTCGGTGGCCCGGTCCGTGTGCGTGTCGCCGTCGAGGTGTGCGCCGGCGTCCCGCGGCTCCCGGGGGCCGCTCCCGACCTGGTCCTCGCGGTCCCGCGTGTCCTGCGTGTCCTGCGTGTCCTGCGTGTGCTCGCTGCGCTCGGCGGTCACCGGACTCTCCTCACTGTGCGCTGTCGCCCCTGCCACGCCCACAAGACGCCGCCCGACCGGTTTCCGTGACATCCGAGCAGGGTGGCACGGGTCACATCGGCGCGGGCGGTTCGCACGAGCCCGTCGTGTTCGCCGCCGTGACGGGCCGATGCGGCGGGGCGCACCGGAACCGCCCCGGGGGCTCTGTCCCCGAACACCCGTCTCCTTCCCGTCGCCTCCGCTCACCTCATCGGGTGAAGAACGGCGCCGGGACCAACCCGCGGGCCACCTCGCGGCGAACCAGCGGGCGGAGGGTCGGTCACCGGACCTCCCCCGCTCGGGACCGAGCGGGTCGGAATCAAAGGAAAGGTGCGTCTCGTATGCAGCACGTACGGAAGACCGCGGGCATGGCCCTGGCCGTCGGAGCGGTCGTCGTCGGCGGTTCGTCGGCGGCGATGGCCGACTCCGGGGCGGGGGCCGTCGCGGCCCACTCCCCCGGTGTGGCGTCGGGCAACGTCGTCCAGGCGCCGGTCCACGTGCCGGTGAACCTGTGCGGCAACACCGTCACCGTGATCGGCCTGCTGAACCCCGCGTTCGGCAACGCCTGCGTCAACCACTGACGCACCGCTCCGGCCGCCGACTCCAGGACGGCACGCCGGGCTGAGCGGACGCCGCGTGGGGCGGCGGGGACGACCAGCACCGTTCCCCCGCCCCACGGGGTACACCGGCACGTCACGCACGGGTGTGGACTCCGTTCCGCCCGCGCGGGGGCCGTTCGGGGCCGCGGACGTTCCGCCGTCGCGCACGGCGAGCCGTCCCCGGCGCCGCGGCCGGCACGCGGGTCGCTCGACGCGAAGTGACCCCGCGCGGGCCCGCCTTATCCCTCACGCGACCGCCGGGCCGCGGCACCCCGGCGTGACGGGTGATACCCGCCGCCCGGGTCCCGCGGGGAGCGATGTCCAGGCATACTCACTCCCCGGTAACCGATCTCGTCTGTTCCGTCCGACCCGGAGGAGCTCCATGCCTCGGCCCGCCCGCCCCGCCCTTCTGCTCGCCGGTCTGCTGGCCGCCGCGGGCTCCGCCCACTTCGTCGCGCCCCGCCGGTTCGACGCGACCATCCCGCGCGCGCTGCCCGGCAGCCCCAGGGCGTGGACGCAGGCGAGCGGGGTCGCCGAGCTCGCCCTGGCCGCGGGGCTCGCGTTCCCGGGGACGCGCCGGGCGAGCGCCCGCGCGACGGCCCTGTTCTTCGCGGCCGTGTTCCCGGCCAACGTGAAGATGGCCTACGACTGGCGCGACCGCTCCACCGCCGCCCGGACCGTCGCCTACGCCCGGCTCCCGCTCCAGATCCCGCTGATCCTGTGGGCCAGGAACGCCGCCCGCCACGAGGACTGAGCGCTGCCGCGTCCGAGCCGGAACGGCCGGGCGCGGAACGGCACGGAGAGGCCCCGGGGGCCACACCTGGCAGGTGTGGCCCCCGGGGCCTCTGTCGTACGCGACGGAACGGACCGGAGCGTTCAGGGGAACGCCCGCCTGCGGATCACCTCCGATCGCGTCACCGCGGCCCGCCGTCCGGAGCGGCGTCGCCGCCGACGCGGGGGCCGCCGCTCCGCGGACCCTCCTCGCAGCAGGAGGACCGCCGAAAGGCAGGGGACGAGGACGAGCAGGGAGAAGGTCATGCCCCCTCCCCGATGAGCCCCTTCCCGATCGGGGCGCGTCCGGCGCGCCGGGCAGGCGGTGCGCCCCAGGCGGCTGCCCGGAGGCGTTCCATCGCCGGTGTGACGCCGGTCAGGCGCAGCCGCCGGCCCTCCGCCGTCCAGCCTCGCAGGATCCGCAGCAGGGCGGAGTCCGCGAAGGTGACGAGCGAGGTGTCGAGGACGAGGCGGCGGTAGCCGTAGGCCGAGGCCACGGACAGCAGCACCCGGAGCGGCCCCGCGCTGAGGTGGTCGACCTCACCGTGGAGTGCGACCCGCAGGGTGTCCCCGTCGTACGTGCTGCAGGACCGGACACTCATGCCGCACGGCGCGGCGTCGGCGCCCTGCTCACGTGGTCCCTGACCGGTGGGGGCGGCGGGGGTGGTCAGTATCGGAGGGTTGTTTGCGGTACTCACGCCCCTCCAACCGGCGTCCGCGGGTGACCGGCACGGTGCTTCACCCCTGCGGAACGGCATTGCGCACGTGCGGGGGTAATCCGTCACCCGTCCGAGCCGACTCCGCATCCGGCGCACGGAGCTACCGGGCCAGCATTCCCTCCCGCAGGCGGGCCAGGTTGCCGGCGAGCAGACGGGAGACCTGCATCTGGGAGACGCCGAGGCGCTTCCCTATCTCCGACTGCGTCAGCTCCTCCACGAACCGCAGGTGGAGCAGGCGCCGGTCCCGGTCGCCGAGTCGCTCCAGCAGGGGCGCGAGGGTGTGGAAGTCCTCGAAGAGCTCGACCGCGTGGTCCTGCTCGCCGATGAAGTGGGCCAGCGAGACGTCGTCGTTCTCGTCGTCGCCGATCGCGGCGTCCAGCGACATCGAGGTGTAGCCGTTGGACGCGAGACGCGCCTCGACGACCTCCTCCTCGGAGAGGTCCATGTGCTCCGCCAGTTCGGCCACCCGCGGCGACCGGCCGAGGCGCCCGCCGAGCTCCTCCGCGGCCCTGGCCAGCTCGACGCGCGCCTCCTGGAGCCGGCGGGGCACGTGCACGGCCCAGGAGGTGTCCCGGTAGTGGCGCTTGATCTCGCCGACGATGTAGGGGACGGCGAACGAGGCGAACTGCACCTCGCGTGTCAGGTCGAAGCGGTCGATCGCCTTGATCAGGCCGATCGCGCCGACCTGGACGATGTCCTCGCGCTCGTCGCCGCGCGAGCGGAACCTGCCCGCCGCGTAGGACACCAGGGACATGTTCATGTCGATCAGCGTGGTGCGGACGTACTGGTGGTCGGGGGTCCCCTCCTCCAGTTCCGCGAGCCGCGCGAAGAACACCTTGGACAGCTCGCGCGCGTCCTTCGGGACGAGCTTGTCCGGGGCTTCGACGACGGGCAGCCCTCCCGCCCCGGTCTCGGCAGCCGTCCTCGTCTCCGTCGGCACCGCGGTCGGCACGTCGATGACTCCTTCTGTCCGTGGCGTGGCTCGTCTTCCCGGCAGGACGGGGCGCCTACCCCGCCTTCCCGGGCGCATGCCCGCCCATTCCGGGTGGCCGTCGCAGGCGCCGCGCGCGGCCTTCCCGCCCGGAGCACGCCCCACCGGCGCTCGCGGGAGCCGCAGTCGATCCGCGACGGGGCGGGCCCCACGGAGCCCGCCCACCGTCACGGCGGCCGTGCGCCGGGCGGCCGCGACCCCGCGCGGGAGCCGCCCGGCGACGCCGGATCAGCCGCCCCACCCGCGGAGTTCGCCGCCGCCGGACAGCGTGCCGGTGAGCCGCACCGGACCGCGCGCGGGCGTGCGCACGGCCAGCACGGAGCCGCGTACGACCGCGGAGACGGCGCCCTCGGCGGCGACCCCGGTCAGCTGCCGGCTGCCCGCGGCGAGGTAGTAGCCCGCACCGGACGGCGCGGTCCAGTACGTGCCGGCGAGCAGGTGGCGGCCGAACCGACCGCAGGCCGCCGTGTCCGCTCCCCGAGGTGTCGTGCCGGCCACCGGCCGGGCGCGTCCCGCCGGATCCTCGAAGGCCACGTCCACCCGGCCGTGCCCCGTCCAGGTGTCCGCGCGCGTACAGGTCCAGGTGGCCGCGCCGGCGCGTTCGGGCAGCTGCTGCCGGGCGAACTCCCACCGGTTCACGGCGCGGACCCCGCTGCCGCGCAACGCGGGCAGCGCACAGGCCGAGCGGGCCCACGCACCGAGTCCGGCGGCGGAGGTCGCCTCCCGGGGCTGCCGGGCGGGGGCTCCGGTCCCGGGCGCCGGCGTCCAGGTCAGATGGACGGGCGCGAGCTCGCCGAGGTCCGCCAGCAGGAAGGCGTGGTCCTCCACGATCCGGGTCGACGACCGAAGTTGCAGCACGGGCGGCGGGCCGCAGCCGGCGGAAGCACGTGGGACGGGATCCGTGACGCCGTCCCGGGAGGCGCCGAGCCGGGCGGCCGGGGCGTCCGGCCGCAGGAGGTCGCGTACGGCGCCCTCGGCGATCCAGGGCGCGAGCAGGAAGCGGGCTCCGGCGGACGACCTGGCCAGCACCACGGCCGCGCCGGTGGTGACGTCGGCGTCGTCCGCCCGCGCGAGGTCGAGTCTCGCCGGGCCTCGGCCGGCCGGCGGCTCGGTGTAGCGGGCCAGCCGGACGCCGTCGTGGAACAGCACCACGGCGGCGCCGTCGACGACTCCGGCGTACAGCAGCCGCGCCGGGCTCGCGGGCGGTGTCGTCGGGGTGTCGGGTGTCGCGGTGAGCCGGGGCCCCGGCTCACCGGGCCGGGCGGAGCCGCGTACCCATGCGTCGAGCGCGCGGGCGAGCAGGGCCCGGTCGCCGGTCCTCGGGCCGCGGGCGGGCCAGACGGTCAGGTCGACCCGCCCGGTGTCGGCCCACCGCTCTTCGGGGACGCGCACCAGCCGGTCGGGGTCGGCGGCACGGGCGAGGGCGCCGGTGAGGACGGGCGCTGATGGCGGACCGGCCTCGGGGGCCGGCCGGAGGGCGACCGCGGCGGTCGCGGCCGCGGTGAGCAGGACGGCCGCGGCGAGCGCGGCGAGCCGGATCCGGTGCCTTCGGCCCAACAGGTCCGTGGGCCGGGTCTGCACGGTGCAGGGGTCGAACTCGGCCCCCAGGAGAAGCGATTCGGCTTCGGGACCGGCCGCGGCGCGCACCCGCTCGGCGCCGCGCAGGGCCGTGTCGGGCGCGCTGACGCCGGCCACGGCGAGCAGCTCGGCGGCGGATCGGGGGGAAAGCCCTTCGAGGACGCGCAGGGCGAACGCGGCCCGGACCTCGGGGGTCTCGCGGGCGAGCAGGCGTTCCAGGGCGAGTTCGTCGGCCTCGCCGGCCCGGGGGAAGAGCCGTAGCCCGAACACCGCGGGGAGCGGGGGGCGGAGGGGGAGGCGCGACGAGCGCCGGGCGGCGTGCAGCGCGGCGGCCACGACCTGTTCCCGCAGCCAGCCGCGGGCGTCACCCGCGGTGCTCCGCCGCTCCGGCGCCTGGTCCGCGTCGGGTGCCGGGCGCCCCGCACCGCGCTGGGCGGGCACCCGATCCGTTCCGCCGCGCCGGCCGGTCGGCAGCCGTCGGGGACCCGAACGGCGCGCGCCCGAGAAGGACTTCTGCACCAGGGAGTGCGCGGCGAGGACGCGGCGGTGGCGGCCGAGGGACGACGGCAGGATGACGTGGGCCAGCCGTACGAGCCGGGGGTAGTGCTCGACGAGCGCGGCCTCGGCCGCGACCCGGGTGGGCCGGTGGGGGGATATGCCGGTGTCGGCGAAGGCGGAGTGCGACTGCATGACCGTCCAACGAACCGGGTGGCGACCCGGTCACGTCGGACGGGTGACCGGAGGCCCCTCACACGGGGTGCCGGCAGCCGCGGCGGCCCGCCGGAATGCGCGGACCGGCGTCCGCGGCCACCCGCCGGCCCGCCCGCGGCGCCGAGCGGGCCGGGAACCCGGATCGGCCGGGACGAGCGGGTCGGCACCCGGGTGGACCGGGTCCGGGTGAGCGAGCCGCCGCCCGGATCGCCCCGTGCGGGGACGGCGGGCCGGCGGGCTCCCCGGCCGCCTCGGCCGGGTGACCGGTCATTCTGCCGATGCCTTCGCCCGCCGGCGCCTCGACAGTGGCCGGGCCGGTAGATACCGGGGCGCCGACCGATCCCCCGGCCGCCGCCGCGCACCCCACGCCACGACGCAACACGACACGAGAGGACGACTCCGTCGTGAAACGACACCTCGCAGCCGCCGCAGCACTGTCTTCCCTGGCCTTCCTCGCCACCGCCCCCGGGGCCCAGGCCGCGGACAACCCGTACCAGCGCGGGCCCGCACCGACCGTGAGCTCGATCGAGGCGGCCCGCGGTTCCTACGCGGTCTCCCAGACCAGCGTCTCCTCCCTCGCCGTCACCGGCTTCGGCGGCGGCACCATCTACTACCCGACGTCGACGAGCGACGGCACGTTCGGCGCGGTGGTGATCTCCCCCGGCTTCACCGCGTACGAGTCCTCGATCGCCTGGCTGGGTCCGCGGCTGGCCTCGCAGGGCTTCGTCGTGTTCACCATCGACACCCTCACCACGCTCGACCAGCCCGACAGCCGGGGCCGGCAACTCCTGGCGGCCCTCGACTACCTGACCCAGCGCAGCTCGGTCCGGGGACGCGTCGACGCCGCGCGCCTGGGCGTGATGGGTCACTCGATGGGTGGCGGCGGCACCCTGGAGGCGGCCAAGAGCCGGCCCTCGCTGAAGGCGGCCATCCCGCTGACCGGCTGGAACACGGACAAGACCTGGCCCGAGGTCAGCACGCCGACGCTGGTCGTGGGGGCGGACGGCGACACGGTCGCGCCCGTCGCGACCCACTCGGAGCCGTTCTACGAGAGTCTGCCCGCCTCGCTGGACAAGGCGTACCTGGAGCTCAACGGCGCCACGCACTTCACGCCGAACAGCTCCAACACGACGATCGCGAAGTACAGCATCTCGTGGCTCAAGCGGTTCATCGACGACGACACCCGCTTCGACCAGTTCCTGTGCCCGCTGCCGCGCCCGAGCCTGACGATCGCGGAGTACCGGGGCACCTGCCCGCTGGGTTCCTGACGGGGGGACCGTCGTCCCCGCCGGCCGCGCGAGCCGGCGGGGACGACGGTTGTCCGTGTGCACAACGCACGGCCGTCAGGTGTGGGCCCTGGCCCAGTCCGCGGCCCTACCGCCGGTCCCTACCGGCCAGTACCGTGACGGCGTGAGTGGAGCGACGAGGGCCGCCGCTGCTCCGCGGCTGTACGACCGCACGACCGAACTCGCCGCCGTGGCCGAGCTGTCGGCCCGGGCCGCGGCCGGTGCGGGCGGTGTGCTGCTCGTCGCCGGCGGCCCGGGCCTGGGCCGGACGGCCCTGCTCGACCGTGCGGTGCGCGACGCCCCGGTCCGGGCGCACCGGGTGGCCGCGCCGAGCGGCAACAGGGTTCCCTGGAGCGGTGTCCGGGCCCTGCTCGCGGCGCTCGCCCCGACGCCGGCCGCGGCGCGCGCGGCCCTGCGGGTGGCGCGGGGGCCGGACGGTGTGGCCGGGGCGTTGACCGCGTTGCGGGCCGGGGAACCGCTGTTGCTGGGCGTCGACGACCACCACCTCTGGGACGCGCACTCGCGCGCCGCGCTCGCGACCGTGTGGCGTGCCGGCTCCGGCCCGTGGGCATGGATCGTCTCGCTGGCGGGGCACCACGGGCCCCCCGAGGTGCCGGGCGCCCGGCTGCTGAGGCTGGCACCGCTCGGCCGGGAGGGCGCCGCCGCGCTGCTGGACGAGGTGTGCCGGTCCCCGCTGAAGCCGGCCGTCCGGGCACGGCTGGTGGACGAGGCGGCGGGGCATCCGGGGCTGCTGACCGCCATGGCGGCACGGCTCTCCGCCGCCCAGCTCGCCGGCGAGACCGACCTGCCGGTCACGGTCGCGGACGACGGGGTGCTGCGGGAGGTGTACCAGGGGATCCTGGACTCCCTGCCCGCCGAGTGCGGGCGGGTGCTGGCACTGGTGGCGATCGCGGGCGAGGCAGGACCGGGGGCCGGGGACGACGCAGGCGCGGCCCACCCGGCCGGCGGGCCCGTACGGCTTCCGTCCTCGCGCTCCGGCGCCCGGCCCGTCGACGCCGACGCCGTGCTGGCGGTCGCGCGCACCGCGAGGACGTCCCCCGAGGCCCTCGACCGGCTGGTCGCGGACGGGCTGCTGCGGGGGCCTCGGGAGGCGTTGCGGTTCGAGGACCCCTTCCTGCGGCGCGCCGTCCTGGGCGCCGTGCCGTCGGCACGGCGCCGGGACCTGCGTGCCCTGTTCACCCCGCCCCGGGACACGGGCGTCCCGCTCGGGCCGGCCCGCACGAACGCGCCGCGGCCCCCCGGGCCGCACGGCTCGGCGCTGGTCCGGGGGGCCGGGCACCGGGCGGACCGGCTCCGTCCGGCCGACGAGGTGCGGGCGCTGCCCGGTGTGGTGCGCGGCCGGGCCGAACTCGCGCGCGGACTGGCCGGGTTGGCGGACGGACCGGTCGCGGACGCCCACCAGGTGCTGCTCCTCGCCGCCTCGCTGCTGCGCGAGGACGCACCGGAGGAGGCCGCCGACGCCCGCTTCCTCGCCATGGAGGCGGCCTGGTCCGCTGGCGACGCCGACGCCTGCGCGACCGCCCTCGCCGCGGGGGACGGTCCCGGCGGGGCGGCCGGCCCGGGGGCCGCGGGGGGCGACGGCGCCGAGCGGGACTTCCGGGACGGCATGCGCGCGGCGCTGGCCGTCCGGCTGCGCGAGGCACGGGAGCCGTTGGCCCGGGTGGTCGCCCGGGACGGCGTGTCCGACGAGCCGCGCCTTCTGCTGCGCGCCGGAGCGGCCGCGCTGGTGCTCGGGGACGCGGCCTCGGCCGTACGGGTCCACTCGCGCGCGCTGGCGACCGTGCGGGCGGAGGGCCGCACGGCGCTGCTGCCGCGCGTGCTGGAGCACCTCTCCTACGCCGAGTTGAGGGCCGGGCGGCACGAGCGGGCCGCCGCGCACGCCCGGGAGGGCCTGCGGGCGGCGCACCTCACCGGCCAGCGCAACTCGGCGGCCCACCAGCACGCCGTCCTGGCCCTGGCGGCCTCCGTCGCGGGCGACACGCGGACGGTGGCCGAGCACGCCGGCCGGGCGCTCGTGACCGCCCGCCCCCACGGACTCGCGCAGGCGACGACCCTCGCCGAGTGGTCGCTGGCCCGGGCCGAGCTGGGGGGCGGACTGGCGGCGCATGCCGCGGCGCGCCTCGCCCCGCTCGTGGGACCGGGGCCCCGGAGCGGTCATTTCGCCCTGCGGATGCTGGCCGTTCCCTGCTTCGTCGAGGCGGCCTGCGCGGCCGGCCGACGGGCCGACGCCCACGCCGCGGCGGAGGAGTTCGCCATCTGGTCGGACCTGGGACTCGATCCGCAGGCGCCGGCCCAGCTGGCCCGGTGCCGTGCGCTGCTGGCGGCGACGGAGGAGTCGGCCCGCTGGTACGGGGAGGCGGTCCGGCAGCACGCGGACTGCGGCAACGACTTCGAACGCGCCCGGACCCTCCTCGCGTACGGCAAGTGGCTGCGGCGGCGCCGGCGTCCGGTGGAGGCGCGCGCCCCGCTCAGCGACGCGCTCGTCACCTTCGAGCGCGCGTCGGCCGGCGTCTGGGCCGATCAGGCGCGGGCGGAGCTGCGGGCCACGGGCGGGGCGGTGGGCGGTACGGGGGCGGTGGGCGCGGCCGGGGAACTGACTCCGCAGCAGCAGCGCATCGCCGGACTGGTCGCGGACGGGGCGACGAACCGCGAGATCGCCGACCGGCTGTCGCTGAGCCCTCGGACGGTCGACCACCATCTGCGGAACGTGTTCGCCCGGCTCGGGGTCCGCTCCCGGGTCGAGCTCTCGGGGGTCCTGTCGCGCGCCGCCCGGGACGGCCGCGGAGGCCCGAGGTGACCGGTCGGCGGGGCGGCCCGCGCGGGTAGGGGGTGTGCCGGGCCGGGTCCCCGGGGCGGTACCGGCACCGTGCGGACCGCGCATCCGCGGGAGGTGCCCGCGGCGAAGTGGGGGCGTGGGCCCACAGTCACGTCGGCGAAGGAGCGCAGTCATGACCGGGACGGGCGTGCGGGTCCTCGTGGTCGGGGCCACCGGGGAGATCGGCGGCATCGCCGCCCGGCAGCTGGCCGGGCACGGCGCCGCGACGGCGCTCGCGGGACGGAACCGCCGGCGGCTGGAGGAGACGGCGGGGGAACTCGGCGGTCGGCCGTGGCAGACGTTCGACGCCTACGACCTCGACGGCTGTGCGCGGCTGGCCGGCTGGGCGGGGACCGCGCTCGGCGGGCTCGACGCGCTGGTCGTGGCGGTCGGCGTGGCCGGCTTCGGGCCGGCGGCGGACGTGTCGGACGCCTCGTGCGAGCACCTGTTCACCGTCAACGCCCTGGCCCCGATGGCCGTCGTCCGCGGCGCGCTGCCGGTGCTGGGGGCCGGTGGAGCGGTGGTCGTGGTGACGGGTGAGATCGTGGACCGCCCCGCTCTGGGGATGGCCGACTACGCGGCCGCGAAGGGTGCGCTCGCCGTGTGGCTGGGCGTGGTGGGACGTGAGGCGCGGCGCCGTCGGATCGGCGTCACGGACGTGCGGATGCCCCATCTGGACACGGGTTTCGCCGGCCGCGCGGCGGTGGGCACGGCGCCCGCCCTGCCCCCGGGGGCGGACCCGGCGGAGGCGGTCGGCCGCCTGGTGGTGACACCGGCCCTGGGGGCGTCGGCAGGTGGAGGGGACGCCCCGGACCGGGACTCCACCGGGCCCTGAACGGGCCGGTGGGAGGCGCATCGCCGGTCCGGTCGGGTGGTACGGAGGCATGGCTTCCGGACGGTGTGGAAGGAAGCCAGGTGACCACCCACCGTCCACCCCCGCCGCCCCTCGTCCGACGACAGGAGACCCGTTTGTCCACCCCGTCCTGGTACGAAGACGTCTCCCCAGGCCGCGGCGTGCTCCCGCCCCGCGCCTGGTACGCCCGCTCCGACGCGGCCGCCCTCCCCCTGGACGGCACCTGGCGCTTCCGGCTGTCGCCCACCGCCGACCACTCCGACGAGTCCTTCGCGGCCGAGGGGTACGACGCCCGCGACTGGGGGGAGGTCACCGTGCCGGGGCACTGGGTGCTCCAGGGCGAGGACCGCGGCGCCCCCGCGTACACGAACGTCGTCTACCCCTTCCCGGTCGACCCGCCGCGCGTGCCCACGGAGAACCCGACCGGCGACCATCTGCGCCGATTCGACCTCCCGGACGGCTGGCCGGAGGCGGGCGGGGCCGTGCTGCGGTTCGACGGCGTCGACTCCTGCGCGCGGGTGTGGCTCAACGGGCGCGAGCTCGGGGAGTTCAAGGGCTCGCGGCTGCCCCACGAGTTCTCCGTCGGGGGGATCCTCAGGCCGCGCGGCAACGTGCTCGCCGTCCGCGTCCACCAGTGGTCCTCGGGTTCGTACCTGGAGGACCAGGACCAGTGGTGGCTGCCCGGCATCTTCCGCGGGGTGACCCTGCGGCACCGCCCGGAGGGGTCGCCCGGGGACTTCTTCGTGCACGCCTCCTACGACCACGCGGACGGTACCGGCACACTGCGCGTCGTGTGCGACGTGCCCGGCAGGGTCACGGTCCCGGAGCTCGGTGTCGACGTCCCGACGGGCGAGCCCGTGACGGTGCCGGTCGAGCCGTGGACCGCGGAGACGCCCCGGCTGTACGACGGCGAGCTGGCGACGGCCGGCGAGCGGATCCCCCTGCGCGTCGGGTTCCGGACGGTCCGCGTCGAGGACGGCGTCCTCACGGTGAACGGGCGCCGCGTCCTCTTCCGAGGGGTGAACCGGCACGAGTTCCACCCCGACAGCGGACGGTGTGTCGACCCGGCGACCATGCGCAGGGACGTGGAGCTGATGAAGCGTCACAACGTCAACGCCGTCCGTACGTCGCACTATCCCCCGCACCCGGCCTTCCTCGACCTGTGCGACGAGTACGGCCTGTGGGTGATCGACGAGTGCGACCTGGAGACCCACGGCTTCCAGCGCCTCGGCTGGCGGGGCAATCCCGTCGACGACGCCCGCTGGACGCCGGCGCTGCTCGACCGGGCCGCGCGCATGGTGGAGCGCGACAAGAACCATCCGTCGGTGATCCTCTGGTCGCTGGGCAACGAGTGCGGCACCGGCGCGGGGCTCGCCGCGATGGCCGACGCGATCCGTGAGCGCGACCCCTCCCGGCTGCTGCACTACGAGGGGGACCGGTCCTGCGAGCACACCGACGTCTACTCGCGGATGTACGCCACGCACGACGAGGTCGACGAGATCGGCCGCCGCGCGGACGACGGTCCCGGGGCCCGCGGCACGCTGCCCTTCGTCCTCTGCGAGTACGCGCACGCCATGGGCAACGGGCCGGGCGGACTGGCCGCCTACCAGAGGCTCTTCGAGAAGCACGAGCGCTGCCAGGGCGGCTTCGTGTGGGAGTGGATCGACCACGGGCTGACCCATGCCGTCCACGGCTACGCGTACGGCGGCGACTTCGGCGAGGAGCTCCACGACGGCAACTTCGTCTGTGACGGGCTGCTCTTCCCCGACCGGACGCCGTCCCCCGGTCTGGCCGAGTTCAAGAAGGTGGTCGAGCCGGTCCGCGTCGGGGCGGCGCGGGACGCCGGCGCCGTGCGCGTCACCAATCTGCGCGACTTCGCCGACCTCTCGGACCTCGCCTTCACCTGGGCGTACCAGGTCGACGGGGAGACCGTCGGCGGCGGGCCGCTGAAGGTCCCGCTGCTCGCCGCCGGGGAGAGCGCCGAGGTCGCCCTGCCCGAGCCGCCGGAGCACGGGCCGGCGGCACACCGGCCGGCCGGCGAACGGACCTGGACGGTACGGGCGGAGCTCGCCCGGGACACCCGCTGGGCTCCGGCGGGTCACGAGGTCGCCTGGGGGCAGCTGCGGGTGTCGGCGCGCCGGCCCCTGGCGGCGGCGCACGGCGCGCGGGCGGACGTGCGGGACGGTCGGATCGTCCTGGGGCCGGGCGTGTTCGACGCCCGGACGGGTGAGCCGCTGGCCCTCGGCGGGATGCCGCTGACGGGCCTCCGGCTCGACGTGTGGCGGGCGCCCACCGACAACGACAACGGGTCGGCGCGCCGGCCCGACGAGCGGTTCGGCCGGCTCTGGCGCGAGCTGGGCCTGCACCGGATGCGGCACCGGATCGACGCGGTGTCCGTCGACCGGACTCCGGGGGAGGTCGGCGGCGACACGCTGACGGTGCTGACCCGGGTGGCGCCGGCGGCCCGGGACGTGGCGCTGCGCACCGCGTACCGCTGGACCTCGGACGGGACGCGGCTGCGGCTCGCGCTGTCCGTCACGCCGGAGGGCGAGTGGCGGCTGCCGCTCCCGAGGCTCGGTGTCACGCTCGGCCTGCCGGCGACCCTCGACGAGGTCGTCTGGTTCGGGGGCGGGCCGGGCGAGGCCTACCCGGACACCCGGGAGGCCGCTCGGCTCGGCCGCTGGCACTGCACGGTCGACAGCCTCCAGACGCCGTACGTGCGGCCGCAGGAGAACGGCGCCCGGATCGACACCCGGTGGGTCGAACTGCGCGGCGGCACGGGCGGGTTGAGGGTGGAGGGTGATCCCGCGTTCTGGTTCGCGGCGCGCCGCTGGACCGACACGGCCCTCGACGCGGCGACCCATCGCGACGGCCTCGTCCCCGGTGGCGCGGTGTGGCTCCGGCTGGACCACGCCCAGCAGGGCATCGGTTCGGGTTCCTGCGGCCCCGGTGTCCTGCCCGAGTTCGGGCCGCTGCCCGCTCCCGCGGCGTTCGCCTTCACCTTCACGGCGCTCGCCGCCTCCTGAGCCCGGAGGCGGCGCGCGGGGCCGGGCAGACCCGGGGAAGCGGGTCTGCCCGGCTCGTCGTACGCGGAGCCCCTTCTCGCGGGGCGGGCTGTTACTCGAGGAGTTCCGCGTACGAGCCCATGGCCAGGGCGATGTCCGCCTGGGCCCAGAACCGGTGGTAGGTGAAGACGGGCGCGGCGCCGCCCGCGAGGTAGGACTCGATCTTCGGCCAGGCCGGGTCGTCCTGGTAGAAGCCGCGGATCGAGGCGAAGGTGGACGAGGAGTCGACCGTGTCGCCGTTCGGCATGGTGCCCGTCCAGCCGCTGGGCACGTGCACCGGGTCGTCGAAGCGGTTGTAGTCGGTGCGGGTCTCCTCGACGGCGATGCCCAGCGGGTCCTGGTGGTGCGTCCACATGCCGTCGAGCAGTGCCTTGGCGACCCGCTTGGCCTCGGCGTGGCCGGACTTGGCCGCGTAGTAGGTCAGGGTCTTGGCGTAGGCCGCGGCCACGCCGACGTCGTCGGTGTACTCGGCGACGGTGACGTGCAGGCCGGCGTTGGCGCCGGGAGCGGCGGCGTTCCAGGTGTCGGGCGCGCCGGACCACTGGAGGGTGGAGGGGATGCGGTAGGTGCCGTCGGGATGGACGGTGGTCTTCGACAGCGCCCAGGTGACCCACTTGTCGAGGACGGTCTTGGCGGCGGCGTCACCGGACTGCCGGTAGTACTCGGCGACGCGCTCCATCGACCACGCCTGGAAGCCGAACCACTGGTTGGACGCCGGGTCGTGGTAGACCGGCTTCTCGTCGTAGAAGAGGCCGTGGAAGGTGGGGGTGCCGGCCGGGGGCTGTGCGTACCTGCCCTGCCAGCTGTTCGTGGCGCCGCCCGCGATCGCGCCCTCGTCCGACTGGAGCCAGCGGTAGAACTCCAGCTGGCGGTCGAGGCTCGTCGCCCAGTCCGCGGCGCCGGTCGCCGACTTCGGCTTCAGCGGGGCGTACTCGCTGAGCGCGTAGGCGGCGAGCGGGTTCTGGTAGCCGCCGTGGGCGTGGCTGGAGCCGATCCGCCAGGCCCAGCCGGCCGAGGTGTCGGTGGCACCGCCCCAGGCGTAGTACCAGGACATCAGGTAGTGCGCGCTGTTCTTGCCGGTGCCGGCGGGGCAGGTGGTCGGGCCGACGCAGTCGCCGGCCTTCTTGAAGTACTTGTCGAACATGGAGTACCGCAGGTAGTCGCCCATCTTGGCCGCCTTGGAGACGGTCGCGGTGACCTGTCCGCCCTTCCCCTGCTCCTTGGCCCAGACGTCGGCCCAGTAGGCGGCCTGGACGGCGCGCGCGTCGGCGTCCGGGGCGTTGGTGAACTTCCACTGCCTCGCGTAGGAGGAGTCGCCGGTGAACAGGTCGAGGAAGCCGTTCCGGCCGCCGTGGGCGAAGCGGTCGCAGGTGGGGTGCGGGACGGTCTCCCAGACGGACTCCTGGGGTCCGCGCTGGAAGGTGTTGATGTACGAGGGTCCGGTCGCCGTCGGTCCGGCGGAGCACTTGCCGGGCTCGTTGCCGTAGCCGTAGACGTTGTCGACGTCCTGGAGCCAGTGCATCCCGTAGACGTCGTCCGTGCCGTAGGCGGTCTTCAGTTCACCGGCGATCGGGTCGGCGCCGGCGGTGACCGCCGGGTCGAGCTTCGCCGGGTACTGCGAGGGCAGATCGTGCTCGGGGGCGTAGGTGGCGGGCTTGGAGGCGTTGTAGAAGGAGTTGGTGGGCTGGTCGGCGCGGGTGGGGATCATGAACCGCTCCATGGTCTCCCAGGCGCCGTTGAACCTGGTCCAGTCACCGGTGATCTTGCCGTACATGGCCTGGAGCCAGATCAGGTAGCTGTACGCCTCCGAGGTCGTCTCGTGCCCGTGGTCGGGGGCTTCGACGATCAGCGTCTCGACCGAGTGGTACGGGACGCCCTCCGGTGAGAAGTAGCCGTTGGCCGGGTCGGTGATCTTCCCGTGCAGGGCCAGGAAGCGGGCGTCGTAGGTGGAGTCGGCGGCCAGCTCGGTCGCGGTCACCTCGGCCCTGGTGTGGCCGGGCGCGGTCGCGGTGAAGACGGCGGAGCCGGTGCCGGTGGTCCCCGCGGCGACCGTCACCTTCTGGGCGGTGTTCCAGTTCGCCGGGGTGAAGGTGAGGGTGGCGGGTGTCGCCGAGAGGTCGGTGTTTCCCGAGGTCCGGGCGACGCCGACCGTGACGTCCGCGGCGGGCCGGGTGGAGAGCTTCAGGTCGAACGTGCCGGACTCGCCGCGGCGCACGGCCAGTTGGCCGGGGGTGGCGACGAGGGCGGGTCCCGCGGCGACGGTGATGCCGACGGGGGCGGACTCGCCGGAGGCGCCGAGGCTGTCGTACGCCTTGGCGTAGAGGGAGTGGGCACCGGCTCCGAGGCCGGCCGCGCCGAGGGTGAAGGGCGCGCCGGTGTCCGTGCCCAGGAGCGTGGTGTCGCTGTAGAACTCCACCTTCTCGACGACGGCTCCGTCCGCGGCGGCGGCGGTGGCGGCGAGCGGGACGGAGTCACCCGCGGCGTAGACGGCGCCCGGGGCGGGGCTGGTCAGGACGGCGACCGGGGGTTGGTGGGCGCCGGTGCAGGGGGTGCCGTTGACGGTGAAGGAGGTGGGGGCGGTGTTGGTCCCGCTGTAGGTGAACTGCGCGCCGGCGGTCACGGCCGCGCCCGGCGCGACCGTCCTGTTCCAGTCGGCGTGGGTGACGCTCACCGTCCTGCCGGACTGGGTCCAGGTGCCGTTCCAGCCGTTCGTCAGCTTCTGGTCGCCGGTGTAGGCGTAGCCGAGGGTCCAGCCGTCGAGGGCGGTGGCGGAGCGGTTGGTGAGGGTGACGTCCGCGGTGAAGCCGGACCCCCAGTCGTTGGTCCTGTAGTCCACGCTGCACTGCACCGCCGCGGCCGTGGCCGGGGTGGTGCCGACGGCGGTCAGGCCGAGGGGGAGCGAAAGGGCCGCGGCCAGCGCGGTCAGCGTGCCGCGTCGCCTGCGGGGCGGGTGTGGTGGCATGCGGGTGGTTCTCCTCGCGGCTCGGGGAGGTGGGGCGTGCGAAGAGCATGAGCACAAGCTCTGAACCAGTGGGAGCGCTCCCACTGTGCCTACGTGACGCAGGCACGTCAAGGTGCGTGAAGAGTCGAAGCCAATCGACCGGGAATTCCGTCAACTCCTCTTTTCCCTGGCGCCAGTTGCCGCTACGGTCTGGCCCACCAGTGGGAGCGATTCCATGCCGTCGGCGCGTCGTCAGGACGCGCCCTCGCCTCAAGGAGTCGCTCATGCGACATCCCCCGCGTCTGCCCGCCCTGCTCACCGGGGCGGCCCTCCTGACGGCGAGCAGTGCGTTCGCCGTCGTGGGTACGGCGACAGGAGCCGCCGCCGTACCCGCCTGCACCGTCCAGTACTCCGTCGCCGGCTCATGGGCCGGCGGCTTCCAGGGTTCCGTCACCGTCACCAACGGCGCCGCGGCGCTGAACGGCTGGAGTCTCGGCTTCGCGTTCGCCGACGGCCAGCGGATCGGTCAGGGCTGGGGCGCCAAGTGGTCCCAGACCGATGCGGGCGTCACAGCCGCGAACGAGAGCTGGAACGCGTCGCTCGGCACGGGCGCGAGCGTCACCGCCGGCTTCATCGCCTCGTGGTCGGGCTCCAACCGTGCGCCCGCCGCGTTCACGCTGAACGGCGCGGTCTGCAACGAGGACCCCGGCCCCACCGAACCCACCCCGACTCCGACCCCGACCGAACCGACCCCGAGCCCCACCGAACCGACCGATCCCCCCGACCCGGTCACCGGAGCGCCCGAGCTGGGCGTCACCGGCAACCGGCTCACCGACCAGAACGGTGCCACCCGCCGCCTCCTCGGCGTCAACCGCTCCGGCGGCGAGTTCATGTGCGTGCAGGGCCACGGCTTCTTCGACGGCCCGGTCGACGACGCCGCCGTGCGCGCCATCGCCGACTGGAAGGCGAACACCGTCCGTATCCCGCTCAACGAGGAGTGCTGGCTGGGCCACGACAACGTCAAGCCCGAGTACCGGGGCACCGCCTACGTCGACGCCGTGAAGGGCCTGGTCGACCGGGTCCTCGCCCACGGCATGACCCCGGTCGTCGAACTGCACTGGACGTACGGGCAGTACACCGGCAACTCGGCGGGCTGCTCCGACGTCCACGCCACCTGCCAGAAGCCGATGCCGAACGCCCGGTACACCCCGGCGTTCTGGACCTCGGTCGCGAACACCTTCAAGCACGACCGGCGGATCGTCTTCGACCTCTTCAACGAGCCCTATCCCGACCGGGCGACCACCACAGCCGCACAGGCATGGACCTGCTGGCGCGACGGCGGCACCTGCCCCGGCATCGGCTACGAGGTCGCCGGCATGCAGGACCTGGTCGACGCCGTGCGCGCGACGGGTTCCCGCAACGTCGTCCTCGTTCCCGGCATCGCCTACTCCAACGACCTGAGCCAGTGGCTCGCGCACGCCCCCACCGACCCGGCCGGCCGGCTCGCCGCGGCCTGGCACGTCTACAACTTCAACACCTGTGCGAACGAGGCGTGCTGGGACAGCACCCTCGCCCCCGTCTCCGCCCGGGTCCCCCTCGTGGCGGGCGAGATCGGCGAGAACACCTGCGGGCACGGCTTCATCGACCGCGTCATGACGTGGTTCGACGACCGCGGGCTCTCCTATCTCGGCTGGACCTGGAACACCTGGAACTGCTCGTCCGGTCCGGCACTGATCACCTCGTACGACGGCACCCCCACCAGTTTCGGCATCGGGCTGCGCGACCGACTGCGCGCCCTGAACTGAGAGGCACCTCATCACCATGAGCCGCACAACCCGAACGCCCCGCCGCACGGCCCTGCTGGCGGCCCTCGGCCTGATCACGGCCACCGGCGCCACCGCCACCGTCCTCACCACCACCGCGGGCGCCGCCGCCGCGGGCTGCAAGGTCGAGTACCAGATCACGAACCAGTGGAACACCGGCTTCGGCGCCAACGTGGTCGTCACCAACACCGGTGACCCGGTGGCCTCCTGGACCCTGGAGTGGTCCTACGGCGGCGACCAGAAGGTCACCCAGGGCTGGAACGCCACGATCACCCAGTCCGGGGCCGCGGTCACGGCCAAGAGCCTGTCGTACAACGGAACGCTGGCCACGGGCGGTTCGACGAGTTTCGGCTTCAACGGGTCGTACAGCGGCACCAACGCCGTCCCCGCGGGCTTCAGGCTGAACGGCGTCACCTGCAACGGCACCACGGAGCCGACGACCCCGCCCACCACGCCGCCCACGACCCCGCCCACGACCCCGCCGCCGTCGGGCGGCAAGGCCGACAACCCGTACGCCGGCGCCAAGGTGTACGTGAACCCGGAGTGGTCCGCCAAGGCCGCCGCCGAGCCCGGCGGCAACAGGGTGGCGAACCAGCCCACCGGTGTCTGGCTGGACCGCACCGCCGCCATCGCGGGCGTGAACGGCGGCATGGGCCTGCGCGACCACCTCGACGCCGCCCTCGCTCAGAAGGGCAGCGGGGAGCTCGTCGTCCAGCTGGTGATCTACAACCTCCCCGGACGCGACTGCGCGGCGCTCGCCTCGAACGGCGAGCTCGGCCCCACCGAGATCGACAAGTACAAGACCCAGTACATCGACCCGATCGCCGCGATCCTCGCCGACTCCACGTACGCGGGGCTGCGGATCGTCACCACCGTCGAGATCGACTCGCTGCCGAACCTCGTCACCAACGTCTCCGGGCGCCCCACGGCGACCCCGAACTGCGACGTGATGAAGTCCAACGGCAACTACATCAAGGGCGTCGGCTACGCGCTGAACAAGCTGGGCTCCCTCGCCAACGTCTACAACTACGTGGACGCCGGCCACCACGGCTGGCTCGGCTGGGACGACAACTTCGGCCCCTCGGCCGAGCTCTTCAGGACGGCGGCGACGGCGGAGGGCTCCACCCTCGCCGACGTCCACGGCTTCATCGTGAACACCGCCAACTACAGCGCGCTCAAGGAGGACCACTTCACGATCGACGACAGCGTCAACGGCGTCTCCGTGCGCCAGTCGAAGTGGGTCGACTGGAACCGGTACACCGACGAGCTGTCGTACGCCCAGGCGATGCGGACCAAGCTGGTCTCCCTCGGCTTCGACCAGAACCTCGGCATGCTGATCGACACCTCCCGCAACGGCTGGGGCGGTACCGCCCGGCCGACCGCACCCGGTGCCCGGACGACGGTCGACACCTACGTGAACGGCGGGCGGTACGACCGGCGCATCCACCTCGGCAACTGGTGCAACCAGTCGGGCGCCGGACTCGGCGAACGGCCGCAGGCCGCTCCGGCAGCCGGCATCGACGCGTACGTGTGGATCAAGCCGCCGGGCGAGTCGGACGGGGCCAGCAAGGAGATCCCGAACAACGAGGGCAAGGGCTTCGACCGGATGTGCGACCCCACGTACACGGGCAACGCGCGCAACGGGAACAGCATGTCGGGCGCCCTGCCGGACGCGCCGCTCTCGGGTCAGTGGTTCTCGGCCCAGTTCCAGGAGCTGCTGAAGAACGCCCACCCGGCGCTCTGACACCGCACCGGTGAGCGCCCGGGGCCGTACGGAACCGGCGGGTTCCGTACGGCCCCGGTGCGTGCCCGCGCGAGCGCGCCGGCGTCCGCACACGCGGCCCGCCGCGGGTCCCGCTCAGGAGGAGTCGCGCACGATCAGCTCCGTCGGCAGGACCCGGCGCGGCTCCTCCTCGGCCGTCCGCTCGCCGTCCGCCTTCTCCGCGATCTTCTGCAGCAGCAGCCGGGTCATCGTCCGGCCCATCTCCTCGATCGGCTGGCGCACGCTCGTCAGCGGCGGGTCCATGAGCCGCGCCACCGCCGAGTCGTCCACCCCGACCAACGCCACGTCCTCGGGGACCCGGCGCCCCGCCTCCCGCAGCACGGACCGCGCGCCGGCCGCCATCACGTCGGAGGCGGCGAAGACCGCGTCCAGGTCCGGGTTCCGCTCCAGCAGGTCGCGCATCGCCAGCCGGCCGCCCTCCTCCGTGAAGTCACCCGTCGCCACCAGCGACTCGTCCGGGGCCAGACCGGCCTCCGCCAGACCGGCCCGGTAGCCGCCGAGACGGGCCCGGGCCACGTACATGTCCAGCGGACCGCTGATGGTCGCGATCCGGGCCCGGCCCCGGCCCACGAGGTGGGCGACGGCCGCACGGCCCGCGCCGATGTTGTCGGAGTCCACGTAGGCGACGGGTTCGGCCTCCGCGCGCCGGCCGTTCATGACCACCGGCAGCCCGAGCTCCCGCACCCGGTCGGGCAGCGGGTCGTCGCCGTGCACGGACGCCAGCAGCACGCCGTCGACGCGCTGGGCGGCGAGGTACTGCTCGAAACGCTGGCGCTCCTGCTCGGTGCGCACCAGGGTGAGCAGCAACTGCTTGTCGGCGTCGGCGAGCTCGGCGCTCACGCCGCGCATGAGGTCGAGGAAGTAGGGCTCCGCGAAGAGCCTCGCCTCGGTCTCGGGGATGACCAGGGCGACCGCGTCGGTGCGGCTGCCGGCCAGCGCCCGGGCCGCCTGGTTGGGGACGTACCCGAGCTCGGCGACGGCGCGGGCGACGGCGTCCCTGGTCTGTTCGCTCACCCGGGGCGAGCCGTTGATCACCCGCGAGACCGTGCCCCTGCCGACGCCGGCCAGGGCCGCGACCTCCTCCAGAGTGGGCCTGCCGTTGCGCCGTCCGTTCACGAACCTCGAACTCCCCTCGTACGAACCCGCGTTCCGCGTCGATCCCGTCGCGGCAGATCAGAGGGGCGGAAGCCGCTCCGAGCCCCTCCCCGGGCGCGCGTGGAACAACCTACGCCGACCCGAGGGATGGGAGCGCTCCCACAGTACGGGACGACCCTCCCCGATGTCATGGTCCGCGTTCAGGACATGACGATGCCGCTCGGGGCGCGAGGGCCCGAAACCCGGCGAACACCTTCCGGTAACGAATCCGCGTTCATGTCTTGACACTCGCACCCGCCAGGCAGCAACCTTCCGGCAACGACGTGGGAGCGCTCCCATCCGGGAAGCGACACCGACCCTTCATCAGGTCCGGGCGGGGCCTCGCCGAGCCGCGAACCCCCCGCCGGGCCCACTTGGCGCACAACGAGCACCACCTTGGACGAGGAGAGTGGAATGCGCACTTCCAGCAGCAGACGCGGTCACCGCACCGCCATCGCCGCGGTCGCCGTCCTCGCGACCGGTACGGCCCTGCTCACCGGCTGCGGCGGCGGGAGCGACGACAACGCGTCCGGCGACGGGAAGATCACGCTGCGGATCGGGACCTTCGGTTCCTTCGGCTACGACAACAAGACCGGCGCCAAGCTCTACGCCGAGTACGAGAAGACCCACCCCAACATCAAGATTGAAGAGTCGAACGTCGCCGACGGCCAGAAGTACTGGGACACGCTGAAGCTGCGTCTCTCCCGCAACAGCGGCCTGGCCGACATCCAGGCCCTGGAGGTGGGCTACATCGCGGAGGCGACCGGCCCCGCGATGGGCGACAAGTGGGTCGACCTCGGCAAGACCGGCGGCGCGGACCTCGGGGCGTTCCTCGACTGGAAGGTCAAGCAGGCCACCACCGGCAAGGGCTCCGTGATCGGACTCGGCACCGACATCGGCCCGATGGCCATCTGCTACAACAAGGACCTGTTCGCCAAGGCCAAGCTGCCCACGGACCGCACGGAGGTCGCCAAGCTGTGGGCCGGCGACTGGGCGAAGTTCCTGGAGGCCGGCAAGACCTACCAGAAGAGCGCCCCCGCCGGGACCTCGTTCCACGACTCGGCGAGCGGCCTGTTCAACGCCGTGGTCTCCAGCCAGCCCATCCAGTACGCGAACACCCAGGGCGAGCTCGACTACGAGAACAGCCCCGGCGTGAAGAAGGCATGGGAGACCGCCGTCTCCGCCGCGCAGAGCGGACTGACCGCGAAGCTGCGCCAGTTCGACGAGAAGGGCACCTGGAACGCCGCCTTCAAGAACTCGAAGTTCGCCACGGTCGCCTGCCCGAGCTGGATGACGGGCATCATCAAGGACCAGGCCGGCGCGGGCAACCAGGGCAAGTGGGACATCGCGGCCCCGCCGGTGGCGGGCAACTGGGGAGGCGCCTTCCTCGCCGTCCCGAAGGCCGGCAAGCACACCAAGGAGGCCGCCGAGCTCGCCGCCTGGCTGACGGCCCCGGCGCAGCACGCCAAGGTCTTCGGCGTGAACGGCAACATCCCGTCCTCCAAGGACACGCTGACCTCCTCGGTCGTCCAGGACGCGAAGCTGCCCTACTTCGGGGACACCCCGGTGGGCAAGATCTACTCGGAGGCCGCCGCCGGTATCACGCCCGCGCCGATCAGCCGCTGGGACGGCCAGGTGAAGACCTTCATCACCGACAACGGCATCCTGGACATCGAGCAGCGGGGCACGGCCCCGGACAAGGCCTGGCAGAACGTCAAGAAGCTGATCGACGACAAGATCGACCAGTAGCGGGGACCGCGTGACGGCCCGCCGCCGCCTGAGGGCGGCGGGCCGTCACCGTCCGCACCACCGCACGCATCGACCTGGAAGGACGCCCCCGTGGCCACCTCCGTTCGGGCGACGAGCGGCGGCTCCCCGCCCCCCGTCGCACCTCCGCCCTCCTCCCCCGGCTCGCACGCGGCCGGCCGGGCCGGCCGGCGCAGCACGCTCTACCGCTGGGACCTGAAGGCGATCCCGTACGTCTTCGTCGCCCCCTTCTTCCTCACCTTCGCGGCCTTCGGCCTGTTCCCGCTGATCTACACGGGCTGGCTCTCGCTCAACCGGGTCGAGCTCGGCGGCACCGCCGAGTGGCGGGGGCTGGAGAACTACAGCTCGCTGGCGACCAGCGAGTTCTTCTGGAACGCGCTCGCCAACACCTTCACCATCGGCGTGATCTCCACCGTCCCGCAGCTCATGATGGCGCTGGGTCTGGCCCACCTGCTCAACTACAAGCTGCGCGGCCGCGGGTTCTTCCGGGTCGCGGTCCTGGCCCCGTACGCGACCTCGATCGCGGCGGCCACGCTGGTCTTCGCCCAGCTGTTCAACACCGACTACGGCCTCATCAACACGGCCCTGGGCTGGGTCGGCTTCGACCCCGTCTCCTGGGAGTCGTCCAAGTGGCCGTCGCAGATCGCCATCTCGGCGATCGTGACCTGGCGCTGGACCGGCTACAACGCGCTCATCTACCTGGCCGCGATGCAGGCCGTGCCGCAGGACCTGTACGAGGCCGCGGCGCTGGACGGTGCCTCGCGCTGGCGCCAGTTCCTCAGCGTCACCATCCCGTCGATCCGCCCGACGATCCTGTTCACCGTCATCGTCTCCACCATCGGCGCCACCCAGCTCTTCGGCGAGCCGATGATCTTCGGCGGCAGTGTCGGCATCAGCGGCGGCAGCGGCAACCAGTACCAGACCCTGAGCCTGCTGATGTACGAGAAGGGCTGGGTGACCGGCGCGCTGGGCCAG
Source organism: Streptomyces sp. NPDC048338 (assembly GCF_043201055.1). Taxonomy (NCBI): domain Bacteria; kingdom Bacillati; phylum Actinomycetota; class Actinomycetes; order Kitasatosporales; family Streptomycetaceae; genus Streptomyces; species Streptomyces sp. NPDC048338. The sequence continues at coordinate 299,673 of NZ_JBICYQ010000006.1, forward strand.
GCGTCCGCGATCGCCTGGGTGATGCTGCTGCTCCTGCTGCTGATCGGAGCGGTCCAGGCGCTCGTCGGCCGGGCGAACCGCAAGAAGCTGGGGGCCTGACCTCATGACCCACACCCTCGACGCGACGCGCGCCGCCGACGGCGGCCGCACGAGGCGCGGCAGGCGGCGTTCGGCGGCCGGCCGCCAGCACCACGCGGGATGGCTGACGTACGTGCTGCTCGGCATCGCCGCCCTGATCTCGCTCTTCCCGCTGTACTGGAACCTCGTCGCCGCCTCCCACACGGGCGAGCGCGTGGTCTCGCCCCCGGCCCCCCTGCTGCCCGGGCCGCGGCTCTTCGACAACCTCACCTTCGCCTGGAACCAGGTCGACATGGGCGAGGCGCTGGTCAACACGACCGTCGTCGCGAGTCTCGTCGCCGTGTCCACGGTCCTGTTCTCGACCCTGGCCGGCTTCGCCTTCGCCAAGCTGCCCTTCAAGGGCCGGGGCGCGCTCCTGGCGCTGGTCGTCGCGACGATGACGATCCCGCCGCAGCTCAGCGTGATCCCGCTCTACCAGATCATCACCGACCTCGGCTGGGTCGACCAGCTCCAGTCGGTCGTCCTGCCGTCCCTGGTCGCCGCCTTCGGCGTGTTCTTCATGCGGCAGTTCCTGATCGAGGCGTTGCCGGTGGAACTGGTCGAGGCCGCCCGGATGGACGGCGCGCACAGCCTGCGGATCATCTGGCACGTGGTGTTCCCGGTGGCCAGACCCGCGATGGCGGTGCTCGGCATGCTCGTCTTCGTCCAGGCGTGGAACGACTTCTTCTGGCCGTTCATCGCGCTGACCCCGGACGGCAGCCCGACCCTCCAGGTGGCGCTGGCCGGTCTCGGGGCGGGCAACCACTCCGTCGACCAGGCGATCGTGCTGACCGGCGCGCTGATATCCACGGTGCCGCTGCTGCTGGTCTTCGCCGTGCTCGGCAAGCACATCGTGGGCGGCATCACCGCCGGTGCCGTCAAGAGCTGACCGGCCCTTCCCCCTGTCCGTACCGCATCCGCATCTTCGCGTTGGGAGCGCTCTCCTATGACCGCGTCCGAGACCCGGCCGCTCACCGCCACCCGTTCCTTTCCCGCCGACTTCCTCTGGGGCTCGGCCACCGCCGCCTACCAGATCGAGGGCGCCGCCCGCGAGGACGGCCGGACGCCGTCCATCTGGGACACCTTCTCGCACACCCCGGGCAAGGTCTTCGAGGGCCACACCGGCGACGTGGCCGTCGACCACTACCACCGGTTCCGGGACGACGTCCGGCTGATGGCCGACCTCGGCCTGAACGCCTACCGGTTCTCCGTCTCGTGGTCGCGGGTGCAGCCCACCGGCCGCGGCCCGGCCGTGCAGAAGGGCCTGGACTTCTACCGGCAGCTGGTGGACGAGCTGCTCGCCGCCGGCATCGAGCCCGCCCTGACCCTCTACCACTGGGACCTGCCCCAGGAGCTGGAGGACGCGGGCGGCTGGCCCGAGCGCGCCACCGCCGAGCGCTTCGGCGACTACGCCGCCCTCGTGGCCGACGCCCTCGGCGACCGGGTGAAGCGCTGGACCACCCTCAACGAGCCCTGGTGCAGCGCCTTTCTCGGCTACGGCTCCGGCGTCCACGCGCCGGGCCGGACGAACCCGGTCTCCGCGCTGCGGGCGGCGCACCACCTCAACCTCGGCCACGGCCTCGCCGTCCAGGCGCTGCGGTCCGCGCTGCCCGAGGGCAGTCAGCTCTCGGTCTCGCTCAACCTGCACGAGATCCGTCCGCTGACCCCCTCGGCCGAGGACGTGGAGGCGGCCCGGCGGATCGACGCCGTCGGCAACCGGGTCTGGCTCGGCCCCATGCTGGAGGGCGCGTACCCCGAGGACCTGCTCGCGGACACGGCGCACCTGACCGACTGGTCCTTCGTCCGGGACGGCGACACCGCGACCGCGCATCAGCCGCTGGACCTGCTGGCGATCAACTACTACGCCCCGACGGTCGTCTCACGGGTCGCGCAGGGCGACGAGAAGCCGCAGGACGACGGCCACGGCAACAGCGAGCACTCGCCGTGGCCGGGCGCGGACGACGTCGCGTTCCACCGGGCGCCGGGCGAGCGCACGGCGATGGGCTGGCCCGTCGACGCGAGCGCGCTGTACGACCTGCTGAAGCGCACGGCGGACCGCTATCCCGGTCTGCCGCTGGTGATCAGCGAGAACGGCGCCGCCTACGAGGACGAGGTCGGCCCGGACGGCACCGTCCACGACCCCGAGCGCGCCGCGTACGTCCACGCGCACCTGGACGCGGTGCACCGCGCGATCGCCGACGGGGTGGACGTGCGGGGCTACTTCCTCTGGTCGCTGCTCGACAACTTCGAGTGGGCCTACGGCTACGCCAAGCGGTTCGGCGCGGTCCACGTCGACTACGACACGCTGGAGCGCACGCCCAAGTCGAGTGCCCTCTGGTACGCCGGGGTGGCCCGGTCGGGCGAGCTGCGCGCTCCCGGCGACGCGTGAGCGTACGCACCGGATGAAGGGGGCGGGCACCCGGGAGGGGCGCCCGCCCTCCGCCGTGCCGGGGCGTGGGGGCGGGGGCCCGGCACGGCACGGCAGGGTTCGCCAGTCGGGTGACGTGACGGCCCGGGCGGGCATTTCACCCGGTACCGCGCGAGGGCTCCGCCCTACGGTGGGCCGGTGCAACCCACTTCGCTGTCACGGCGGCTGGCCGCCAGTCCACTCGCTCCCGTCGCCGCCCTGCCCCTGCGGTTCGCCACCGTCGCCCGCCACAACGCGTCCGTCCTGCGGCGCTCGGGGAGCTGGCTGGTGCGGTCCCGGGAGAACGCCTGTTTCACGTACGACCTCACCGCGGTCAACCGCGAGCACCTCGCCTGGTTCACGGCCACCGTCACGGGACGGCCGGTCGCGGAGCTGCGGGAGTACCTCGACGAGGTCGAGGCCGACACCGCCCTGCGGGCCCACATGCGCGAGGTGCTCGCCACCGGGCCGCGGCGCCGGACCTGCGACCACCTGGTGCGTTACGCGCGCCGGGCAGCCGCGTACGCGGTGGTGCGCGCGCTGCGGCCCGACCACGTGGTGGAGGCCGGGGTGCACCGCGGCATCACCAGCTGCCTGATCGCCGCGGCGCTGCTGCGCAACGGTCACGGAGGGCTGACGGCCGTCGACTTCGATCCGCAGTCGGGTGAGCTGATCCGGCGGGGTCCCTACGCCCGAGTCGTCGACCGGGTCGTGGACGACTCGGTCGCCGCGCTCGGCAGCGCCCGCGTCCGCAAGGGCGGGATCGACCTGCTGGCCCTGGACACGTACGTCGACGCGCGGCACGAGACCGCGGAGCTGGAGGCGGCGCGGCCCGCGCTGACCGACCGTGCGGTGGTCCTGTCGACGACCAGCCACTTCCTGGGCTCCCTGGCGTCCTGGTCGGAGCGAGAGCACCGCGCGTTCCTGCACTTCCGGGAGGATCCGGCCGAGCACTGGCACCCCGGGGAGGGGTACGGCGCCTCCTTCCCGGGCGCCGGACAGGGCGCGCCGACGGGCGCACGCACCGGAACCACCGCGCACGTCGGGGACGCCGGGGACCCCCCGTACTCCGCGCACGCCGGAGACGCGGCATGAGCCGGGCCGCCGTGGACGTCGGCCGCCGTACGGCCTTGTACGAGCGGTACGAGCGGTGGCACGGCCTCGACCGCGCGCTGCACCGCTCCCCCGTCCAGCGGTGGTTCGGGAACCGCGCCGCCGGCCGGCTCGCCGTCCTCGGCTATCACGGTGTCGAGGATCCGGTCGCCTTCGCCGCGCAGCTCGACCTGCTCGCCGGGACCGCCCGGCCGGTCTCGCTCGCCGAGGTCGAGGCAGCGGTGCACGAGGGGGTGCCGCTGCCGCCCCGCAGCGTGCTGGTCACCTTCGACGACGGCGATCCGTCCGTGCTGGACCACGGGCTCCCCCTGCTGGCCGAACGGGGCATCCCCGCCGTCTGCTTCGTCATCGCCGGGCTCGTCGGCACCGACGAGCCCTTCTGGTGGGACGAGTCGGCGCATCTGCTCGCGCACGGCGGCAGCTGCCGCGGGCTCCCGGCCGGCCTCACACCGGCGGCGGCCGCCTACGCCCTCAAGCGGCTGCCCGACGCCCGGCGCCGGGCAGCCCTCGCCGAGCTGCGGGACACGGCGGCGGAACCGGCGCCCCGGGGCCGGCAGCTCACCGCGGCGGACCTGCGGGCGCTGGAGGCCGGCGGTGTCGTGGTCGGCAGCCACACCCTGACGCATCCCTGCCTCGACCGCTGCGACGACGCCACCGTGCGGGCCGAGGTGGGCACGGCCCACCGCCTTCTGACGGACCATCTGGGCCACCCGCCGACCGCCTTCGCCTATCCCAACGGCGACTTCGACACCCGTGCCGACACCGCGCTGCGCGCGCTGGGCTACCGGTCCGGCTTCCTCTACGACCACGCGCTCAGCGACCCGGCCTCCCAGCACCCGCTGCGGCTCAGCCGGCTGCGGGTCTCGACCCGTACGTCGCCGGACCGCTTCGGGACGGTGCTCTCCGGGCTCCAGCCGGCCGTGTACCGGACCGGACTCGGTGTGCTCAGAGCCGTGCGGCAGGTCTGCGGACGGCGCTGAGCAGGACGGCGAGCCGGTCGGCCAGCGCGTCGATGTCCGCGGCGCAGCGGCGCAGCACGTCGTGCGGCTCGCCGTACGGATCGGGGATTCCGTCCGCTCCCGGTCCGGGCGGGGCCACCGTTCCCCGTCGTGCGGCGGCGCGCGCCACGAGGCCCGGCACGTCCGCGCCGCCGGGCAGGGGGTCACCTCCGTCCTGGCGGTCGCCCTCGGCGAGGCGGACGAACTCCCGCAAGGTGAAGCAGCGGCGCAGAGCGAGCGGGACCAGGCGCACCGCCGCCTCCCGGTGCTCGCGTTCCATGCCGAGGACGAGCGAGGCGCGCATGACCCTCTCCGTGGTGAGCGATCCGGGCCGGAACCCGTCGGCGTCGCCGCCGAGTTCCGCCAGGACGGACCGGGTGGCGGGGTCCATCCGGTCGCCGGCGGGGGCGCGGGTTCCGGCGCTGGAGACCCGGATCGGGCTGTCCGGACCGAGCCGGGCGAGGAGGAGGCGTTCGGCGAGCGGGGAGCGGTAGGTGTTGCCCGTGCAGACGAAGAGGACGGTGGTGTCCCGCCCCGGCCCGCCGGTCATCCGCGCGCCCCGGTGTCCTGCGGGTCCTGCGCGTCCTCGCGCCGCGCCTCGGGGCGCGGTGCCGGGAGCTCGCCGTAGGTGCCGTAGGAGCCGTACCCGCCCTTGGCGGCCTCGGCCATGCTGAAGACGGTGCCCAGCGTGCGGGCGCCGACGTTCCGGAGTGCGTCCACGGCGGCGCGGACCTGTTCGCGTGAGGTCTTGCCGGCCCGGACGACGAGCAGCGTGCCGTCGGTGAGCGGGGCCAGGCCGACGGTGTCCGCGACGGGCAGCAGCGGTGCGGTGTCGACGACGACGATCTCGTAGGCGGCGGCGAGTTCGCGCAGGACCTCTCCCATCCGTGCGGAGGAGAGCAGTTCGGTGGGGTTCGGCGGCATCGGCCCTCCGGCCAGCACGGCGAGCCCGGCCGGGGCCTGCTGCATCACGTCCTCGGCCGTGGCCTGTCCGATGAGGACGTTCGTGAGTCCGGCGTCCTGGACGAGTCCGAAGGTGCGGGCCACGCACGGCTTGCGCAGGTCGGCGTCGACGAGGCAGGTGGAGATGCCGGCGCGGGCCAGGGAGACGGCGAGGTTGGCCGCCGTGTTCGTCTTGCCCTCGCCGGGCAGGGAGCTGGTGACGGAGATGATCCGGGGCCGGTCGCCCACCTGGGCGAACTGCAGGTTGGTGCGCAGCCTGCGGAACGCCTCGGCGCGCGGCGAGTGGGACGCCTCGCCGACGGTGACCGGATGGTCCGGAGCCTCGGAGTCGAAGGGGATCGTGGCGAGCGGGGGCAGCGCGGTCAGTTCGCCCAGGGCGTCGGCGGTCTTGACGGTGGTGTCGAGGGTCTCCCTGAGCGCGGCGAGGGCGACGCCGAGGAGGAGTCCGCCGAGGAGGCCGACGAGGAGGTTGAGCAGCGGGCGCGGCGAGACGGGGACGGTCGGCACGGCGGCTTCCTGGGTCACCCCGAGGGTCACCGGGGAGATGGGGGCGGCGGTCTCCCGGCCGGTGGCGACCACGGCGCGCGGCGTCTCCAGGCGCTCGACGACCCGGCCGAAGCGGACGGCGACGGCGTTCGCGGTGCGGGCGGCCCGCCGCGGGTCGGTGTCGGAGACGGTGATGTCGATGAGGACGGTGTTGACCGGAGCCTCGGCCCGGATGCGTCCGGCGAGCTCCTCCGGTGTGGTGGGCAGACGCAGCTCCTTGACCACCGGTGCGGTCACCTGCCGGGTGTTCACGATGTTGGCGTACGACAGCACCCGTGCCTGCGAGAAGCTCTGCCCCTGGTTGAGCTGCATGGTGTCGGATCCCGTGTGGGTGGCGACGAACAGCTGTGTGCGGGCCTCGTAGACGGGGGTGGACAGCGTGTTGACGCCCCAGGCCGCGAGGGCTCCGAGCAGCAGGCACGCGGCACAGGCCGGCCAGCGCCGGACCACGACCGTCAGGAAAGCGCGGAGATCCAAGGAACACCCCTCAGCCAGGCCGGGACAGGATGCCCGACTCCTACTGTTCACCCATAAATGCGTGCAGAGCATAGGCATGAGATCCGGGGCATCCCGGGCAGCGGAGCCGTGCGTTCATCCATGCGCGCGCCGCCGGCCGCCGCGGTACGGCCAAGCGGGCGGTCGGGGGCGTCCGCGTGCGCGTGGCCCGGCGATTCGCCGGGTCCGCTGCCCAACACTGGGCGGCATCCATCCGCTCCGGTCGATCCGAGGGGCCGCATGTCGTCAGCACCGTGTGTAGCCATCCTGATGACCAGTCACAACCGGTGTGCCAAGACGCTGTCGGCGCTCGCCGCGCTGGAGCACCAGCGCGACCTGCCCGCCGGGACCGTGCTGCGCACCCACCTGGTCGACGCGGGCAGCTCGGACGGCACGCCCGAGGCGGTCCGGCGTCTACACCCCGGGGTCCGGCTGCGCGTCGTCGGCACGGACGTCTACTGGGGCGAGGGCACGCGCATCGCCGCCCGGGACAGTTGCGCCGAGGACGAGACCCCGTGGACCCACCAGCTCTGGCTCAACGACGACGTCGAACTCGCCGACGACGCACTGGCGGTGCTCCTCGGCACCGCCGGGAAGGTCGGCGAGGGCGCCGTGGTCGTCGGCGCGGTCCGGTCCCGCGCCACCGCGCGCACCACGTACTCGGGGCGCCGCAGCCGAGGCCGCGGCCTCGCCCTGGACGTCGTGGAGCCGACCGGCCGGCCCGAGCCCTGCGACACGTACAACGGCAACGTCGTCCTGCTCCCCCGCGCGGTGCGCGAGCGGGTCGGGGACGTCGACCGCGTCTTCCCGCACGGCATGGGCGACTACGACCACGGCTTCCGGGCCCGCAGGGCGGGCGTCCGGCTCTACGTGGCGCCGCGGCACGTGGGGGTGTGCGAGTCCAATCCGCCGCTCAGCGGGTCCCGCGAGCCCGGCATCGGGGTCCGCGCGGCCCTGCGCCGGGTCACCTCGCAGCGCGAGCTGCCGCCCCGCCAGTGGTGGACCTACTGCCTGCGGCACAACTGGCCCTGGGCCCCCCTGCTGATGGTCTCGCCCTACCTGCGGACCGTCCTGCGCGCGGCGGCGGCGCGGTGACGCCCACCCTCCTGCTCTTCGCGTGCACGGGGCTGCTCGTCCTCGGCGCGCTCACCGTCCTCTTCGTCCGGGCTCCCGCCACCGGCGTCGCGATCCTGCTGGGGGCCGGCATGTGGCCCGCGGCCCACTCCACGACGGTCGTCCACCTGGGCGTCAGCCTCACCCCGCAGGACCTGCTGGTGTGCTGCGCCCTGGTGGCGACGGCGGTCCGCATGGTGCGCCGCCCGCCACGGCCCCACCTCGTGCTGCTCCTCCTCGGGCTCATCCTGCTGTCGACCGCGTACTCGTTCGTGACCGGGGCCTCCCTGTTCGGGCCTCAGGCGGCGGGCAACGACCTGCGCGTGCCCTTCCTCTACGTCTTCGGACTCGCCCTGTACGGCATCTCGACGGGCTTCGACGAACGGCTGGTGCGACGGCTCTGCGCGGTCTGGGTGGCCGCGGCCTGCGTCGAGGCGCTGCGGGCCGCGGCGTGGTGGGCGCGGCACGGCATCGGCTCGGCCGTCGGACAGGTCGTGATCGACGGCGTGCCGAGCGAGTCCCGGGCGCTGTCGGCCCCGGAGGCGCTGGTCATCGCCCAGGCCGCCGTGATCCTGCTGTACACGACCCGGCTCGGTGCCCGTCGCCATCTGCTCACGGCTCCCCTGCTGCTCACGGTGGTCCTGTTGCAGCACCGGACGGTGTGGCTGGTGACCGTCGTGATGCTGGCGGTCTGGCTCTTCACCGCCGCGGGCCCGGCGGCCGGCACGGACCCCGCGGCCGGCGGGCCGGCGCGGGCGGGCCGGCGCGGGCTGCGGCTCTGGCTGGCGGCTGCCGGCGTCTGCGCGGGGCTGTACGCCGTCGCGACCGGCCTGCTCGGGCGGTACGGCACCGACCTGGCCGTCTCCGCCTCCGACAGCGGCACCCTGAGCTGGCGGACGGCGGGCTGGTACGAGCTGCTCGGAACGCTCGACGGTCCCCGCGAGTGGCTCACCGGACGGCCCTTCGGCTCCGGGTTCGAGCGGCTTCTCGACGGCGCGCTCGTCGGGGTCTCACCGCACAACTACTACCTCCACCTGCTGTTGCGGATCGGCGTGCCGGGCGTGCTCGCCTTCGTCGCCCTGTACGCGACGGCCGTGCGTGGCGTGCTGCGCCGGCCGGGGCCCGCCTCCCGTCCGCTGGTCACCCTGGCCTGCGGCCAGCTCGTCTTCGCCCTGACCTACCAGTTCTTTCCCGAACAGGGCCTCGTCCTCGGTGTGCTCTGTGCCCTCGCCCTCCGGGCCGGCCCGGACCCCGCGCGGCCGGTCGCGGCGCCCGCGGCCGCCGTCCCCGTGCCCTTCCCCGCCCTCTCCGTACCGCACAGCTGAGGTGACCCATGCCGACGAAGGTTGCACTGATCACAGGAATCACCGGGCAGGACGGCTCGTACCTCGCCGAACTCCTGCTCTCGAAGGGCTATCTGGTGCACGGCCTGATCCGCCGTTCCTCGTCCTTCTCCACCGGCCGGATCGACCACCTCTACCAGGACCCGCACGAGCCCGACACCCGGCTGCGGCTGCACTACGGCGACCTCGCCGACGGCTCCCGCGTCAGCACCCTCCTGGAGCGGATCCAGCCCGACGAGGTCTACCACCTGGCCGCGCAGTCCCATGTCCGCGTCTCCTTCGACGAGCCCGAGTTCACCGGCTCCACGACGGGTCTGGGCACCACGCGGCTCCTGGAGGCGATCAGGATGACGGGGCTGCCCTGCCGCTTCTACCAGGCGTCCAGCTCGGAGATGTACGGCGTCTCGCCGGCCCCGCAGTCGGAGACCACACCCTTCCACCCGCGCTCGCCCTACGCCTGCGCCAAGGTGTACGCGTACTGGATCACCCGCAACTACCGTGAGGCGTACGGCCTGCACGCCGTCAACGGGATCCTCTTCAACCACGAGTCGCCCCGGCGCGGCGAGACCTTCGTGACCCGGAAGATCGCGACGGCGGCCGCCCGCATCGCCCGCGGCGAGCAGCGCGAACTGCACCTCGGCAACCTGGAGGCGCGCCGTGACTGGGGCTACGCGCCGGAGTACGTGGACGCGATGTGGCGGATGCTCCAGGCCGACGAGCCCGACGACTACGTGGTGGCCACCGGCACGAGCTACAGCGTGCTGGACTTCCTGACGCTCTGCTTCGAGCACGTGGGGCTCGACTGGGAGCGCCATGTCCGATTCGACGAGCGCTACCTGCGCCCCACGGAGGTGCCGGACCTGATCGGCGACGCCTCGAAGGCGGAACGGCTGCTCGGCTGGCGCGCTTCGGTCCACACCCCGGAGCTCGCCAGGATCATGGTCGACGCGGAGCTCGGCAGGGGGACGGCGCCGGTGCCCGGCCCGGCCGTGACGTCCGGCGGCACGGCGCGCCCGGTACCGGCGGCGCCGCACGGCGCGGGTCTGCCGGTCCCGCCCCGGTGACACCGTCCGACGGCCGGCGGCGGGCCCGGTGCGCGGTCCCCTCGCCCGGTCCGGCCTCGGCGGCGCGGCACCGCCCGCCGGTCTCCCTTCCCGGCGCCGCGTGAGCCCCGGGGAGGCCGCCGCGACCCCCGCGGCCGAACCGCCGGACAGCCGCGCCCGTCACGCCTTGCGCGGGCTGCTGTGGAACTACGCGGGCTCCGCGGCCACGATCGTGCTGCAGCTCGCGTACACCGCCTGCACCGCGCGCGTCGTCTCGCCCGCCTCGTTCGGCGCGTTCGCGACGGCGGTCGCCGTGTCCGGCGTCCTCGGGTACTTCGCCAACGGAGGCGTCGCCACGTGCCTGCTCACCGCCGAGCGGCTCACCCGGCAGCTGGTCACGCTGGTCCTGCGCATCGGCGCGGTCAGCGGGGTGCTGTGCTGTCTGGCCACGCAGGCGGTCACCCCCGTGGTGACCGCGCTGTGGGACATGCCGGACGTGGCCCCGCTCCTGCGGTTGATCGGCCTTCAGTTCCTGGTGCTGCCCGCCGCGCTCGCGGCCACGGCGGCCCTGCGCCGCTGCGGGCGCACGGCGCAGGTCGTCCGGCTCGAACTCACCGGAAACGCCGTCGGCGCCGCCACCGCCCTCATCCTGCTCGCCACCGGATGGGATCCGTTCGCCCTCGCCGTCCCCGCGCCGCTGGGCACCGCAGTCCTGCTGGCCGGCGCGCTCCGGTTGCTGCGCCGCCAGGACCTGCCGGACGGGGAACGGCCGCGGGCGCGCGGCCTCGTCGACGCGTCGGGCTTCTTCAGCGCGTTCAGCCTCTCTCAGTACCTGTGCAACAACGCCCCGCTCTGGCTGGCCGGGCGCCTCGGCGCCTCGGCCGCCGGGTACCACTCCCGCGCGACACTCTTCACCGCCCTGCCCCTGACGGTGCTCGCGCAGGGCATCGGCCAGGCCGCGACGCCGGTGCTCGCCGCCGACCGGGGGCGGTCCCGGCAGGCCGTGTCCGACGTGCTGTGCCTGGCCTCCGCGATCGGCTTCATCGGCTTCGGGGTGTTCGCCGGTCTGGGTCCGGCGGCGCTGGACGTGCTGCTCGGCCCGGGCTGGGACGTGGCCTCCCGGCTGGTGCCCCTGCTGGCCGCGGGCTCGGCGGTGGCGCTGGTCGTACTGGTCGGCGACAACGTCAACCAGGCCCGGGACGACCGGCGTTCGCTGCTCGTCTGCCAGGCCTGGGCCGCCTCGGCGATCGCCGTCGCGCTGGCCGCGGTCGTCGCACAGGATTCGCTCCCGCTGCTGGCCGCCGCGGCCCTCGCCGGTCCGCTCGTCGGCCACACGGCGCAGCTGCTGCGCTGGAGGGCGCACGGCGTCGTCGCGCCGGCTCCGCTGTTGCGGGTCCACGCCGTCCACCTCGCGGCCGGCGGGCTGCTGGCCCTGGCCGGGCACCTGGGTGCGGCGGCCGGCGACTCCCCTCCGCACCGGCTGCTGCTGGGCTGCGCGGCGGTGCTCGCCGTGCTGGTGTGCGCGGCGCCGCTGCGCGCCCGGCTTCCGCTCCACGCCGTGGCCGTCCGCCATGGTCTGCTCCCCCGTCCGTACCCCTGGAGACTCCGTGGCCGGTCCGCCCCTCGTCCTGCACGTCAGCAATGAACATCCGCCCGTCAGCCCCGACTACGGGTTCCTGCGCGCCTTCCGCGAGCTGACCGTCCGGGGCGTGCTGCGGCACGAGTGGATCGCCCCGGCCGCGACGCCGGAACGGGTGGCGGGGCCGGCCGCCGGGGAGCGGCCGGACCTGGTCTTCGTCCAGTCCCCGCAGCCGTACCCCTGGACGGAACGGGACGTCGCCGGGCTGCTGCGCCGTCTCGGGTCGCCGCCTGTCGTCGTGTGGGAGGGCGACGCCTGGGGCGGGCGCAAGCGGCTGAAGGCACGGAACCTGGCCTGGCTGCGGCACGCCGACGTCGTGTTCAGCGTGGCGCTCGGCGCGCAGGCGGAGCTGTTGCGCCGCGCCTGCGGCCGTGAGGTGCGCTACGTGCCGCACGTGACGCCGCTCTGCTTCGCCGAGTGCCCCGACCCGGGGAACGCCCCGAGCGGGGTCGCCCTGGTGGGTTCGCGGCTCACGTTCTGCGGTGTCGAACTGATCGCGGACGACGGTCAACGCGGCCGGCTGGCCCGCGCGCTGGCCCGCGTCCCGGGGTGCGAGCTGTCGATCTACGGGCGCGGCTGGCGCGGTCCGCACGCTCGCGGCCCGGTGCCGTACGACGACCAGCTGGCCGTGATGCGGCGGGCGCTGATCACCGTGGGCTGGGACCGCTACCGGGGCCATGCGGGGTACTTCTCCGACCGGCTGCCCATCGCGCTCAGCGCGGGCCGGGTGCACGTCACCTCCCGCCAGCCGGGCCTGGACTGGCTGCCGGGCCCGGAGAACGGGCTGCATCTGGCGGACACCCCGCGCGAGGGCGCGGAGCGGGTTCGGGAGCTGCTCGGCACGGACCCCGACGGGCTCCTGTCGGCCGGTGCCCGGGGCGCTGCGTGGGCCCGTGCCCACCTGACGGAGCTGCACGCGCTGCGGCACATGCTCGCCGGGCGGCTGCCGGTGCCCGCGCCCCGGTCGGGTCCGTGGCCGGCGATCACGGCGCTGGGCGCGGGGTAGGGGGTGTCTTGTCGATCAGGCCGGGTCAGTGAGCGGTGTGCCAGGGCTTCGGATCCAAGGCGGAGGATGAGGGTCCCCAGGTCCTCTCCGGGCGGTCGTCCCGGGCAGCGCGACGACCGCCCCGGACGCCCGTGGTCGCCGGGCTCCGGCCATGGTCAGGTCTTGGGCCGGCCGTCGGGGCGGTAGGCGTTGTACAGGTGGTCGGGCAGCGGCCGGTCCTCGCGGAGCGCCTTGAGGAGGGCCGGCCCCTGGCCCTTGACCATCTGGTAGTTGCCCCAGCGGTCGGGGTCCTCCACGCAGGGGAGCGTCACGATCCGCACCTGGTCGGAGGGGATCCGGCCGGCGCTGCTCATCAGTCCGTACAGCTCGCCGGGGGATTCCAGCCCCGGGTCGGCGGTCAGCGCCGACGTGGCGGCGTCGAGCAGCGGCCAGAGCCGGGTGGGGTTGGTCAGGGTGCCCGCGTCGCGGAGCTTGTCGAAGAGCGAGCGGACGAACTGCTTCTGCCGTTCGATGCGCTGGAGGTCGCTGCCGTCGCTGACCCCGACGCGGGTCCGCACGAAGGTCAGCGCCTCCTTGCCCTTCACGAGGCGGTGTCCGGGCTGGAGCGTGATGCCGTACTCCGGTTCGCTGACCGGCTCGGTGATCTCCACCTCGACACCGCCGACAGCGTCGACGACCTCCTGGAATCCCGTGAAACTGACGACGAGGTGGTGGTCGATCCGGATGCCGCTGAAGTCCTCGAAGGTACGGATGGCGCAGGCCGCGCCGCCGAACTGGAAAGCCCAGTTGAACTGGGCGTACTGGGCGCGGCTGCGGCTGCCGTCCGGCCGGAGGCAGCGGGGGATCTGCACCATGAGGTCGCGCGGCACGCTCACGGCGGCGGCGCTCTTCCGGTCCGCGGACAGGTGCAGCAGGATCGTCGTGTCGCTGCGCTCGCTGTCCTTGACCGTCTCCAGGTCGGAACCGAGCAGCAGGATGTTCTGGGCCCTGGGGGCCAGCGACCTGGGTCGGGCTGCCTGGTCGGCCGCCAGCGCCCGGGCGGCGGCGTCGTCGGTACGGATGTTCCCGTCGAGGCGGACGTAGAGCACCGAGGCTGCCGCGGCCGTCGCCACGAGCAGCAGGGCCAGTCCCAGCCCGGTGAGGAGGAGCAACCGGCGGGTGCGCGTCGGGGGTGCCGGGCGGGCCGCGGCCGGTCGGTCAGGGTGTGCCGTGCGTCGTGCCATGGATGAGGCCTTCCACGCCGTGGGCGAACCGGGCGGCCATTCCCTCGACCGTGTAGCGCCCGGCGTCCGCCTGGCAGGCACTCCGCAGCCGGTCGAGTTCGTGCGGCGCGCGGAGGAGTCCGGTGACGGCCGCCGCGTACGCCGCCGGGTCGTCGGGGGCGACGAGGGCGTTGCGTCCGCTGTCCAGGTACTCGAACTCGGGCCCGTGGTAGGGCCACGGGCAGGTGATCACAGGGGTCTCCAGAGCGAAGGAGTCCACGGCGCACAGTCCGACGGCGCCCGGCACCAGGAGGACGTCGCAGACGGCGCCCAGCCGGGCCTTGTCGCGGTCGCCGACGGGTCCGACGTACACGACGGGCCCGCCGGCCGCCTGGGCGGCCCGGACCAGCGGCCGGTGGGCGCCGTCGCCGGCGACGACGAGCCGGAAGCCGGGCAGCCGGCGGCCGACGCGGTCCGCGGCGTCGAGGAGGAAGGGGATGCGCTTGAGCGCGTCGAGGCCGCCGACGTAGAGGGCGGTCCGGCCCGGGGTGAGGCCGTGGCGCTCGCGCAGCGCCCGCCGTTCGGCCTCGTCGACCGCGGCGCGTGCGGTGGCGAGCGCCGTGGTGTCGAGCGCGTTGCGGACGACGGTGACCCGCTGCCGGGGCAGCCCGGCCTCGACCGCGTACGCGCCGCCCGCCTCGGTGTAGGCGAAGAACCAGTCGGCGCGCCGGGTCAGGGCTTCCTTGACACGCCGGGCGGCCGGCCCGTGCGCCGAGACGTGGGTGCGCCCGTGGCCCCAGAGGCCGATCCGGGGCCGTCGGGCGGCGAGCAGCGGGTAGGTGTGCAGGTGGTGCATCGACTGGGGAAGCACGAGGGCGTCGCTGGTGCGGGCGAGCGCGCCGACCCCGAGCCAGACCAGATCGCGGCCCGCGACGCGCCGGGCGCGTTGGCGCAGTTCGACCGCGCCGGGCAGGGCGACGGTGTCGCGACGGGCGGCGGACAGGCCGGTCGGCTGTCCGTGGGCGACGGTCAGCTCGATGCCGCGGGCGCCGAGTTCGGCGCGCAGGCGGGTGAAGAAGGGCAGCCGGTAGGAGGTGAGGTAGGGCACGACCAGACCCACACGGGGCGCGGTCATGCCGTCAGCTCGCGGTAGAGGCCCACCATGCGCTCGGTCCAGGCCCGTTCGCCGTACTGGCGGGTGTAGACCGCGCGGCAGTGCTCGCGCAGGGCGGGGAAGATCCGGTCCGCGGCGTGCAGCGCGTCGGTGAGCGGGGCGTCCCAGGAGGTGACGGCCCCGGTGCCTTCGGACCGGACCGCCGACGGCACCGAGGACCCCTCGAAGGCGAGCACCGGCAGGCCCGCGGCGAGGGCCTCGACGTACACGAGGGGCACGGCGCCCTCGTAGCAGCGGCTGGGGAAGACGGCGCCGTGGTAGCCGGGGAGCAGTGCCCGCAGGGCGTTCCGGTCCAGGGCTCCGAGGAAGCGCACGGAGGCGGGCGCCGCGGCGTGGCAGTCCTCCTCCAGCGGTCCGTTGCCGATGACGTCGAGCCGTACGCCGGCGGGCCAGCGGCGCAGGAGTTCGAGGATGCCCTTCTCCTCGCTGAGCCGGCCGACGTAGACCCAGGCGGGGACCGCCGGGGCCGTGGCGGTGGCCGGTGCCGGGACGAAGTTCGGGATGAGCGCCATCCGGGGCGCGGGGACGCCGGCGCGCTCGAAGGTCTCCCGGCTCAGGTCCGACAGGACGACCAGCCGGTCGGCGCGGCGCAGCAGCGGGTCGCCGGCCACACCGCGCCGGGAGGCCCAGGCCAGCGGAAGGGTGGCCAGACGCGAGCCGCGGTAGCAGCCGTTGCGCAGCCCCGCCCAGCGGTCGCCGTCGGGGCAGCGGGTGCACGGCGCGCCGTCCCGGTAGAGGACGGCGGAGGCGCACAGCGGACGGTAGTTGTGCAGGGTGGCGACGAGTGGGCCGGTCCACCGCGCGGCCCAGGCGCGGCCGAAGTTGGGGAAGAGGTTGTGCACGTGGACCACGTCGGGGGCGAGCTCCCGCAGCGCGGGGAGCGGGGTGCGGCCGGGTCCGCCGGCGACCGTCACGGCGCAGCGCAGCGGGTGCAGGGGACTCGCGGCGAGATCGTCGGTGCGGGCGGCCACGAGGTGGACCTCGTGGCCGGCGCGGCGCAGCGCCTCGGCCTGGTCGAGCGCCACCGTGTTCTCTCCGCCGGGCACCGCGCCTCCGTAGAAGCTGTGGACCAGGGCGATGCGCAGCGGGCGCGGGGCGGGGGTCATGCGCGGGCTCCCTTCCACGCCGCCCAGACGAACCGCGGATGGCCCCAGAGCACGCGGCGGGCCAGCCGGCGCGGTTCGCTGCACAGCCGGAACAGCCATTCGAGACCGTGCCGCTGCATCCAGAGCGGGGCCTGCCGCTTGTTGCCCGAGACGAAGTCGAACGCGGCGCCGACGGCGACGTAGACGGCCGGGTGGAGGGCGGCGAGACGGGCCGCCTCGTGGTCCTGTTTCGGGGTGCCGAGCCCCACCCACACGATCTGGGCGCCGCTCGCGGCGATCCGGTCGGCCTGTGCCCGGCGCAGTTCGTCGGTGACCTCGCAGAAGGGCGGGGCCTCCGAACCGACGATGCGGGCGCGCGGGAAGCGGGCCAGCAGTTCGGCGGTGAGGCGGTCGAGCACCTCGCGGGTGGAGCCGAGGAGGTAGTGGGTGAGGTCCGCGTCCTGACCGGCCCGGACGACGCCGAGGAAGAGGTCGGGTCCGTAGACCCGGACACGCGGCACGTCGCGGTCGCGGTGCGCGAGCCGGTTGGCCCACACGACGCCCTGTCCGTCGGGCAGGTTGAGCCGCGCCTCGCGCAGGACGCGGCGCAGCTCCGGGTCGACGTCGGCCAGGGCCAGGGTGTAGGCGTTGCACAGGTGGACGTCGGCGGGGACGCGGGCCCGGGCCAGCCGGACGACATGGGACGTGGCGGTCTCGGGGGTCGTCGCCGCCACCGGGACCCCGGCGCACAGCACGGTGGGCAGGGAGGGCTTCGCGGTCATCTTCCTCGTCCTCCGGCCATGTCGACGGTGGTGCCCGGGGCGGCCGGACGTCCGGGCAGGCGCGGGTGGGGCGCGTGCCGGGTGTAGACGGGGACACGGAGCAGGCCGAGGACCGCGGCCAGGACGCCGGCCGCCACCCAGAGGGCGGCGGTCGGGCCGAGCAGCCCCCGGTGCAGCAGCAGGCCGACGACGACGCCCGCACCGGACGCGACGCCGAGGAGGACGGCCGCGCCCGGTGTGGTCAGGCCGAGCCGGCGCAGCCGGTGGGCGATGTGGTCGGTGCCGCCCATGAGCACGGACCGGCCGGCGCGCCGGCGGGAGACCACCACGAGGAGGCTGTCGGCGGCGACGACGGCCGACAGGGCGAAGACGGATCCGGCGGTCGTCAGCGGCTCGTGGCCGTCGTGGACGAGGACGGCGGCGGAGGCCAGGACGAAGCCGGTGAACAGGGAGCCGCAGTCGCCGAGGAAGATCCGTGCCGGGTACCAGTTGTGGATCAGGAACCCGGCGAGCGCGGCGGCCAGGGCGCACAGCACGAGGGCGAGCCCGTACAGCGCCTCCGCCGCCGCGCAGACGCTCAGGCCGAAGGCGGTGACGGCGCCGACCGTGCCCATCGCGCCGTCCGAGTTGTCCAGCAGGTTGAAGGCGTTGGTGACGAAGGTGATCCAGACGACCGCGAGAGCCCCCAGGAGGAGCCCGAACCCGGCGTGGTGCACCACCAGCGTCGCCGCTCCCGCCTCGACGACCAGTCGGGAGCGGGCGCCCATGGGCCGCAGGTCGTCGACGAGGCCGAGGACGGCGACGGCTCCGGCGGCCAGGAGCAGCGCGCCGGTGCCGGAGCCGAGCGGGACGCCGGTCCACCAGGCCACCAGGCTGACGGCGACCGTGCCGACGGCGACGGCGACGCCGCCGAGGTGGGGGGTGGGCCGGTCGTGAGCCTTGCGGCCGGCGGGGCGGTCGACGAGCCCCAGGCGCAGGGCCCAGGCGCGTACGAGCCCCACGAGCACCACGCTGAGCAGGAGGGCGGCGACGGCCGCGATGCCGAGGACCACGGTGACGTCCCGTCAGGAGAGGTGTTGGGGGGAGGCGGTGGTCTGTCCGGCGCCCGGGGGTGTCCCCACACGGCGGGTACCGGGCACGGTCGGGGAGGCGGTGCCGTCCGGCGCGGTGACCGGAAGGAGTGAGGCCGCCGGCCCGGCGTCGGCGGGAACGTCCGGGGCAAGGTCCGGGTGGGTGCCGGTCGCGGAGCGCTCCGGGGGTTCCGGGGCCGTGCCCGGGTCGGGCACGGGCTCTCCCGCATCGCCGGTGGAGGCCGTGGACGAGGGGCCTGCGGGCACGGCGCAGGCGCGCCGGGCGTCGTCGATCGCCGCGTCGAGGATGTCGTCCAGGGTGCGCCGCGGGCTCCACCCCGTCAGCTCACGGAGCCTCGTCGTGTCCGGGATCCGGCGCTCCATGTCCTCGAAGCCGTAGCCCGTGCCGTACACCTCCTCGTAGGGCACGAGACGCACCGGCGAGTCGCTGCCCGTGCGCCGGAGGATGCGTGCGGCGAGCTCCGCGACGGAGATCTCGTCCGAGGTGCCGACGTTGAACACCCGGCCGACCGCGCCGGGATGGGCGAGCAGGCGCATCAACGCGTCGACCACGTCGGCCACATGGGCGAAGCAGCGGCTCTGCCGGCCGTCGCCGTAGACGGTCAGGGGCGCGCCGGTCACGGCCTGGCGGACCAGGCGTGGCACGACCATGCCGTAGGCCGGGGACTGACGGGGCCCGACGGTGTTGAAGAGGCGGACCACCGTGACGGGCAGGCCGTGCTCACGGTGGTAGGCGAAGGCGAGGATCTCGTCGACGGCCTTCGCCGTCGAGTAGGACCAGCGGGCGACGGTCGTGGCGCCGAGCACCCGGTCCGCGGTCTCGGTCAGCGGACCGGAGGTGTTCTTGCCGTAGATCTCGGAGGTGGAGGCGAGCAGCAGGGGGCGCCGGTGGCGGTGGGCGGCGCCGATGACGTGCTCGGCCCCCCGGACGTTCGTCGTGAACGACTCCAGCGGCCGCTCCACGATCCGGCGCACGCCCACCGCCGCCGCCAGATGGACGACGGCCCCGCAGGCGCCGGTCAGCTCGTCGACCAGGGACGCGTCCAGGACGGATCCCCGGACGAACCGGAGCCGGGGGTGGGAGGCGACCGCCGCGAGGTTCCCGAGGTCGCCGGTGGACAGGTCGTCGAGGACGACGACGGATTGGCCCGCGCCCAGCAGGGCCTCCGTGAGATGGGATCCGATGAAGCCGGCGCCGCCGGTGACCAGATAGGTGAGGGATTCCATGCTCAAACCCGTTCCGTCGTCGCTGTCCCGGCCCGCGCGGGATCCGGTTGCGGTATCGGGGTGATCCCGCGAAGGCGCCTGACCGCCGTCGGTAAATTAATCCCTCTTCTCCCGATATCCGGTGATAAACACGATCTGTTTCTGTCGTTCCTCGATCGGAGAATGCCTTCATGGGACCAACCGAGGCACCGCGCCACGTCGTCGTGATCGGGCTCGGATACGTCGGGCTCCCGCTGGCGGTCGCGGCCGCCGAAGCGGGCTTCCGGGTGACCGGGCTCGACGTCGACGAGCAGCGGGTCAAGCGGCTGACAGCGGGCGGCTCCTACGTCGAGGACATCCCCGACGCGCGCCTGCGCGCCGTGCTCGACGACGGGCTGACGATCACGCAGGACTACGCCGGGGCCCAGGGCTTCGACGTCTGCGTGATCGCCGTGCCGACACCGCTGCGGGACGGGGCGCCCGACCTCTCGTACGTCGAGAGCGCCGCCTGTTCCGTCACCCCGCACCTGCGTCCCGGCGCGACCGTCGTGCTGGAGTCGACGTCCTATCCGGGCACCACCGAGGACGTCCTGCGGCCGATCCTCGAACACGGCAGCGGACTGCGCGCGGGGCGGGACTTCCGTCTCGGCTACAGCCCCGAGCGCATCGACCCGGGCAACGCCCGGTGGCGCCTGGAGAACACCCCGAAGGTGGTCTCCGGCGTCGACGCGGACTCGCTCGCCGCGCTCGAGGACTTCTACGGCCGGATCGTGGACCGCACCGTGCCGGTCTCCTCGCCGCGCACGGCCGAACTCACCAAGCTCCTGGAGAACACCTTCCGCCAGGTCAACATCGCGCTGGTGAACGAACTGGCGATGTGCGCCCGCCCCCTGGGCGTCGACATCCGGGAGGCCGTGGCCGCCGCCGCGACCAAGCCCTTCGGCTTCATGCCCTTCCTGCCGGGCCCCGGGGTGGGCGGCCACTGCCTGCCCGTCGACCCGACCTACCTCGCCTGGCAGGTGCGCCGGACGCTCAGCCACGACGTCCGGTTCATCTCCCTCGCCAACGAGATCAACACGCACATGCCGCGGTACGTCGTCCAGCGCGTGGCCGAGGCCCTCGGCCGGGAGCCGGCGGGAGCCCGTGTCCTGCTCCTCGGGCTCGCCTACAAGAAGAACACCGGCGACGTACGCGAGTCCCCGGCCGTCGAGGTGGCGCGCCTCCTGCACGAGGCCGGCGCCCGGGTCCGGGCCGTCGAACCCTTCGCGGATCCCGTCCACCTGCCGGCGCACGTGCTCTGCGTGGACCTGACGGAGGAGGAGCTGCGCGACGCCGACATCGTCGTCGTCACGACGGACCACGACGCCTTCGACTACGTACTGGTCGAGCAGCACGCGCGCCTCGTCTTCGACACCCGCGGCCGCTGCCTCGGGGAGGCGGTGGCACAACTCTGAGCCGCGCGGGGCATCGACCGGCTGAAGTCCTTGGGCCACTCCGGCGACGCCGCGCGACATGGGCGAACGCTTCGGGGGGCGCGGCGGCCCGCGCCCCTAGCCTCCCCCCATGCAGAACCTGACCCGGAAGATCGCCGCCACGCCGCTCGCGCGGGCGGCCGCGCTGCCCCTGCGACTGGCCACCGTGGCCCGCCACGACGCCCGCGTCCTCAAGCGCTCGGGCTCCTGGCTCGTCCGTTCCCGTGAGCACTCCTGCTTCACGTACGACCTGGAGCCCTCCAACCACGACCACCTGTGCTGGTTCGTCAGCGAGGTGACCGGCGCGCCCGTGAAGCAGGTACGGGCGCACGTCCGGGAGGCGGAGGAGGACGCGGAACTGCGCCGGACCCTCGCCCGGGGACTCGCCACCAGCGTCCGCTCGGGCACGTGCGACCGCGAGGTGCGGTACGGCCGCCGCGTGGCCTACTACGCCTTCGTCCGCACTCTCGCACCCGCGCACGTGGTCGAGGCCGGACCCCACCGGGGCATCGCCAGCAGCCTCATCGCCGCCGCCCTGCTGCGCAACGGCTCGGGGCGGCTCACCACCGTCGACGTCGACCCCCGGGCCGGCGAGCTGATCCAGGGGCCGTACCGGGCCGTGGTGGACCAGGTCGTGGGCGACTCCGTCCAGGTCCTGGCGAGCCCGCGGGTCCAGGAGCGGGGGGTCGACATGGTGCTGCTGGACACCTCGGTGAGCGCGGACCACGAGGACGCCGAACTCGCCGCCGTCGCCCCGGCGCTCTCGGCGGACGCCCTGGTGCTGTCCAGCAGGAGCCACGCGTGGCCCTGCCTCGCGCACTGGTCGGAGGACCAGGGGCGCCGCTTCCTGCACTTCGACGACCGGCCCCGCGACCACTGGCACCCGGGCAACGGCTTCGGCGCCTCGTTCACCGGCCGGGGCTGACGGGCGGCACGCACGGCCGGGGGCGGTGAGGGCGGCCGGCAGGTGCCGGTCGGATCCCCGCGCCCGGCCCGTGCGCGGGTCGGTGCCGACACGACCGGGCGGGCGCGGGTCACCGCGCCGGTACGACCGGCGGGCTCAGGGGTCAGCGCCGTACGACCGGCACCCGCAGGGGAGCCCGGAAGGACAGCAGGCCGAGCATCGGCGGCTGCTGCGGTGCGGGGGCGGCTGCCGCCGGGGCGGCCGACCGCCCGGCCGCCGTGCCGGGTTCCGGGGCTCCCGCGAGGCGGACGTCCGGGAGGCGACGGGCCGCAGCCCGCAGCGCGACCGCCGCCTCCGTGCGCGCCAGGGACGCGCCCGGACAGCGGTGACGTCCCACGCCGAACGCGAGGTGGTGGCGGGCGTTCGGACGGTGGGGGCACATCCGCTCGGGGTCGGTGAACACCTCCGGGTCGGAGCCGGTGCCCATCAGCATGAGCAGCAGCTGCGCCCCGGCGGGGAGCCGTACCCCGCCGAGTTCCACGGGGTGCGCGGTGACGCGGCGCCAGGTGGTCACCGGCGGCTCGCGGCGCAGCACCTCCTCCACCCACGCCTCGGCCAGACCGGGCTCGCTCGCGGGCCGCGGCCACAGTCCGGGTTCGCCGAGCGCGCGGTGCAGCACGGTCGAGATGAGCTGCCCGGTCGTGGACTGCCCGGCGATGAAGACGAAGAAGCACGCGCCGACGGCGGTCGCGACGTCGAGCGGCCGGCCGTCGGGCAGCAGATGGCGGGTCAGCGCGCCGATGAACGAGTCCGGCGCGGCCTCGGCGCCGCGCACGGTCGCGGTGAGCCACCGGTGGAACTCGCCCGCGAGCTCCGCCAGTTCCAGCTGCCGCTCCGGTGCGGGCCGCCCCCAGAACAGCTCCAGCGACGCGTCGCTCCAGCGCACCAGGGTGGCCGGGTCGACGCCCTCGATGCCGAGCAGCTCCATCAGCACGCGGCAGGGCAGGATCTGGGCGAAGGTCTCGAACAGGTCGCACGCGCCACCGGCCGCCGTCCGTGCCTCGACCGTGTCGAGCAGCTCGTCGGCGATCCGCTCGATCACCGGGACGGCCGCGGCCACCCGTGGGGCGTTGAAGAAGCGGGTGACGGTGCGGCGCAGCCCGTGATGGCTGGGGGTGCCGTTGTTCGCGAGGGCGGGCGGCAGGCGGAACCCGGACCGGGCGAGCACCCGCAGGACGGGGACGGGCAGCGGGTCGACCGCGTGCTGGGCGTTGTCCGGACGGTAGGCGGCCGGGTCGAGCAGGACCCGCCGTACGTCCTCGTAGCCGCTGACGAGCCACAGGCCGGTGCCCGGATCGTGGTGCACCGGCGCCTCGGCGCGCAGGGTGTCCAGCCAGGGGTACGGCTCGCGTACGAAGCCGTCCCCGAACAGGTCGAGGAGACCGAGCGGTTCGCGTCCGTCGCCGGCCGCGCCGCCGCCGGAAGGAGGAAGGGCAGCGTCCAGGGCCGGAGAGGTCACCGCCGGACGCTAACACGACGGCGGGGCCTCGTCGGGCGCGCGTGCGCGGCGTCACACGAGGTCGGGGCGGGTGCGGGCCGGACACGGCAAGTGGAGCCCGCCCGGGGCGCGCCGCGGGCCGGACCGGAGCGCGGCGGCGGCCGGGGGCTCGGTGCGGCGGTCCGACGGCTCGGCGCCGCACCCCGTCTCATCCCCGCGCCGGGCGGCCGGCCGGTGTGCCGGCCGCCCGGCTTCGTCAGCCGCGGCGCCTCACAGGTCCTCGCCGTCGTCCGTGTCGTCGTCGTCCGACTGGGCCACGGCGCGGCGGCCGACCACGGCCGCGGCGGCCAGCGCGCTGCCGAGGAAGGCCGTGGCGACGACCCAGGGGCGGTCGAGGACGTGTCCCGTGGCGTGGTCGAGGGAGTAGCGGCCGGCGCCGGCGATGCCGATGGCGGCCGCGGTGAAGCCGAGGAACGCGGGGTACTCGAAGCCGCCTGACTGGGCGAAGAAGCCGGCCGGGGCGTGCACGGAGACCGCACCGGCCATGGCACCGGCCGCGGCGGCGCCGGCGGCCGGGGTGGCGAGGCCGAGGGCGAGCAGGGCGCCGCCGCCCGCCTCCCCGAGGCCCGCGGCGATCGCGCTCTCGCGCGGCGGCGAGAAGCCCATCGCCTCCATGGCGTGGGCGGTGCCCTCGATGCCGCCTCCGCCGAACCAGCCGAAGAGCTTCTGGGTTCCGTGCGCGGCCAGGACGGCGCCGGTGCCGACCCGTAGGACGAGGAGCCCGAGGTCGCGTCGGTTGAGGTTCATGGGGTCTCCCGGTACGTGGGGGGCGGGATCGCGGGGCGTGCGCCCGCGTCGTGGGGCGGGGGGCACGCGGCGGCGGGCGGACGTACCGCGGGCGGTCCGCGAGGGCGTACGTCTCCACTCTGGTCGCGGGGACGCCCGGCGACCGCGCGATGCTGCGCCGTTCGGGTCATATTTTGCGGCATTTGTCCGCTATTGCTTTAGTGAGAGCGCCGCCACCGACCGGGGCAGGCCCGAGGGAAGTGGGTACGCATGACCGCCGAGTCCACCCCATCCGCCGAGACCGCCGCGCTGCGGGAGCGGATCCGGGCCCTGATGCCGCGCGCCAAGCAGGACCTGACCGAGCTCGTCGCGATGCGCTCGGTCGCGGACCCGCGGCAGTTCCCGCCCGAGGAGTGCGCGAGGACGGCCGACTTCCTGGTCCGGGCCTTCACCGAGGCCGGACTCGGGGACATGCGCCGGGTGACCACCCCCGACGGCACCGACGCGGTCGTCGGCCACGCCCCCGGCCCGGCCGGCTCCCCCACGGTGCTCCTCTACTGCCACTACGACGTCCAGCCGCCGCTCGACGACGACGCCTGGACCACCCCGCCCTTCGAGCTGACCGAACGCGACGGCCGCTGGTACGGGCGCGGCACCGCGGACTGCAAGGGCAACATCGCCATGCACCTCACCGCGCTGAGGGCCCTGGGCGGGGCGGACGGGGGCGGCTTCCCCGTCTCCGTCAAGTTCGTCGCGGAAGGGTCGGAGGAGCAGGGCACCGGCGGCCTCGAGGAGCTGGTGCCACGGCGGCCGGACCTGTTCGACGCCGACTGCCTGCTGATCTGCGACACCGGGAACTTCGCCCTGGGCCTGCCCACCGCCACGACCTCGCTGCGCGGCCTGACCAACGTCGTCGTCACCGTCTCGACGCTGAAGGGCGAGATGCACTCGGGCATGTTCGGCGGCCCCGCCCCCGACGCGCTGGCCGCGCTGGTACGGATCCTCGACAGCCTGCGGGACGAGAAGGGCGGCACCACCGTCACGGGGCTGGCCGGCGACGGGGTCTGGGACGGCGTGGACTATCCGGCCGAGCAGTTCCGCGCCGACGTCGGCGCCCTGGAGGGCGTGTCCCTGCTCGGCACGGGCTCGGTGGCCGACGAGCTGTGGGCCCGGCCGGCCGTCACGGTGCTGGGCATCGACTGCCCGCCGGTGGTGGGCTCGTCGGCGGCCGTACAGGCGAAGGTCCGCGCCCGGGTCAGTCTGCGCGTCCCCCCGGGCGTCGACGCGGACGACGCCCGGCGCGCGCTCACCGACCACCTCGTCGCGGCGGCGCCGTGGGGCGCGCGGGTCGAGGTGGAGGCCGAGAGCGCCGGGCAGCCCTTCCGCGCCCGCACCGACGGTCCGGCCTACCGGGCCCTGGCCGCGGCGATGCGCGAGGCGTACGGGAAGGACATGGTCGAGTCGGGGCAGGGCGGTTCGATCCCGCTCTGCAACGTGCTGGCCGGCCGGTTCCCGGACGCGGAGATCGCGCTGATCGGCGTGGAGGAGCCGGGCTGCCTCATCCACGCGCCGAACGAGAGCGTGGATCCGTCCGAGATCGAGAACATGGCGCTGACCGAGGCGCTCTTCCTCCGCGCGTACGCAGAACCGCGCTGACCGTGCGTCCCCGCACGGCCCCGCGCCCGACGACGGGAGTCCTCCCATGACCCGGACATACGAACCGCCGCCCGAGCGGCCCGCGCACCCCGGGGACCTGCCGCCGGGGCCCCTGCGCATGCTCGCCGACCTCGCCTGGCAGGCCCTGCTGATCGCGGGTCTGATGGCTCTGGCGCTGGGGGTGATCGTCCTGGTGTGGCCGGACGCCACGCTCCGCGTCGCGGGTGTGCTGTTCGGTCTCTACCTGCTGTTCAGCGGCGTGATGCAACTCGTCGCCGCCTTCGGCACCCATGCCGCGACCGCGCTGCGGGTGATGGCCTTCATCAGCGGCGCGGTGTCGATCCTGCTGGGCCTCTTCTGCTTCCGCGGCGCCATGCAGTCGACGCTGCTGCTCGCGCTGTGGATCGGCATCGGCTGGCTCTTCCGCGGCATCACGCAGACCGTGGCGGCGGCCTCGGACGAGACCATGCCGGCACGCGGCTGGCAGATCTTCCTCGGGATCGTCAGCGCGCTCGCCGGCATCGTGCTGATCGTGTCCCCGCTGGAGTCGGCCCGGGTGCTGACCGTCCTGGTCGGCGTCTGGCTGCTGGTGGTGGGGGCGGTCGAGATCGTCACCGCGTTCCGCGTGCGGGCCAGGGCGAAGACGCTGCCCGCCGACGCGTGAACTCCCGCCCCGAGAAGGCCCCGGCCACCCGGCCGGGGCCTTCCGCGCATGCGCTACATTTTGCCGGTCCTTGACCGCGATCATCCACGATCACTCTCCCCTCGGAGCCGGCTTCCATGACCGACATCGTCAACGGCCTCGGCCGGGCCACCGCCTACGGCGCACTCGGCGTGGTGCTGCTGATCCTCGGCATCGTCCTCGTCGACCTCCTCACCCCGGGGAAGCTCGGCCGGCAGATATGGGAGGAGCGCAACCGCAACGCCGCCCTGCTGCTCAGCTCCGCCCTGCTCGGCATCGGCGGCATCGTCTTCACGTCGATCTGGACGACGTACCACGACTTCGGCAAGGGCCTCGTCTCCACGGCCGCGTTCGGCCTGCTCGGACTGGTGATGATGGCCGTGGCGTTCCTGGTGGTGGACCTGATCACGCCCGGCAGGCTGGGGGCCACCATGGTGGATCCGCAGCCGCACCCGGCGGTCTGGGTCACGGCGTCCTGCAACATCGCGGTCTCGGCGATCGTCTCCGCCTCCATCGCCTGACCGGCCGCCGCTCGGCCGTTCACCCGTGGGCCGGCTCCACCTCCAGGAACCTCCGCCGCCGGGGTCCCCGGTACAGCAACGCCTCCCAGCCGAGCCGTTCGAGGACGGGCACGCACGCGGCGAGCGCGGACTCCTCCTCGTGCGCGGCCCCGCCGCCGGGCGGCCCCAGCCACTCCACGACGGCGGTGCCGGGCCGCTCGCCTGCCGTGACCCGGTAGCCCGTCGCCACCCGGGCGCCGGAGGCGTCGACGGCCGAGGGCGCGGTCCGTGCCGCCTCCAGGGCGAGAGCGACCGCCCGGACGGGCCGGCGCCGCTCCCAGTCGGCGGGGACCTCCCGCGGATCCCCGCCCCGGTGCCCGGCCAGCCGGCGGATCTGGAGCAGTCCGTCGAGGGCCGCCCGCACCTCCCGGGACCGCTGCTCGGCCGCCTCCGGGGGCAGCGGCGGCCCGTCCCCCGTGGCCGGTTCGAACGTCCCGCCGGTCACAGCAGTCGCCGGATGTCACCGCGCACCCGGTAGAAGCCGCCCGAGGCGGCGTGCAGCGCGTCGACCGCGTACCGCGCGCCGGGTTCCCGGATCGCCCGGGGGAACTGCACGTTCCAGGAGCGCTCGTAACCGTCGGTCAGCACGTGCACCCGGGTCCGGCCGCCCTCCTGGACGCATTCGACGACCACCGAGCCGGCCGGTGCGGACACGACGGTGGTGACGGCCGCGACGGTCGTCGCCGGCTCGTAGGTGGGCAGGGCAGCGGCCAGCTTGACGTCCCGGGCGACCGGCACCGTGCCCTGCTGGGCGGCGGTGATCGCCGCCTCGCTCGCGTCCACGCACACCAGTGAGCCGTCGGTGGTCACCAGGTAGAGCCGCTCGTCGCGGTACTGCATGGAGAGGGCCGAACCGCCGCCGGTGCCCAGCTTCCACAGCCGGGTGCCGTCCTCGGCGAAGCAGTACACGGAGGACGCCGAGTCGGCGGCGAAGACGAACCGCCCACCGGGCGAGGTCGCGCAGGAGTAGACGGGGCTGTCGCAGGCGTACACCGCCTCGATCCGGCCGTCCTTCTTCGCGAGGCGCTGCACCTTCCTGCGCGCCGTGCCCGCGTACACGGAGTCGTCCTCCTGCCAGCCGAAGAGGACCCCGCCCTCGGTGGCCGTGTGCCACAGCTCGCCGCCGCCGTCGGGGGCGTACGCCGTCACGCCCTTGGTGTGCCCGTGGTAGACGCCCCGGTCGTCGGCCCGCACCATCCAGGCGTGCTCGCCGCGGCCGGTGCGGGACCACTGGTGCTCGTCCTCGTGGTCGATGACGGTCAGCCGGCCGGAGCGGTCGGCGACGTCCAGCACGCCCTCGTGGATGTCGAGCCAGAAGATGTCGACGTCCGCGGCGATGTCGTACGCGGCGAAGGGCAGCTTCGACGAGAGGTCGTACACCCGGCCGTCGTCACAGCCGGCGTAGATCCAGAAGTCGTCGGCGACCAGGCACTTCACTCCGTCCGGCAGGCTGAACCGGGCCTGCACCTCGCCCGAGTGGCTCAGGGTGTAGACGTCGCCGGACTGGTTCCCCACCCAGCAGCGCTCGTCGTCGACGTGGATGCCGAAGGCCGAGGAGCCGGTGCGGAAGCGCCACAGGACCGGCGCGACCGCGCGGGCCGTCGACGGCGCCGAGGCGACCTCGCGGCGGGTGACCGAGCGCGCGGCGCGCTGCCCCTGGACGGCGGGGGCGTATCCCTTGCGGACCTTCTCGCCTATCTTCTTCGCCGCGGCGGCGCGCGCCTTCTCGACGGTGGCGAAGGTCGAGGTCTGCGTCTGGCCGGCGGCGCCGATCCGTCCGTAACGGACCGACACCACCAGATCCTCGACCGTCACTTCGTAGAACTTGTGCGCGCCGCCGCCGTCCTGCGACAGCTCCAGATAGGTCTTCGTCGTCATGTCGAGAACGGTAGGGGTCGCCACTGACAACGGCCTCCCGTGCGGCTCCGGCGCGTGCGGCGGGTCGGGCTCCCGCGTCAGCAGTCCGTGGAGGCCGAGCCGCCGCCGGAGTTCAGGTGGCCCCGTGGCGTGCGTGCAGTGGGCCGCGGTCTCGCGGGCGCGCCCCGCAACTGGGACCGCGTCGAACACCGCGTGACTCCGGTCACACTGACACTCCCTCATATTGCTTTGCTGCAAAGAGAGTTGTCACGACACGGGACGATTCGCTCACCTCGCCTCCCCGTGTTCCGCGTTGGCCGAAGCAACGGTTGTGAAGCCGGGGATCGACTCGTAGCATCGCGGCCGACGCGGCGATCATCGGCATGTCCGGGACAACGGACGAGCGCCGGCCGGGAGCGCCGCTGCACCGTCCACGGCGAACCACAGCGAGAGGGAAGCAGTCATGCTCCGTAAGGCAACGGCGATGCTCGGATCCCTGGGCATCGCGGCGGCGATTCTGGTCGTCGGCGCTCCCACGGCCTCGGCCGGCGGCTACGGCTGCACGGGAAGCCAGATCGCCACCTATCCCGTGAAGTACGGCTCCACCACGTACGGGAACATCCACGTCTACTACGACGCGGCGACCGGCAACAACTGTGCGGTCAACGTCGCCACCACCGCGGGCGGGTACGGCAAGGACAAGTACATGGAGGTGCAGATCACGCGCTGCTCCGAGACCTCCACCTCCTCCACCTGCCATGTGGTGACCCAGGACTACGAGGGCTACTACCCGTTCAAGTACTACGCCGGCCCCGTCACGGTGAACGCCGCCGGCCGCTGCATCAACGTCTCCGCCGAGATCGTCTACGGCGGCAACACCGCGAAGGGCACCAACTACGGAGCCGATCACTGCGGTTGATCCGCCCGGGTGAGCCGCGCACGCCGCGGAGCACCCCGCACCCCTCCGGGTGACGATCCGGAGGGGTGCCGCGCGACGGTACGGACGGCGGCCTATCGCGCCGCCCGCCACCAGGCGTAGGTGGACGCGATGCCCTCGCGCAGGCCGATCGCGGGCTTCCAGCCGAGCGCGTGCAGCCGGGACACGTCGAGCAGTTTGCGCGGTGTGCCGTCGGGCTTCCCCGTGTCCCAGCGCACCTCACCCCGGTAACCCGTCACGTCGGCGACGAGGGCGGCGAGTTCGCGGATCGTGAGGTCTTCGCCGCAGCCGATGTTGACGGGCTCCTCGCCGTCGTAGCTCCGCAGCAGCACGCCGCACGCCTCGGCCAGGTCGTCGACGTGCAGGAACTCCCGGCGGGGCGCGCCGGATCCCCACAGCGTGAGCTGCCCGCGGCCGGCCTCGCGAGCCTCGTGGAAGCGGCGGATCAGCGCCGGCAGGACGTGCGAGGTCGCCAGGTCGAAGTTGTCGCCTGGGCCGTAGAGATTGGTCGGCATCGCGGAGACGTACGCGGCACCGTACTGCCTGCGGTACGCCCGGACCTGGGCGATGCCCGCGATCTTGGCGAGTGCGTAGGCCTCGTTCGTGGGCTCCAGCGGGCCGGTGAGGAGCGCGTCCTCGGTGATCGGCTGGGCCGCCTCCCGGGGGTAGATGCAGGACGAGCCGAGGAAGAGCAGCCGCCGCACCCCGGCGGAGTGCGCGCCGGCGATCACGCTCAGCTGGATCCGGAGGTTGTCCTCCAGGAACTGCACCGGGCTCGCGCTGTTCGCCACGATCCCGCCCACCTTGGCCGCGGCGAGGACGACGGCGTCCGGCCGGGTCCCGGCGAGGTGGGCCGCGGTCCGGTCCGCGTCGCGCAGGTCCAGTTCGGCGCGCCCGCGCGTGAGCACCTCGTATCCGTCCGCGGTCAGCCGACGGGCCACGGCCGAGCCGACGAGGCCGCGGTGACCCGCGACGAACACGCGGGCCCCCGGGGGCAGGTACGGCGTCGGTCCGGTCGTCGATTCAGTCATGAACCGGATCATGCCAGTCGATCCCGAGCGGAACGCCGCATATCGGCACGACGCCCCCGGCGTGTGCCCCTTCCGACCGGATGCCGGTGCGGGGGCGGCGGACCGGCCGCCCCCGCACGGCGGTGTCAGACCTCCACGGCGTCGGCCGGGCGGTTCTCCTTGATCGTGATCCGCCCCTTCCTGATGGTCGCGAGGCGCGGCGCGCGACGGGCGATGGCGCTGTCGTGGGTGACCATCACGAAGGTCAGTCCGTGCTCCTTCCACAGCCCTTCGAGGAGGTCCACGATCTCGTCGCGCATCGACTCGTCGAGGTTGCCCGTCGGCTCGTCGGCGAGCAGCACCTTCGGGCGCTTCACCAGCGCGCGGGCGATGGCGACACGCTGCTGCTGGCCGCCGGAGAGCTCGGACGGCAGATGCCCGAGGCGCTCGGCGAGGCCGACCGACTCCAGCGCCTCCGCCGCCCGGCTCCGCCGCGCGGCGGCCTTGAGGCCGAGCGGGACGAGCGCGGTCTCGACGTTCTCCTGGGCGGTGAGCGTGGGGATGAGGTTGAAGCTCTGGAACACGAAGCCGATCTTCTCGCTGCGCACCCTGGTCAGCCTGCTCTCCGAGAGCGCGGCCAGATCGATCCCGTCGAGCAGGACGCTGCCCGCCGTGGGCCGGTCGAGGCCGCCGAGCATCTGCAGCAGGGTGGACTTCCCGCCGCCGGTGGGTCCCTGGATGACCAGACGGTCGCCCTCGCCGATGGTGAGGTCGACGCCGGCGAGCGCGTCGACTCTCTCCTGGCCTCTGCGGTACTGCTTGGTGACGCCGGTGAGTTCGTACATGGTGCAACTCCTGCGGTACGTGAAGGGGTGGGGGCTACTCGACGCGGCGCAGGGCGTCGGCCGGGCGCAGCCGGGAGGCGCGCCAGGCGCCGAATCCGCCCGCGATCAGGCCGCCGCCGAGGGCGAGCACGACGGCGAGTCCGACGGTCGTGACGCTCACGGGCGCGGTGAGGGCGATGTCGAGGGTGTTGCCTCCGCCGCCCCCGGCGGCCGAGGCCATGGGGCCGCCGAAGCCCCGGCCGCCCCCGCCGCCGGGTCCGCCGGTCAGGGCCCGGGAGCCGACTTCGGCGGTGAGGGTCGGGCTGATCGCGGTGACGAGGTACGCGCCGCCGAGACCGACGGCGATGCCGAGCGCTCCGCCGATGAGACCGTTGACGAGGGCCTCGCCCATCACCTGCCGGGTGACCCGGCCGCTCTTCCAGCCGAGCGCCTTGAGGGTGCCGAACTCGCGGACGCGGCGGCTGACGGCGGAGGACGTGAGCAGTCCGGCGACGAGGACGGCGGCCACGAGAACCGCGTAGGACAGCCACCGGCCCACGTCGGTGGCGAGGTCGGCGGCCGTGTCGAGGGATCCGGAGACGGTCTCGGCGAGATCGGCGGAGGTCGTCACCGTGGTGCCGGCGACGTTCTTCTGGATCGCGGACTTGACGCCGTCGATCCGGGTGGAGTCGGTGGCCTGCACGTAGACGGTGGTGATCTTGTCCGTGGAGTCGGACAGGGTCTGCGCCTGCTTCAGGGGCAGGTAGACCTGGGCGGCCGCCTGGCCGCTGTCGGCCGTGGCGATGCCGATGACCTGGAACGCCACACCCTTCACGCTGAGGGTCTTGCCGACCGAGAGGCCCTCCTGCTTGGCGTAGGCGCTGTCGACGACCACCACCTCGGCGTCGGTCTCGGTGGTCTTGAAGGTGCGGCCCGTGGTGATCGTGGAGGTGGTGAGGGGGCCGAGGTCCGGAGCGGTCACGTCGGTGCCGTAGAGCGAGAAGGAGTCGACGTCGAAGGCGGCGCCGCCGCCGGTGACGGTGTCGCTCCGGCCGGATCCGCCGCCGGAGCCGCCCGGTCCGCCGGGCTGGGCCGGCTGGGCGCCTTCGCCACGCTGGATCTCGCCGCGCTTGAACTCACCGTTGATCTTCAGGTTGGTGAGGCTCAGCCCGCCGACGGCATGGGCGACGCCGTCCTGCTTCGCGACGGTGGCGACGGTGGAGGCGGCGAGGGTCTGGAAGCCCTGGACCATCAGGCGGTCGCTGCTCTGTTCCTCACCGTCGCCCTTGCCCTGGAACTCGAAGCGCGGCCGGTTCGGCTGCTCGCCCGCCTTGGGCTCCTCGCGTGCCTTGGTGACCGTGAGGTCGGTGCCCAGGCCGTACAGGGACTCCAGGACCTGGGTCTGCGCCTGCTTCATGCCGGAGGCCACCGAGTTGACGACGATGACCAGCGCGATGCCGAGCGCGAGCCCGGAGGCGACGACCAGCGCCGCCTTTCTGCGACGGCGCAGTTCGCGCCGGAGATAGGTGAAGAACATGGGCGCGAAGCTAGGCACCCGGGGTGATGGCCGGATAAGGCCGGGGTGAGAGGCGGATGAGAGTCGGGCGGCCGGCGTCCGGCGGTGCGTCAGGCCGCGTACGACAAGGGGTCCGCGAGGACCTCGCGCAGGACGACGGCCGCGGCCCCGCGAGCCGCGTCCGCGGAGGCCGAGGCTGCGCGCAGCCGGCCCGCGGAGGGGGTCCAGAGGCCGGAGACGACACGGCGTCCGAGTTCGGCCTCGACGGCCGGGCCCAGCCGGGACATCAGGCGCGGGTAGATGCCGCCCAGCACCACCGTCTCCGGATCGAGGAGGTTGACCGCGCCGGACAGGGCGAGGCCGAGCATGGTGCCCGCCTCCTCGACGGCGGCCACCGCGCGTGCCTCGCCGGCGTCGACGCGCCGGGCCAGCTCGTCGACCCCGGCCGGACCGGCGGGCGGGCCCGAGGTACCGACGGGTCCGGCGCCGTCGCCGTCCTGCCGGGATCCGGCCGACTCGGGACCGTCCGCCGTCGCCGGGCCTGTGCCGCTCGGCTCGGGGACGGCGGCCCACGCCTGCCCGTCGTACGGATCGGAGGCCGGCGCCAGGCCCGCCGCGCGGAGCAGCGCCGCCTGGCCGGCGTACTGCTCCAGGCAGCCGTACGAGCCGCAGCGGCAGCGGCGCCCCTGCGGGGCGACCACCATGTGGCCGATCTCGCCGGCGAAGCCGTGTGCGCCGCGCAGGAGTTCGCCGTTCACCACGATCGCGCCGCCCACACCGATCTCGCCGGTGAGGTGCAGGAAGGTGCGCGCCTCCCCCGCCTCGCCGAACCACAGCTCGGCGAGGGCCGCGGCGTTCGCCTCGTTGTCCGAGGCGACGGGCAGTCCGGGCCGTCCCGGGCGCCGCGCGGTCAGCGCGTCGGCGAACAGCCGGTCGGCGGCCACCCGGTTCCAGCCGAGGTTGGGAGCCTGGTGGACGGTGCCGGCGGAGACGAGGCCGGGCAGGGCGAGCCGTACACCGGCGGCCCGCAGTCCGTGTCCGGCCGCTTCCTCCAGGGCGCGGGCGGCGAGGCCCGCGGCACGCTCCAGGACCTCGGCGGGGCCTGCCGCGCGATTGTCGACGGACTCGGTCAGGCGCACCCGGTCGGTGCCCGCGAGGTCGACGACGCAGACGGACACGTAGTCGACGTTGACCTCGACACCGAGACCGGCGGGGCCGGTGTCCGCGGCCTTCAGGACCGTGCCGGGACGCCCCGCCTGGCCGCTGAAGGTCTTGCCCGACTCGACCAGGAACCCGTTCTCCATGAGCTGTTCGACCAGTGAGGACACGGCCGCCCGGGTCAGCCCGACCCGGGCCGCGACCGCCGCGCGGGTGGTCTCCCCCGCGGCGTGGACGGTCCGCAGCACCAGGCTGAGGTTGTGCCGCCGCACGCTCGCCTTGTCGGCCTTGGGTTCCACCGGCTGGACGCGGCCGGTCCCGGGAGTCTTCGTCATCGTGATCCGAGCCTAATCGTCCCGCCGAACAGTTCAACCACCGAACTCTCCCGGACAAGAAACCCCCTAGAGTCGCGGCCATGCCCCTTCCGCGCGACTACCGCGGCCAGACCTGCGCCCTCGCCCGCTCGATGGAGATCGTCGGTGAGCGCTGGACCCTGCTCATCGTCCGGGACGCCTTCCACGGTGTGCGCCGCTTCGGGGAGTTCGCCGCCCATCTGCGCCTGCCCCGGGCCGTGCTGACCGACCGGCTCGCCACGCTGGTCGAGGCGCGGGTACTGGAGCGGCTCCCGGACACCGGACGGCGCGAGGTCTACGGGCTCACGCCCAAGGGCGTCGCGCTCTGGCCCGCCGTCCGCGCCCTCACCGACTGGGGCGACGAGTTCTACGGCGCGGGCGCCGGACCGCGCCGGGTCTTCCGGCACTGCCTCGACGACGCACCGCTCGCCGCCGACGGACGCTGCACCGGCTGCGGCGCGGTGGTCGGGGCCGCCGACACCCTCGTCACGCCGGGCCCCGGCCTCGCCCCCGCGACCGAGGACGACGACCCCGTCACGGCGGCGCTCGGCCGCCCGCACCGTCTGCTCCGGCCCCTGCTCGACCCGCGCCCCCGTCCCCGTCCCCGTACAGAGAGAGGTCCCCACTCATGAAGATCCTGATCGTCGGCGCCGGAGCCACCGGAGGGTACTTCGGTGCCCTGCTCGCCCGTGCCGGGCAGGACGTCACCTTCCTGGTCCGGCCGGGCCGGGCCGCGACCCTGCGCGAGCGCGGCCTGCGCGTGGTGGGGCGCGACGAGGAATGGTCCGTGGAACCGCGTCTGGTCACGGCCGACGCCCTGACCACGCCGTACGACCTCGTCCTGCTGTCCGTGAAGTCCACGGCCCTGGCGCAGGCCGTCGAGGACCTCGCCCCGGCCGTCGGCCCGGACACCGCGATCGTCCCGCTGCTCAACGGCCTGGCCCACGTCGAGGCCCTCAACGCCCGGTTCGGCGCCCCGGCCGTGCTCGGCGGTGTCGCCAAGGTGGTGACGACCCTCGACGACACGGGCGACATCCGGCGCCTCGCGCCGCTCGCCCATCTGACGATCGGCGAGCAGGACGGCTCGCGCTCGCCTCGGGTGGAGAGGACGGCGGCGGTCCTCGGCAAGGCGGGCATCGACGTCCTGGTGCCCGCGGACGTGCTCACCGCGATGTGGCACAAGTGGGTCTTCATCACCACCTTCGGCGCGGTCACCGGCCTGATGCGCGGCACGGTCGGCGAGGTCAACGCCGCTCCGGGCGGGCCGGATCTCGGCCCGGCGGTGCTCGCCGAGGCCGCCGCGGTGTCGGCCGCCGCGGGGCACCCCGTCCCGGAGGCGGAGCGGAAGGCGACGCTGGCCGTCGTCAACGCCCCGGGCTCGTCCATGGTCCCCTCGCTCTACCGCGACCTGACGGCCGGTCGCCCCACCGAGGTGGAGCATCTCTTCGGCGACCTGGTCGACCGGGCCCGTGCCCTGTCGGTGCCCACGCCGCTGCTCGACCTGGCGACCCTGCACCTCCGGGTCCACCAGGCACGCGCGCTCGCGGCCGACGGCCGCTGACGTCGGGCCGTACGGCCTCCGGCCGGAGCGGCCATCCGCGCCCGGCCGGCACTGGCGGCGCTGAGGTCCGGGCGCCGGTGGTCCGTGACCGCGCCGGCCGGTGCCCGTGCCGCGCGAGGGAGCCGGTCCGGGCGTCCGGGTCCTCCGCGCGGAGCGCCTGGTTCGGCGGCGGCAGAGCGGGAAAGGATGCGTCGTTCCGGACCCGTGACCGAAGGAGGCGCATGCCGCACCCCTCAGCCTCGTGCCCCGCGCCACCGGGGCCGCGCCGGGAGCCGGCGTGGGTTCGGTAGCCGAGGCGCTGCGGGAGGCGCCGGCCGCTCTGCAGCGCTGGCGGCGCGACCCCGTGGTCGTCCAGACGCTGCGGTCCACGGCCGCGGCCACGATCTCCTACGTCGTCGCCCTCTGGCTCAGCAGCGAACCCGCGCCCCTGACCGCCCCGCTCACGGCCCTCCTGGTCGTCCAGGTGACCCTCTACGCGACGCTCACCACGAGCCTGCGCCGGGTGAACGCCGTCGTGGTCGGCGTCCTCATCGCGATCGCGTTCAGCGTCCTCGTCGGTCTGACGTGGTGGAGCCTGGCCCTGGTCATCCTCGCCTCCCTCGTCGTCGGACGCTTCGTCCGGGTCGAGGAGTTCGTGCCCGAGGTCGCGATCAGCGCGATGCTCGTCCTCGGTGTCACCCAGGTCGCCACCACGGCCTGGGACCGGGTGCTGGAGACACTGATCGGCGCGGTCGTCGGCCTGCTCTTCAACGTCGTGCTCGTGCCGCCCGTCTGGGTGGACACCGCCGGCGAGTCGATCGGGGACCTGGCCCGCCGGATGCGGCTGCTGCTGCTCGACGTGGGCGAACAGCTCACCGCGCCCGCGCCGGTCGAGCGGGTCGTGGCGCGGCTCCACGAGGCACGGCGGCTGGACAACGACATCGCCGACGTCGACGCGGCGCTGCGCCAGGCGGAGGACAGCCTCCGGCTCAACCCCCGTGTGAAGGAAGGCTTCCTCCATCGCATCGTGCTGCGCACGGGCCTCGACACCCTGGAGATCTGCGCGGTGGTGGTCCGGGTGCTCACCCGCACGCTGACCGACCTGGCCAAGCGACGCCAGGGCGAGGTGCTCTTCCCCCGCGAGACGGGCCTCGCCCTGGAAGAGACGGTCCAGCACCTCGCGGACACCCTCGTGAGCTTCGCCGTGCTCGTGACCTCGCCGTCCACGGGGGGCTCCGCGGCGGCCGAGGCGCGGCTCGGCGCGGAGCTCGAGGCCGCCGCCACCGCTCGGCACCGCGCGGCGGGGCTGCTGTGGGAGCAGGCCCAGGCGGATCCCGGACTGTGGCATCTCTACGGGGCGATGCTGGCGGAGATCGACCGGGTCCTCGACGAGCTCGACCCGGACCATCGCGGGCGCCGGCTGATGGAGGAGCTGGACCGCCACGCCCGCGAGCAGCGGGCGCGCCGCCACCGCATCCGCTCCTTCGCCCGGCCCGGCGGCCGGTCGTAGGGGGTGTCCTGTCGATCAGGCCGGAGACGGCGTCGCGGGAGACCTCGAGCCCGGCAAGACACCCCCTCAGAGCGAGGGCGGGGGCCGCCGCGCACCGCGAGGAGCGGGCGGCCCGCCGGAGCGGCCCGCCTCAGGACACCGCCCGCTTGATCAGGTCGGCGATCCGTGCCTCGTCGGGACCGGTCAGGTCCGTCAGGGCGTAGCTGGTCGCCCAGAAGGCGCCGTCGTCGAGGGCGGCCAGGTCGCTGAAGCCCAGGGTGGCGTAGCGCGACTTGAACTTCTGCGCGCTCTGGAAGAAGAACACGACCTTGCCGTCCCTGGCGTAGGCCGGCATCCCGTACCAGAGCTTCGGCGTGAGCTCCGGTGCGGCCTCCTTGGCGATGGCGTGGATCCGCTCGGCGAGGACGCGGTCCGCCTCCGGCATCTCCGCGATCTTCGCCAGCACCTCGCTCTCGGTGTCCGCCTTGGGCCCGCGCGAGCCGCGGCGCGCGGTCTTCTTCAGCTCCTGCGCGCGCTCCTTCATCGCACCGCGCTCGTCGTCCGTGAAGCCGTCGTACTTCTCGCCGGCGGTGCCGTTGCCCTCGGCGGACGTCTCGGTGCTGCTCATGACGGGTTCCTCTCGTGCGTGGCTTGCTCGGGGTGGGTCGCTCGGAGTGGGTCGGGCCTCGGAGTTCGAAGCTTCGGATCTCAGGGGGTGCGGATGTCGAGACCGGGGATGCGGCGCGGCGGCGGCCGCTCGAGAACCGATCGGTTCCGGGGCGGCTTCCGCGGCGGTCAGCCGAGCCAGCGGCCGTCGCGCATGAGGTCCCGGCCCCGGAGCTCGTTCGCCTCCCGCCAGGCCTGGACACGCCGCGGCCGGATCAGGAAGTACTGGTACGGCTCGTCCAGCTCGCGCGGGTCGAAGCCGGTCCTGGCGGCGAAGGCGTCACCCGTCCCCGCGGCGAGGTCGGCGAGTTCGACCGGCTCTGCGGTGCCGTCCACGACGACGACGTCGCGCGTCGGCCCGAGACCGAGCCGTACGTGGCCGTCGGCCAGCAGGTTGCGGCCGGTGACCGAGGCGCGCGGGGTCGAGACGAGGAAGGCGTCCCCGTCCCAGAGGTACGAGAGCGGGATCAGGTGGACTCCCGGGGAGCCCGGGGTCGCGACCCAGACGTCGACGTCGCTCTCCAGCCTCGCGCGGGTGTCCCGCAGCCGCTCCTCGAGCCCCCGCGGCGGCGCGCCTGTCATGGTTCCTCCGGTCGTTCGTCGTGGAGAACCCCACCGTGCGGCAGGGCTCGTCGGCCAGGTGGCCGGGCGGGTGCCGCCTCGGCGGCCGGTGCGGTCCGGGGCCTCCGGCGGCGCCGGTCGGGCGCGGTCCGTGCGGCCGGACCGGGCCTGATCAGCGGTGCGGGCGGGTCAGGCCGTACGGGCCGGTTCCGCGGCCTCCCAGGCGAAACCGTCCGGGTCCGAGAAGGCCCCGGCGGCGCTGGAGAGCGCGATCCGGTGCGAGCCGGTGCCCTCCTCGGGGACGCCGACGTCCTTGGCGAGCGCCCGCCGCCCGTACAGCGCGAGCTTCACGGGAGACGAGGGGGCGGCGAACTCGACGTACTTGCGGCCGAAGCTCTTGGCCACGACGAGGCCCTGCTCGACGTAGAAGCGCTTGCTCTCGGCCACGTCCGCGGCGCCCAGCAGGAGGACGAACTCGTCGATGCGCGGCTCGGCCGGGCCGGTGTTCTTCCGCGCCGACGTGGCGATCTTGCAGATCGTGCCGTCGGGGGCGCGGACGACGCCGCCGTAGCCCCAGAAGGACTTCGTGGCGGGCTTCAGCACCGTGGCGCCGGCGTCGACGGCCGCCGCGACGAAGTGGTCGACGACGGCCGGCTGCGACACCGTGAGGGCCAGGGCGAATCCGCGGAAGCCGGTGGTCTCCGCGTCCGAGGCCCGCAGGCGGACGTGGGCGTCCAGACCGAAGGCGGTGTAGAAGCGGGCGGCGGCCGTGGTGTCGGCCACCTCGAGGGTGAGGGTGTCGATGGAGGTCATGTCGTCGACGCTACTTTCAGCTCGGTGTCGGATGCTTCTCGATTCCTGACCGGTCGGCCCGCCTGCGCCGGAAGGCGCACCGCCGGTTCCGCCGCGGTGGCCGCGGCGTGGTGCCGGTAGGCGGCCGGTGCCATGCCGACCAGCTCGGTGAAACGGCTGCGGAAGACGCCGGGCGACGGGCAGCCCACCGCGGCGGACACGTCGGTCTCGCCGAGACCGCCGCGCCGCAACAGCGCGGTGGCGTGCGCGACGCGACGTGCCGTCAGGTAGCCGTACGGCGATCTGCCGTAGGCGAGCCGGAACTCACGGCTGAGGTGGCCGGCCGGCATGCCCGCGCCGCGGGCCAGTTCCTCGACGTCCAGCGGGCGCGCGTACTCCCGGTCGATCCGGTCGCGGACGCGGCGCAGGTGCGCGAGGTCGAGCAGCCGCTGCGCGGCCAGCCGTGCGCGTTTCCATCCGGGATGACACATGAGGGAACCCCTTCTTCGACGTGCGCGGGTGACGGGTGCGGGCCGGAGGGGATCCCCGGCGGCCGGTGTCGTGCGGGGCACGACGGCCCGGCCGCCGGGGACACGCGGCCCGACCGGGTGGGTCAGCGGAGCTCTTGGATGCGGACCAGGTTGCCCGCGGGGTCGCGGAAGGCGCAGTCGCGCACGCCGTACGGCTGCTCCGTCGGCTCCTGGACGACCTCGACGTCTCCGGCCTGCACCTTCTCGAAGGTGCCGTCGAGGTCCCGGGTGGCGAGGAGGATCCAGCCGTAGGTGCCCTTGGCCATCATCTCGGCGATGGTGCGGCGCTCGTCCTCGGTGATGCCGGGGTCGGCGGCCGGCGGCGCGAGGAGGATCGAGGTGCCGGGCTGGTCGACGGGGCCGACCGTGATCCAGCGCATCTTGCCCTGGCCGACGTCGTTGCGGACCTCGAAGCCGAGGACGTCGCGGTAGAAGGCGACGGAGGCGTCGGGGTCGTCGTGGGGAAGGGCCGTGGTGTGAATGGTGATGTCCATGACCGTCACGTTAGAGGCGCCGGGTGACGGATGCTTCTCGATTCCTGATCGGTCCTCCGGGCGTCCCCCGTACGGACCGGAGGGTGTCCCGAGCCGGACCCGGCGAGTGTCCCGGGTCCGGCCCGCCGGCGGTCGCGCGTCCCGGTCCGGCGGGCGTCCGGAGTCCTGGCCGGGGCCCGGGAGCGCGACACCCGCCAGGCGTCGCGCTCCCCGGCTCAGTGGAGGTCGGCCGGGGCGGTGGTGTCGTCGAGGAAGCCGCCCGACTGGTGCTGCCACAGCTTCGCGTAGGCGCCTTCGGCCTCGAGTAGCTCCTGGTGGGTGCCCTGCTCGACGATCCGTCCCCGGTCGAGGACGATGAGCCGGTCCATGGTGGCGACGGTGCTCAGCCGGTGTGCCACCACCAGCGCCGTCCGCCCCTCCATGAGGCGCCACAGCGCGTCCTGCACCAGGATCTCGCTCTCGGAGTCGAGTGCGCTGGTCGCCTCGTCCAGCAGGAGGATCGGGGCGTCGCGCAGGATGGCGCGGGCGAGGGCGACCCGCTGGCGCTGTCCACCGGACAGCTTGACGCCCCGTTCGCCCACCATCGTGTCGTAGCCGTCGGGGAGCGCCTCGACGAACTCCGAGACGTGCGCGGCCTCGGCGGCCCGCCGGATCTCGGCGTCGGTGGCGCCGGGCCGGGCGAACGCGATGTTGTCGCGCAGTGTGCGGTGGAACATGGCCGGGTCCTGGGGCACGTAGGCGATGAGACTGCGCAGGTCGGCCTGGCGCAGCCGGCTGATGTCCTGCCCGCCGACGAGGATCCGGCCGGCGTCGATGTCGGTCATCCGCAGCAACAACCGGGTGAGCGTGGTCTTCCCCCCGCCGGACCGGCCGACGAGACCGATCCTCGTCCCGCTGGACACGGCCAGGTCGAGGCCCTCGAAGAGCGGCTTCCCACCCCCGTGGGCGAAGGTCACCTGCTCGAACCGCACGTCGGCGGCCCGGCCCACCAGCGGCTCCGGCGACGCCGGGTCGCGCACCGTGGGCGGGTCCAGCAGCAGTTCGGTGAACTGCGCCGCCTCCGTCATCGAACTCTCCAGACGGCGGTAGATCTGGTTGAACTCGAACATGATCCGGGTCGCGTTCGCGTAGTAGGTGAAGGCGACGACGACCGCCTCCACGCCCCGCTCCCCCGCACCGAGCGACAGGGCGAGCACCAGCCCCAGCACGTTGGTCAGTACCGACATCGGCGCGACCAGCGTGTCGATGCGCAGGTTGCCGTAGTCCCACGAGCGCAGCGTGAGGCGCCGGGACTCCGCGACGCGGGACCGGTGCTCCGCGGCCTCGCGGTCCTCGGCGGCGAACGACCGGACCGTGTCCATGTTCATCAGACTGTCGGCGACGTGCCCGGACACCCGGGCGATCGCCTGCTCGCGCCGGGCGACGAGCGCCTGCCGGCGGCGGATGAGGGGGGCCACGCCCAGCCCCGTGACGGCGATCAGCGCCAGCAGCCCGAGGACGAGCAGGGGGTCGTACTGCCACAGCACCACCGAGGCGAACAGCAGCGGGACGAAACTGCCGATGACCGAGAACGTCAGGGTGTCCACGCAGTCCTCGAAGCGGGAGGCGAAGCTCAGGACGCGTTTGGTCAGGGACCCGGCGAAGTTGTCGTGGAAGAACGACGCGTCCTTGGCGAACAGTTCGTCCATGCCGATCACGTACAGATGCTCGATGCCCCGGGCGTCGAGGCGGTTCAGGCAGTGCAGCCCGACGCGCCACAGAGCCTCCGCGAGCAGCAGGACGCCCGCGAAGCCGAGGATGTACGGCAGCATCGGGCCGATGCCGGCGGCTCCGCCGTGGTCGCCGGCGATCCGTCCGACGAGCTTGGCGACGACCAGCGGCGCGAGGTAGTGGATGCCGATGTTGCCGAGGGCGGGCAGCAGCATCGCCGGCACGGTCAGCCACCGGAGCCGGGCCAGTTCCCGCCCGTAGAAACGTAGTGCGAGGAGTACGGAACCCTTGCTGGGTAATCCTTCACCTGATGCGGACAATCCCATCCCAACCCTATGCAGTGGTGACAGTCGGTGAGGAAACGGAGTCTCCCGCAGGGACGTCGGCCGCGTCCAAGCCTTTTCCGGGAGTGGCTGATTCACCTCCCCCGGGGGTGGCCGACGGCCGGTCGGCCACCCCGCCCGACCCCTCTGACCTGTGAAGACCCCGTGAATGAGATGATCATGACGGGACGGCAGAGGTTACGCTCACCAAATGAAACTCATGTTCGGACGAGGAAAACGTCTCGCCCAGTTGTCACTCGGTGCGGCCGTAGCCGCCTCCGTACTGCTCCCCGTCCAGCCCGCCCAGGCCGCCTCCGGCCTGGACCCGTTCACCGCGAACTTCAAGCTCACCCGCGTGGACGGCGACAAGACCGGCCTCATCGACTCCGCCGAGGCCGCCGGCGTCGCCAAGGCGTCCGTCACCGACGTCCTGGGCACCCGCACGGGCCGCCCGGGCCTCTGCCACGCGACCGGGCTGAACGGCGCCCTCAAGCCCGACGGGTTCTGCTGGGACGACGAGGACGACCGGTCCAACTACGCCGACGCCGCCGGTGGCTGGATGCCGCAGGGCTTCGCCGGTTCGCATGCCGCCACCGCCGACGGGCTGTATGCGGGCCGCTCCCTGACGGTCACCTCCTGGTACCACGGCACGTACGTCTCGGACCGCACGCCGACGACCGTCGAGGACTACGCCCGGGTCTCGATCGCCGAGTCGGCCGGTGGCCAGGTCAAGTACGGCCACATCGCGCTGGTGGAGCCGGTCAGCGGCAACTTCCAGCCGCTCCGGTGGAACTCGCACTCGGACGGGGTCGCCTGGTACGGCAACCGGCTGTTCGTGGCCAACGGCGCGGAGCTCCAGGTCTTCGACCTCACGCGCATGTGGCGGATGAACGACACCACGAGCGCGCTCACCCGCCTGGCCGCGGGCAAGACCTCGGCCCGGTTCCACCTCTGGGCGATGCCGCTCGTCGCCCGCTACAGCACCATCTCCACCGCCGCGGTCGACAACCCCGCCACGGCCTTCGTCAACAACAGCCCTCGCGCCTGCGGCCCGTCCGTCAACAGCGAACTGTGCCTGAGCAGCCTGAGCATCGACCGGTCCGGCACGACGCCGGCCCTGGTCTCGGTGGAGAACCGGAACGGCGCGGGAGCCCGCATCGTCCGCTGGCCGCTGTCGGCCCTCGGTACCGGCACCCCCACGACGGTGGCCTCGGAGACCACGGGCTACAGCTCTCCCGTGTGGGGCATCCAGGGCACCGCCACGGACGGCACCAACTACTACATGAGCGGCACCTGTCCGACGTACTGGCCGGGCGGCACCGAGCTCTACTCCTGCATCCACGTGGCCAAGCCCGGCGAGGCCCCGCACGTCCTCACCCAGGCGCCGCAGCTGACCCAGGGCCTCTCCTGGGACCCCCACGCCAGGCGGCTCTGGGGCGCCAACGAGGCACTGGTCGACTCCACCGGACCGCGCCGGGTCGTCTTCAACGTCGAGCCCGACGCCGGCAAGCCCGTCGACGGCTGGAGCTGGCTCACCAACTTCCACCGGGCGGGCTCCGTCTGCGCGACGCCCCAGGGCGACGGCACCGCCAACGGCACCCCGATCACGGTGTGGCCCTGCACGGGTTCGGACAGCCAGCGGTGGAAGTACGAGAACGGCCTGATCGTCCACCGGGCGAGCGGCAAGTGCATCACCCCGGAGGCGAACGGCGCCAACACCAACGGCGCGCTGCTGACCCTGTGGACGTGCA
The DNA here is from genome assembly GCF_043201055.1 of Streptomyces sp. NPDC048338. Classification (NCBI taxonomy): domain Bacteria; kingdom Bacillati; phylum Actinomycetota; class Actinomycetes; order Kitasatosporales; family Streptomycetaceae; genus Streptomyces; species Streptomyces sp. NPDC048338. Next base: position 344,065 of record NZ_JBICYQ010000006.1, read on the forward strand.
ACCCGTCGAGCGACGTCCAGCGCTTCTCCCCGTCGGCCGACGGCAGCGCCGTCAACGCCTACGGCAAGGCCATCACGCCGAAGGGCAACTCCCTGGGCAACGGCGTCTGGCTGACCCTGTGGACCCAGGGCAGCCCCACCCCCGACGTCCAGGACTGGGTGATCAAGGGCTTCTAGGGCTGTCCCAAGGGCAGGGACGACGTTGTGCTCCCGCGACCGGGCGCCTGACGGTCCGTTCTACGCGTTCCTGCCCTAAGGGCTGTCCCGTAATCCCCGGCGGGCGCACGACGTCGGCTACGGCACTCCCCCAGCCTTCGGCCGGGGGTGCCCCCACGCGGCGTTGTCGGATCGCCCGAATACGCCCAGTATGAGGACGACCCTCCGCCTGGCGATGCACCGCATCCGACGCCGTGCGCCGACCCACCGCGGATTACGGGACAGCCCTTAGGCGAACTCAGTGGTGGCCCCCCTGTCCCGGTGACGGGGGTCCACCACCGTACGGGGACGGCGACAGCCCCTGCCGGAGCGCCCCTGCGCGGCACGGTCAGCCGGTCGACCTGACCGGAGCACTGCCGCGGCCCCGGTCCCGGCCGCTGAGTTCGGCGTCGAGCGTCTCCTGGGCCACGCGCATGGCGTCGGCGTACACGGGTTCGCGCAGCCGCTTCCACATCTCCTCCTCGGAGACGTCCTCCACGCGCCCGACCACCCACCAGATGTTGCCGAAGGGGTCCTTGACTCGGCCGCCGCGCTGCCCGAAGGCGTCGTCGACCACGGGGGTGACGACCCGGCCTCCGGCGGCGACGGCCCGGGAGACGGCGTGGTCGGGGTCGGGAACGAACACGCGCAGCAGACTCGGCATGGCGGGCCAGTCGGCGTGCCGGTCGAAGGCGAGCACGACGGTGTCGCCGATCCGGATCTCCCCATGGCCGATCGCACCGTCCTCGGTCCGCACCCGCACCAGCTCCGCACCGCCGAACACCTCGGTGACGAAGTCGAGGAAGGCCCCCGTGTCGTCGGTGACGACCCAGGGCGCGACCGTGGTGTATCCGGCGGGCGCCGCGCCGTCGGTCTGCTCGGGCATCGTGATCCTTCCGTCGATGTCGGTTGACGGCAGCGACGGTAGGCGAGGAGTAGGTCGGTTTCTGTCCTGAGCGAGGGGTGTCGGGTCACCACCGGGTGATGAGCGGCGCGTCCGGTTCGTGCTCACGCCAGGCTTCGGCGAGGCGGACGAGGCGGTTGGGGGCGGCGATGCCGCGCACGGTTGCGATCCTCCCCTCGGTGAGGTCGAACGTCACGGCGCCGACGACCCGGTCGCCGGGCACGAAGAGGATGGCGGGGGCGCCGTTGACGAGGGCGTAGTGGACGGCAGGCGTGCCGCCGGCGAGTCGCCGCTTCGCGGGTGTGGGCTTCAGGCCGGCCCGTGCGATGGCGGCGATGCGCTGCGGTGTGTCGTACCGCAGCAGTTTCCGGCTCAGACCGGCGCCGTCGGAGATCGCGGTGGCGTCGTCGGTGAGCAGCGCGACCAGCCGTTCCACGCGGCCCGAGGTGGCCGCGGCGAGGAATTCCTCGACGATCCTGCGGGCGGACGCCGGGTCGACTTCGCCGCCGCGGCGCGCGGCGGTGACGCGGTGCCGGGCCCGGTGGAGGTGCTGCTGGCTGCCGGACTCGGTGATGTCGAGGATCTCGGCGACCTCGGCGTGGCTGTAGGAGAACGCTTCGCGCAGGACGTAGACGGCCCGCTCGTGGGGTGACAGGCGTTCCATGAGGGTCAGCACAGCCAGGGAGACCGATTCGCGCTGCTCGAAGGTGTCTGCCGGGCCGAGCATCGGGTCGCCGTCCAGGAGCGGTTCGGGCAGCCAGGCGCCGACGGTGCGTTCGCGGCGGGCCTGAGCCGAGCGGAGCCGGTCGAGGCACAGGTTCGTGACGACCTTGGTCAGCCATGCCTCCGGCACCCTGATCCGCTGCCGGTCGGCGGCCTGCCAGTGCAGGAACGCGTCCTGCACGATGTCCTCGGCGTCCGTGGCGGACCCCAGCAGCCGGTACGCCAGCGAGGCCAGCCGGTTGCGGCCGGCCTCGAACCGGTCGGCGTCGAAGCGATCGACGGCGGTGCTGTCCACGCGGACCACCCTAGGCGCTACGCGACCGCCTTCTCGGCGGAAGCTTCCGGCGAGAAGGCGGCCAGGTGGCGCTTGCGCCTGGGCAGGCCGAAGGTCGGGTGCGAGGTGGTCCACAGCGACATGCCGAGGATGCCCGCCTTGATCCGCGCGGCCTTCCGGCCGCCCAGGTACTTCGGCTTCGCCCGCCCCTCGTCGTCGACCATCTGCAGGATCCCGTCCCGCCGCCCGAGGCTGATGTGGTTTCCGTGGTACTCCAGCTTGGCGTTCGGGATCTTGCGGCCCGTCAGTCGTCCCACGATCGCGGCCGTGGCCTGCAGACCGGTGTAACCGGCCGAAGCGCAGGACATCGGCAGCGGCCGGCCGTTGTCGCCGATGGCGTGGACGCTGTCACCGACGGCGTAGACGTTCGGGTGCGAGAGGGACCGCATGGTGCGGTCGACGACGATCCGGCCTTCCTCGGTGACCTCCAGACCGCCGACGGCGGCGAGGGGGCTGACCGAGAACCCGGCCGTCCACACGGTCGCGTCGGACGCCAGGACGGTGCCGTCGGCGCACAGCACCCGCGTCGCTTCGACGGCTTCGACGGCGGTGTGCTCCAGGACGGTGATGCCCAGCCGGTCGCAGGCCCGGCGCAGGTGGCCGCGGGCCCCGGCGGAGAGCGGGGCGCCCAGTTCGCCCCGGGCGACCAGGGTCACCGACAGGCCCGGCCGGGACTCGGCGATCTCGGTGGCGGTCTCGATGCCGGTCAACCCGTCGCCGACGACCAGCACTTCCCTGCCTTCGGCCCGCCTGCTCAGGCTGTCCAGGCGTTCGCGCAGGCGCAGCGCCGCCGGACGACCGGCGACGTGGAACGCGTGCTCGGCGACGCCGGGGACGCCGTGGTCGGCGACGTGGCTGCCGAGCGCGTAGAGAAGCGTGTCGTAGCCGAGCTCGCCGCCGCCTTCGGTGTCGGCCACGGTGACGGCCCGGCGCTCGGGGTCGACGGCGGTGACACGGGCCAGGCGCAGCCGGATCCCGGTGCCGGCGAAGACGTCGGCGAGCTGTGGAGCCTCGATCTCCTGGCCGGCCGCGAGCTGGTGCAGCCGCAGCCGCTGGACGAAGTCCGGCTCGGCGTTGACCACGGTGATCTCGGCGTCCGCCGGGGACAGCCGGCGGGCCAGGGTCCCGGCCACGTAGGCCCCGGCGTAGCCGGCGCCGAGGACGACGATGCGGTGCTTCATGTGATGCTCCTGTCGGTTCGCTTGCTCCCGGTGACTTGAGCGGAGCAGCGCCTCGATTGCTGACAGGAACCGCATGTGACGTGGGTCACATGGCGCAGGAGCGCCGTCCGACGACGCTCGTGACGCGGAGGCGGCAGGGACGGCGGCGCGGACGCGGGCCGAGCCGACCAGGTGATCCGATCCCGATCACCGCCGTCCGGCCCGCCCCCGAGGTGGAAGGACAGCTCGAACTGACCGGAGAGGGACGGGTCACCGGCGTCACGGCCGAGAAGTGGACCGAGCGGTACGCCTACGACGAGGCCGGCAACCAGACACACGCCTCCTGGCCCGGTGCGGGCACGGCCGAAGGCCCCCGGGAGTACACCGGCACCCGCATCGTCCGTGCCGGCACGACCGAAACCGGTCGGACCCGAGCCGACCGTCACCGTAGCGGTCGCTCACTGCACCCGGCGGATCCCCAAGCGGTCCCGAAAACGATCGAGGGGCCGTTTCAGATTCCTCTGAAACGGCCCCTCGACCTCCGACTTCGAAAAGTCGGGACGACAGGATTTGAACCTGCGACCCCTTGACCCCCAGTCAAGTGCGCTACCAAGCTGCGCCACGTCCCGATGCCCGTCGTTCCGGGGTGTCCCCCGGTGTCGGCGTGCAAGAGAACATTACCTCACTCCGCGCGACCGATGGACGCGTGGGCTCTCTTCGCGTCGGCCGTCGGGGTGGCGGCGCCGCAGGTGGCGGCCGGGGTGGTGGTCCCGGTGAGGTGGCGGGGGGTGAGGGGCGCCGCAGGGAGGTGCGAGGGCCTGGCAGGCGCGGGGTCGAGCGGCGGGCCTCGGCCTGGCCGTGCTGTCCCTCCGGGGGACAATGGGGGCGTGGACAGGACGCCGAGGGACCGGGACGAGGAGGGGCGGGCGCGGAGTGCGCGCCCGCGGGACGGGCTCGGGCGGCCTCTGCCGTACGGCGCCGAGGGGGTCGAGCGGCAACCCGAGGGGATCGAACGCAGTCCGGCGCAGACGCTCCGCGAGGCGCAGCGGCTGCTCGACGCGGGGATGCCGTTCCACGCGCACGAGGTGTTCGAGGACGCGTGGAAGAGCGGGCCCGCCGGCGAGCGGGATCTGTGGCAGGGGCTGGCCCAGCTGGCGGTCGGGCTCACGCACGCGGCGCGCGGCAATGCCACGGGGGGCGCCCGGCTGCTGCGGCGCGGCGCCGACCGGATCGGCGCACCCGATCCCGTCCGGCAGGCGGCCGGATACGGCATCGATGTCGCCGGACTTGCCTCCTGGGCGCGGGAGTTGGCCGGTCGGGCGGACCGGGTGCGGGACGCGGCGGCCGAGGCGCCGCGGCTACGCGTCGGGCTCGTGGACTAGGACCACTTCCAGGGTCCGGGGGCCGTGGACGCCCTCGACGCGGTCGAGTTCGATGTCGCTGGTGGCCGACGGGCCGGAGATCCAGGTGAGCGGGCGGGTGGGGTCGAGCCGCGTGAGGGCCTGCGGCACGGAGGCCACCACCTGGTCCGGGACGCGTACGACGCAGATGTGGTGGTCGGGGACGAGGGTGATCCGGCGGCGGCCCTGGCCGGGTCCGCCGTCCAGGACGAGCGTCCCGGTCTCGGCGACGGCCACCGCGCAGCCGGTGACGACGCTGTCGACGGCGTCGAGTTCGTGGGGCGACGAGGCGGCGCGGTCGTGGATGCGGGTGATGTCGATCCGGGTGACGTCGGCGCGAGGCAGCCACTGGTGGGGCAGTCCGGACGGGATGAGGACGGTGTTGGCACCGCGCTCGGCGAGGAGTCGCAGGAGCAGGGCCGGAAGGCCGTCGGGGTCGGTGCGGTGGACGAGGGCGCGGTAGTCCGCCAGGTTGGCGTGGAGCAGGTCGACGAGCGCCGCGGGGTCGTCGGGCACGTGGCTCCGCAGGTACGTGCGCTCCGCCTCGGGTGCCGGGGGCGCGGCGGAGACGGCCTCCCGGACCCGGGCGAGGATCCGGTCGCGCGCGGAGGAGACGGGCCCGGCGGACCCGGCGGCGGGCGCGGTGTCGGCGGCGGCGCCGTCGTGCGGGTGGTTCGGGTGCGGGTCGTTCACGTGCGGTTCTTCTTCCACCAGGTACGGAAGGACTCCGCCGGGAGTTCGGGCAGGTCGCGGCTCTCGGACCAGGCACCGGCCCCGGGGACCGCCCCGGGCAGGCGGCGGGGGTGGAGGGCGCGGGTGGCGGAGGCGACGCGTTCGGCCGCCGCGAGCGCGGCCGGGCGGTCCAGCACCCAGCCCGCCGCCTTGATCGCGGCCTTCTCCAGCCGGTGTCCCCTGCCGCCCTGCTCGGCGACCTTCTCGCGGAGGTGGACGAGGACCTCGGGGATGTCGATGGCCACCGGGCACACCTCGTAGCACGCGCCGCACAGCGAGGACGCGTACGGCAGCGAGGCGTCGACGGCACTGGCCGTACCGCGCAGTTGGGGCGTGAGGATGGCGCCGATGGGGCCGGGATAGACGGATCCGTAGGCGTGCCCGCCGGCGCGTTCGTAGACGGGGCAGACGTTGAGGCACGCGGAGCAGCGGATGCAGCGCAGGGCCTGGCGGCCGATCTCGTCGGCGAGGGCCGCGCTGCGGCCGTTGTCGAGCAGGACGAGGTGGAAGGCCCGCGGCCCGTCGTCGTCCGTGGTCCCGGTCCACATCGAGGTGTACGGGTTCATCCGCTCGGCGGTCGAGGAGCGGGGCAGGGTCTGCAGGAACACCTCCAGGTCCTGCCAGGTGGGCACGACCTTCTCGATGCCGACGACCGAGATCAGGGTCTCGGGGAGGGTGAGGCACATCCGGCCGTTGCCCTCGGACTCGACGACCACGAGCGTGCCGGTCTCGGCGACCATGAAGTTGGCGCCGGAGATGCCGACCTTGGCGCGCAGGAACTTCTCCCGCAGGTGGAGCCGGGCCGCCTCGGCGAGTTCGGCCGGGCTGTCGGACAGGTCGTCCGGCGCGGAACGGCCCCAGGCCCCCATCCGGTCGCGGAAGATGTCGCGGATCTCGCCCCGGTTGCGGTGGATGGCGGGAACGAGGATGTGCGAGGGTCGGTCCTCGCCGAGCTGCACGATGAGCTCGGCGAGGTCGGTCTCGTAGGCGTGGATGCCCTCGGCCTCCAGCGCCTCGTTGAGCCCGATCTCCTGCGTGGCCATCGACTTGACCTTGACGACCTCGGTCTCTCCGGTCGCCTTCACCAGGTCGGCGACGATCCCGTTCGCCTCGGCCGCGTCCTGCGCCCAGTGCACGGTGCCGCCCGCGGCGGTGACCGCGGCCTCCAACTGCGCGAGGTGGCGGTCGAGATGGCGCAGCGTGTGGTCCTTGATCTGCTTGCCGGCCTCGCGCAGCTCGGCCCAGTCGGAGAGTTCGGCGACCGCTTTGGCGCGCTTGTCCCGGATGGTGTGGGTGGCGTGGCGCAGGTTGGCGCGCAGTACGGGGTCGCCCACGGCCGCGCGGGCGGCCTCGGGGAACGCGGGCATCCCGACGAACGTCCCGGTCACAGCGCCGGCTCCCGCTCCGTGCTCGCGAGGATCTCGGCGAGGTGCAGGGTCCGGAGGGGCTCGCCCTCGCGCCGCAGGATCCCGTCCAGGTGCAGGAGGCAGGAGTTGTCGGCGCCGCAGAGGACCGAGGCGCCGGTCGACGCCGCGTGGGCGACCTTGTCGCGGCCCATCGCCGCCGACACGTCGGCGTTCTTGACGGCGAAGGTGCCGCCGAAGCCGCAGCACTCCTGGGCCGCCGGCAGTTCGACGAGGTCGAGGCCCTTGACGGCCCGGAGCAGCCGGCGCGGCCGGTCGCCGAGGCCGAGCGCGCGGAGGCCGTGGCAGGAGGGGTGGTAGGTGACGCGGTGCGGGAAGTAGGCGCCGACGTCCGTCACTCCCAGCACGTCGACGAGGAACTCGGTGAGTTCGTGGGTCCGCGGTCCGAGCGCGGCCGCCTCGGCGCCGAACCCGGCGTAGTGGTGCCGCACCATCGCCGCGCAGGACCCCGAGGGGGTGACGATGTGGTCGTAGCCGGCGAAGGCGTCCACGGTGCGGCGGACGAGGGGGACGGTCTCGCGCCGGTAGCCGGTGTTGTACTGCGGCTGGCCGCAGCAGGTCTGGGCCGCCGGGAAGTCGACGTCGACTCCGAGCCGTTCCAGTATGCGGACGGTTGCCACTCCCGTGGAGGGATACAGGGCGTCATTGACGCAGGTGACGAAGAGTGCGACGCGCATGCGCGCAGGATATGCCGGTGAAGGGCGGCGGGGTACCGGCCGGATGCCGGCCCGTCGGGTATCGATCCGGTATCGCCCGGCCGCCCGGTGTTCACCAGGTGAGATGGAGCTCCTCGGGCGACCGGTGGATCAGCGTGGGCCGCATCACCACCTCACGGTCCTCCGCCAGCCGCAGTCCGGGCATGCGGCGGGTGAACAGTTCGAGTGTCAGGCGGAGTTGGGTTCGGGCCAGCTGTGATCCGGGGCAGCCGTGGGCGCCGTGGCCGAAGGCGAGGTGCCGGGTGGGGGTGGCGGGCCGGGCGATGTCGAACACGTCGGGGTCCGGGTGGCGCGACTCGTCGCGGTTGGCGGAGCCGTAGGCGACGAAGACGGTCGCTCCGGCGGGCAGGTCGGTCCCGGCCAGGGCGACGGGGCGGGTGGTGGTGCGGCGGAATCCCTGGACGGCGGTGTCGAAGCGGGCCGCTTCCTCCACCGCCCCGGGTATCAGCTCCGGGCGGGAGCAGAGCAGCTCCCACTGCTCGCGGTGGCGCAGCAGGTGGAGCAGCGTGGTGCCGATGAGAGCGGTGGTGGTGAGGTGCCCGGCGATGAGGAGGTTCTGCAGGTTGGCGACGAGTTCGCTGCGCTGGTCGCAGGTGAGGTCGCGCCGGCCGGGGCCGAGGCCGGTGTCGGGGGCGAGCGCGGCGACCATCACGGAGCAGAGGTCCTCGCGCGGGCGGGCGCGCCGCTCGCGGGCGTAGCGGTCGAGGAGGTGCTGGAGGGCGACCACGTCCTCGGCCGCGGCGATCTGCTCGTCCTCGGGCATCGGCCGGAAGAGCAGTTGTTCGGCGCGGTGTCCGCCGCGCACGGCGGCGGGCACGTCCTCGGGCTCGATGCCGATGAGCCGCCCGATGACGGCGCCGGGCAGTCTGCGGGCGTAGGCGCCCATCAGTTCGGCGCGTCCGTCTGCGGCGAAGGCGTCGACGAGGGACGCGGCGACCTCTTCGGCGTACGGGGCGAGGGCGGCGATCCGGGCGGCCGAGAGTCCGCTGTTGAGCGGGGCGCGGTGGCGGCGGTGGGCGGCGCCGTCGGTGGAGACGACGGTGGGCCGTTGGCCGAAGCCGCGGGCCAGGACGCCGAAGACGGCCGGCGGTGGCAGGACGTCGGGACGGAGCGCCTGGGCCGAGGAGAAGTCCTCGGGGCGCAGCAGCACTTCGCGGACGTCGGCGTCCCGGGAGACGAGCCAGGCGTCGAGTTCGGGGACGAAGGTCAGCCCCTCGGTACGCCGGGCGTGGGCGTAGAGGGGGTACGGGTCGCGTTGCAGTGCGTCGAGAAGCTCGTACGAGATCGGGTCCACGCGGCGCCTCCGGAGGGAGCTGGTGCGGAACTCGGTGCGTCGGGCCATGGTGACGGGCCCGGCGCGCCCCTGGCTATGCCCCCGGGCCACGGGACGGCGGGCGGGGAGCGGTTCCGGACAGGGCCGCGAGGAGCACCGAGGTGTGGCTCGTGTCCGGTTCCTTCGCCGCGGTGAGCAGGGTGACCCGGCCGGCGGCCGCGAGTTCGCGGAGCCGGTCCAGGGCCTCGGCGGCGCCGGGTTCGGCGAGTTCGGTCTCGTAGCGGCGGCGGAACTCGGCGTAGGTGCCCTCGGGGCCGTGGTACCAGCGGCGCAGTTCGGTGGAGGGGGTCAGCGCCTTGGGCCATTCGTCGATGTGCGCGTCGGTCCTGGCGAGGCCGCGCGGCCAGAGCCGGTCGACGAGGACGCGCAGGCCGTCGTCGGGCTCGGGGGGCTCGTAGATCCGGCGGACGCGCACGTCGGGGGTGGAGGCGGGCATGGCTCCAGGGTGCCGGACGGGCGCCCTGGCCACACTCCCGGGCACGGCCGGACGGGGCGGGGCCCGGGCGGGCGGCGGGGTCCCGGCGCGGGCGGCGGGGGCGGGAACCGGAAGGGCGGGGCGGGTGGGGTGCTCCGGCCTCCGACGGGGCGGTGCCGGGCGGGCGCTCGGCCGGAACGGGGCCCCCGCGTCAGGGCCGGGCGCGCAGGGCCGGCAGCAGGACCCCGTCGACGAACGTGCGCATCGTGGCCGCGTCCGAGAACCGCTCCTCGAAGAGCCGCTCGATGCGGAGCATCCCGAGGAAGCAGGGGGCGACGAAGCCGATCGCCGGGTTGTCCGCGTCGATCTCGCCGCGCTCGACGGCGCGCCGCAGCATCTCGTCGAGCGCCGCGACCTCCGGCTGGATGACGGTCTCGCGCAGCGCCTCGCGCAGGTCGGGGTGCTGGATGTACGCCTGGCTGACCGCCTCCATCAGCTCGGCGTCCCGCTCGCGGGGCGTGGCGGCCAGGCGTGCGGCCTCCCGCAGGTCGCCGGCGAGGGAGCCGGTGTCGATGCCGGCGAAGAAGGCGCAGCGCTGGGTGGCGAGAGCGGCGGTGACGAGCTGCGGCTTGCTCCCCCACTGCCGGTAGAGGGTGGCCTTGCCGCATTTGGTGCGGGCCGCGACGCCCTCCATGGTCACCGAGTCGTAGCCGCCTTCACGGAGGAGACAGAGCACGGCGTCGTACAGCTCCGCCTCCCGTTCGGGTGTGATCTTGCCCCGACGGGCGGCGGCGGTGGCGGCCTGCGTGGACGTCGTGGCCTGCGTGGACATCGATTCCTCCCGGACAGCTCTCTGCACATACGAGAGTAGGGGGTGCACAATCGAGACGCAAACGTATCGAGACGCTTGCGTCTCGATGAAATCGGATCTAGGCTTCCCCCGTTTGTTGCCGGTTTGACGGAAAAAGGGGCCGCGCCATGGCTGCCGGGATACGTGGGACACGTCCTGCAGGACCGGGGCCGACCGCTACCCCGAGACCGCCGCTGGTCCGCGAGCTGCTGCTCGTCACCGCGCTGTTCCTCGTGTACAAGTCCGGCCGGCGGTTCGCGAACGGCCACGAACTCCGGGCGTTCCACAACGCCGACCGGATATGGGACGCGGAACGCGCCGTCCATCTGCCCGGCGAGGGCGCGATACAGGCCCTGCTGCTGCACGGCGACACGCTCGTCCGGGCCGCCAACACGTACTACGCGGCCGTGCACTTCCCGGCCACCGTCGCCTTCCTCGGCTGGCTCTACTGGCGCCGCCCCGGCCACTACGTGTGGTCCCGGCGCGTCCTGGCCCTGGTCACCTCCGCGGCCCTCGCGCTGCACCTGCTGATGCCGCTCGCGCCGCCCCGGATGCTCGCCGCCGCCGGACTCGTGGACACCGCACAGGTCTACGGGCCCTCCGTGTACGGCGCGACGCCGGAGACGGACTCGATGGCGAACCAGTTCGCCGCGATGCCCTCGCTGCACTTCGGCTGGGCGCTGATGGTCGCGATCGGGCTGATCGCCGCCACCCGGGGCCGTCGGCGGTGGCTGTGGCTGACCCATCCGCTGCTGACCCTGCTGGTGATCGTCGGAACCGCCAACCACTACTGGTTCGACGCGCTGGCCGCGGGCGCCCTGGTCGCCCTGGCCCTCGCCGTCGTCCCCGCGCCGGGCGCCCGGCCGGCCGCGCCCGGGAGCGACCCCGGCTCCGGCTCCGGCCGCGACGAACCCACCCCCTCGGAGACCTTCGCGCGCGCCGCCGCGCCCCGCCCGGCAGGAGCCCTGCGATGAACGCCCTCGACGGCACCGTGGTCGCGGTGCTCCTCTCCCTGGTGTCCGCCGCGGGCTACGCGCTCGCCGCGGTCGCCCAGTCCCGGCTGGCCGCCTCGTCCGACGGGGGCAGCGGCGCGCTGCGCGCGCTGCTCGCCCGCGGTCAGTGGTGGTGGGCGGTCGGCCTCAACGCGGCCGGCGCGCTCGCCCACGTGGCGGCGCTGCACTACGGTCCGCTGACCCTCGTCCAGCCGCTCGGCGCACTGACCCTCGTGGCCGCGCTGCCGCTCGGGGCGTACTGCGCGCGGCGGCGCGTCACCCGGCCGGAGTGGCGCGGGGCGCTCTGGACCCTCGTCGGCCTCGTCGGCCTGGTGTCGGTCACCGGGCCCGCGAAGCCCGGCGAGGCGCTGAGCCTGCGCGAGGCGCTGGTCGTCGCCGCGGCGACGGGCCTGCTGATCGCGGCTCTCGCCTCGGGACGGCTGCACGGGGGCGTCCGCGCGGACGCCCCCGGAGCCGGGTCGGCCGCGGGCGGTACCGGACGGGCCCGGGGGCTCGGACACGCGACGGCCTCCGGGGTCGCCTCGGGCGTCGCCTCCGCCCTCACCCAGACGGTGACCTCGGCTCTCGCGCACGAACTGCCCGGCGGCGCCCTGCGCTGGTGGCAGACGACCCTGGTCGCGGTGCTGATCTCGGCGTTCGCGGTGGGCGGCCTGCTGCTCTCGCAGTCCGCGTACCGGGGCGGACTCGCGGCGCCGCTGGCCGTGGTGAACCTGTCCAACCCGGCCGCCGCCGCGGTGATCGGCGTGGCCCTCCTCGGCGAGTCCTTCCGCGCGGGGGCCTGGGGCTGGCTGGTCGCGGCCGCCGCCTCGGCGGTGGCGGCGCGCGGGGTGATCCTGCTGACCAGCGGGCCGGCGCCGGCGGGCCCGGGCATCGCGGACCCGGGTGTCACGGCCCCGGGTGCCGCAGCCCCGGCCATGGCGGTCACGAGCTCCGCGACTCCGGCACCGGGCCCCGTCGCGGCGGCCGCGGAACCGGCCCCGGCGTTCGCGGCCTTCACGACCCCCGCCGCCTCGGCGCCCCGCCCCCGGACCGCCGGCGCGACGGCCGCCCCGGCGGCCTCCGCGCCGACGCGCCTCACCGTCGCCGCGTCTGCCGCCACCCCCGTGCGGACGACCCTGCCCGCACCGTCACCCCGGTCGCCCGCCGGACCGGCCTCCGCGACCGCCCCGCTCGGCGGCTGACGTCGGCTCAGGCCGCGAGGTGCCGTCAAGCGCGGCACGGAGGCTCCCGCCCCACCGGAGCGGCCGGCGGCGGATCGGACGAAGCCACTTTCGTCATCTTGACGAAAAGCGGAAGGGTCCCTATCGTCATGATGACGACAAGGGGGAGTTCCCATGGCCGACATCACCCGCCGCGCCGGCTGGCGCCATCTGCGTTCCGCGCCCACCGCGCACATCCGCCACCACCGGCGCGGACAGCTCGTGCACGACGGCACGGGCCTCAGCTTCTGGTTCCGTTCGCTGTCCGCCGCGCTCTCCGAGGTGCCGGTGAACGACCGCGAGCTGGCGATGGCGTTCCACGCCCGCACCGCCGACTTCCAGGACGTGAGCGTCCAGTCGACCGTCACCTACCGGATCAGCGGACCGGAGGCGGCGGCCACCCGGCTCGACTTCTCGATCGACCCGGACACCGGGGCGTGGCGTGGCGCGCCGCTCGAGCAGATCGCCACCCTGCTCACCGAGACCGCGCAGCAGCACGCCCTCGACGTCCTGGCGCGCACACCGCTCGCCGCCGCGCTCGTCGACGGCGTCGCCGCGGTACGGGACCGGATCGCGGCCGGGCTGGCGGCCGAACCCCGGCTGCCGGCCACGGGCATCGAGGTGGTCGCCGTGCGCGTGGTGGCGATCCGGCCGGAGCCGGAGGTCGAGCGGGCGCTGCGGACGCCGGCGCGCGAGCAGATCCAGCAGGAGGCGGACCGGGCCACGTACGAGCGGCGCGCCGTCGCCGTCGAGCGCGAGCGGGCCATCGCGGAGAACGAGCTGGCCAGCAAGATCGAGCTGGCCCGCCAGGAGGAGCGGCTCGTCGACCAGCGCGGCACCAACGCCCGGCGCGAGGCCGAGGAGAGCGCCGCCGCCGACGCCGTACGGGCGGAGGCCGAGGCGGTCCGTACGGTCCGGCTGGCGCGCGCCGAGGCGGAGGCGGTCCGCGAGGTGGGCGAGGCCCGCGCCCAGGCGCAGGCGTCCTGGCTCCGGGTGCACGGCGAGGTCGACGCGGCGACGCTGCACGCCCTGGCGGCCACCCGCGCGGCGGAGAACCTGCCGCGGATCGAGAACCTCACGCTGTCGCCGGACGTGCTGACGGGGCTTCTCGCCAAGCTGGGCGGAGGGAACCGGTCGTGAGCCTGGCGCCCCGGGCCGTCCTCGTCCACCGCACCACGGAGTACGAGGAGCTCCTCGCCCGGCACGGTACGCACGGGCAGGCGGCGTTCTTCCTCTCCAGCCGGGGCCGGAGCATCGAGGACGTCCGGGAGCGGCACGAGCGCACCCGGCGGGCGCTGGCGGAGGTGGCGGGGGCGGTGCCGCTCCAGTGGCGGCAGACCCGGGTCGAACGGGCCGATCTGGACCGCTTCCTGTTCGGCCCCGAGGACGTGGTCGTCGTGGTCGGGCAGGACGGTCTGGTGGCGAACGCGGCGAAGTACCTGTCCGGGCAGCCGGTCGTCGGCATCGACTCCGATCCGGGGCGCAATCCGGGGGTCCTCGTACGTCACCGGGCGGCGCAGGCGCGCACACTGCTGCCGGCCGCCACGCGTACCGGCGCGGACGAGCTGACCATGGTGGAGGCGGTCACGGACGACGCGCAGCGGCTGCTCGCGCTCAACGAGATCTACCTCGGTCCGCCCGGGCACCAGACGGCCCGCTACACCCTCGCCCTCGACGGCGCGGGCGGCGAACCGGAACCGCAGGCTTCGTCGGGTGTCCTGGTGGGGACGGGGACCGGGGCGACGGGCTGGCTGCGGTCGCTGTGGCAGCAGCGCTCCAGCCGGCTGACGCTGCCGGCCCCGACCGACCCCCGGCTCGCCTGGTTCGTCCGCGAGGCCTGGCCGTCCCCGACGACGGGCACGAGCCGGGTGGAGGGGGCGCTGGGCTCCGGCGAGGGACTGCGCCTCACCGTCGAGTCGGACCGCATGGTGGCCTTCGGGGACGGGATGGAGAGCGACTCCCTGGAACTGACCTGGGGTCAGACGGTACGGGTGGGGGTGTCGGGGACGGCGTTGCGCCTGGTGGGGTGAGGCCCGCGCGCCCCGGGCGGGGCCGGACGAGGGGAGGGCGCAGGGGTCGCACGACGGGCGGTGCCAGCGGCTCCCGGGCCGCTCGCCTCCGACCCTCGCGCGGGCGGCCGGAATTGATCGCCGAGGAGGACAGCGCCCCGCGGCCTCGTTAGGATCGGCGCACGCTTTGCCCGGTTTCACCTCCCGCGTACCCGTCGCACGTGTCGTTCCCGGAGTCGCCCCGAGCCCGGGAGTCGTCCGCACCGGCTGCCGAAGGAACCCTCATGACCTCCGCCCCCTCCGGCCCGCTCCACGTCTCGCCCGCGACCGTCCGGGACTGGGCCCAGGTGCGCGCGTGGGCGGCCGACGAGGGGTGGAACCCCGGACTGTCCGACGCCCCGGCGTTCTTCGCGCAGGACCCCGCCGGCTTCTTCCTCGGGCGGATCGGCGGGGAGCCGGTCTCGGCCATCTCGGTGGTCAACTACAGCGACCGTTACGCCTTCCTCGGCTTCTACCTCGTCCGGCCCGACCTGCGCGGTCACGGCCACGGTCTGGCCACCTGGCGGACCGCCCTCGCCCACGCCGGCGACCGTACGGTCGGCCTCGACGGGGTGCCCGCCCAGCAGGACAACTACCGCCGCTCGGGTTTCGCGCCCGCCTACCGCACCGCCCGGTACGTGGGCGAGGTCCCCGCGCCCCCGGCCCCCGCCGCCGGTGTCGTGCCCGCGGACCGGGTGGACCGGGCCGCCCTGGCCGCGTACGACAGCGCCTGCCACCCCGCAGACCGCCCGCGTTTCCTCGACTCCTGGCTGACCACACCCGGCCACCGCGCCCTCGTGCGGCTCGTCGACGGACGCCCGGCGGGGTACGGGGTGGTCCGGCCGGCGCAGGACGAGGCCCGCGTCGGACCGCTGTTCGCGGACACCCCGGCGGACGCCGCGTTGCTGCTCGACGCGCTGGCCTCCGAGGCGCGGGCGTTCGGTTCGGACCGGATCGCGGTCGACATGCCCGAGGCCAACCCGGCGGCGGCGCGGCTCGCCGAGGAGCGGGGCCTGGAGCCGACGTTCGAGACGGCCCGGATGTACACCGGCCCGCTCCGGCCGGTCGCCCAGGAGCGGATCTTCGGGGTCACCAGCCTCGAACTCGGCTGACCTCCTCCGTCAGAGGTTCCGGGCGCCGACCGTCCACCACACCAGGAACGCCGCGCCGACGAGCGCACCGATCCAGGCGGCCACGGACATGCCGAGCAGCAGGCCGTAGCCGAGGACGCCGACGGGGAACGCCAGGCCGATCCAGCCGGCGTTGTGGAAGGCGAAGAGCGTGCCGTACCTGCTCCCGAAGGCGGCCCAGAGTCCCAGGCCCAGCAACAGCCAGCACACCGCACACCACAGGCCCACGAGGAACTCGGAGCCGGTCAGGTAGGTCTCGGTGTGGCCGCGCACCACGACGCGGACCACCCCGCCCTGCCAGGTGCGGACCTCGGCCCGGTCGCCGGGCCGCGCGTCCTCGTACAGGCGGTACCCCACATCGTGCCACTCCGTCCTCGCCGGCCTGCGGATCCGCACCTCGTACGACGTCGTGCAGCGGTAGGAGCTCGTCCCGTCACCGTTGGACTCCCACGAGCAGTCCTCCCGCCGTGCCCGGTCGAGCACGGTGCCCCGCGCCACCGCGACGCACCCCCGCTGCCCCTCGGCACCGGCGGGGGCGCCCTGCCCGCAGAGGGCCGCGCCCCGGTACACCTGCGCCTCGCGGTACGCATCGGCCACCCACGAACCCCCGAAGGCGAGCCCGACCCCCACCGCGACCAGCACGATCAGCCGGACCGCGGAAGGCACCCGTCCGTATCGCCAAGTCCCCCTGCTGGTAAGTCTTTTCACCCAGGAGTGATGCCCGGCCTCCACCACCCCTACCCGCGCACCCCCTCGTACGCCGCCCCCACCCCTCCCCCACCCCCCTCGGGGGGCGACAAGGGTTTTCCCCGTATCGGGTTCATCCCGGCTTTCCCTACTGTCTGCCGCACCGGCAGATCCCATCCCCCGAACCGCACCCCTCAGGTGCATTCAGGCCCTGTCAGGTGCATGCGGAGGGTGGGATCTGCCGGGGACGGCCTTGACCCGGGCCGTCGCGCCGGTGGCGGCGCATGGGCCCCCCAAGCCCAGGGAGCAACGGACCGCGACCCCACTTCGCGCCCGAGGCTCCCGCGCCGCCGCCACTGCTCCGCACCTACGTCGTGCTCGAAAGGGAACACCTTGAACAGTTCCAGGCGGAGAGTCATATCCGTCGTGGTCGCGAGTGCCGCGATCATCGGCGCCGCTGCCACATCCACCGGGGCGTTCGCCGCCGCTCCGGTCGCCTCCACCCCGAAGCCGGCCCCGGCTTCGCAGGCGATGACCGCCCTTCCCACCGCCCCGGTCGAGAAGGTCATCGTCACCTACAAGTCCAAGACCGCCGAAGCCGGTTCCAACGCCGCCGCGAAGAGCGACGCGGCCGCGAAGGCGACCGAGACCGGCGAGGCCCTCTCCTTCGAGCGTCGCCTCGCCGGCGGCGCCGCGCTGGTCGACCTGGGCGACAGCGCCTCGAAGCAGGACGTGGCCGAGGTCATGGCCGCCTTCCGCGCCGACCCGCAGGTCGCCTCGGTGGAGCCCGACATCCGCGCCTACGCGATGGCGGTCACCCCGAACGACACGGACTACGCCAAGCAGTGGGACCTCTTCGAGGCCACCGGCGGCATGAACGTTCCGGCGGCCTGGGACAAGACGACCGGTTCGGGCGTCACCGTCGCCGTCATCGACACCGGCTACGCCGCCCACTCGGACCTCGCGACGAACATCGTCTCCGGGTACGACTTCATCTCCACCTCCGCCGACGCCCGCGACGGCAACGGCCGTGACGCGGACTCGAAGGACGAGGGCGACTGGAACGCCACGGACGGCGAGTGCGGCACCGGCTCCAAGGCCAGCAACTCCTCCTGGCACGGCACCCACGTGGCCGGCACCATCGGTGCGGTCACCCACAACACCAAGGGCATCGCGGGCATCGCGTACAACGCGAAGATCCAGCCCGTGCGCGTCCTCGGCAAGTGCGGCGGCTCCTCGGCGGACATCGCCGACGCCATCACCTGGGCGTCCGGCGGCACCGTTCCGGGCGTGCCGGCGAACTCGACTCCGGCCAAGGTCATCAACCTCAGCCTGGGCGGCGCCAGCTCCACCTGCCCGAGCGTCTACCAGAACGCGATCAACGGCGCCGTCTCGCGCGGTACCACCGTCGTCGTCGCCGCGGGCAACAGCAACGCCAACGCGTCCGGATTCACCCCCGCGAACTGCTCCAACGTCATCACCGTGGCCTCGACCAGCCGCGAGGGCAACCGTTCGTACTACTCGAACTACGGCACCATCGTGGACGTGGCGGCTCCGGGCGGCGAGACCCGCCGCGCCACCGACACGCCCGGCACCGTCACCACCCCCGAGAACGGCATCTACTCCACGCTGAACTCGGGCACGACCACCCAGTCGGCCGAGAACTACAAGCCCTACCAGGGCACCTCGATGGCCGCGCCGCACATCGCCGGTCTCGCCGCGCTGCTCAAGTCGGCCAAGAGCACCCTGACTCCGGCCGAGATCGAGTCCGCGATCAAGACCAACGCGCGTCCGCTGCCCGGCACCTGCACCGGCGGCTGCGGCACCGGCATCGCCGACACGGCCAAGTCCGTCGACGCCGTCACCACGACGCCGCCGGCCGGCACCGTCTTCACCAACGCGACGGACGTGACGATCTCCGACAACACCACCGTGTCGTCCTCGATCGCCGTCACCGGCCGCACCGGCAACGCCCCCGCCGCCCTCAAGGTCGGCGTGGACATCAAGCACACCTGGCGAGGTGACCTGGTCATCGACCTGGTCGCCCCCGACGGCACCGTGCGCAACCTGAAGGCGTCCTCCTCCTCGGACAGCGCCGACAACGTCCTGACCACCTACACGGTCGACGCGTCGAGCGAGCTGGCCAACGGCACCTGGAAGCTCCAGGTCCGCGATGTGGCCTCGGGTGACACCGGCTACATCGACTCGTGGAGCCTGACCTTCTGATCCACCCCTGAACCACCCCCCACAACAGCATTATTGCTGGTCAGCGACGCGCTCGTGGTCTACACCACGGGCGCGTCCTGGCATGTTGACACGTAATCGTTGTCCGAATGCCGGACAACAAGTCTGGACTGCGCGCGTACTCTCCGTATTCTCTGGGCCACAGGGGCTCACGGGGCCGCCCCGAGCACCGGAGGGTGGTGGACACGTGACGACTGCGTCGCACCGCCCTGCGCCGGTGGGCCGCGAGGAACTGCTCGCCCGTCTCGAGCGGGTGGTGCAGTCGCGAGGCCGCGCCCTGCTCACCGGACCCGCGGGGGTCGGCAAGACCGACGTCGCCCTGGCCGAGGCCGCCCTGGCGGAAGCCCGCGGCGAGACCGTGCTGTGGCTCTCGACCCTCCCCTCCGACCGCGACATACCCGGCGCGGTGGCCGCCGCGCTCGTCGCGTCGGTGGCGGCGACCGTGACCTGGCCGGGAACCGCCTCTCCGGCGCCGGAGGACGGCTCGACCGAGGCGGGTCCGGAATCCGGACACGGACCGGGCCACGGTGCCGAATCCGGTCCCGCGGCCGGCTCCGGCAGCGCGCCGGGGTCCGTCGGGATCCCGGGCCAGGCCCGCGGCGCCCACCTGGGACACGGCGGCCACAACGGCGCCCCGGCGCAGCCCCCCGCGTACACCGGGGCCGGCCCGCTCGCCGTCACCGCGTCCAGGATCTTCGACGCCCTGCCCGGTCCCCAGCGGACCGCGGTCGCCATGCTCTGCCGCGAGGCCCCGCTGCAGGACGGTGGCTGGGATCCGATCGCCCTGCGCCTCGGCATCGCCCAGATCCTGCGCACGCTCACCGCCCGGGGCCCCGCGCTCCTGGTCGTCGACGGTGTCCAGCACATCGACGCCGACAGCGCCGATCTGCTCCGGTTCGCCCTGCACCTGGCGCCGCCCGCGCTCCGCGTCGTCGCCGTCGAGACACCGGAGGCGTACGACACCGAGGAGACGTACGACACCCATCTGTGGGTGCCCTCGGAGGCCGACATCCTGCTCGTGCCGCCGCTGCAGGCCGACGAGATCGCCGAACTCCTCATCCACCACCGGCTGCCCTCACGGATGGCCGGACGCATCCACAAGGCGAGCGGCGGCAACCCGAGGCTCGCCCTGGCGGTGGGCCGTTCCCTCGCCGACGCGCGCACGCCCGTGCACCACGCCGAGGCGCTCACCCTCTCCGGCCGGGCCCGCGACCTGGCCCGCCAGCTCCTCGGCGCCGCCCCGCCCGCGGTCCGCGAGACGCTGCTCCTCGCGGCGCTCGCGCTGCGGCCCTCCGCCACGCTGATCCGCCGGGCGGGCCGCCCCAACGCGGAGGCCGACCTGGCCGCGGCCGAGCGCGCCGGCCTGGTCTCGCTCTCCGAGGACGGCACGGTCACCTTCACCGCCGGGCTGCTCCCCTCGACCCTCGTCCACGACGCCTGCTGGGCCGAACGCAGCGCCGGTCACGCCGCCCTCGCCGAGGTGGTGGACGATCCCGTGGAGGCCGTACGGCACCGGGCGCTGGCCACCGACGTCCCCGACGAGACGCTGGCCGCCGAGGTCGCCGCGGCCGCCGACCTGGCCCGGCGGCGCGGCAACAGCGCGCTCGCCGCCGAACTGGCGCTGCTCGCCGCCGAGTCGACCCCGGTCCAGCAGGGCACGCAGCGGATCTCCCGGCTGGTCGACGCCGCCGAGGAGGCCGCGCGCGCCGCCCGGGCCGACCTCGCGATGCGCGCCGCCACGGACCTGCTGGCCAGGGACGCGGCCCCCACCGACCGGGTCCGCGCCCGGCTGGCCGTACTCGACACCGCGGGCCAGGGGCTCACCGGGCTCGACGACATGTACGTCCACGCCATGGAGGACTCCGAGGGCCACACCGCGCTCCGCGCCGCCGTCCAGCTCCGACTGGCCGTCAAGTACGTGCTGGCCGACGGCGATCCGCTGCGCTCCCGGGCGGCGGCCGTCGAATCCGCCGCGCTGGCCGCCTCGATGGGCGATCCACGGACGGCGACCCAGGCCCTGACCGTGCAGGCCCGCATGGACCGCGCGCTCGGGGTCCCGGACGCCGAGTCGATCCTGGCCCAGGCGCGGGCCCTGGAGCTGGCGGAGCGTCCGCTCGGCATCCGCAACGCCGCGCAGATCCTGACGATCCGCCACGCCCTGTTCGACGACCGGCTCGCCGACGCCCGCGACCAGATCCAGGCGCTGCTGCCGCTGGTCCAGCGACGCGGCTCGGTGGAGGACCGGATCGAGCTCTACCACACGCTGTCCGCGGTCGAGTCCCGGATCGGCGCGTGCGCGTCCGCCCTGGCGCACGCCGGACGGTCCCTCGCGCTGACCCTGGAGGCCGGCCTCTCCCCCGGGCCCGCCTGGTACACCCTCGCGCTCGCGGAGACCGCGGGCGGCAGCTTCGGCCGGGCGGCCAGCTACGCCCGGCGCAGCGTCCAGGCGTCCGAGGAGGAGGGCGACCGCGTCTTCCTCTCCCGCAGCCTCTACGCCCTGGGCCGCGTGCAGTTGGTCAACGGCGACGTCGCCTCCGCGCTGGAGACGCTGCGCCGGGTGCAGGCGGACGAGCGGGCCCAGTCGACCGTCGACCCCTCGATGCTGCGGTGGCACGAGGAGCTGGCCGAGGCGCTGCTGGCCACCGACGCGGCCGAGGAGGCCGTGGCGTTGCTCGACGAGGTCCGCCCGGTCGCGGAGCGGCTGGGGCGGACGACCGTTCTGCTGGGCTGCGACCGCGCGTACGCCCTGTCCCTCGCGGCCGCCGGGAAGACCGACGAGGCGGCCGATCTGCTGACCGTCACGGCCGACCGGTTCGGCGAGGCCGGCCTGCCCCTGGAGCGCGGCCGGGCGCTGATCGCGCTGGCCCGCGTGGAGCGCAGACGGCGGCGCAGATCGGCGGCGCAGGGCGCGCTGCAGGCGGCGGCGTCGGTGTTCGAGCGGGCGGGGGCGGTCCCCTGGCTGGCGCTGACCAGCGAGACGAAGGCGGGCGAGCCCGGCGAGGACACCCTGCCCGCGCTGTCCTCGCTCACCGAGGCGGAGTTGCGCCTGGCCCGGCTCGTCGGGCAGGGCGCGAGCAACCAGGAGGCGGCGGCGAAGCTGTACCTGAGCGTGAAGACGGTCGAGGCCCGGCTGACCCGGATCTACCAGAAGCTGGACGTCCGTTCCCGCGCCCAGCTGGCGACCGCGCTGAGGGGCTGATCCAGGTCAGACGGTGAACGGCCGCTGCCGCAGGAACGCGGGCGAAGGGCTGCCGGTCGTGTGGAGGTTGGGGCTCTGGGCGGGTGGCAGGCGCCGCTGGATCGCCCGGTGGAACGCGCGGTGGCCGCCGCGGAAGGCGCCGCCGTCCCAGACCTCCAGGAGCGCGCCGGTGTAGGCGCCGTTGACCGGTCCGTCGGACGCGACCTGGTTGTCCTGGCAGGCCGAGATGAGGACCACGCCCGGGCCCGTGTCCTGGTCCGGTGGTGGGGCGCTCTTCTCCAGGGAGCGCTGCAGGTCCTCGAAGAAGGCCCGGTCCCGCTCCAGGATCTGCTGCTGCCGGTAGACGGGCATGAGCCGGACGCCCGTGTCGGAGGCGGCCGCGCCGGGGAGTTCGATCGAGGTGCCGCTGTGGCAGCAGTCGAGGAGGGTGAGGACGCGGACGCCGTCGGCGAAGCCCTGGAACTCCCGGTGCAGCTCGTCGTCGAGGAACTGGCGGTCGTAGAGGACGAGGGTCTCGTCGAGGGCGTCGGGTTCGTCGTCGGAGCCGGTGACGTCGGGTACCTGCCCGCCGTGACCGGAGTAGGTGAAGAGCAGGATGTCGTCGGCCGTCAGCTTGGCCGCCGCCTGCCGCAGCGCCGCGGTGACCTGGTCGACGGTGCCGTCGGCGGTCATGAGGACGGTGTCGTCGAAGCCGGCGGAGCGGGCGAGGGCGGCCATGTCACGGGCGTCGTTCTCGCAGGCCACGAGCTCGCCGTCCCAGCCGTCGTAGCGGTCCGGGTCGACCTTGTTGAGTCCGATGTGGATGGACAGTCCAGCAGGCATGGGGTGCCTCCTTGAGGGGTGGGAAGGAGCACCGGGGAGGCGTCTGAACGAGTGGCCTGCGGCCCGGTGCCGAGCGCGACCCTCCATGCGCGGTACTTACATCCTATGAACGCTTCCGACCCTTCGCCTTCTCCGCCGCCCCCGCGTGCCGGGCAGCCGCGCCGCGACGCGCTCGACGACCGTGCCGGCTACGACGAGACGTTCCTCGGCCCCGCCGTGCCGCTTCCGCTGCCCGCCCGCACGTCGGTCGAGACGGTGATCCTCCCGTACACCCACTTCACGGTGGTCTTCCGCCCGGACCGAAGGCTCGCCGCCTCGACCGCGGTCTGCATCGAGGGACGCCGGCTCCTGGAGGACGTGCCCCGCGACGACGTCTGGCTGTACGACCCGCGGCTGCCGCGGGAGCAGCAGACCGGAGACGACGTCTACCGGAACAACAGCCTGGACCGTGGCCATCTGGTGCGCCGGCTCGACCCGGTGTGGGGTGCGGTGGCCGAGGCCGGCCGGGCCAATACCGACACGTTCCACTTCACGAACGCCGCGCCGCAGGCGGACGTCTTCAACCAGGGCAAGCGGCTCTGGCAGGGGCTGGAGAACCATCTCCTGGACCACGCGGCCGAGTTCGACCGGAGGCTGACGGTCTTCACCGGGCCCGTGCTGCACGACTCCGACCCGCCCTACCGGGGGATCCAGGTGCCGCTGCGGTTCTGGAAGGTGGCCGCGTTCATGCAGGACGGGGTGCTGGCGTCGACGGGGT
Organism: Streptomyces sp. NPDC048338; assembly: GCF_043201055.1. Lineage (NCBI taxonomy): Bacteria > Bacillati > Actinomycetota > Actinomycetes > Kitasatosporales > Streptomycetaceae > Streptomyces > Streptomyces sp. NPDC048338. Next base: position 367,349 of record NZ_JBICYQ010000006.1, read on the forward strand.
ACGTCCTCGACCAGAGCCCCGACCTGAGCCGGGACGCGGACCGGGCACTGGCCGGGGCCACCCCGGGGGCGCCGCCGCCGCTCGGCCCGTTCCGCACCTACCAGGTGCCCGTCGCCGACGTCGCGGAGCTCACCGAGCTGGAGTTCGGGGCGCTGCCCGACGTCGACCTGATGCCGCCGTCGCGCGCGCCCGAGGAACGCTGGCGCCGCCTGGAGTCGTACGACGACATCGTGCTGCAGGGGTGAGCCCGTCCGGGGGGGACCGGGCTCGAAGGGGGCGCGCTCCCGGCGCGTTTGCCACCCTCCCGGCCCGGTGAAACCATGAAAGACATCGGTCGGTTCCGTCCGACGCTGCGCAAGGACCGCCAAGCAGGTGCGGTATGCCGCTCACCGAAACGGAGTGGGGACTCGTCACCGGATGGGTGCGGGACCATCTCCTCGACACCCCCGATCCCGCGACCCGGCTCCGGCTCAGCGGTCTCCCGGCCGGCTTCGTCGAGGATCTGACGCTCACCCCGGACCAGGACGAGAACGCGCGTCTGCTGGTGCGGGCGGCCCGGCGGGACATCGCCCACCAGCGACGGCTGCTGGAGGCGTTGGCCGGGCTCGACCCGCTCGACGCCGGCGGCGGACCCGGCGGCGACGGACGCCCCGTCGGCCGCGGCGGGTTCGGCGCCTACGCACGCGGCGCCGAGGTGCGCATCCTGCTCACGCGACTGCGTGAGGACGAGCGGACCCACCGGGCCGCCGCGGACCCCTTCCGGGCTCTCGTGCTCCGCGGCGGCGCCGAGGTGTTCATCGACCGGGCGGAGCTGCGCGAGAAGCTGCGCGGGTTCGTCGACGACCCCGAGCAGACGGTGCTGGTCGTCGACGGCGAGCCCGACAGCGGGCGCTCGTACACCTACCGGCTGATCCGCCATCTCGGCCAGCACTGCGGCTTCCGGCCGGTACGGGTCACGCTGTCGCGCACGTCGACGGCCGCGCGGCTGGTGGAACGGCTGGAGCAGTTCACGGCGGGCCCCGGCACCCCCGCACTGCCGTTGAACCCCACACAGTTGAACGATCCACTGCCCTCGGTCGACGACGCCGTGCACCGGATCGTCAGCCGGGCGACCGCCGCCGAGGAACGCTTCTGGCTTGTCCTCGACGACTGCGACCGGCTCGACCCCAACGCGGACGTGTGGGACTGCATCGGCAAGCTCGCCCTGGCCATCTACGAGCACACGCCGGTCCAGGAGGACGCGGTGCCGCGGCTGGTCCTGCTCGGCTACTCCTCCACCATGCGCCAACTCCCCTACGACATCCGCAAGAACGAGTGCCGTGACACCGCCCGGGTGGTGGACGAGGACGATCTGCGGGCGTTCTTCCGGCAGTTCTTCGCCGAATCGGAGGCGGAGGCGGCGCACGAGCCGGACGAGGCGCACGTCGGCGCACTGGCGGACCTGGCGGTGGCGGAGGTGATGCGGGCGGTCGACGTGCCCGGATCGCCGGACAGCCACATGCGCCGGGTGTGCACCGCGGTCGAGGAGACGGTGCGCCTGTACCGCACCGTCGCTCCCGGCGGCGACGTCGCCGCGCTCCTGCGCGAAGGGCTGCGCGCGGCAGGTGCCGCGGCCGCGCCCGCGCTGCCCGTACTGCGCCGGGCCTACCGCGAAGCGGCCTGCCTGCTGCAGGACTTCGACCCCGCCCGGCTGCGGCTGCCCGACGGGTCCGAGCCGCCGGGACAGACCGCCGTGCTGGCGCTCGTCGACGACTGCACGGCGCCGGGCGGCCCCTCCGCTCCGGTCTGGGTCCTCAAGCCGGAGGTCCGCGAGGAGGCGCTGCGCGGCCTCCGGGGGCCGCAGGCGGCGCTGCGGGCCCTGGAGGCCAACCTCGGCCTCCTCCCCGAAGGCCCCTGTCCCGAGCGCACGGCGCTGGCCCTGCTCTCCGGCACCGCCCCGGGCCTCGCGACGCAGGGCGTCGAGGAGCTCTCGGACACGCTCCAGGCCACCCTGTGGCTGAGCCGGGTGCCCGGCACGAGCGGGCTGCCCGCGATCGACGACGTCCAGCACCGGCTGGAACGGGCCCGGCTGCTCCAGCCGATGGAGCGGCTGGTGCGGGGCACCTTCCACGGGCGGGTGCGGGAACTCGACCTCCTGCGCGCCTATCTCGCGCTGCCCGCGGAGCCGGCCGAGCCGCCCGTGCTCCTGCACGGCGTCGGCGGCATCGGCAAGAGCACGCTGCTCGCCCGGTTCCTCCTCGACAGCCTGCGCGAGGAGCCCGCCGGGTTCCCCTTCGCCTACATCGACTTCGAGCGCCCCACGCTCTCCGTCCACGAGCCCGCCACCGTGATCGCCGAGGCCGCCAGACAGCTCGGGATCCAGTACCCGGACCACCGGGCCGCCTTCGACGCGCTGGCCGACGAGTGCGAGGAGACCGCCGCGGGGCAGCGCGGCGAGCGGACCCGGATCGACGAGTTCGCCCAGCTCTCCGCGACCCGCGCCACCCTCGGCCGGGACTACTCGGCGGGGTTCCACACCCGGGCCAGCGCTCGCGAGCAGGAACTCGCGAGTTCGGTGGCCGAGTTGGTGTCCGAGGCGGTCCGGACTCCGGAGGGCGGCACGGCCCCGCCGCTGCTGATCGCGGTCGACTCCTTCGAGGAGGCGCAGTACCGCGGCTCCCCGGTGCTGGCCCGCATGTGGGCCATCTGGACGGCGCTGCGCGCCGCGTATCCGCGGCTGCGGTTCATCGTGTCCGGGCGTGCCCCCATCGACCACCCCGCGAAGGTGCTGGCGCCGCGCACGATGGAGCTCGGCGAACTCGACGAGCCGGCGGCCGTGGACCTGCTGATGTCCTGCGGCGTGGACGACGAGGCGGTGGCCCGCGACCTGGCCGACCGGGTGGGCGGCCATCCGCTGAGCCTGAAGCTCGCGGCACAGACGGCGGTGATGCTCGGCGCCGGCTCCGAACCGCTGGGCGACCTGCTGGACTCCCTTCCCTCGCGCCGGCGCTGGTTCCACCACAAGGTCGACCAGATGCTCATCCAGGGCACGCTGTACGACCGGATCCTCAAGCACATCGCGGAGGACGACGTCCGCGCGCTGGTGCAGGCGGGCCTGGCCCTGCGGGTCATCACGCCCGAGCTGATCGGCGACGTCCTCGCCGGGCCGGCCGGACTGCGCGTCGAGACTCCTCAGCAGGCCCGGACGCTCTTCGGCCGGCTGGTCGCGCGCCTCGACCTGATGGAGTCGGCGGGTCCGGGGACGGTCCGGCACCGGGCGGACCTGCGCAGCATCATGCTGCGGCTGTCGGACAGCGCGCGGACCGACCTGATGCGGGCCGTCGACCGGAGCGCGGTGCGGCACTACGCCGCCCGCGAGGGTCCCGCGGCCCGGGCCGAGGAGATCTACCACCGGCTCCGGCTGGGCGAGGACCCGCGCACCGTGGAACCGCGCTGGGAACCCGGCGTCGAGGGTGCCCTCGCGGGCGCCGACCGCGACATGCCCCCGCGCTCGGCCGCCTTCCTGCTGGCGCGGATCGGCGGGCACGTACCCGACCGGATCATGGCCGAGGCGGACCAGGAGGACTGGGAGCGGATCGCCGCGCGGGAGGTGGAGGACCTGCTCACCCAGGGGTACGTCGAACCGGCCGTGGAGCGGCTGACCGAGCGGCAGCCCTGGACACCGTGCAGCAGGCTCCACGGGCTGCTGGTGGAGACGCTGGCCCGTTCCGGCCGGCCGGCGGAGGCACGGGAGAGCGCGGAACAGGCCGTGCAGCGGGCCGCGGAGGCCGGCTGCGCCGAGACTCGGCTCGAACTGCTCCAGCTCTCCGCGCGGCTCGCCCAGGACGCGGGCGACGTCGCCGACGCCGACCGCGACCTCCAGGAGGCGGAGGATCTCGCGCGGAGCCTCGGGCTGCCGCACGAGTCGCTGGGGGTCCTGGTCGCCAGGTCCCGGCTGGCGGCGCTGTCGGACGAGGGCTCGGCCGAGACGGACGCACGGCTGGCGCGGACGCTGCGGGGGCTGCCGGACGAGGAGGTGGCCCGCAGGCCGGCACTGGCCCGCGCGGCGGCGGCGACCGCGAGCCGGTCCGACCCGGAGCTGCTGGAGCACACGCTCCGGCTGGTGGGGCTGCCCGCCGACGACGAGGCGGTGGTGGACGCGCTCGCCCGCTGGATCGACGCCGCCATGACGGACGAACCGCAGCTGCGCGAGCCGCTGACGCGGATCCTGGACTCGGCGGCCGGGGCGCCCGACGGCGGCCACCCGGCCGCCGCGACCGGAGCCGTCGAGGCTCCCGTGACCCAGGCGGCCGGCGGCGGCCGGACGAGGCCCGGGATGTCGTACGCCGACGTGGAGGCGGCGCTGTGGGAGGCACGCCGGCGCGGCACCCTGGACAGCATCGCCTGGCGGGCCCTCATGCTCCGCGACCGCAGCGGGGACCTGCTGGTCGGGGTCGCCGCCGCCATGGACGTGGCCGCGCCGGCCGGGCGTCCGGGCGTCGCCGGCACGGCGGCGGAGGACTCGGGGCAGAGTGCCCGTACGCGGCTGTGGACGCAGCCGCCGCCCGACTCCGCGGAGGGCGCGGTGCGCAGCGAGCCCTACCTGTCCCCCGAGGACGTGGTCAGGGTCCGCAACGCGGCGCTGGACGCCGGCCTCGCGGAGAGCGCCGTACGGCCGCTCCTCTTCGACGGCACGACCCCCCGCTTCCGGGCGAGTCTGCCGGTGCTGGACAGCCCGTTGCGGCAGATGCACTCCGACCTGGTGACGATGAACCGGGTCGAGCGCCTCATCGACGGCACGGTGCCGCTGGAGGTCTGGCTGCGCAACGCGATCGCCCAGACCCTGGAGGCCGGTCCCCTCACCGTCCTGCAACGCGCCCTGGACGACGTGGCGCGCGACGCCGCGGGCGAGCCGGACGTGCCGCCGGGCGCCCTGCCGGGCGAGAGCAAGGAGGAGATCATCTTCCGGGACGACACCGTGCCCTTCGAGTTCCTGCACGCCGGGGTGCTGGCCGGGACGGCGGTCGCCCGGCTGAAGGTCCCGCCGTACGAGTCGGGTGCGCCGCTCCAGCCCGCCTACCCGCACGCGGGGACCGGCTGGCTCATCGGCCCCGGCCTGCTGATCACCAACCACCACGTGGTGAACGCGCGTACCCGCACCCCCGGGGTGCGTCCGACGGTCGCCGAGGCCGACCTCCAGCTCCAGGTGCGCAACTCCCGTTCGCGTTTCGACTACGGCGCCGACGACGCGGAGACCGAGGAGGCGACGGCGGGCGCGCTGGTCGCCTGGGACGAGGCGCTGGACTACGCGATCCTGCGGCTGTCCGCGGGGCTGCCGCCCCGGCCGGTGCTGCGGGTGGCGACGGCTCCGCTGCTGCTCACCGGCACGGATCCCGTGGCGGTGAACATCATCCAGCACCCCGGCGGGCAGCCGAAGCGCGTGGCGCTGCGCAACAACCTCGTCTACCAGGCGGACGAGCACGACATCCGCTACTTCACCGACACCCGCAGCGGCTCGTCCGGTTCCCCGGTGTTCACGGACGACTGGACGGTGGTGGCGCTGCACCGCGGCACGCGCCGGGTCGACGAGGTGGACTACCAGGGCAGGGCGACGGCGTTCGTGAACGTCGGTACGCAGATGAGCGCGATCCTGGCCCATCTGCAGGGGACGAGGCCCGAGTTGTACGAGGAGATCATGTCGGCGCAGTCGACGGGCGAGACCCATGTGCGGGCGGCCTGAGTGCAGGCGGAGGTGACGGAGGATGCGGTACGGATCACCGGTCGCGACCGACCCCGAGCGGGTCCTGGGCGACCTGACGGCGGTCGCCGCGCGGGTGCGGAAGCACCTGGAGGCGGAGATCTCCGAGTCGATGGCCGAGTCGCCGGCGGAGGAGGCCCCGGCCGGCCAGATCTCCCGCTTCGCGCAGGAGGAACGGGCCAGGGTCCTGGAGGCCGGTGTCTCCGGTCTGGAGAAGCTGGCGGACCACAGGGCGGACGAGATCGACGAGGACGAGTACTTCGGGGTGGAGGCGATCGTCCTGCTGGAGGGCCGCCCGGCGATCCTGGTGCAGGGCCGGGACTTCGCCCCGCAGGAGGGCGACTGGTCGGTGCTCGACGCCGGCCGGGACGCGATCCGGGAGTCGATCGCCCGCGTCGGGCGGGTCGAACTCACCGGGCACGACAGCCTGGACTGGGTGGGCACGGCCTTCCAGGTGGGTCCGGAGACGGTGATGACCAATCGGCATGTGGCCGTGGAGTTCACGCGTGCCGAGGGCTCGGGCTGGACCTTCCGGCAGGGAGTGTCGGCCCGGGTCGATCCGGGCGAGGAGCTTCCGGCCGCGTCGGCGTCACCGGCCGACGGACCGCTCCCGTACGAGGTCACCGGGGTGGTCGGCATCCATCCGGACGTCGACCTGGCGCTGCTCCGGGTCGCCCCGTCCGCGGACGTGCCGCTGCCCACGCCGCCGGCGGTCGCGGCGGACGCCCCGGCGGACGTGCCGGGCCGGCCCGTGTACGTGATCGGCTACCCGGCCTGGGACGGTCGGCGCAACGAGCCGGAGTCGATGCGGCGGATCTTCATGGACGTCTACAACGTCAAGCGGCTCCAGCCGGGGACCGCGACGGAGTTCACCCCGGGCGCGCTGGTGATGGGGCACGACTGCTCGACCCTGGGCGGGAACAGCGGGTCCCCGGTCTTCGACCTGTCGGACCACCGCGTCCTCGGTCTCCACTTCGGCGGGCGCTACCGCCAGGGCAACGTGGCCGTGCCGCTGTGGGAGCTGGTGGACGATCCGCTGCTGGCACGCGCGGAGGTCAACTGGGTCTGAGCGGCCGGGGCGGGCGCGCGGAAGCCGGCCGGGTCCTGTCCTGGCGCCGCGGGCCCGGAGACGGCGCGGGCCGTCCCCCCGTCGGACGGGGGGACGGCCTGCGTGCGCCGACGGACCGGACGTTCCCGGATCAGACCGCCGGGGCGGGGAAGGTCGGGTACTCGACGCCGGAGACGTGCTGGACGACCCGGATCACCTGGCACGAGTAGCCGAACTCGTTGTCGTACCACAGGTAGAGGATGGCGTTGTCGCCGTCGACCTTGGTGGCGCCGGCGTCGACGATCGAGGCGTGGCGCGAGCCGACGAAGTCCATCGACACGGCGTCGGGGGCCGTGGTGAAGTCGATCTGGCGCTTCAGCGGCGAGTGCAGCGAGACGTCGCGGAGGTACTCGAGGACCTCGTCGCGGGTGGTCTCGCGGCCCAGGCGCAGGCTCAGGATGGCGATCGAGACGTCCGGGACGGGGACGCGGATCGAGCTGCCGGTGATCGGGGCCTTCAGGTCGGGCAGCGCCTTGGCGACGGCCGAGGCGGCACCGGTCTCGGTGATCACCATGTTGAGCGGCGCGGAACGCCCGCGGCGGTCGGCCTTGTGGTAGTTGTCCAGCAGGTTCTGGTCGTTCGTGAACGAGTGGACGGTCTCCACGTGACCGCGCAGCACGCCGTACTCGTCGTCCATCGCCTTCAGCGGCGGCACGATCGCGTTGGTGGTGCAGGAGGCGCAGGAGAGGATCTGCTCGTCCGGCTTGATCGTGTCGTGGTTGACGCCGTGCACGATGTTCGGCACGTCACCCTTGCCGGGCGCGGTCAGGACGACCTTGTCGATGCCGGGGCGCAGGTGCTTCGACAGGCCCTCGCGGTCGCGCCACTTGCCGGTGTTGTCGATGAGGATGGCGTTCTCGATGCCGTACGCCGTGTAGTCGACCTCGGAGGGGTCGTTGGCGTAGATCACCTTGATCGTGTTGCCGTTGGCGACGATCGTGCTGTTCGCCTCGTCCACGGTGATCGTGCCCTGGAACTGGCCGTGGATCGAGTCGCGGCGCAGCAGCGAGGCGCGCTTCACGAGATCCTGCTCGCCGCCGCCGCGCACGACGATGGCGCGCAGACGGAGACCGTTGCCCGAGCCGGCCTTCTCGATGAGGAGGCGGGCGACGAGGCGGCCGATGCGGCCGAAGCCGTAGAGGACGACGTCGCGACCCTCCCGGCGCTCGATCTTGTTCTCGCCCATGGCGCCGGCGACGGCCTCGGCGGTGAACTCCTCGACCGAGAGACCGCGGTCGTCGGTCTTGTACTCGGCGGCCAGCATGCCGATGTCGATCTGGGACGGGCCGAGATCGAGGGTGGTCAGCGTCTTGAGGAACGGGAGCGTCTCGGTGACCGAGAGCTCCTCGCCGGCGATCTGACGGGCGAACCGGTGGGTCTTGAGGATGCTCACCACCGACTTGTTCACCAAGGAGCGGCTGTGGACCAGGACGGTGACGTCCTGCTCGCGGTGCATCTTCCCGATGATCGGGATCATCGACTCCGCGATCTCTTCGCGGTTCTTCCAGTTGGTGAACGAGTCGTCTTTGACAGTCACAGGTTTATCTTTCGAGCTAGGCGGCGCTCATATGCTAACCCCTCGCTCTTTTGATCACTCGGACGGTGCCCCCGAAGGCGGATCCGGCCCGCGATCCCGGCGACGGCGCACACCGGCAGGTCCACGGGAGGACGCGCGCGCGTCCCGGCTCGCGCATGCGGATATTTAGGGCAAAAATGACACATTGTGATCCGAGATGACGCAGGCGAACCCCCCGATCCGCGGGGGTGCCCGCTCCGGCGGCCCGACGGCCCCCCGTAGCGACGCGCCACGGTCCGCCCGGCCCGCCGGCCGCGCGGCCCCGCCGGTTCCGCAGCAGAGATCTCCCCCACACCCGAAAGGCCCGCTCCCATGCGCCCTTCACTCACCTCCGACGTCCTCGCGAAACTCCGCCAGCCCCGCCCGTATCCGGCCGTGTCGCTGACGATGCCGACGCACCGCCGTGAGCCGGACGCCGCCCAGGACCCGGTGCGGCTGCGCAACCTCCTCGCGGCGGCCGACCGGGAGCTCCGGAACGACCCGGCGGTGACCCGGGAGCGGCTGGCGGACGTGCTGACGCAGCTGGACCAGGCGGTGGCGGAACTCGACCCGGCGCTCGCCGAGGACGGACTGGTGATCTTCGCCGCACCCGGCGAGCACCAGGTGTGGACGGTGGCGCGCCCCACGCCCGAGCGGGTGGTCGTGGCCGACACCTTCCTCACCCGCAACCTCGTGTCCGCCCAGGCCGCGGAGCAGCCGTTCTGGGCGCTGACCGTGGCCGCCGACCGGGCGTCGCTGTGGAGCGGCGACGCGGCCGGGGTGAGCGAGCACACCGGCGCCGGATTCCCGCTCACCCGGAGCCTGGAGGACCCGGACGCGGAGCGCAAGGAGCGGATCGGCGATCTGCCCAGCACCTTCCAGGACGAGCAGACACGCCAGTTCCTGCGCGAGGCCCACGAGCGGCTCCTGGTGGTCCTCAGCTCCCACCGCAGGCCGCTGTACGTGATCGGCGAGCCCGCCGCCCTCGCCCTCCTCGAGGAGACCGGCCCGCTGGGCCAGGACACGATGACCGTCCAGCAGGGCGGCCTCGCCCACGGGCCGGCCGACGCGGTACGGCGGGCCGTCGAGCCGCTGCTGACCGCGCGGGCCGCGGCCGTGGTGGCGACGGTGCTGGCCGAACTGGACACCGCCCGGGGACGCCGGGAGTTCGCCGCGGGCCTCGACGAGGTCTGGGAGGCCGCGAAGGCGGGCCGGGTGCGCCTGCTGACCGTGGAGGAGGGCTACCGGGCGGTCGTACGGGACTACGGCGACCACCTGGAGCCGGCCGAAGCCTCCGACCTCGACTCCCGGGACGACATCGTCGACGGGATCGTGGAGCAGGCCCTGGAGACGGGGGCGGAGGTCCGCTTCGTCCCGGACGACACCCTGTCCGACATGGGGCGCATCGCCGCCGTCCTGCGCTTCTGACGGCACGCCCGGAGGCGTCCGCCGACCCCGGCCCCGCACACCCGTTCCCGCCCGTACGTCCCCGAACAGCACGCGCACGTTCCCGAGAAGGAGAGGACCCGCCCGTGAACACTCCGCCGTCCCGCAGTACCCGCCCGCCGGCGCTCCGCCGGGCGGCGGGCGCCGCCGTGGCCGTCGTCCTGACCGCCGCCGGCGCGGCCGGCCTCGCCGCCTGCGACTCCGGCGACGACGACACGGGCCGGAGCTCGTCGTTCAGCGACCGGCCCACACCGCCGGACACCGCCTCCTTCTCGGGCGCGGCGCCGTCCGCCCTCGCCTCGGCGGCGGAGTCGGCCGAGGCCGCCGCCCGCGCCTCGGCGTCCGCCGCCGCGGCCTCGGCGTCGGCTCGCGAGGCGTCCCGCAAGGCGTCGATCGGGGCCGAGGTGGAACGCTCCCAGCAGGCCGCCCAGGACGCGCTCAAGGGCGTCCAGGGCGGCGGGAACGCGCGGAGCGAGGTCGCGATGTCCGGCAAGCCGCGCGCCGACACGAACGGCATCCTCACGGTGCTCGTCAGCATCACCAACCAGACCGACGCGACCGCCTCGTACGCCGTCCAGGTCGACTTCCTCGACGCGTCCGGCAAGGTCGTCGAGACCCAGTACACCGGAGCCGAGGACCTGCCCCCGGGTGGGCGGAAGCAGCCGCTCGTCATCAGCCGCAGCGCTCCCGAGCCGGTCCTGACACCGCGACTCACCAAGGCCCAGCGGTACTGACGGGTCCGCGATGGCCTCCGCCCCGTCCCGCACGACCCCGGCCGGCGCGGCGCGCGGATCCCTGCGCGCCGCGCCGTCCGCCGCCCTCGCCCTGACCCTGCTGCTCACGGCCGCCGCGCCCGGCGCCGGTGCCGCACCCGGGGGCGCGGCGCCGGCGCCCGTGGTCCGGGCGCCGGCGGGCGTCGCCGACTGCGGCGCCGACCCCGCGTCCTGCCACGGCCCGAACTGGCTCTACCAGTACACGTACGGGCTCGGGTTCCACCCCTTCACCAGCCCGCACGCGGTGCGGGAGCAGCTGACCGACAACTTCTGGCTCTTCCCCGTCAGCGGCGCCTGCCCGCGCCGGATCCACGCGGACGCCACCTGTTCGCTGCTGGGCGGGAACCCCGTACGGGTCGAGGCCGTCGGATACGACTACCTGCAGATCGCGACCCTGGAAGGGCACGCGCTGGGCCCCGGGCAGCACATCCGCTTCGCCTTCGCCGGCTACCTCGGCACCCTCCACCTGGTGGTGAGCGCCTGGCAGAACGGCCCGGGCAGCTGCACCGGGCAACGGCTCTGCGGGGTCGTGAACCGGGTCGGCGCGTGGACGCTGTGGCGGGTGCTGGCCGCGACGCTGGGGCTGTCGGCGTACGTCGCCTGAGGGCGCGCCGAGGAGGCCGCCCTTCCGATGCCCCCTCCAGGAATTGGACATAGGGTGCAAAGTGCCAGCCAGGCGTCAAAGGAGGACCGGATGTCCGAGCTCATCGTTGTCGGCTACGACGAACACGCCGTCGCGCACAAGGCCTTCAGGGCGGTCCAGGAACTGGAGAAGAACCACGTCCTGAAGCTCAGCGGGATCGCCGTCGTCTCCGTGGACGCGGACGGCGAGACCCATGTCGACACGCCGTCGAAGTCCGAGAAGATCGCCGTCTCGGCCACCGCCGGCGCCCTGTGGGGCATGGTCTTCGGCATCCTGATCCTCACACCGGGCATCGGCGTGGTCGGCGCCGCGGTCGGCGGGCTGATCGGGAAGCTGACCCAGATGGGCGTGGACAAGAACTTCCGGGAGAAGGTCCAGTCGCTGCTCACGCCCGGCTCGTCGGCCCTCGTGATCATGGCCACGAAGATCACCGAGGACAAGTTCGCCGCCGCCCTCCAGCCCTTCGGCGGCACGGTGCTCAAGACCTCGCTCGCGGAGAGCAGCGAGCGGGAGCTCGCCGAGCAGCTCGCCGGCTCCGAGACCGCCGGCTGAGCGGGCGGAGGTCCCTCACACGCCGGAGGGGGCGGGCGCCGGTGCGCCCGCCCCCTCCGTGACGTGTGCGTTCAGCGACGGTCGAGCACCGCCGCGAGCGCCTCCCGCAGCGTCGCCGCGGGATCCGCCACCGGTCCCTCGGACCGCCAGGCGACGAAGCCGTCGGGACGCACCAGCACCGCGCCGTCGGGCGTGACTCCGTGGGCCTCGGCCCAGTCCGTGTCGCTCGCCGGGGACAGCTCGGCCGCCGGACCGTCGCCGATCCGGTACGCCTCCAGCGGCACGCCCAGCTCACGCGCGACGCGGCCGGCCGCGTCGTGCCACGCCCCGGCCCCGTCCTCGGCGCTCAGGAGCACCAGGGAGCGCTCGTACAGGTCGAGCGTGGACACCCGGGTCCCGGCGCGGTCCAGCCACACGTGGGGCGCCCGGCTCCCGGGCTCGCCCGTCAGCCGCAGTCCTTCCGGGACGACGGGCACCGACGGGTCCGCGCCCACGACCGCGCCCCGCGGATAGCGGTGGCCCAGCACCACGTTGAGGATGCCGCCCTTCCGGCCGCCGGGACCGCCCGGGCTCCCGGCCTCCGGACCGGGTGCGTACCCGGGGTGGCTGTGCTCGACCGAGCGCGTCGAGGCGCGCGCGCCCGTCGCCTGCGCGACGGGCCGGCGCTCCGCGTCGTAGGAGTCCAGGAGGCCGGGTCCCGCCCAGCCTCCCAGCACCGCGGCCAGCTTCCAGGCGAGGTTGTGCGCGTCCTGGATGCCGGTGTTGGAGCCGAAGGCGCCGGTGGGGGACATCTCGTGGGCCGAGTCTCCTGCCAGGAACACCCGTCCCTGCCCGTAGCGTTCGGCGACCCGCTCGGCGGCGTGCCAGGGGGCTCGGCCGGTGATCTCGACGTCGAGGTCGGGCACGCCCACGGCCCGCCGGATGTGCTCGCGGCAGCGCTCGTCGGTGAACTCCTCCAGCGTCTCGCCGTTCTCGGGGTGCCAGGGCATGTGGAACACCCAGCGCTCCTCGTTGTCGACCGGCAGGAGGGCGCCGTCGGCGTCGTCGGCGGTCAGGTAGCAGACGATGAAGCGCCGGTCCCCGACCACGGCCGCGAGCCGGCGGGAGGTGAACGTGACGCTGACGTTGTGGAACAGGTCGCCGGCGCCGCCCTGCGCGATGCCGAGCGCCTCGCGGATCGGGCTGCGCGGGCCGTCGGCGGCGACGAGGTAGTCCGCCCGGATGGTGGTGTGCTCGCCGGTCTCCCTGCTCTTGACCCGCGCGGTCACCCCCTCGGCGTCCTGCTCGAACGACATCAGCTCGGTGGCGAAGCGGAGGTCCGCGCCCAGGTCACGGGCGCTGTCCAGCAGCACCGGCTCCAGGTCGTTCTGGCTGCACAGGCACCACTTGCCGGGGCTGAAGCGGGCCAGGCCGCCGCCCGGGTCGATCTCCTTGAACAGCCACTCGCCGGCATCGCCCGCCAGGCTCGTCGCCTGGAGGATGCCGTTGTTGGCCGACAGGACCGACGCCGCCTCCTCGATGCGCCGCTGCACACCGGCGACCCGGAACAGCTCCATCGTGCGCACGTTGTTCCCGCGTCCACGCGGATGGATCGAGGTGCCCGCGTGCCGCTCCACGAGGACGTGCGGCACTCCGAGGCGTCCCAGGAACAGCGAGGTGGACAGGCCCACCAGCGAGCCGCCGACGACGAGGACGGGCGTGTGGTGACCGTCCTCGCCGGCCTCTTCGTATCGGTTCATCGAATGCCTCCAGCGTCCGTCCGGGACGCGCATCAGGGATGGGATGCAGATGCCTGCCCGGCGGGCGCGGGGTTCGCGCACCCGGGGCACCCGGTTGACGCGCAGTTCACTCGTCCGCCCCGTGGGGCTCGCGCACACGGGGGCTCGCGTCAACGATCGGCTCATGGCGCCCCCGGCCCGTCGGCCGCGGCGGTCGCCCTTCGCTTCCGCACCGTCCCGGCTTCCACGAAGAAGAGGAGAGGTACGCCGGATGACCATCACGAGCCGCATCTCGCAGTCAGCGTTCGACGGGTCCAGGTTGCGGGTGATCCTGCTGCTGGACCTGTACGAAGGAGCCCAGCAGCAGTTCCTCGACGCCTACGAGCACATGCGCAACCAGGTCGCGTCCATCCCCGGGCACATCAGCGACCAGCTCTGCCAGTCGATCGAGAACCCCTCGCAGTGGCTCATCACCAGCGAGTGGGAGAGCGCGCCGCCCTTCCTCGCCTGGGTGAACAGCGAGGAGCACGTCGAGACCGTCCGGCCGATGCACAGCTGCGTCCGGGACACCCGCTCCATGCGCTACAGCATCCTCCGGGAGACCAACCCGGCCCAGTCCTCCGAGCGGCCCCGGCCCGCGGCCGGCGAGGAAGTCGCGGCCCGCGTGGGCGACGGAGTGGCACGCCACGCCCTCACCTTCACGGTGAAGCCCGGCTCCGAGTCGAAGGTCGCGGAGCTCCTGGCGGGCTACAAGTCCCCCAAGGCCCAGGTCGACGACAACACCCGGCTGCGCCGGACCTCGCTCTTCATGCACGGCAACCGGGTCGTGCGGGCCATGGAGGTGGAGGGCGACCTGATGGCCGCACTGCGCCACGTCTCCCGCCAGCCCGAGGTCCGCGCGGTCGAGGAGGCCATCAACCCGTACCTGGAGCAGGACCGGGACCTGACCGACTCGGACTCGGCGCGGGTCTTCTTCACCCGGGCGGCCCTGCCCGCCGTCCACCACGTGGTCTCCGGGCGGCCCGAGCCCGCCGAGCTGCGGCGCCACGCGCTGTTCTACCCGGCCAAGGAGGGCTGCGGGATGGAGCTCGCGCGGCTCCTGGCCCACCAGGACCAGGCGGCGGCGGACGACCCGGACAGCCCGATCCACGGCAGCACGGTCTTCCAGCGCGACGACATCGTGGTGCGTCTCGTCGACACCGCGCGGGAGCTCGACCTCGACCCCGTCGCCTCGCTCGGCCTCAAGGGCCCCGGCAAGGCCGCGGAGCTGCAGCGCCTCCTCGACGGCGCCGCCATCGGCGTCGAGGGTGCGCTGGACACGGACCGCAACATCAACCGGCTGTTGTCCCACGCCGACATGCTGCCGATCACCGACCGCAGGTCTGCGGATTCCTGACGGAGCGCCGCGGCCCGCGCCGCGGCCGCTCCCCCGGACGTCACTGCCACCCCCGGAGGTATCAACCATGCTCAAGCAGGCACCACGCATCGTGAACCTGAGCGACACGGAACCCAACCGCAGGCGCGGAGGTGACCTGCGGGCCATGCTCACGCCCGCAACCGTGGGCTCCACCAGCGGCTTCATGGGCCTGGCCATCGTGCAGCCCGGCGAGCGCATCGGCGAGCACTACCACCCGTACTCCGAGGAGTTCGTGTACGTCGTCTCCGGCGGGCTCGAAGTGGACCTGGACGGCGAGACGTTCGCCCTCCGGCCGGACCAGGGCCTGCTGATCCCGATCGACGTGCGGCACCGCTTCCGCAACGTCGGGGACGTCGAGGCCCGGATGGTCTTCCACCTCGGCCCGCTGGCGCCCCGGCCGAGCCTGGGTCACGTCGACACGGAGCCGACCGACGACACCGCGAGCCCGCACTTCGTCGTCTCCGGCCCGCACCTGTCCGCGAAGGATCCCGGACAGGCGTCCGAGCGAAGCGGGGCCATCGAGTGACGCGCCGGGTGGCCATCACCGGCATCGGCGTGGTGGCTCCGGGCGGCACCGGAGCGACGGCGTTCTGGGACCTCCTGTCCGACGGCCGCACCGCGACCCGCGGCATCAGCCTGTTCGACCCGGCCGGGCTGCGCTCGCGCATCGCCGCGGAATGCGACTTCGACCCGCTCGAGCACGGCCTCGATCCGGAGCTGGGCCGGCACGCCGACCGGTACATCCAGTTCGCCGCGGTCGCCGCCGACGAGGCGGTGCGCGACTCCGGACTCGACACGGACCGCGAGGACCCGTGGCGCGTCGCGGTCTCGCTGGGCAGCGCCGTCGGCGGCACCACCCGGCTGGAGCACGACTACGTCCTCGTCAGCGAGGGCGGCAGCCGCTGGGACGTCGACCACCGCCCCGCCGAGCCGAAGCTGCACATGGCGTTCGCGCCGAGCACCCTCGCCTCGGTCGTCGCCGAGCGGTTCGGCGCGCGGGGTCCGGTGCAGACCGTCTCGACGGGGTGCACCTCCGGACTCGACGCGGTCGGGTACGCCTTCCACACCATCGAGGAGGGCCGGGCCGACGTGTGCATCGCGGGTGCGTCCGACTCCCCCATATCCCCGATCACCATGGCCTGCTTCGACGCGATCAAGGCCACCTCGCCGAACAACGACGACCCGGCGCACGCCTCCCGCCCCTTCGACGCCGACCGCAACGGCTTCGTGATGGGCGAGGGCGCGGCGGTCCTCGTCCTGGAGGAGTACGAGCACGCCCGCGCCCGCGGTGCGCACATCTACTGCGAGATCGGCGGCTACGCCACCTTCGGCAACGCGTACCACATGACCGGTCTGACGGGCGAGGGGCTGGAGATGGCCCGGGCCATCGACTCCACGCTCGACCAGGCCCGTCTCGACCCCACGCTGGTCGACTACGTCAACGCGCACGGCTCGGGGACCCGGCAGAACGACCGGCACGAGACCGCCGCGGTGAAGCGCTCGCTCGGCGCCCACGCCTACGACACGCCCATGAGCTCCATCAAGTCCATGGTGGGGCACTCGCTCGGCGCGATCGGCGCGATCGAGGTCGCCGCCTGCGTCCTGGCGATGAAGCACCAGGTGGTGCCTCCGACGGCGAACTACGAGACTCCCGACCCCGAGTGCGACCTGGACTACGTGCCGCGCACCGCCCGCCCCCGGAAGCTGAGGAACGTGCTCTCCGTCGGCAGCGGGTTCGGCGGCTTCCAGTCCGCGGTCCTCCTGACCGGGGCCGGTGGGAGGACACGATGAGCACGCAGCGCCCACGGAACGCGGTCGTCACCGGCGTCGGTGTGATCGCCCCCAACGGACTGAGCGCCGAGGCGTTCTGGAAGTCCACGTCGGAGGGCCTCGGCGTCCTGGACCGGATCACCCGCGAGGGATGCGGTCACCTGCCGCTCCGCGTCGCGGGCGAGGTCCGGGCCTTCGACGCCTCGGCCCTCATCGAGGAGCGGTTCCTCGTCCAGACGGACCGGTTCAGCCACTTCGCGATGGCCGCGGCCTCGCTCGCCCTCGACGACGCCGGCCTCGGCCGCGACGCCCCGGCGGATCCGTTCTCCGTCGGTGTCGTCACCGCCGCCGGTTCCGGCGGCGGCGAGTTCGGCCAGCGGGAGCTCCAGAAGCTGTGGGGACAGGGTTCGCGGTTCGTCGGCCCGTACCAGTCGATCGCCTGGTTCTACGCCGCCAGCACCGGCCAGATCTCCATCCGGGGCGGCTTCAAGGGACCGTGCGGCGTCGTCGCGAGCGACGAGGCCGGCGGCCTGGACTCGATCGCCCACGCGGCCCGGGCGGTGCGGCGCGGGACCGGGGCGATGGTCGTCGGGGCCGCGGAGGCGCCGCTGGCCCCGTACTCGATGGTCTGCCAGCTCGGATACCCCGAGCTCAGCACCGTCGAGGACCCCGACCGGGCCTACCGTCCCTTCACCACGGGCGCCTGCGGCTTCGTCCCGGCGGAGGGCGGCGCCATGCTCGTCGTCGAGGACGAGGCGCGGGCCCGCGAGCGGGGCGCGACCGTCCGGGCCACCGTGGCCGGGCACGCCGCCACGTTCACCGGCGCCTCCCGCTGGGAGGAGTCCCGGGAGGGGCTCGCCCACGCGATCCGCGGCGCGCTCGACGAGGCCGGCTGCGCGCCGGAGGAGATCGACGTCGTGTTCGCCGACGCGCTCGGCGTGCCGGAGGCCGACCGGGCGGAGGCCCTCGCGATCGCCGACGCCCTCGGCGCGCACGGCACCCGGGTCCCGGTCACGGCGCCCAAGACCGGTACGGGCCGCGCCTACTGCGGGGCCCCGCTGCTGGACACCGCGGCCGCGGTGCTCGCCATGGAGCACGGCCAGGTACCCCCCACCCCCAACGTGTTCGACATCTGCCACGACCTCGATCTGGTGATGTCCCGCGCTCGCCCCGCCGAGCTGCGCACGGCCCTGGTCCTCAGCCGGGGACTCATGGGATCCAACGCGGCGCTCATCGTGCGCCGCGGCGGCGAATCCGCCCGGTAGGACCGGGCGGGAAGGAGAACACTCGCATGATCACCACCGAAGTGACCTTCGACGAACTGGCCTCACTGATGAAGAAGGCCGCCGGGGTCACCGTCGCCCCGCAGGACCTGGAGCAGGCGTCGGACGTGCCGTTCAGCGCGCTCGGCCTCGACTCCCTCGGCCTGCTCGGCATCGTCGGCGAGCTGGAGAACCAGTACGGCCGGGCGCTCCCCACCGACGCGGAGCGGTGCAAGACCCCCGGCGAGTTCCTCGGCCTCGTCAACAGCAGCCTGCGGACGGGGGTCTGACGTGTCCGGTCACACCGACAACAGCGTCACCGTCGACGCCCCGCTCGACCTCGTCTGGGACATCACCAACGACATCGAGAACTGGCCGACGCTCTTCAGCGAGTACGCGTCCCTGGAGGTGCTCTCCCGCGAGGGCGACACCACGACGTTCCGGCTGACCATGCACCCGGACGAGTCCGGGAAGGTCTGGAGCTGGGTCTCGCAGCGGACCGTGGACGTCGCCACCCGGACCGTGCGGGCGCACCGCGTGGAGACCGGCCCCTTCGCGCACATGGACATCCGCTGGGAGTACACGCAGACCCCGGCCGGCGTGAACATGCGCTGGGTGCAGGACTTCGCGATGAAGCCGGACGCCCCGGTCGACGACGACTGGATGACGGACAACATCAACCGCAACTCCCGCACGCAGATGGCCCTCATCCGGGACCGCGTCGAACAGGTCGCCCGCGACCGCCGGCGCGCGCCGGTGCTGCCCGCCTGACCCCGGAACCAGGAAGGACACCCGATGCACCACGCCCTGATCGTCGCCCGCATGGCGCCGGATTCGGCGCCGGCGATCGCCGACGTGTTCGCCGCTTCGGACCGCGGCGAACTCCCTCACCTGGTCGGCGTCAAGCGACGCAGCCTGTTCCAGTTCGGCGACGTCTACCTGCACCTCATCGAGTCGGACGAGGACCCGGCGCCCGCCATCGCGAAGCTCACCGGTCACCCCGAGTTCCGGAGCGCCAGCGAGCGGCTGTCGGCGTACGTCACCGCGTACGACCCGAAGACGTGGCGCAGCCCCAAGGACGCCATGGCGAACTGCTTCTACCGCTGGGACGCCGGTTCCTGAGGCTCCCCGCCGCATGACACGAGGCCGCCGGCTCCGCGATCGAAAGCGGAGCCGGCGGCCTCGTGTCGTGGTGCCTCGCGCGTCAGCCGGGGACGGTGCACTCGAAGGCGTGGAGGTACGCGTTGACCGGGCGGATCCCGTCGATGACGAGGCCCGCGTCCGTCAGCCGGTCGACCATGCTCTGACGGGTGTGCTTCGCCCCGCCGACGTTGAGGAGCAGCAGCAGGTCCATGGCCGTCGTGAAGCGCATCGAGGGGGTGTCGTCGACGAGGTTCTCGATGACCACCACGCGCGCGCCGGGCCGGGCGGCCTTGCGGACGTTGGCCAGCGCCCGGCGGGTGCTGTCGTCGTCCCACTCCAGGATGTTCTTGATGATGTACACGTCCGCCGCGACCGGGATGTCCTCGCGGCAGTCCCCGGGCACGATCCGGACCCGGGAGGCGAGGGTGCCGCCGTCGCGCAGGCGCGGGTCGGCGTTGCCCACCACGCCCGGCAGGTCGAGCAGGGTGCCGTGCGCTCCGGGGTGCTTCTCCAGCAGGCTGGCCAGGACGTGGCCCTGGCCGCCGCCGATGTCGGCGACGGTCGCGACGTCGCGCAGGTCGAGCAGCTCGGCGACGTCCTGGGCGGACTGCCGGCTGGAGGTGGTCATGGCCCGGTTGAAGACGTGCGCGGACTCGGGCGCGTCCTCGTTGAGGTAGGTGAAGAACTCGCGGTCGTACACGTCCTCGAAGACGTTCCGGCCGGAGCGCACCGCCTCGTCGAGCTTGGGCCAGACGTCCCAGGTCCACGGCTCGGTGCACCACAGGGCGATGTACCGCAGGCTCTGCGGGTCGTCCTCGCGGAGCAGCCGGGACATCTCGGTGTGCGCGAAGGTGCCGTCGGGCAGCTCCGTGAACACGCCCTGGCAGGACAGGGCGCGCAGCAGCCGCCGGAGGGTCTGCGGCTGGGTCTTCACCGCCCCGGCCAGGTCCTCGACGGACCTGGGTGTGTCGTCGAGGGCGTCCGCCACGCCGAGGCGGGCGGCCGCGCGGACGGCGGCGGCGCACGCCGCCCCGAAAACGAGCTCCCTCAGCCGCATGGGCGGCGGGGGAGCCGGATCAACAGTCGTCATCCGTTGCCTTGCCTTTGCTGTTCGGGCTGTCGTGCCGTGAGGGGTGGGTGGGGTGACCGGCTGCTCAGCACATCCCGGCGGGCTCGGAGAGGGTGCAGGTGTTGCGGCGGAAGGTGTTGCCCTGGCCGGTGTCGCGGTTGGCGAGGTCGGCCGTGCCGTTGCGCAGCACGACGTTGTCGCGGATCTGGTTGCGCTCGTTGGGGGCCCCGACGAAGCTCTTGAAGAGCACGATGCCGCCCGAGAGCGGCGAGGTGCCCACGTTGTCGACGACCCGGTTCCTGGTCACCTTCGTGTCCTCGGCGCCGGTGAGAACGATGCCCGAGCCCTGCAGGAAGGGCAGTCGGGGGGTCTTGGGGCAGTACTTGTTGTTGGCGCGGATCTCGTTGCGGTGCAGGGTCATGTCGCCGGCCCGCGGCTTGGACTCGTCGCCGACCACGAAGACCGCGGCGCAGTTGCCGGTGGCCTCGTTGCGGTCCACGGTGAGGTTCCGCAGGCGCCGGACGGTGACGCCGATCCGGTTGCCGCTCAGCCGGTTGCGGCTGATGACCATGCCCTTGGAGTCGGCGGCGCCGGCCTCCTGGTCGATGGTGTTGGCGACGAAGAGACCTGCGTCGCCGTTGTCGCGGGCGACGTTGCGGCGGAAGACGCCGCGTACGGACTTCTCCTGGGCGATGCCCCACTGGCCGTTCTTCTCGGAGACCACCTTCTCGACCTTGAGGCGGTCGGTCCAGGAGGACCAGAGGCCGTTCTTGGCGAAGCCGTGGAGGGTGAGCGAGCGGACGGACACGTCACGGACCGGGCTGGTCTGCGTGCCGGTCACGCAGATGCCGTTGCCGGCCTTGGCGCAGGCGTCGCCGGCCCGGGCGGTGCCCGGCTCGATGCGACTGGGGAAGAGGCCGGACCCGCGCAGGGTCAGGCCCGAGGTGGTGATGCGGACGCTCTCGCGGTAGGTGCCGGGGGCGAGGAGGACGGTGTCCCCCGGCTTCGCGGCGTCCACGGCCTTCTGGATCGATTCGCCGGGCTTCACCCGGTGCACCGTTCGGCTGTCGGCGGACGGGGTGGTGGCGCCCAGCCCCGACACCACGACAGCCGCGGTGCAGGCGAGGAGGGCGATCTGTCGTCTGGTCATATGGCGAAGTTATGAGCGCGCCTACCGACTCGCCACCATTGATCCCCCAGGCGGGCAGCGGCCGTCAGCCGGTCAGCGGCGGGCGGTGGGGGGACGGAGGCCGGAAGCGGGCCCGGACGCCGGCGGCCGGGGGCACGGCGGGGCGCCGGGCCGGGCGGCGGCCGGGTCCCCCGCCGCCGGCGTCAGCGTCGCGTCAGCGGGACGTCAGCGGAACGGCAGGCCGGGGGCCGAAGCTGGAGCCCCGTACCGACGCGGCCCGAGGCACCGGTGGGCCCTCCTCTTCCTCCGGGGGCCGCCGCGTGCCCGGCCCGCTCCCGTTCCCTTCCCCCCAGGAGGCACCATGCAACGACGGACGTTCCTCACCGGCACCGTGCTGGGCGCGGCGCTCGGCGCGCTGCTGCCGGCCGGCGCGTCGGCGGCCACCGTGACGGTCTCCTCGCTGGACGCGCTGCAGCGGGCGATCGACCGGGCGGCTCCCGGCGACCGGATCGTCGTGGCGGACGGCACGTACGCCGTACCCGCGGGGCGCGCCGTCGACGTCTCGGGGCGGCACGGCACCACCGCCGCGCCGATCACGATCGTGGCGGAGTCCCGGGGCGGCGCCGTCCTCACCGGCGAGCGCGGTTTCGTCTTCGGCGACTCCAGCGACATCACCGTCAGTGGTTTCGCCTTCCGGCAGCGCACCACCCTGGAGATCCCGGCGAGCTGCACGCGCATCCGCCTGACCCGCAACGACTTCCGGCTCGCCGATGTCAGCGGGCTCGACTGGGTGGTCGTCCGCGGCGACGACACCAAGATCGACCGCAACCACTTCCACGGCCGGACGACGGAGGGGATCTTCCTCGTCGCCGACGGCCCGGGGACGACCGCGATGGCCCAGCGCCTCCACGTCCTCCGCAACCACTTCTCCGACCACACCTACACCGGTGCCAACGGCGGTGAGCCGATCCGGCTCGGTGTCAGCGGCCGGGCGCTGTCGAGCGCGAACGCGGTGGTGGAGTACAACCTCTTCGAGCGGTGCGACGGCGACCCCGAGGCGATCTCGGTGAAGTCCTCCGACAACGTCATCCGCCACAACACGATCCGCGACAGCCGCGGCGGCATCGTGCTGCGCCACGGCAACCGCTCACGCGTGGAGGGCAACCACCTGCTCGGCGGCACGGACGGCGTGCGCGTCTACGGCAACGACCACCTGATCGTCAACAACCACCTCGCCGGTCTGTCGGGCCGTGCCCTGGTGATCGGCAGCGGCACCACCCGCGACCACCACGCGGGCGAGAGCGTCGACGAGCGGCGCGGGAACGACGCCGCCGACCGTGCGCTGGTCCTGCACAACACCCTGGTCGGCAACGCCGGCACGCTCTCCGGCGAGTCCCGCGCGTACCCGCCGCAGAACGTGGTCGTCGCCGACAACCTGCTGGTCGGCGATGCCGGCAGCCTGGTCGCGATGGGACAGACGGTCGGCTTCACCTGGCAGGGGAACATCCTGTGGGGCCGGGCGTCCGACGGCACGATCCCCGCGAGCGGATTCCGCCGGGTCGACCCGCTCCTGCGGCAGGAGTCCGACGGCGTCTTCCGGCTGTCCGCCGGCAGCCCGGCGATCGACGCGGCGACGCTCACGGGCACGGACGTGACCGAGGACGTCGACGGTCACGCGCGCGGAACCGGCCGCGACGTCGGCGCCGACGAGTACACGACGGCGGCTCCGCTGCGCCGCCCCCTCACCCCGGCCGACGTGGGCCCGAACGCCGCCTGAGCGGCAGTGCGCCCGGCCCCGTCCCTCTGCCGATCCCGGCGGCGGGACGGCGCGGGGCCCGGCGGCGTCCGTCCCCTCCCCCGCCGCGCCGCACCAGCCACCCGGGCGACGCCCCCGCGGCCCCGAGAACGCCCCCGGCGACCGGCTGTTGCCGGGTGGGCACAACTGGCTATTCTGACGCACCAGTTCGAGGGGGACGGAGCAGCACAAGATGAGCAAGCCCGCACAGACCGAGACCGGTGACGGTGCACGCCGAAGACGCCCCAGGCCGAGGACGGTGCTGCTGACCGCGCTCGCCCTGCTGGTCGCCGCGGGGCTGCTCACGGCGGGGACGGGTTACTGGGCCTACGAGCACTACACCGGGCGCGTGCAGCGCATCCCCCAGACCTTCCCGACGAACGCGCCCGTTCCGCCCCCGTCCCGCGGCGGCCGGAACTACCTCCTGGTGGGCCTCGACTCGCGCTCGGCCGTCGCGACGACCGGCAACGACGCGAAGGGCGCCCTCTGGAAGTACGGCGACCAGCGCAGCGACGCGATGATGCTCGTGCACATCCCCGACGACCACTCCAGCGCGTACGTCGTCTCGCTGCCCCGCGACTCGTGGGTGGACATCCCCGGCCGCGGCCGGGCGAAGCTGAACGCCGCCTACTCCTGGGGCGGTCCGCCGCTGCTCATCGACACGGTCCAGCGACTGACCGACGTCCGCGTCGACCACTTCGCCGTCATCGACTGGAACGGATTCCGGAAGCTCACGGACGCCGTCGGCGGCGTCGACATGTCGATGCCCGACGGGGAGCGCCGGCACATGAACGGGGAGCAGGCGCTGGCCTACGTGGGCGAGCGCAAGAGCCTGCCGAACGGCGACCTCGACCGGGCCCACCGGCAGCAGAACTACCTGCGCACGGTCCTGGAGAAGGTGACGACCTCGGCCTCGCTGAGCGATCCGCTCCGGCTGAAGGAGACCCTGGACATCTTCACCGACACCATCAGTGTCGACGAGCGGTTCAGCGACACGGACATGCGTGAGCTGGTCTGGAACATGAAGGGGGTCCGGGCCGGCGACATGACCTTCATGAACGCGCCCGTGAAGGGCACCGGCACCGAGAAGGGCCAGTCGGTGGTGCATCTGGACCGGCCGGCCTGCGCAGAGCTGTGGAAGGCCTTCAAGGAGAGCTCCATGGCGGCCTACCTCTCCACCCACCGGGTCGACCGGCTGCGCGCGGCGACGAACTGATCGGGCGTCC
The DNA here is from genome assembly GCF_043201055.1 of Streptomyces sp. NPDC048338. NCBI lineage: Bacteria > Bacillati > Actinomycetota > Actinomycetes > Kitasatosporales > Streptomycetaceae > Streptomyces > Streptomyces sp. NPDC048338. The sequence goes on from NZ_JBICYQ010000006.1 coordinate 391,692, forward strand.
CGACCCGGGGACGGAACGGCGGAGAGGGCCCCTGTGCGTCGCGCGCGACGCACAGGGGCCCGGCACTCGTCCCGCGGGTCCCGGCTCCCGTCAGACCCGGTCGGCCGCGATCAGCACGTACTGGAAGGAGCCGTCCTTGTACGAGTTGATGAACGCCTCCTCGATCCCCGTCACCAGTGACGACGTCGCCCGCAGCTCCCAGTAGGGCAGCGTCTCGGGCGTCAGGTCGATCACGGTCTGCGGCACGAGGCGGTTGTCGGCCATCGCCCGCAGGTATTCGCGCCGGGAGTGGATGTTGCACTCGAAGTGCGCGTTGATCTGCGAGACCCACTTCGACGGCTGGCCGTAGCGAGGGTTCCAGCAGCCGGTGATGGTGACGTAGCGGCCGCCGACCGCGAGGACCCGGGAGTGCTCGGCGAAGAGGTCCTGCAGATCGACGTACATGCTCGACTCGTTGTTCCACGAGGCCGCGGCCCGGCCCGTCTCGAACGGCGTGGCGAGCATGTTGCACACGCGGGCGCGGACGCGGTCGCCGATGCCGAGCTCCCCGGCGCGCCGGTTGGCGAAGTCCGCCTGCTTGGCCGACAGGGTGACGCCCTCGACCTTGCAGCCGAAGCGCTGGTGGGCCATGACCATCGAGCCGCCGCGTCCGCAGCCGGCGTCGACGAGTGTGTCGTCGCGTCCGATCGCACCGAGGTTGTCGAGGAGCACGTCGGTCTGCGCCGACTCCAGGCGGTGCAGTTCGGCGATCAGCTTCTTCTCGTAGGCACTGTCCGCGGGGTCCCCGATCGCGGCGTGGTCGACGTCGCCGACGCCGTAGTGGTGGTGGTAGAGCCCGTCGACGTCGCCGAGGCGCAGGTTCACGGGCCTGGCCTCGCCGTCCCAGTAGCGGGCGATGTCGCCCTGGTACGGCGACGCGGGGGCGGGGATGAACGCGGAGGCGGTGCCGTCGAGGGTGCTGAACTCGGTGCTGGTCACTGATGATTCCGTTTCTCTACCAGAAATCGGGCAGGCTGTAGCGATAGGTGTTGGTCTGGTGCCAGTAGTGGTTGCCGTCCACCCACACGGCCACTCCGCGCAGGAAGCGGAGCACGCCCGGGAGGGGGCAGGCGGCGGCCAGCGCGGCGGCTTCGGCCTCGAAGTCGCGCATGAGGTCGTTGTGGACCCCGACCGCCTTCAGATAGGCGTCCCGGTCGGAGACGCCCTCGCGTTCGGCGATCACCACGGGCAGGTTCAGGTGCCGGCCGGGGGCGGCGAGCTCCTTGGTGTACGAGTAGAGGTCGTTGACGATGGTGCTGGCGTTTCCGGCGAGCGCCAGGACCCGCTGCATGGCCGGCTGGGCGTGCAGGTCCGCCGGCAGTTCGTAGCCGCCGACGGTGTCGGTGATGGTGGGGCAGGGCCGGAAGTTGTTGAACTGGCGCATCGCCAGGTACTCCCACACCTCGGGCACGTGGTCCGTCTCGGCCCACGCGGCCTCCGCGAGGTAGCCGAGGTGCAGCCGGGCCATGTCGTGCCGGTAGCGGTCGGCCTGGGAGGGGGTGGAGTGGCGAACGAAGTACTCCATCGCGGAGCGGTAGGCGCGCCGCGGGGCGTCCGCGTGCAGCGACTCGGCCCACCGGGGCTGGTACTCCTCCGTCGTGTGCAGCGCGTCGAGGGCGGTGTGCGCGAGGAGCAGGCGTCCGCCGAGGCCGACGGGCGAACCCCCGTGGTCCTCGCAGTAGCAGTCGTCGAGCGCGTTCTCGGCGACCATCAGGCGGGTGGCGATCATCAGGTGGTCGACCGTCGGCGCGTCGGGATGGCAGGCGACCATGTAGCGCCCGACGGAGAAGCCGTCGAACTGCCCCTCCCACTCGTCGGGGAACAGCTCCACCTCGTCCACCGCCCAGGACTTGATCCGGCGGCCGACCTCCTCGACGCGCGCCGGGTCGGGTTCCGGTACGGGGTGGTGGTAGAGGCCGGGGATCGGCCGCCCCTCCGCCGGTGCCGGGGCCGCCGCAGGCGGCGGTCCCGGCGACGCCTCGCGGCGGCCCGGGTACAGCCCCGCCGTCCCGAGGCCACGGGGTCCGCTCGGGATCCGGCCCGGGGCGGGGGCCGGGGCGGCGATGTCCGCCGCGGGGGCGGCCGGGGACGCCCTGCGGAAGGGGAGCGAGGGGCCGGTGGGCAGGGCGTGACGCGCGGGCGGAGCGGGGGCGGCCGGAGCGGAGGGCTCCGCGCCGGCGGCGTCGACGCCGGACGGGGGCGCGTCGGCGACCACGCCGGAGGCCGACTCGACGGTCCGGGCGAGGACGTGGGCCCCGAAGCGGGCCGCCGCGTCGGGCAGGCTCGACTGCAGAGGGGAAAGCCCGGGATCGGGCATCCGTGACTCCTTGGTTGATGGGTGGGCTGCCCCGTGTCCGGGGCACGCTCGACCGGCCCGGGAGGCTCAGGGCGGTGGCGGACGTCGTACGGGGCCGGGTTTCCGGCGGGCCGGGCGCCGGGGGCGGGCACGGGGCGCCGCGGGCCGTGCGGCAGCGGCACCGTGTCGGCCGGACCGCGGAGGGCGGTCGGGAGCGGCCCGTGTGGGCGGCTCCGCAGGCCGGCGGGAGGTACCGGACGGGCCTCAGTCGCGCCGGCGGGCGATCTGCACGTTCTCCAGCACGCCGAGCGCGTTGGGCACCAGGATCGCGGCGGAGTAGTAGGTCGTGACCAGGTAGGAGATGATCGACCGTTCGTCGACGCCCATGAAGCGCACCGAGAGCCCCGGCTCGTACTCCTCCGGCAGTCCGGTCTGGCGCAGCCCGATGACACCCTGGTTGTCCTCGCCGGTGCGCATGGCGAGGATGGAGCTGGTGTTCTCCCTGCTGACGGGGATCTTGTCGCAGGGCAGGATCGGGACGCCGCGCCAGGCCACGACCTGCTGTCCGTCGAGGTCCATGTGGTCGGGGTGGATCCCCCGGGCGTTGAGTTCGCGGCCGATCGCCGCGATCGTCCGGGGATGGGCGAGGAACAGCTTCGTGCCGCGACGCCGGCAGAGCAGTTCGTCGAGGTCGTCCGGGGTGGGCGGGCCGGCGTGAGGCTGGATCCGCTGCTTGAAGTCGGCGTTGTGGAGGAGCCCGAACTCGCGGTTGTTGATCAGCTCGTGTTCCTGGCGCTCGCGCAACGCCTCGATGGTGAGCCGGAGTTGCTCCTCGGTCTGGTTCATCGGCCCGTTGTAGAGGTCGGCGACCCGGGTGTGGACCCGAAGCACCGTCTGGGCGACGGAGAGTTCGTACTCGCGCGGCTGGAGCTCGTAGTCGACGAAGGCGCCGGGCAGCGCGACCTCGCCGACGTGTCCGGCGGACATGGCGATCTCGGCCTCGCCGTGACGGTTCTGCCGCTGCCGGGGCAGCGAGCCGAAGGCGTCGACATGGGCCCGGAGTCCGGGCGCGGCGGACATCACGGCGGCGAAGTCGGCCCGGGACAGGGTCAGGAGGGTGCCCGCGGTCTCGGCGGTGGCGGTGTGGTCCCATCGGGCGTCGGCGTCCAGAAGGGCGTGCTCTCCGAAGCGGTCGCCGTCGGCGAGCACGGTGACGGCCACCTCGTCGCCGTACCTGCCGACGGAGGTCTGGTTGATCCGTCCGTGCGCGATGAGGTGGATCTCCCCGGCCGGGGCCCCGCGTTCGACCAGTACCTCGCCGGCGCGGAAGTCCCGCTGGACGCACCGGCAGGCGAGCGTGCCGAGCACCTCGACGTCCTCGAAGCCGCGCAGCAGGGCGAGTTCGCCGAGCTCCCGCGGGATCACCCGTACCTGTCCGCCGTCCTGGACGAAGTCGACGCGCCCGTCGCCGACGGTGTAGCTCAGCCGGCGGTTCACCCGGTACGCGCCGCCCTTGGTCTCCACCCAGGGGAGCATCCGCAGCAGCCAGCGGGAGGTGATCTCCTGCATCTGCGGGGCGGATTTGGTCGTGGTGGCGAGCTTGCGGGCGGCCGCGGTGCTCAGACTGGACCGCCGAGGCGGCTCCAGCTGCGCTTGCGGGTCGATCTGGGCGGTCATCGGGCGAGGGCTCCTTCGCGGGACTCGGGGTCGGCGCAGGCGCACGCCGACCGGCGGAAGAGGACCGGGACGATGGGGCGAATGTCGGGGATTCGTCCGGATCCCGCTGAACAGTAGAGCCGGATACGCGTGGCTCGGCCTGCAAGTCCGTGGGTATTACCTCGATGAAGTGACCTTGATCCGAACGGGGTTTATCCGGCTGACCGACGGCATTCGAGCCACCGGCCCGGCCGCCGTCGGACCCGCTCCGGGCAGGTCGCCCGGCCCGGTCCGCACCGGTGCGGACCGGTGGTCCGGCCTCGCGCGAGCGGCCGCGGACCCCGGTCCCGCCCGACGGCGACGGCACCGCCCGACCACGGCGGTGGCGTGATCCACACCCGGCGGGGTGCCGTTCCCCGGCCTCGGGCGAGGGGTCCGCGTCGCATCGGAGCCGGGTCGGCGCGCGCGAACGAGCCCGGTGGGACGGTTCGTTCTGACGAGGAAGAAGATGATCTCTTCTCTTTCCCCTGACGAGCCGGGTAGCCTGACCGCTCCCAACAGGGTTGACCACGACATGACATCGGGGTGGGGCGATCAGTGGCGAGTCCGGCACGTACCTCGGCCGAGGCCCCGGAGCAGGACCGTTCCGCCGGTCACATCGCCGTCATCGGCCTGGCCTGCCGGTTCCCCGGAGCCGGGAACGCCGAGGCGTTCTGGCGGAATCTCGTCACCGGCACCGACTCGATCACCCGGGTCAAGGGTCCTGAAGGCGTCGCGGCGCGCGGCCTGATCGAGGACCCGGAGTCCTTCGACGCCGGCTACTTCGGGGTCTCGCCCCGTGAGGCCCGGATCGTCAACCCGCAGCAACGGCTGTTCCTGGAATGCGCGGTGGCGGCCCTGGAGGACGCCGGACACGACCCGGCCCGTGCGGACGCGGTCGTCGGCGTGTACGGGGGCGGCAGCGAGAACGACCACGCGCGGCTGCTCCGCGCCCGTCGGGCGGACCTCCCGTCCGTCTCCGACTGGGAGATCCGGGTCGCCAACGGCGCCGACTTCCTGTGCAGCAGGGTCGCCCACAAGCTGGGCCTGACCGGCCCGACGGTCGCGGTGCAGGCGGCGTGCGCCACCTCCCTCGTCGCCGTCCACCTGGCCGTCCGCGGCCTGCTCGACGGGGAGTGCGACCTCGCCCTCGCCGGCGGGGTCACCGTCCGCCTGCCGGTCCGCGTCGAGGGGACGGACGAGGTCGGCATCCAGGCCCCGGACGGTGTGCTGCGGGCCTTCGACGCCCGGGCCGGCGGGCTGGTCGGCGGCGACGGCGTCGGCATCGTGGTGCTCAAGCGCCTGGCGGACGCGCTCGCGGACGGCGACCGGGTGGACGCGGTCGTCCGCGGATCCGCCGTGAACAACGACGGCGCGGGGCGGATGGGCTTCACCGCCCCCGGGGTCGACGGCCAGGCGACCGTGATCGAGAAGGCCCAGCGGGCCGCCGGGGTCGGCCCGGACACCTGCACGTACGTGGAGACCCACGGCACCGCGACCCCGCTCGGCGACCCGGTCGAAGTCGCCGCGCTCACGCAGGCGTTCCGGCGCGGCACGGACCGCCGGGGGTTCTGCGGGATCGGCTCGGTGAAGACCAACATCGGGCACACCGACGCCGCCGCCGGGGTCGCCGGACTGATCAAGACCGTCCTCGCGCTGAAGCACGGCGTCCTTCCGCCCAGCCTGCACTTCACCGAGCCCAACCCGGCGATCGACTTCGCGGGCAGCCCTTTCCGCGTGGTGACGCGCGCCGAGGAATGGGCGCCGCCGGGTCTCCCCCGGCGCGCCGGTGTCAGCTCCTTCAGCGTCGGCGGCACCAACGCCCACATCGTGCTGGAGGAGGCCCCCCGGTTCCCCCGCCCCGAACCCCGTCCGGAGTCGCCCCGGTTGCTGCCGCTCTCGGCCCGGACGCCGGAGGCCCTCGACACCCTCACGGCGCGTCTCGCCGACCGTCTGCGCGACGATCCCGGCGCCTGCCTCGCGGACGTCGCCTGGACCCTCCAGACGGGCCGCTCCGAGCACGGCCGACGGCGCTACGCGGTCGTCGCCTCCGTTCCCGACGCCGTGCGCGTCCTCTCCGGGGAGGCGCCGGACCGGCTCGTGACCGCCGCCGGCGAGTCCCGCCCGCGACCGGTGCTCCTCCGGTTCGCGCCCGCGGCGGACCCGGTCGCGGAACGGGCCGTCTGGGCGCGGCTGTCCGCCGCCGACCCGGAGTTCCGGCGGGCCGTCGGGGAGTGCGGCGCCCTCTCCCCCGTCGCGGACGACGCCCGGTCCTGCGCCGCGCTCGCGTTCGCGGGCCGCTACGCCCTCGCGCGCGACTGGCTCCGCCGGGGCGTCGGACCCGCGGGAGTCGTCGGCACGGGCACCCACGCGCTCGTGGCGGCGGCCGTCGCCGGGGTGTTCCGCCCGGCCGACGCGGCCGCCCTCGCGGCCGAGGCCGCGGGCGGCGCGGCGGACGAGCGCCTCGCCGAACTCGTACGCCGCGCGGGGCCCCGTCCCCCCGTCCTGGCCCTGCGCACCGCGTACGACGGCAAGGCGGCTTCGGCGGCCGAGGCCGTCGATCCGGCGTACTGGGTCGGCGTCCTGCGCCGGCCGGCGGCGGCCGCGCCGGCGGCGGGCGACGGCGGGCGTCCGGTCCTCGACGTGGACACCGCACACACTCCGGACGGCCCGCGGTCCGTGCCCGAGGTGCTCGGGGCACTGTGGCTCGCGGGCGCCCGGATCGACTGGGCCGCCGCGCACGAGGGACCCGCACCCCGCAAGGTCGCGCTCCCCACGTACCCGTTCGCCCGGCAGCTCCACTCCCTGACCGCCACCGAGCGGGAGGCCGGTCCCGCGCCCGCCCCGGCCGCCCCCGACGCGGCGCACGGCACGGCGGTCCGCTCCGAGGCGGCGGCGCCGGCCGCACCGCCGCCGGCGGCCGCGTCCAGCACCGGGGGCCACTCCACGCTCACCCTCGTCACCGGCCTCTTCGCCGAGATCCTCGACCTGCCCGACGTCGAACCGGACGACAGCTTCTTCGACCTCGGCGGGGACTCCCTCATCGCGACCCGTTTCGTGGCCCGGGCCGAGGAGGTGCTGTCCGTCCGGCTGGTCCCGCGTTCGCTGTTCGAGGCGCCCACCCCGGAGGAACTGGCCGCGCTGGTCGACGGGCTGGCGGCTGCGGGGAGGGAGCGGTGACGGGCTGGACCGTCCGCAGGATCCGGCGGCCCGGGGCGGGTTCCTCGCTCTACTGCTTCCCGCACGCGGGGGGTTCGCCGGGCGAGTACGTGCGCTGGTCCGACGAGCTGCCCGACGTCCAGCTGTGGGGCATGCACCTGCCCGGCCGGACCACCCGCTCCGCCGAACCCGCCTTCACCCGCGTGGCGCCGCTCGTCGACGCCGTCCTCTCCGCCGTCCGCTTCACGCCGCCGTTCACCCTCTTCGGGCACAGTCTCGGCGCGCTGGTGGTCTTCGAGGTGGCACGGGAGCTGCGGCGGCGGGACCTGCCCGCGCCCGAGCGGCTGATCCTCTCCTCCTGCCCCGCCCCGCCCTTCCCCGCTCCGTCGCGACCGGTCCACACCCTGTCCGACGACGACCTCCTCGCCGAGATCGAGCGACGCTCCGGTGACCGGATGGACCACCTGCGGGACGACCCCGTCCTGCGGGCGGCCGCCCTGGCCTGCTACCGCGCCGACTTCGCCCTCCTGGAGAACCACGTCCACGTCCCGGGCCCGCCGCTCGACTGCCCGGTCACCCTCCTGGCGGGCGCGGACGAACGCCTGCTGCCGGACCCGGACGCGTGGGCCGCGTACACCGGCGGCGCGGTCGAGCGGCGGCTGCTGCCGGGTGGGCACTTCTACTTCCGTACGGCCCGGCCTCAGACGCTGAGCGTCCTGCGGGAGACCGTCAGCACGACGAAAGGAGACACCGAGTGGACCGGATAGGCGTGGTCGGCGCGGGCACCATGGGCCGGGGCGTCGCGCAGCTCTTCGCGGAGCACGGGCACGAGATCGTGCTCGTGGACGTCGCGGAGGACATCCTCGACTCCGCGCGGGCGGACATCACCCGTCACCTGCGGCTCGCACCGCTCATCCGGCGCGGCGCGCCCGTCCGGCCGCCGGAGGAGGTGCTCCCGCGCATCCGGTTCACCACGGACCTCAAGGACCTGCGCGAGATCGACTTCCTGGTCGAGAACGTCACGGAGGACTGGGACGTCAAGCGCGCCCTCCACCGCGAGCTCGACGCGATCTGCGCGCCCGAGGTCGTCTTCGGCGTGAACACCTCGGCGATCCCCGTCACCCGGGTGGCCGGCGTCACCGGCCGCCCGGACCGCGTGCTCGGCACGCACTTCATGAACCCGGCCCAGCTGAAGCCGACGGTGGAGCTGATCCGCGGCCACCACACCTCGGACGCGACCCTGGCCCGCACCCGGGCCCTGCTCGAGGGCGCGGGCCGGCGGCACGTGGTGGTGGAGGACTCGCCCGGCTTCGTCACCAACCGGGTGCTGATGCTGACGCTCAACGAGGCGATCTTCACCCTGCACGAGGGCGTCTCCACGGCCAAGGACATCGACCGGCTGTTCAAGGAGTGCTTCGGCCACGCGATGGGCCCGCTGGAGACGGCGGACCTGATCGGCCTGGACACCGTGTACCTGTCGCTCCAGGTCCTGTACGAGAACTTCGGCGACCCCAAGTACCGCCCGTGCCCGCTGCTGCGGAGGCTGGTCGACGCCGGACTCCACGGCAGGAAGACGGGACAGGGCTTCCATTCCTACGAGTCGGGAGAACAGCGGCGTGGTTGAGCAGCACAAGGAACTGATCCGCGACTTCATCGCGCAGCACGTGCCGGACACCGAGGTGGACGACGACGAGGACCTGTTCGCCGGCGGGCTGGTGAACTCGCTCTTCGCGGTCCAGCTCGTGGTCTGGGTGGAGCGCACGTTCGACCTGCGGGTGGAGGGCGCGGACCTGGACTTCGCGCACTTCGCCTCGGTCGACGCCATCGCGGGGTTCGTCGGCGGCAAGCTGGCTCCGGCCGGAGGCGGCGCGTGGACTTCGAACTGACCGACGAGCAGCGGCGGCTCCGTAAGGAGATCGTCGCGTTCGCCCGGGCCGAGCTCGGCCGCGACGTCGCGGAGGACGACCGTACGGGACGCTTCCCCCGGGAGGACTGGAACCGCTGCGCCGAGTTCGGCGTGCTGGGCTGGCCGGTGCCGCGGGAGTACGGAGGCGGCGGCCTCGACCCGCTGACGACGATGATCGCCCTGGAGGCGCTCGGCTACGGCTGCCGCGACAACGGACTCGTCTTCGCCGTCAACAACCACCTGTGGGCCTGTGTCGTCCATCTGCTGCTGCACGGTACGGAGGAGCAGAAGCGGCGCTTCCTCCCGCCGTTGTCGGCGGGCACCCTGGTCGGCGCGCACGCACTGTCGGAGCCGGAGGCGGGCACCGACATCCTCAGCATGTCCACCACGGCCGTGCGGGACGGCGACGGCTACCGGCTGCACGGGACCAAGTGCTTCATCAGCAACGGGCCGGTCGCCGACGTCTTCGTCACGTTCGCCCGGACCGGTGACGGGGTCGGGACGCAGAACCGGTTGTCGGCGTTCGTGGTCACCGCCGACATGCCGGGCGTGGTGAAGAAGCGCGAGCTGCCGAAGATGGGGCTGCGGACCACGCCCATGGGCGTGCTGGAGTTCGACGGCACCCCGGTCCCCGCCGCCAACCTGCTCGGCCGTGAGGGCGCCGGCTACCAGGTGTTCACGTCGGCGATCGAGTGGGAGCGCTCGTTCATGTTCGCCGCGCAGGTGGGGGCGATGGAGCGGATCCTGGAGAACTCGGTCGCCCACGCCAACGCGCGCCGCCAGTTCGGCCGTTCGATCGGCACCTTCCAGGCCGTCTCGCACCCGGTCGCCGACATGAAGATCCGGCTCGAACTCGCGCGGAACCTGCTGTACAAGGTGGGCTGGCTGAAGCGGGAGGGCCGGATGGCCCTCGTCGAGGCCACCATGGCGAAGATCTTCATCAGCGAGAGCCTGGTCCAGACGGCCCAGGCGTCGATGGACCTCCACGGCGCGCGCGGCTACGTGGCGGACGACGGTGTCGAGCGCGAGCTGCGGGACGCGCTCGCCGGTCCCATCTACGCCGGGACGAACGCCGTCCAGCGCGGCATCCTCGCCGAACTGGTCGGCGTGCGCGGGGCCCTGTCCGGGGGCGGGGGCGGATCGCGATGAGCACGTTCCGGATCCCGCTCGACCCGCCGGTGCCCGGCGCGCTCGCCGAGGAGCTGGCGCGGCGCGTCTACTTCGTCTCGTCGACGATCACCGATTTCACGCTGGTCAGGACGCCGACGGCGACCGCGCCGGAGGCCGGCTCCGGCTCCGGTTCCGGCTCCGATGAGGTCGGCTCCCTGGCCACGGCCGACCCGTACGGGCCGCCGGTCACCGCCGTGGACGTCACCGCCACGCCGCCCGCCGAGGAGCCCGTCGACGTCGCGGGGCTCACCCGCAAGCTGCGCCACGTCGTCGCCCACGACGTCCTCGCCCAGCGGCCCGTGGAACCCAAGGTCGTCTGGCGCGGCTCCGTCGCCGAGCCGCCCCGGGACGTCTTCGAGGAGCTGGTCGCCCGGGGCGCCGCGGCCGAGCTGGGCGAGGGGCAGATCGCGGTCGGCGAGCCCGTCCTGTCCCTCATGGACCATCTCGACGCCGAGCTCCGGTCCCTGGTCATGGACGAGTTCGACGCGCGCGAGTTCCGGTATCCGACGCTCATCACATCGGCGGCGCTGCGCCGCACGGGCTACTTCGACTCCTTCCCGCACATGCTGATGTTCGTCACGCGGCTGCACGGGGACGTCGACAGCTACCGCGGGTTCCTCGACTCCCTCGCGGACGGCGGCGACCTCGCCGAGGGGCTGCGCGCGCACACCGGCGGGTTCGACCACTCCCTGCCGCCGACGATGTGCTTCCACACCTACCACCAGTACGCGGACGGGCCGCTGCCGGCGCCGTCGACGGTGGTGACCGCGCGGGGCAAGTCCTTCCGGCACGAGTCCCGTTACCGCCGGTCGCTGGAGCGGCTGTGGGACTTCACGATCCGGGAGATCGTCTTCATGGGGACCCCCGAGTTCGTGCTGGGCGCGCGGGCGCGGGTGATGGAGCGCTCGTACGCGCTGATGGAGTCGCTCGGTCTCGGCGGCCGGTGCGAGGTCGCGGGCGACCCCTTCTTCCTGAACGAGGCGACGGCGGCGCGCGCCTGGTCGCAGCGTCTGCTCCAGCTCAAGTACGAGCTGCGCCTGCCGCTCGACGGGGAGCGGGATGTCGCCGTCGCCTCCTTCAACTACCACGAGAGGCTCTTCGGTTCGTCGTTCGGCATCCGGGACGAGGCCGGCGACCCGGTGTACTCGGGCTGCGTCGGCTTCGGGCTCGAACGGCTCGCGTACGCGTTCCTCTGCCGGCACGGCGTGGATCCGGCCGGCTGGCCCGAGGCGGTCCGCAAGGCGGTGTCACCGTGAGCGGGGAGGCACGGCTGCTGGCGCTGACGGCGCGGACGGCCGAGGCCCTCGAGGACGCGACGGACGCAATGGCGGACCGTCTGGACCGGATGGACGAGGCGGAGTTCGCGGCCCTGCCGGCCGTGTCCGAGGCCGCGAGGACGACGTCCCCGCCCGGCATCCACCGGCGGGCGCTCGCGGCGAGCGGGGCGGCGGACGCGGCCCGGAGGCTGCGCAAGCGTGATCCGCGGCGGGTGTCCACCGGCGGCGGTCCGGAGGCGGACGGCGGCGGTGCCGGTCCCGGAGCGTCACGGGTGTTCCTGTTCTCCGGGGTCGGCGACCAGTACGCGGGGCTCGGCTCGGGCCTGTACCGGTGCCTGCCGGTGTTCCGTGAGGAGCTCGACCGCTGCTTCGGGCTGCTCGCCGCCGAACACGGTCTCGACCTGCTGCCGGTCCTCTTCCCCGCCGCACCGGACGACGGCACCGGGCCGGGCGCGGACGCCGCCGCCCGCCCCGACCTGGCCGCCCTGTTCGACCGGCGCGAGACCGTGCAGGAGATCCACCGTACGGTCGTCGCCCAGCCGCTGATGTTCGCGGTGCAGTACGCGATGGCCCGGGCGCTGACCGCGCTCGGCGCGGGGCCCACGGCCCTCGCGGGTTACAGCGTGGGCGAGTACGCGGCGGCGTGCGTCGCCGGCGTCCTCCCGTTGCCGGACGCGCTGCGGCTGGTCGGCCACCGGGCCCGGCTGGTGGACGGGCTGCCCGAGGGCGCCATGCTCGCCGTCATGGCCGGGCCCGAGGCGGTGCTTCCCCACGTCGGCGGGGAGTTGTCGGCGGCGGCCTTCAACGGGCCCCAGCAGACGGTGCTCTCGGGGCCGGTCGAGGCCGTGGAGAAGGCGGCCGGCCTGCTGACGGACGACGGTCACGCCTGTCGGCGGCTGGCCACCTCGCACGCCTTCCATTCCTGGATGACGGAACCGCTGACGGGGCCGTTGGAGGAGCTGCTCGGCACGCTGCCGCTGCGGCCGCCGGAGCTGCCGGTCCTGTCGAACGCGACCGGGACGTGGCTGCGGGACGAGGAGGCGACCAGTCCGGCGTACTGGGCCCGGCAGCTGTCCCGGACGATCCGGTTCGCGGAGGAACTGGCCGAGATCTGGCGGCTGCCCGACCCGCTCCTGGTCGAGCTGGGTCCGGGGCAGCCGTTGACCCGGCTGGCGCTCCAGCATCCCGGCCGCCCGGTGGGCGCGGTCGGGGCGGTGGTGCAGTCCCTGCCCGGCGGGTTCGACAGCCGCTCGGAGCACGAACTGCTGCTGGCCGCGCTGGGGCGGTTCTGGGTGACCGGGGTGGAGCCGGACTGGACGGCGCTGCGGCTGCCGTGAGCCCGGAGGCCGCCGTCGGATCGTGACCGGCCACGGGGTCGTGGCCGGGTCCCGGCCCGACCGCCTCGACGGCCTCGGGCGCCCGCGTCGACGCCCCTCGCGTCAGTCCTTGACGGCCGCCGCCTCCTCCTCGGGGAGTTCGCGCAGGGCCGGGACCGGCGACCAGAGGAGCGGCAGCCAGGAGACGGCTCCGATGACGGCGGAGGCGATGATCGCGCCCCGCATGCCCAGGAGTTCGGCGAGGAGTCCGGACAGGGGGCCGCCGATCGCGATCGTGCTCCAGATGACGAAGCGCATGGAGGCGTTCATCCGACCCCGCAGCCGGTCGGGCGTGATCGCCTGCCGCAGCGTCACCTGCGCGATGTTGAACAGCGGCACGCCGAAGCCGAAGAGCAGGTGGCCGGCGGCGAGGAACGGGAAGGAGAGGCCGGGTTCGACGGCCGGCATCAGCATCAGCGCGAGCCCGACCCCGCAGGTCACCGCTCCCCAGGTGATCGAGCGGCCGTAGCCGAGTCGCTCGATGGCCCGGCTCGCCAGGAGCGCGCCGCCGACCAGGCCGACGCCGGCGAGCGAGAAGACCACGCCCACCATGGCGGAGGCGTAGTCGAGGGTCCGCACCATGTAGAGGGTGAGGAGGACCGTCAGCATCGAGGAGCCGAGGTTGAGGAGGCTGGCGCAGGCGGCGACGGCCCGCAGCATGCTCTGCCGCAGGACGAAGCCGAGGCCCTCGCCGATCTCCTTGCGCAGGGAGCGCGTCCCCTGGTCGGCGGGCACCTCGGGCTCGGGTTCCGGCTGACGGATGGCCCGACAGAAGAGGCCGGAGGCGAGGAAGCTGAGCGCGTCGAGGAGGACGGTGGCGGCGGCGCCGATGACCCCGGCCAGGATGCCGGCCGCGGCGGGGCCGGCCATCTCGGCCGCCGAACTGCTGGCGGTGAGCTTGGCGTTGGCGTCGGCGAGTTCCTCGCGCCGTACCAGGGTGGGCAGATAGCTCTGGTACGAGATGTCGAAGGCCACCGTGAAGACGCCGACCAGGAGGACCGCGACGTAGAGCTGGGCCAGGGTCAGCACGTCGAGGGCGTACGCCACGGGCACGCTGCCGAGCAGGAGCGCGCGGAGCAGGTCCGAGGTGACGAGGACCGGCAGGCGGCGCATGCGGTCGAGGAGCGCCCCGGCGGGCAGGGCGAGGAGCAGGAACGGCAGCATGCGGGCGCTGGTGAGGAATCCCAGTTCGGTCGCGGAGGCGTGCAGCGTCCCGATGGCGAGCAGCGGTACGGCGAGCTGACCGATCTGGGTGCCGGTCTCGCTGATCGACTGCGCGGCCCACAAGCGCATGAAGTCCGGTGAGAGCCAGAGGCCTTTGCGGGTCACCAGGCCATCACGGTCATGGGGTTGCCACCTTCCCTCGATGCGTCGGCGCGTCGCGAACGGAGGCCCCACCATAGAGCTGATGGACGCGCATGTCATGGACACAGAAATCATTGACAGCGGGTTGCTGTTGATCTCTACTTGATGTGGTCACGATCACCATAACCGGGGGTCACGCATGAGGGACGGGAGCGCGCACGCCACGGGGTCGGTTCCGGACATCCGGCCGGTGCCGCGTGACGGACACCTGCCGCTGTCCTGCTCGCAGGAGCGGCTCTGGTTCCTGCTCCAGCTCCATCCCGGCATCCGGGCCTACCAGTTCCAGGCCGTCCTGACCCTGGCCGGAACCCTCAACACGCGTGCCCTGGCGGCCGCGCTCACCGAGGTCGTCCGACGGCACGAGGTCTACCGCACCACCTTCGCCCACGGCCCCGACGGCCCCCGGCAGGTGGTCCACCCGCCGTACGAGGTCTCGGTCCCGGTGGTCGATCTGCGCGACTCCCCGGACCCCGAGGCGGCGGTCCGGCGGGCCGTCGGCGACGCCGTCGACGAGGAACTCCCGGTCGACCGGCTCCCGCTGGTCCACTGGCGTCTGCTGCGGACGGCCGACGACCGGCACGTCCTGCTCCACCTGGAGCACCATCTGATCCACGACGGCTGGGCCTTCAACGTCTTCATCGACGAACTCTGCGCCCTGTACGAGGCGTTCGCCGAAGGCCGCCCCTCACCGCTGCCCGAACCCGGGCTCCAGTTCGCCGACTTCGCGGCATGGCAGCACGCCTGGCTCGACAGCCCGGCGGCCGAACGCCAGCTCGCCTACTGGCGCGACCGGCTCGCGGACGTCCCGCCCTTCCTGGAGCTGGCCACCGACCGGCCGCGGACGGCCGCCCGCCGCTTCGCCGGGGACGCGCCCCGGTTCGCCGTGCCCGCGCACCTCACCGACCGGGTCCGATCGCTCGCCCGGCACGAACGGGTCTCGCTCTTCGCCGTGATGCTCGCCGCCTTCCAGGTCCTCCTCCACGGCTGGTCGGAGCAGGACCGCTTCTCGGTGGCCTCCGGGCTGGCCGGGCGCGGCCGGTCGGAGACCGACCGGATGCTGGGCATGGTGGTCAACACGGTCGCCCTGGACGCCGATCTGCGCGGCGACCCGACCTTCCGGGAGCTGCTCGGACGGGTCCGCGCCACCGTCTTCGGCGCGCTGGAGCACCAGGACCTGCCCTTCGACCGGGTGATCGCGGCGCTTCGCCCGCCCCGGGTGCCCGGGCGACAGGCCCTGTGCGAGGTGCTGTTCGCGTTCCACGACGCTCCGATGCGCGCCGTCCGCATGCCGGGCCTGGACGTCGAGGTGACACCCGGCATCAGCAACGGCAGCGCCAAGTTCGACCTGAACGTGATCGCGATCCCCGTCGCCGAGCAGGCCGTCGGGCAGCGCGGCCGGGACGTGCCCGGCGGCGTGGAGTTCATCTGGGAGTACGACCGGGACCTGTTCGACGCCACGACCGTGGCACGGGCGGCGGCCGACTACGAGCGGCTGCTCGCCGCCGTGGTGGCCGACCCGCAGGTCCGGGTGTCGGAGCTGGTCGGCGCTGGGGAGGACCTGAGGTGACGGACGAGGACGAGCTGCTGGAGGCGGTGCGGGACGCCTGGGCCGAGACGCTGGGCATCGACGCCGAGGACGTCCCGGTCGACCAGGGCTTCTTCGACGCCGGCGGCAACTCGCTGCTGCTCCTGCTGCTGTGGGAGCAGCTCAACGAGCTGACCGCCCTGGAGCTGCGGGCCACGGACCTCTTCCGGCACCCGACCGTCGGCGCGCAGGTGAAGCTGCTCGCGGGCGAGGTGTGAAGCGGACGTGACCGAGAGCCTGTACCGGCTGTGCGCCGACAGCGCCGCGCGCCATCCGGACGGCGTCGCCGTCGAGTTCCCCGACGGCTCCCTGACGTACCGCGAGCTGCTCCGCGCCGCGGAGGCGCTCGCGGAGCGCGTACGGGACGCGTACGGCACGGTCTCCCGGGTCGGCCTGTTCGCCGCCCGCGGGCCGTCGGCGTACGCGGGATACCTGGCGGCCCTGCGCCTCGGTGCCGCCGTCGTCCCGCTGCACCCCGGTTTTCCCGCCGCCCGAACCCGCCGGATGTGCGAGCAGGCCCGCCCGGACGTGGTGCTGGCCGACGCGGAGGCGTGGGAGCGGGGCGACGGGAGCTGGGCGGCGGGCCTGCCCGTCCTGGCCCTCACCGCGGCCGAGGTGCGGTCCGGGGTGCCCGCGGGGTCGCTCGGCCCCTACCGCCCGGATCCGGACCGGACCGCCTACCTGCTGTTCACCTCGGGGACGACGGGCCGCCCCAAGGGCATCCCCATCCGGCACCGCCAGGCGCTGGCCTTCCTGCGGCAGGCGGCGGCGCGCTACGACGTGGGGCCCGGCTGCCGGATGTCGCACACCTTCGACCTGACCTTCGACCTCTCCGTCTTCGACCTGTTCGTGACCTGGGGCGGCGGCGCGACGCTGGTCGAGCCGGCGCCGGCGGAGTCGTTCTCCCCCGTGGACTACGTGACCGGCCGGCGGCTCACCCACTGGTTCTCCGTGCCGTCGGCGGTCTCGGTGGGCGCGGGGCTCGGGCAGCTGCCCGCCGGACGCGCCACCGGGCTGCGGTACAGCGCCTTCTGCGGTGAGCAGCTCACCTACGAGCAGGCGGCCGCGTGGCGGGCCGTGGCCCCGGGGTCCGTCGTCGACAACCTCTACGGCCCCACCGAACTGACCGTCGCCTGCTCGGCGTACCGGCTGCCGCGCGACCCGGCGGCCTGGCCCCGGACCTCCAACGGCACCGTCCCCATCGGCCGGATCCACGACTCGCTGGACCACCTCGTCGACCCGGAGACCGGCGAGCTGTGCGTACGGGGACCCCAGCGGTTCGACGGCTACCTCGACCCGGCCGACGACGCGGACCGCTTCCGCGCCTCGACGGAGCGGGACGGGCCCTTCGCCGGGGCGGGGCGCTACTACCGCACGGGCGACCGGGTGCGGTACGAGGACGGCCGGCTGGTGCACCTCGGCCGGCTCGACGACCAGGTGAAGATCCGCGGCTTCCGGGTCGAACTCGGCGAGGTCGAGGCGGCGTTGCGGCGGCTGCCGCAGGTCGACCACTGCGTCGTCGTCGACGTCGCCGCCGCCGGGCACGACGGCGTACGCGAACTCGCCGCCTGCTACACCGGGGACCCGGTCCCCCGGCGCGACCTGCTGAACTCCCTGCGCGGCACGCTGCCGATCCACCTGGTGCCCCGCCGCTTCCTGCACCGGGACACCCTGCCCCTGAACGCGAACGGCAAGGTGGACCGGAACGCGCTCCGGCTGCTCGCCGGAGAGGCCGTCGATGCCACCCGCTCCTGAACCGCCCCCCGCCTCCGACCCCACGGCCCCCATGGACTTCAGCCTCTTCTACTTCGCCAGCGACGACGGCGACGACGACGCCGGCCTCAAGGGCGACCGCTACCGCCTGCTCCTCGACGGGGCGCGCTGGGCCGACACCCACGGCTTCGCCGCCGTCTGGACGCCCGAGCGCCACTTCCACTCCTTCGGCGGGCTGTACCCCAACCCGGCCGTGACCGGCGCCGCGGTGGCAGCGGTCACCGAACGGGTGGCGATCCGGGCCGGCAGCGTCGTCGCGCCGCTGCACCATCCGCTGCGCCTGGCCGAGGACTGGTCGGTGGTCGACAACCTCTCCGGCGGCCGGGCCGGGATCTCCTTCGCCTCCGGCTGGCACGCCGCCGACTTCGCGCTGGCCCCCGAGGCGTACGGGAACCGGCGCGCGCTGGCGCTGGACCACGCCGAGGAGGTCCGCAGGCTCTGGCGCGGCGAGGAGCTGACGGTCCGCGACGGCGTCGGCGCCGAGCGCCGGGTGCGGATCCATCCCCGGCCCGTCCAGCCGGAGTTGCCGACCTGGATCACCAGCGCGGGCGGGGTGGAGACCTTCCGGCGGGCCGGCGCCATGGGTGCCGGCGTGCTCACCCATCTGCTGGGCCAGTCGCTCGACGACCTCGCCCGCAAGATCGCCGCCTACCGGACGGCCGCCGGCCCGGACGGCGGTCACGTGGTCGTGATGGTCCACGCCTTCCTCGGCGAGGACGGCGACGCGGTCAGGGAGCTCGTCAGGGAACCGCTCTGCGCCTATCTGCGCGACTCCCTCGGGCTGCTCCTCGGCTCCCGGTTCGAGGGACGGCGCGGCATCGACCCGGCCCGGCTCCGGCCCGACGACGTGGACTTCCTCGTCCGGCGCTCCTTCGACCGGTACTACGACGACGGCGCGCTCCTCGGCACCCCCGCCGAGGCCCGCCGCGTGGTGGAGCGGCTGCGCGGCATCGGGGTCGACGAGATCGCCTGCCTGATCGACTTCGGCCTGCCCGCCGAGACCGTCCTCGCCGGTCTCGACCTGCTCGGCGACCTGCGCACCGGAGGACCGCACCGTGACTGACTTCGAGACCGCCGTCGCCGGGCTCCGGGTGCCCGGGATGGGAACGGAGGCGGTCGCCCCGTTCCTGGCGAACCTGATCCGTCTCACCCGGCCCCGCCGGGTGCTGGAGGTGGGGACGGGCTACACCACCCCGTTCCTCGCCGCCGCCCTCGCCGAGGTCGAGGAGCTGGCCGCCCGCGAGTCCGCGGCACTCGCCGCCAAGACCCGGCGGTACCTGGACGACGGCACCCCGCTGGACGACGACTGGCTCCGCGCCGAACCGCCGCTGGCCGCACCCGCGAGCTATCTGGAGCCGTACCGGCCGGTGTTCGTCGCCGTCGACGACCACTCGATCCCGGAGTCGTCCGCGGGCCGGGTCGCCGAGGTCCTGACCGCGCTCGGTCTCGCGGAGCGGGTGACGACGGTCGACGCGGCGCTGCGGGACTGCGACGCCGCGCTCCCGCCGGACTTCGCCCCCATCGACCTGGCCTGGGTGGACGCCTGGGACTGCCTGTACTTCCTCGACCACTTCCTCGACCGGATCAACCCGGACGGCGGCGTCATCGTCCTGCACTACCTGATGACGTACCCGGAGGGCGAGGCCATCCTGCGGTACCTCGCCGGGCTCCAGCGCGCGCGCCCGGGAGAGCTGGAGGTCCTGAACCTCCTCGAACCCCACAAGCTGCGGCAGAACAGCGTCACCATGATCCGCCGTTCGGTCGGCCCGCACCCCCGGTACGCGGGACCCGGCGGCCGCATCCGGTACGACGGCGCCCTCCGGGAGTCGGCCCGCGACCAGGCCGGGACCGGGACTCCCCCGCCCTGACCCCGGGCCCCGTCCCTTCCGCCGCTCGCCGTCGCTCCCCTCCGACGCATTCCCCTTCCCCGTCCCTCCGAAGGAACTGGAGACACCGCCTTGGGTATCCTGCGGGGCCCCCTCACGCCCTACCCGGCCGACGCGACCCTGACCGAGCTCTTCGCCGCCCAGGCGAAGGCGCGCCCCGAGGCCGTCGCGGTCGTCGACGGCGAGCACTCCCTCACGTACGCCGAGCTGGACGCGCGCTCCGACCGGCTCGCGCTCCTCCTGCACGACCGGGGCGTGACCGCCGAGGCGCGGGTGGGTGTGCTCCTCGACCGTGGCCACGCTCTGGTCACGGCCGTCCTCGCCGTGCTGAAGGCGGGCGGCGCCTACGTCCCCGTCAGCCCCGGGTACCCGAGGGAGCGGCAGCGGCGGATGCTCGACGACGCGGAGGCGTCGGTGGTGGTCACGCCCGAGGACGTCGCGGCGGCGACCGCGGCCGCCGGCGCCGTTCCGCTCCCGCCGGTGGCCATCGGGCCGCGCTCGCTCGCGTACGTGCTCTTCACCTCCGGCTCGACCGGCCGGCCGAAGGGCGTGATGGTCGAGCACCGGTCGGTGCTGCGGCTGGTCCTCGACACCGACTACGTGGCGCTCGGCCCGGACGTGCGGATGGCGCAGGTGGCCGACTCCTCCTTCGACGCCTTCACCTTCGAGCTGTGGGGGGCGCTGCTGCACGGCGGCACCCTCTGTGTCGTCCCGACCGAGACGGTCCTCGACCCGGGCGCCCTGGGCCGGGCGCTGGCCGAGCACCGGATCACGACGATGTTCCTCACCTCTCCGCTGTTCACGGCCGTCATGGCCGACCGGCCGGACAGCTTCGGCGGGTTGCGCACCCTGCTGGTGGGCGGCGACGTCGTCGGGATCGCCCCGGCCCGCCGGCTTCTCGCCAACACCCCGGCCGACCGGCCGGAGGTGCTGGTGAACGGCTACGGGCCGACCGAGACCACGACGTTCGCCGTCTGCGGGCCGATCGGGTCGGTGCCCGAGGACGCCGTGTCGATCCCTCTCGGCCGGCCCATCGCGAACACCTCCTGCTACGTCCTCGACGCGTCCCTCGCCCCGGTGGCCGAGGGCGGGACGGGCGAGCTCTTCGTCGGCGGTCCGGGCGTGGCCCGGGGATACGCGGGTCAGCCCGAGCAGACCCGGGAACGGTTCCTGCCCGACCCCTTCGCCGAGGAGGAAGGGGCCCGCATGTACCGCACCGGCGACCTGGTGCGCGCGGACGCCGACGGGGTGATCACCTTCCTGGGCCGGGCCGACGACCAGGTCAAGATCCGCGGCTACCGGGTGGAGCCGGGCGAGGTCGAGGCCGCGCTGGGGCTCCATCCCGACCTGCGGCAGGCCGCCGTCGTCGTGGACGAGTCCACCGGCGAACGCCGTCTGGTGGCGCACGTCGTCCCCGCCGTGCCCGGTGTGGCGCCCGAAGGGCTGCGGGAGTTCCTCGCCGGGCGGCTGCCCGAATGGATGGTGCCGGCCGCCTTCGCGGTCCGCGCCGACCTCCCCCTGGCGGCGAGCGGCAAGGTCGACCGGGCGGCGCTGCCGCCGGTCGCCGCGGAGGCCCTGGACGCGGGGGCGGTGGCACCGCGCACCGAGCTGGAACGGGAGATCGCCGGCATCACCGCCGACCTGCTGGGGCTCGCCTCCGTGGGCGTCACGGACGACTTCTTCGCGCTGGGCGGCCACTCGCTGCTCGCGATGCGCCTGGTGGCGCGGATCAACGACCGGTTCTCCGCGGAGGTCCCGCTGGGCGAGTTCCTCTACGACCCGACCGTGGACCGCCTGGCCGCCGAGGTGGCCCGTGGCCGGTGACCATCCGGTCTCGCGCGCGCAGAAGGGGCTGTGGATCCTCGACCGGTTCCACCCCGGCTCACCGGCGTACGCGGTGCCGCTGCTGCACCGGATCGAGGGCGAGCCCGACGTCGCCGCCCTGGAGTGGTCGCTGAGCGAGGTGGTCCGCCGGCACGAGGTGCTGCGCACCGTGTTCCGGCTCCGGGCGGGCGCGCCGCGCCAGACGGTGCGGCCCGCGGAGCCGGTCCGGATCCCGGTCCTGGACGTCTCGGCCCATCCCGATCCCGCGGCGGAGGCGGAGCGGCTCGCCTCGGCGGAGGTCCGACGGCCTTTCGACCTGGCCGCCGATCCGATGATCCGGGCCCTGCTGATCCGGCAGGGCCCGCGGCGACACCTACTCTGCCTGACGTTGCATCACATCGCGTGCGACGGCTGGTCGGTGCAGATCCTCCAGCGGGAACTTTCCGACGGCTACCGGGTTTTCGGGAAGGGCGCCGAGGCGCTTCCGGAGCCGCCGGCGGAGCAGTACGCCGCGTTCGCCACGCACCAGGCCGGGCGTCTCGCGGACCTCTCGGGCCATCCGGCGCTCGACCACTGGCGGCGCCGGCTCGCGGACGTGCCGGCGCCCGCGACCGTGCCCGGTGACCGGCCGCGTCCGCCGGTGTGGGACTTCTCCGGCGCCCATGTGCGCTTCGACGTGGACCCGTCGGCGGCGGAGCGGGCCGGGCTGCTGGCCCGTGCCTGCCGGGCGACGCCGTACGCGGTCTTCCTCGCCGCCTTCGCCCTGGTGGCCGCCGCCCGCGGGGGCCGCCCGGAGGCGGTGATCGGCTCGCCCGTCACGCACCGGCGCACGGAGGGCCACCACCGGATGATCGGCATGTTCGTGAACACGGTCGTGCAGCGGGTCGCCGTGCCGCCGGAGGCGACGTTCCGGGATCTGGTGCTCGGCGCGCGGGACGAGAGCCGGAGCGCCCTCGCTCACGGGGAGCTGCCGTTCGAGACGGTGGTCGACGAGCTGAACCCGGTGCGGGATCCGGGCTTCAACCCGCTCTACCAGCTGATGCTCACGTACCAGGAGGGCGGACCGGCCGGACTGGACCTGCCGGGCTGCTCCGTCACCACCGAGTACGGCGACACGGCGACGGCCAAGCACGACCTGTCGCTGTCCCTCACCCGGACGGAAGGGCGCTGCACCGGGCGGCTGGAGTACAGCACGAAGCTGTTCGAGGAGGCGACGGCGCGGCGGATCTCCGAGGAGTTCCGCGCCGTGCTCACCGCCGGCGTCGGCGATCCGCGGCGCACCGTCGGCGAGCTGCGGCGGACGGTGGCGGAGCCGGCGCGGCCGCTGGGCTGAGGTGCCGCCCCGCACGCGCGGGGCGGCCCGTCCGGTTCCCGGCACTTCCGAGGGACCCGGGAGCCGGACGGCGCCGTGCCCGGGTCATCCCGGCGGTGCCTCGGGCAGGATCTGCCGCAGCCCGACACGGGGATGGCTCTCCCGGCGCCACTCGCGCGGGTAGCCGACGGAGACCTCCTCGAAGCGCACGCCGTCGTGCCAGGTCGTCCGGGGGATGTGGAGGTGCCCGTAGACGACCGCGCGGGCCCGGTAGCGGCGGTGCCAGTCGGCCGTCCGCACGGTGCCGCACCACTGCGCGAAGTCGGGGTACCGCAGGATCCGGGTGGGCTCGCGGACCAGTGGGAAGTGGTTGACCAGCACGGTCGGAAGCTCCGGGTCGCAGGCGTCGAGGCGCCGTTCGGTCAGGGCGACCCTGGCCTCGCACCACGCGTCCCGGCTCGGATGGGGGTCGGGGTGGAGGAAGTACTCGTCCGTGCAGACGATGCCGTTCTCCCGGGCGATGGCCAGGGACTGCTCCTTGGTCCCGGCGCCGGGCACGCGGAAGGTGTAGTCGTAGAGGACGAAGAGCGGGGCCACGGTGACCGGCCCGCCGGGCCCGTCCCACACCGCGTACGGGTCCTCCGGGGTGAGGACGCCCAGCCCCTGGCACAGGGCGACGAGGTGCTCGTAGCGCCGCACACCGCGCAGCCGCAGGGGGTCCTGACGGGGTGTCCACAGCTCGTGGTTCCCCGGGGCCCACACCACCCGGGCGAACCGGGCGCTCAGCGTCGCCAGGGCCCATTCGATGTCCTCGGAGAGCTCGCCGACGTCGCCGGCGACGAGGAGCCAGTCGTCGTCGGACCCGGGCCGGAGGTCCTCCACGAGCTTGCGGTTGTCCGCGTGCGCGACGTGCAGGTCGCTGACGGCGAGCAGCCGGCCGCCGTTCACGCCGCTCCCGTCCCGTACCGAGGGCTCCGGAGGTTCCTCAGGTGGGCGGCGACGAGCCCGGCGACGTCCGCGGTGTGCGTGTCGAGGTAGAAGTGCCCGCCGGCGAAGCTCCGCAGCTCGAACGCCCCGGTGGTGTGCTCCCGCCACGCCCGGGCCTCGTCCCACGTCACCTGCGGGTCCTGGTCACCGGTGAGCATCACGACGGGGCAGGCCAGGGGCGGTCCCGGTTCGTACCGGTAGGCCTCGACGGCCCGGTAGTCGCCGCGGAGCGGGGGCAGCACGAAGTCGCGGACCGCGGGCTCGTCGAGCAGCGGGAGTTCGGCCTCGTTCAGCTTCCGCACGGCGGCGACCAGTTCGTCGTCGGAGCGCGGACGGACCTCCCCGGGTCTGGTGAGGCGGGGCGCGCGGCGGCCCGAGACGAAGAGCGCGGTCAGGGTGCCCCCGTCGCCCTCCAGCCGCCGGGCGACCTCGAAGCTCAGGAGCGCACCCATGCTGTGCCCGAAGAAGGCCAGCGGGCGGTCGGTCCAGGGGCGGATCTCCGCGAGGACCAGGTCCGCCAGCTCGGCCAGATCGTCGACGCACGGCTCCCGGCGCCGGTCCTGCCGCCCCGGGTACTGGACGGCGAGGACCTCCGCCTCGCCGGACAGCTTCCGCGCCATGCGGTGGTAGTAGCTCGCCGCGCCGCCCGCGTGGGGGAAGCACACGAGACGGACGGGGGCGTCCGACGGGAGGAGCCGTCGGATCCACGCCCCGGCGTCCCGGCGGGTCTCTGTCATCGTTCGTCACCCTTCTCTCGCGGCCCCGCGGCGGGTCCGGCCGAGGCGGCCCGGACACGAAGGGGGTTCTTCCCTGCGGAGCGCCGGACGGCTCCCCCGCGCGCCACGGGATCCTTGCCGCGCTCCGGCCTTCGCCGGGGATCGAGCCCGGCCGGTCCGCCCTCTCCCGGCATCCTTGCGCAGGACCGGCCGACGCGCCGGGAAACCGGAGCGGTTCAGCCGTGGCCCGGGGGCGGCTTGCTCACGGGACCAGGACCACGCGGCCCAGGCTCCTTCGCTGTTCCAGGAGTTCGTGGGCGCGGGCCGCCTCGGCGAGCGGGATCCGGGCGTGGACCACCGGGCGCACCGAGCCGTCCGTGACCATGCGGACGAGGTCCCGTACCGCCTGCTCGGCCTGCTCCGGCCGGTGCCGGAGCACCACGGGCATGCTGAAGCCCATGACCTGGCGCATGCCGAGGAGGTCCAGGACGGGGATGTCCGGATGCGCGGCGTCCCCGCCCGACCCGCCGAAGGAGACGAGCCGTCCGTACGGGGCCAGGAGCCGGACGTCGTCGAGGAGGCGCTTGCCTCCGATGCCGTTGAGGGCGACGTCGACGCCCCCGCCGCCGGCGGCCGCAGCGACCCGCTCGGGCCAGTCGGGGAGGGAGTAGTCGACGGCTTCGTCCACGCCCAGCGCGCGGACGAAGTCCAGCTTGGCCGCAGAGCCCGCGGTGGCGATCACCCGGCCCGCGCCCAGCGCCCTGGCCGCCTGGACGGCCAGGTGGCCGACGGCTCCGGCGCCCGCGTGGACGAGGACGGTCTCGCCGGCCGCGAGCCGGGCGGTGCGCAGCAGGTTGACCGCGACCCGGCCGGGGCCGCCGAGGAGCGTCGCCTCGGCGAAATCGATTCCGGACGGCAGCGGCAGGACGCGTTCGACGGGGGCCGCCACGTGGTCGGCGTAGGCGTCCGGCGCCTTCCACACGACCACGCGGGTGCCGGGCGGGATGTCCTCGACCTCGGCGCCGACCCGGACGACGGTGCCGGCGACGTCGGTCGAGGGGCAGTACGGCAGGGGGGTCGCGCCGAGGGGGAAGGTGCCGCCGCGGCGCTGTACGTCGGCGTGGTCCACTCCGATCGCCGCGGACCGGACGAGCACGTCGCGCGGCCCGACGGCCGGGAGTTCGGCCTCCTCGGTACGCAGGACTCCGGGTGGGCCGTATTCGTGATGGCGGACGATGCGCACGCCGGTTCCTTTCCGCGGTTCGACGACTCGGGAGTTGAGGGGGCGGGGTCCGTGGGCCCGGGCCCACGGGGGGAGACGGCTCAGCACCCGGGCTGGGCGGGGCCGTTCCGGGCGGTGAGTTCCCGCAGGCGGACGCAGGTGTCCCACACGTCGGTGTGGAGGGTGTGCATCGGGCACAGGACGAGCTCGGTCCGGCCGAGGTCCGGATGGCTGAAGGTCAGCCGGCCGGCCTCCTCCCTGAGCCGGACGCCGTGGGGCCGCAGCCACGACTCGTGGAGGGTCCGCGCGACGTGCCGGAGCCGTCCGCCCTTGCCCCGGGCGGCCACCGCCAGCTGGCCGGCCAGCCGTTCGGCGGCGCGACAGCCCGCGCCGCCGCAGTCCGCGGGTCCCGGCTCCTCGGCCAGGGGCATCCACCGGTCGAGGATCTCGAGGTCCTCCCGGGAAGGCCCGGAGCGGGGTGTGCAGTCGACGGTGACGGCGGGGCGTCCCTCCCCACCAGTACGGTGCACGCCGATCTCTCCCATCCTCGATCAGGGGTCGGGGTCAGTGCCCCATGCCGATGCCACCGCTGACCGGGACGACGGCGCCGGTCACGAAGGCCGCCTCCTCACTGGCCAGGAATCGCACCACCGCGGCGACCTCCTGGGCCGTTCCGGTGCGCCTGAGCGGGGTGTTGGCGATGAGTTCGGCCCGCCGCCGGTCCGTGACGTGCTGGATCATGTCGGTCTCGATGAGCCCCGGGGTCACCACGTTCGCGGTGATGTTGCGGCTGCCGAGCTCCCAGGCCAGCGAGCGGGCGAGGCCCACGAGGCCGCTCTTGGAGGCCGCGTAGTTGGTCTGGCCGGGCGAGCCGAGGGTGCCCATCACCGAGGACATGAAGACCAGCCGGCCCCACCGCTTGCGCAGCATCCCGCCGGTGGCGTGCTTGGCCAGCCGGAAGGCCCCGAGGACGTTGGTGTCGATCACGTCGCGGAAGTCGGCCTCGCTCATCATCGGCAGGAGGCCGTCCCGGGTGATGCCCGCGTTGGCGACGAGGACCTGGACGGGGCCGTACTGCGCCTCGACCTCGGCCACGGCCCGCTTGACGGACTCCTCGTCGGTGACGTCGCAGGCGACGCCGAACAGGCCCTCGGGCGGCTCGCCGGTGCGGTAGGTCACCGCCACTTTGTCACCGGCCTCGGTGAAGGCGCGCGCCACGGCGAGGCCGATGCCCCGGTTGCCTCCGCTGATCAGAACGGTGCGGCTCATGTCGGAATCCTTTCGGTGTGCGTGGCGACCACCGGGCCGGCCTGCGGGAGCCCGCAGGCCTCCCGGACCGCGCGCACGGCGTCGTCGGTGTCGGTGAAGTGCAGTCCGTGCCAGCCGGCGCGGACCGCTCCCTCGCAGTTCTCGGCGAGGTCGTCGGCGAGCAGGCTCCGCTCCGCGGGGATCCCCGAGCGGCCGACGGCCAGGTCGAAGACTTCCCGGTCCGGCTTGCGGCAGCCGGTCTCGAATGACATCACGAGGGCGTCGAAGTCCTCCGGCGGCACCATCAGGCGCCAGTACCGGTCCCAACCGGGCGGCATGTTCGACAGCAGTCCCACGAAGATCCCGGCGGCCCGCAGCCGCCGCAGCTCGTCGATCCAGGGCTGGTTGACGCGGCGGTCGGCGAACCAGCGTTCCGCGAAGCCCGACATGTCGGCCCTGACACCGAACTCGTCCAGCAGCGCCGCCTCGACCTGCCGTCCCCACTCCTCCTCGGTGGCCAGCGGGGTGTCGAGCACCTCCATCGAGCCGGCGCCGTACGCCCTGCCGACCGTGCGCATCGCCGCGTGGAGCAGCCGCGGTTCGAGGCCGAGCGGCCCGCAGAAGGACTCCACCGCCCAGGGCAGCGGCGGGGTGAGGACGCCGCGGAAATCGGTCCACACCGCCTGGACGCGGCCGGTCACGCGGCGCTCTCCGCCGGGCCGGCGACCGGTCGGGCGGGCTCCTCGTGGAGCCGGATCGACGCGGTGGCGACGGTGCGGCCCGACTGCTCGAAGACGACGTCCAGGGTGTCCTTCCCGCCCTGCGGCATCTCGGCGCTGACCACGACGGGAGCGTCGAGTTCGGCGAACCGGAGGAAGGCCGCGTCGACGCCCGTCACATGGGTCCGGTTCAGCGGCCTGCCGCCCCAGTAGGCGGCCAGCAGACCGAGCTGACGGGCCCCTTCGAGCAGGGTCATGGCCGGGAAGTGGTCGTACTCGTGGTCGAAGAGGCTGCGGTTGTCGAAGTCGGGGACGAGCTGCGCCGTCAGGCGCCCCTCCTCGAAGGCGGGCGAGGCGAGGACGACGTTGCCGCGCGAGGAGCGGCCCACCTGCTCGGGGGCGAGGACCGTCGAGCGGTCGGGACGCGGCACCTCACGGGTGGAGGGTGCCACGCCGCCGCGCTGGTACGTCCGCAGCGCCGCGTACTCGGTCTTGGTCAGGGCACTGACCTGCATGGACGCCAGACCCACGGGCCTTCCGTTGAAGGTCAGTTCCTGGGCGACGCCGACCTTGCGGGCGCGGTCGGCCTTCATCCGCACGGTGGGGTACTCGGTGAGGAGCTGGAGCTCGCCCGGGTCGCTGCCGGTGCGCAGCGCCTCGGGGTGGTCGAGCTGTACGGACACCTCGTTGACGAGGAAGGAGGTGTCCATCGGGATGTCGAGGAAGGTGTGGGCCGCGCACACCGCCGCCTGCCGGCACGCCTCCAGGACCAGGAGCACGTCGGTGAGGGCGGGCTGCTGGAGGTGGTCGTTGTAGTAGCCGTGCGACAGCGGGGTCTGGGCGCCGGCGAGGTACACGGAGTCGCCGATCTGCCGGGCGTCGGTGACGAACACCTCGGCCACGGCGGCGCGGTGCACCAGATGCCGGTCGACGGTGTGCGCGAAACGTATGTGGAAGGCGGGTTCGGCGGTCGTGGCCGCGAGGGTCTCGGACATGTAGGGGTTCTCTCCGTGCTTCGTGGGGTCGGGCGCCCGGCCGGGTGACGGCCTTCGGCGGCGTGGGCGCGGGGCCGGCCGAGGTGCGGTCCTCAGCGGCGGAGGCGCAGGGCCGCGGCGGAGGCGACGGCGCCGGCCAGGACCACCAGGCCCGTGGCGGCGAGGGTGGCGGTGTCCGGGTGGATCAGGGCCTGGCCGCGGAGCGCCTGCCAGGTGACGATCGCGAGCAGTCCGGTCCAGAAGGCGCCCAGGACGATGACGAGCCGGGCGCGGGCGGACTCGTCGGCGAGGGGTGAGCCGGGGCGCCGGCGGGCGAGCGCGGCGAGGCCGAGGGCCGCCAGCGGCAGCACCTGCAGTGCGTGGATGCCGACGAAGTGCGGGATGCGCAGGTCGCCGCCCTGCGTGCTCCAGTTGGTCAGCGGCATGCCGGCGCCGCCGTCGGCCACACCGACGTTGTGCGCGCCGACGAGGGTCGGCAGTCCGGCGTCGAGGGCCTGCTGCTGTTCGGCGGTCGGCGTGTTCATCAGCATGCCGAGCGCCATGCCGACGACGGCGAGCGCGAGGCCCAGGCGTACCGCCCAGCGCAGGGCGGGGGCGAGCGAGCGGTCGCGCAGTACCAGGATCGCGGCGACGAAGTTGGAGGTCCACAGCACGATCACGGCGACGGTCATGCTGTGCATGAACGCGGTGTTCACCGGCGTGGTCATGTTGAAGTGGCTGTAGGTGCCGCGTCCCGCCTGCACGGAGATGATGAACGCCTCCGCGAAGGAACTCACGGCGATCAGGGTGCCGGCCCACCAGGCGGCGCGCGGGAAGCGCTCGATGCGCGGGAGCAGCCAGGCGAGGGTCGCTCCGTAGACGGCGAGCGAGAAGGCGAAGTGCAGCGGCTTCAGCCAGATCGGCGCGCCGTTGAGGACCCGGTCGTCGGCGGCCACGCCGATCAGGGTGGCCAGGGTGAGGGCTCCCATCGACAGGGAGAAGAAGGCCAGGGGCCGGTGCACGGTCGGACGTGCCGTGGCGGGTTCGGCCCGGGACGTCCGCGGGTCCGCTCCGGTACGGGGGCTGGTTGCTGAGGGCATGGGATTCCCTTTCTCGGCCACG
The DNA here is from genome assembly GCF_043201055.1 of Streptomyces sp. NPDC048338. Classification (NCBI taxonomy): domain Bacteria; kingdom Bacillati; phylum Actinomycetota; class Actinomycetes; order Kitasatosporales; family Streptomycetaceae; genus Streptomyces; species Streptomyces sp. NPDC048338. The sequence continues at coordinate 421,343 of NZ_JBICYQ010000006.1, forward strand.
CCTCTCGGGGCGTCTGCGGGAATCAGCATGGGCGGCTCTCTAGGCCCTCCTCAACGGCCGTACCACCAAGGGGCACGGCACTGCCTCCAAAGTGACATCGAGAGGTAGTCACCCCCTCCCACCAGGCATTCCCCCATCGACACAGCGGTCCTGCCACTTGCGGCGCACCGACCGGCGCCTTGGGAGCAAAAGCCTTCTGACGGCGGCCGTGACCTGCCAGATTCCTCATCACCGGCCGGCGGTGGTCGTCGGCCCAGGAGGGGAATCCACCATGTCGAACAACGCTGTCGCTCTCACGTCCGACGAGATCCTGGCGCGCATCCAGGTCATCGTCGCCGAGGAACTGGAGCTCGAGGAGGAGCCCACGGCACTCGATCCGGCGGCCCAGTTCGTCGAGGACTTCGACGCGGACTCGCTCGCGCTGATCCAGATACTCGCCCGCATAGACAAGGAGCTCGGCATCTCCGTCCCGGTCGAGGAGGCCGAGAAGCTCACCGACCTGGGCACCCTGGCCGGCCACGTCGTCGCCCTGGCCGCGGGGACCGAGCGTGCCTGAACCCACCGCACGCCGCGTCGTGGTGACCGGGCTCGGCGCGGTGAGCAGTCTCGGCATGAGTGCCGAGGCCCTCACCGCGTCGGTCCGGGAAGGCCGCAGCGGCATCTCCCCGATCCGTTCGTTCGACACGGCCGGCTTTCCCAGCGTGATGGCCGGCGAGGTGCACGACTTCGATCCGCGTGCCGCGCTGCGGACGCTCGACCCGGCGCGCTGGGGCCGTTCCGCCCAGCTCGCGGCGGCCGCCGCGGCCCAGGCCGTCGAGGACGCCGGCCTGGACCGGGAGCAGCTGGCCCGGGCCCGCGCCGGCTCCGCCATGGGCACCACCAGCGGTGAGGCCCCGGTCGTGGACCGGCTCACGCAGGAGTGGGTGGGCGGTGGTCTCAAGAGCCTGTCGCCCGACCTGGTCCGCCAGGTGCCGGCCGGCCGGATCGCCGCCGCCGTCAACACCGAGCTGGGTCTCACCGGCGAGGCCCAGACGCTTCCCACGGCCTGCTCGGCCAGCAACTACGCCATCGGCTACGCGGCCGACCTGGTGCGCACCGGCGAGGCCGACTACATGCTGGCCGGCGGCGCCGATTCGGTGAACCGCTACACCCACGCGGGCTTCCTGCGTCTGGGGGCGCTCGCCGAGGAGGTGTGCCGACCGTTCGACAAGGACCGCACCGGCATCCTGACCGCCGAGGGCGGTGTCGCGCTGCTGCTCGAACCGCTGGAGAGGGCCGTGGCCCGCGGCGCCACGATCTACGCCGAGGTGCTCGGGTACGGGCTCAGCTGCGACGCGAAGCACATGGTGCACCCGGACTCCGGAAGCATCGCGGAGTGCGTCCGCAGGGCGCACCGCAACGCGGGCGTCACCCCGGACCAGGTGGACTACATCAGCGCCCACGGCACCGGCACGCCGACCAACGACATCACCGAGGTCACCGCGATCCGCGAGGTCTTCGGCGACCGGCTCCCGCCGGTCAGCTCCGTGAAGTCGATGCTCGGTCACACCATGGGCGCGGCCAGCGGCTTCGGGGCGCTGATCTGCTGCAAGGCGATCCAGCAGGGGTTCCTGCCTCCCACGGCGAACCTGCGCGAGACGGACGCGGCGCTCGGCCCGGGGCTCGACCCCGTCCCGAACAGGGCCCGTCCCGCCGAGGTCCGCATCGCGCAGAACCACGGCTTCGCGTTCGGCGGCAACAACGCCATCACCATCCTCGGGAAGGTGTCATGACGACCACTCTCGCGTCCACGACGGACGTCGCGGCGGCCGCGCCGCTCCCCCGTGTCCGGCCGCTGGCCGTCACCGCCCACGGTGTCGTCTCACCGGCCGGTGTCGGGCTCGACGCGCTCGCCGAGGCGCTGCGCGGCGAACGGCAGCCGTGCGCCGACGGAGCCGAGCTCCCGCTCGGCGAGGCGGCCGCCGACGGTCTGCCCGACGACGTGCGGGTGGTCCCCGAGTTCCGCATCGCGGACCACGTGGGCCGCAAGGGCACTCGCCACCTGGACCGTACGACCGCGCTGGGACTGGCCGCCGCCGCGGTGCTGCGCTCGGGCGCGGCCGTCGAGGAGGGCGATCCCGCGTGGGCGGCGACCGGGGTGGTGCTGGGCACCACCTCGGGCAGCGTCCGCAGCAGCAGCGAGTTCGCCCGGGACACCCATGTCCAGGATCGCCCGTACCTGGTGAACGCCGCCGCGTTCCCCAACACGGTGATGAACTCGGTCACCGGCCAGGTCGCCATCTGGCACGGTCTGCGGGGCATCAACGCGACGCTGTCCGGCGGGACCACGGCCGCACTGGCCGCGTTCCGGTACGCGCGCAACGCCTTCTCGCAGGGTCACGCCGCCCGGCTGCTGGTCGGCGGGGTCGAGGAGCTGTGCCCGCAGACCGCGTGGGGCTGGGCGGCGACGGGTGCCCTCACCCAGGACACCCCGGTCGGCGAGGGCTGCGCCCTGTTCGACCTCCAGGACGCCGAGGCCGCGCACGCGGCGGGCACGCCGGTACTGGCCGAGATCCTCGCCTGCGAGACGGCGTTCGTCCCGGAGGGTGTCCGTCCGGGGCTCGGCGGCGCGCTCGCCCGGTGCGTCACCCGGGCGCTGGAGCGCAGCGGCGTCGAGGCGTCCGAGGTCACGCTGGTGGCTCCCGGCGGTACCGGCCTCGTCTCCCTGGAGGGCGTGGAGCGGCGTGCCGTGGCACGTGCCCTGGGCGGTCGTGAGGTCGCCGAGGTCCGGGTCAAGGACGTCGTGGGCGAGGCGTACAGCGCGGACGGCGCCCTGCAGCTGGCGGCGGTGCTGGCGCGCTGGCAGGACGAGCCGGCCGCCGGCGGCCGGCGGGTCGCGCTGGTCACCGGTCTCGGGCACGACGGCCAGGTCGCCTGCCTCGTGGTGCGCGACGGAGCCGGGCGATGAGCGCCGGAACGGCCGCCGGCGGCGTCATCGTCGTCGGCGCCGGGCCGGTCGGGCTCGCCGCCGCGACGGGGCTGCTCCAGCAGGGCGTGGCGGTCCGCCTGATCGACCGGGCGGAGCGGCCCAACCCGCACGCCAAGGCGATCACGCTGTGGCCGCGGGCGCTGGAGGCGCTGCACCGGCTCGGCGCGGCGGACGAGATCCTGGACCGGGGTCTCCCGCTGCACGCGCAGAACTACCACTCGGCCGGAAGGAAGGTCGCCCGGCTCACCTTCGACCGGGTCGGCGACACCCGCTTCCCGTTCGCGGTCTCGCTGCCCCAGCAGGAGACCGAGGAGGCGCTGCGTCACCGGTTCGAGGCGCTCGGCGGCAAGACCGAGTTCGGCGTCCGGCTCACCTCGCTGAGCCAGGACGCGGACGGGGTGACCGCCGTGCTCTCGGGCGGCAAGGCCGGCGAGACCGGCGAGGAGGTGCGCGCCGCCTGGCTGATCGGTGCCGACGGCGCCCACAGCACCGTCCGCGACGCGATCGGCACGGGCTACGAGGGCGAGACGTACCCGCAGCAGTTCCTGCTGTCGGACGGGCCCTGCGACACCCCGCTCGCGCAGGACGAGGCCCACTACTTCATGACCGCCAAGGGTGTCCTGGTCGTGGTGGGTCTGCCGGGCGGGAACTTCCGGGTGTTCACCAGTCTGCCGCCGGACGCCGAGATCGCCGAGGACGTCCGGTCCGAGGTGCAGCGCGCGGCGTCGGAGCGCTGCCCGGTGCCGATCGAGCTGACCGGCGAGCACCGGACCGGTGTCTTCCGGGTGCACCGGAAGGTCGCCGACCGGTTCCGGGACCGCCGGGTGCTGCTGGCCGGGGACGCGGCGCACATCCACAGTCCGGCGGGCGGTCAGGGCCTGAACACCGGGATCGAGGACGGCACGACGCTGGCGTGGCGGCTCGCCGCGGTGGTGCGCGGCGACGCCCCCGAGTCCTTCCTCGACCGCTGGGAGGACGAGCGGCGGCAGGTCGCCCGCGGCGTACTCGGCGACACCGACCTGCAGACGCGGCTGTGGATGATGAAGGGCTGGAGGCGCACCGTGCGCGACGCGGCCCTCCGGGCCGGCGAACGCACCGGGGTACTCGACCGGTTCGTGACCCCGCGCCAGACCCAGCTCTCGCTGGTCCACGCCGGCCCCCGCCGGTCCTTCGGGCGGCTGCGCGAGGGGGCCCGGCTGCCGGACGTCCCCCTCTCCGCCACCCGGCCCGCGGACCGGCTGCCCGGCGACCGGCTGCACGACCTGCTGGCGGACGGCAAGCCGCTGCTGCTGGTGTTCGCCGCGGACGGCCGTGCCGCGGGCCGCACCGCCGAGGCCGTCGCCGCGGCCTCGGCACTGGCCGGCCCCGGTCACCGGACCGTGGTCGTCTCCAGCGTCCCCCGGCCCCGTTCGGAGGACCGGCCGGCCGGCGGTCCGCAGGTACTGGCCGACCCGGGCGCCGCCCTCCATGCCGCGCTGGGCGTCCGCGGGCCGCTCGCCTGCCTGGTCCGGCCCGACGCGGTGGTCTCGACGGTCAGCCGGCTGGGCGACCTGCGCCTGGTCCGCGACCTCGTGACCCGTCCCCACCCGCACCCCGTACAGGATCCGCTCGACTGAAGGAGCACGACCTCATGTCCACCCCCGACGCCCGGCCCGCTGCCGGGAACCGTACGGGACTCACCCTGCTCGTGGTGTGTCTCGGCGTACTGATCGTGCCGCTCGGAGTGAGCGGCACCCCCGTCGCCCTCCCCGACATCGGGCGCGAACTCGGCGGCAGCCTGGCCTCCCTGCAGTGGGTGGTCAACGCCTACAACGTCATGGCGGCCAGTCTGATGATGGTCGCGGGTTCGCTCGCCGACCTGCTGGGCCGCAAGCGGATGTTCGCGTTCGGCACCGGGCTGTACGCGGTGTCGCTCGTCGCGACCGTGCTCGCGCCCAGCGTCCTGGTCGTCGACATCGCCCGCGGTGTGGCCGGTGTCGGCGCCGCCGCGCTGATGACGTCGGCCACCGCGATCGTGGCCACCACCTTCGACGGCGCCGCCCGTGCCAAGGCGTTCGCCGTGGCCGGCATGACACTCGGCGCCGGTCTCGCCCTCGGCCCGACGACCAGCGGCCTGCTGGTCGGCGCGCTCGGCTGGGAGTCGGTGTTCTACGCGCACCTCGCGCTCGTGGTCCTGTCGATGCTGGGCCTCCCCTTCCTGCCGGAGTCCCGCAACCCCGACGCCGGACGGATCGACTGGCCCGGCACGATCACCTTCAGCCTGGCGCTGGTCCTGTTCACCCTGGGCATCATCCAGGGCCCGCAGAACGGCTGGCTGAGCGGCACCGTGCTCGGTCTGTTCGCCGGTTCGCTCGTGCTGGTCGCGATCTTCGCCGTGGTCGAACGGCGCCACCCGGCCCCGATGTTCGACCTCTCCCTCTTCAAGGAGCGCCGCTTCCTCGCGGTGAACCTGCTCAACGTCGCGTTCTCGTTCGGCTTCATCGGCCTGCTGCTCGTGCTGCCCTCCTATCTGATCGGCGCGAACGGGGCGAGCAGCGAGGGCGCCGGTCTGATCATGCTGCTGCTGACCGGGCCCGTGCTGTTCTGCCCGCTCATCGGCGGCAAGATGGTCGCGGCCGGTGTGCAGGTGCGGGCCGTGCTGGGGCTCGGCCTGCTCCTGATCGCCGCGGGCTGCGCGTGGCTGACGGTCGCTCACCCGGGCATCAGTGTGGCCGGTCTCGCCGGTCCGCTGCTCGTCGCGGGCGTCGGCGTGGGCCTGATCATGGGTGTCCTGGACGGCGCGGCGGTCAGCACGGTGCCGCCGGAGCGCGCGGGCATGGCGGCCGGCATGTTCAACACCATCCGCCTCGCCAGCGAGGCCATCGCGGCCGTGATCATGGTCGCGGCGCTGGCCTCCATGGTCCGGTCCCGGATCTCCGACGGACTGTCCACGTACCTCGGTTCCGGCACCTCGGCCGGTCCGGCGGCCGACCGGGTGGCCAGTGGTGACGCGGCCGGTGTGGTCGCGGACGCGCCCGCACGGCTGCGGGACTCGTTCCTGGACTTCCTGTCGCAGGGGCACACGGACGCGCTGCGCGTCATCCTGTGGGCCTCCGCGGTCCTGTGCGCGCTGACCGCCGTGGTGGTCCACCTCATGCTCACCCAGCCCGAGGAGGCCGCTCCGGCCGGCTCCGCCCCCGTGGAGTCGCGCGAGCCCTCCCTCGTCGACGACTGATCCGTCGCCCCCTCCCAGCCGGGTCCCCGCCGTATACGTGCGGCGGGGACCCGGCCGGCGTCGAAAGGAAAGCCAGGCATGATCGACCCCGACACCGTCGACCTGTGGGTCGTCCCGCTCGACGACACCGCCCCCGGCACCCACGAGGAGCGTGCGGGAGAGCTCAGCCCGTACGAGCGGCAACGGCTGCAGCGGCTGGGCGAGCGCAACCCGAAGGCCCGCCACCGGTATCTGACGGCCCATCTCGCCTCGCGCGACATCGTCTCGGGCTACCTGGGCTGCCGGCCGGCCGATCTCACCCACGTCCGTCACGCCCAGCACGGCAAGCCCGGCTACAACCTGGGCTGGTGCCCCGGGCCGGCGATCAGTCTGTCCCGCTCCGACGGACTCGCCCTCCTCGCGGTGCGCGCTCCGGGGACCACGGTCGGGGTGGACGTCGAACGGATCCGGGCCGGCATCGACTGGGCCCGGGTGCTCGGCGGTCCGCAGCGCGAGACCACCTCGGGCTTCCGTGCCTGGACCCGGCTGGAGGCCTCGGTGAAGGCGTCGGGTCTGGGCCTCTCCGCCGCCGCGGGCCGGGACCTCTCCCCGTGGCCCGCCCTGTCGGTGACGCTTCCTCACCCTTTCGGGGACTACGCCGCCGCGGTGGCCACGGACCGCGCCGATCGATTCCGGGTACGGATCCGTCTGCGCCACCACGCGGTATCCACCGCCGACCTGACAAATTTCGCCGATTCCGCAGGCCACCGGACGATAATGCCTCGTTACATATTGAATTCTGACCGATCTTCAGCCTGATTGGTTCGCGTAGACTCCCTCTCGGCAACACAAGGGGGAAGGGTTCCAGCCATGGCACAGACACAGCAGGACGAGATCATCGGTTCGGCGGCACGCCAGCTCGAGATCAGACTGGCCGCCGGCAGAGAAGAAATCATCGACCGCTTCCGCGAATCCCTCATCAGCGTCTCCAGCCCTCTCGTCTCCACCGACGAGCTCTGGAGCGAGGCGCGGGAACACGCCCGGCTCGTGCTCGAGGAGTGCTGCGAGTCCCTGCGGAACGACACCGACGAGGCGACGGTTCGAGCCAACATGGCGCTGAGCCTGTCGGTGGGTCTGAGCACCCGCGGCATCCTGCAGACGGTGCACCCCGCGGACACGCTGCGCTCGTCCGGCCTGCTGTTCCAGATCACCCTGCAGTACCTGATCGGTGCCGCCGCGGACCTGCCGATGGAGCAGTCGTCCGAGTGCCTCGGCCGCGCCGTCTCGGCCCTCAACCACAGCCTCGCGACCTGTCTCCAGGTCTCGGCCGCGGGCTACGACGCGTACCTCCTCAACCGGGTGGAGGAGCGCGCCAGCGACCACCGCAAGCGGCTCGGCCGCGACCTCCACGACCACCTGGGCAACAGCCTGGCGATGGCCCACCGCTACCTCGACCTGCACGAACTCGCCGTGGAGCAGAACCAGCCGGCCGAGCAGAGCGGCCGCTTCCTGCGCCGGATCAGGCAGGCGCTGGACGAGGCCGGCGACTACACCCGGGGCCTGATCTCCGATCTGCGGGTCGACAACGGCTCCCGCCGCCTGGCCGAGGCCCTGCGGGAGTACGCCGAGCAGCACCAGTCGACCGGTGTGGAACTGCACATCGAGGTGAACGGCGACGAGAGCTGGCTGCCCGAGGCGCACGCGGAGGAGCTGTTCCTGGTCCTGCGCGAGTTCCTGCGCAACTCGCTGACGCACGCCAGACCCCGGACGGTCGCCCTCGAAGTGGACGTCGCCCCGCACCGGGTGGACTGCTTCGCCCACGACGACGGGGACGGCTTCGACCCCTCGTGTACACCCGGCGGGCGCGGCAGCGGCCTGATGTCCATGCGGGAGCGGACCCACGCGCTGGACGGCGTGTTCTTCCTCACCAGTACGCCCGGGGTGGGCACCGGTATGCGCATGTCGCTGCCGATCCCCCAGGATGCGAAGCCCGTCCGGGAGCGGGTCACTTCATGAGTCAGTACCGCGTCATCATCGCCGACGACCACACCTTGCTGAGAGACGCGCTGGCCGAACTCATCCGCGGCATGGGCGACTTCGACGTCGTCGCGGCCGTCGGGGACGCGCCCGGCATGGTGGCCGCGGTCGGCGGGCACCGCCCCGACGTCGTCCTGATGGACATCGAGATGCCGGGCAACGAGGACCCGGCACGCACGGTCCGCGCCCTCCAGGCCGCCTCGCCGAACACCAAGATCATGGTGCTCTCGATGCACGACGACCCCAGGCTCCTGCAGGTGCTGCTGCCGTTGGGCATTCGCGGCTACCTGCACAAGACGGCCACCCACCGCTCGCTGACGGCCGCGCTGCGGGACGCGTGCACGCAGGACGGCCTGACGGTGTCCCTGCCGCCGCGCACCCGCCCGACGCCGGACCCCGAGCCGGAGCCCGACCGCGAGGTCCTCAGCCCGCGCGAACTGGAGGTGATCGCGCTGGTGGCGGCGGGCCTCAGTAATCGCCGTACGGCGACCCAACTGGGCCTTACAGAAGGCACGGTGAAGCGCCATTTGCGCAATATCTTCGCGAAACTCGGGGCGACTTCCCGGGTGGACGCGACGAACAAGGCGGTGGCGGCCGGCCTGATTCCCGCACCGGCGTCGACTCCGTCCTCGTCGCGAACGCGTCCCTCTCCACTCTGAGGCGCAAGCGAATTTCAGAGAATGGACATCTGACGGATCTTCCCGCGTCTTTTCACCAAAATACGCGTCTTGCGATGTCACCGTCCTGACGTCGCGAAGATCACATATGCGCGCCGCGGCGCGAGTCGGCCCCGGTCGGCCGGCGGTACGTTCTCCCGTACCGTGCGACCGGGCGTTCCGCCGAGAACACCGCGACCGGCCGGGCATTCGCCGGGGACACCGCATCGGACCGCGACCGGCCCGCGGCCACCCGCCGCGGGCCGGCAACGCGCCGGCACCCTTCCTCGCCCGGCGCCCCCGGCCGTCACACCCGGCCCGCCCCCGGCGCCCCGTGCGGCGCGAGGCCCTGCCGACCACCACCCCCTCCGCGTCCCGCCGGGGACGCACCCCCGGCTCCGGAGCGCCACGGCCATCCACGCCGGGCGCCGCGTCGCGCCCCCGAGACGGAGACACCGGCCCTCGAAGCCGGTCGGGCCCGCGGGACGGAGCCGGAGCCCCTCCGGGAAGCGGGCCACACCCTCGCGACACCACGGCGACACCATCAGGTGCCACATGGCGCCATGACTACTTGCCATGGCGCCACAGCGGTGCCACTATGGCGCACATGGACCTGACGCCCTGCGTCGACCGCCTCCGGCATGAGCCCGCGGTCGCCGCGAACGCCGGTGGGGAGGAGGCGCGCGCCGTCGCCGAACGACTCGCCGCACCCTTGGACCCGGCCGCCCGGCCGATCCTCCCGAACGCCTTCTCCACCGCAGCGGACGCACTCACCCAGGCGCCCGCCCCGACCGTGGTGAGCGGGGGACTGCGGGGGATCGACCCCGAGTCCTGGGCGACGGCGCAGCCTGCCACCGCACCCCCCGCCAAGACCTCCGCCGGAGCGGCAGCCCCCATGGCGCCACCTGTGGCGCCGGTGGCGCCATTCCCGCCGGACGGCGAGGCGGGCGGAACGGCACGGATCGACTTCCGGCTCCCGGCGTCCTGAGGCTCCCCCGCCAGGGCCTGTCACGCACCACCGCCCCACCCTCACCAGCGACCGCCCCACCTGCGGAAACGCATTCCAGCGCCACGAAGACGGGACACCCATGCCTGCGTACGAATCCCCCGAACCCCTGACGGAGCGGCCCGCCGCGCCGGCCGTCGCCGCGGCCCCGCCCGCCGTCTCCGCCCGCGGCCTGCGCAAGTCGTACGGCGACAAGGTCGTCCTGGACGGCATCGACCTGGACATCCCCGAGGGCACCGTCTTCGCCCTGCTGGGTCCCAACGGGGCCGGCAAGACCACCACCGTCGAGATCCTGACGACGCTCGTCGCACCCGACGCCGGGGAGGCGCGGGTCGGCGGTCACGACCTCGCCCGGCGGCCCGAGGGCGTGCGCGGCACGATCGGTGTCACCGGCCAGTTCGCCGCCGTCGACCAGCTCCTCACCGCCGAGGAGAACCTGCTCCTCATGGCCGACCTCCACCATCTGCCGCGGCCCGAGGGCCGGCGCCGCGCGGCCGGTCTCCTGCGGCGGTTCGAACTCTCCGAGGCGGCCCGCATGCCGGCCTCCGCCCTCTCCGGCGGCATGCGCCGCAAGCTCGACCTGGCGATGACCCTGGTCGGCGACCCGCGGATCCTCTTCCTCGACGAGCCGACCACGGGCCTCGACCCCCGCAGCCGCCGCACCATGTGGGAGATCATCCGCGGACTCGTCGCCGACGACGGCATCACCGTCCTCCTCACGACGCAGTACCTGGAGGAAGCCGACCGGCTCGCCGACCGCATCGCCGTCCTCGACCAGGGCCGGCTGGTCGCCGAGGGAACCGCGGACGAGCTCAAGCGGCTCATCCCCGGCGGCCACATCCGCCTGCGCTTCCCGGACCTCGCCGCACTCGACAGCGCCGCCCGCCACTTCGCCGGCGCCGCCCGCGACCCCGAGGAGCTCACGCTCCGCGTCCCCGGCGACGGCGGCATCCCCGCCCTGCGGGCCGTACTCGCCGTCCTGGACGGCGCGGGGCTGCGGGCCGAGTCGCTGACGGTGCACACACCCGACCTCGACGACGTCTTCCTGACCCTCACCGGCCACGGCACGCCCGGCACCACCACGGAGATGACCCGATGAGCACGCTCACGTACGCCGTCGCCGACTCCCTGACGATGCTGCGGCGCAACCTCAAGCACGCGCTCCGCTATCCCGCGATGACCTTCTCCGTCGTCCTCATGCCGGTGATGATGCTGCTGCTCTTCACCTACGCCTTCGGCGGTGCCATCGGCGCCGGGATCTCCGGTGCTCCCGCCGGTGGCGGCGCGTACATCGACTACGTCGCGCCCGGCATCATCCTGATGGCCGCGACCGGCGGGGCCGTGATGACGGCCGTCGGCGTCTGCGTCGACAAGACCGAGGGGATCGTCAACCGTTTCCGCACGATGTCGATCTCGCGCGCCGCGTTCCTGACCGGACACGTCGTCGGCAGCCTCGTCCAGACGATGCTGGGTGTCGTCCTGGTGACCGCCGTCGCCCTCGCCATCGGCTTCCGCCCCGACGCCTCCCTCGTCGAGTGGCTCGCGGCGGCCGGCCTGCTGGCCCTGCTCACGCTCGCGCTGACCTGGTTGTCGGCCGGCGTCGGCCTGGTGGCCAGGACTCCGGAGTCGGCGAGCAACCTGCCGCTTCCGGTGACCTTCCTCCCCTTCCTCGGCAGCGCCATCGTGCCGACCGACTCGATGCCGACAGGGATGCGCCTCTTCGCCGACCACCAGCCGTTCACGCCCGTCATCGAGACCCTGCGCGGCCTGCTGACCGGTACCGGGATCGGCACCAGCGGATACGTGTCGCTCGCCTGGTGCACCGGCCTCGGCCTCGTCGGCTACCTGTGGGCGCGTTCCGCCTTCGGCCGCCCCGTGAAGCCGTGAAGCCATCCAGCCGTGCGGCAGTGGAGCCGTGAGGCACCGTCAGCCCCGCCTGCGGACCCGCACCTTCGCCGACGGAACCCCGCGAAGACCTGCGCGACCGCATCCCGCGGACGCCACCGCCGCGCCCCGTGACCACCGCCCGACCTCACCCGACAGGACTCGCTCACCGTGGCTACCTTCCTCTCCGCACTAGGCCGCTTCGCCTTCCGAAGGCGAGGTCTGGTCGTCCTGCTGTGGCTCCTCGCCCTGGTCGGTGTCGGCTTCGCGGCCTCCACCGCCCCGCCGCCTCCCGCCGACACGTTCTCCATGCCGGGTACGGAGTCGCAGAAGGCGTTCGACCTCCTCCAGGAGAAGTTCCCCGCGGCCCGCGCGGACGGCGCCGCCGCCCGCGTCGTCATCCGCGCCCCCGGTTCCGAGAAGATCACCTCGCCCCGCCGCACCGCCCAGGTCGAAGCGCTCGTCGCCGGCCTGTCAAAGGCACCTCAAGTGGTCGCCGTCGCCGACCCGTTCAAGACGAACGCCGTCAGCGGCGACCGTACGACCGCCTACGCCTACGTCACGTACGGGGCGCGGGCCACCGAACTCACCGACGCGGCGCACGACGGTCTGACCTCGACGATGGAGCGGGCCCGGGCCACGGGTCTGGTCGTCGAGGCGGGCGGCGACGCCGTCGAGATCGAGCAGGCGATGAACGGCACCGGCGAGAAGCTCGGCATCCTCGTCTCCGCCGTCGTCCTGCTGCTCACCTTCGGCTCCCTGGTCGCCGCCGGGATGCCCCTGCTGACGGCCGTGCTCGGTGTCGGCATCGGCATCGGCGCCATCACCGCGCTCGGCAGCACCCTCGGGCTGTCGTCCACGACCTCGACCCTCGCCATGATGATCGGCCTCGCCGTCGGCATCGACTACGCCCTCTTCATCGTCTCCCGCTACCGCTCCGAGATCGCCGAGGGGAGGCAACGGGTGGACGCCGCCTCCCGCGCGGTCGGCACCGCGGGTTCGGCCGTCGTCTTCGCCGGGCTCACCGTGATCATCGCCCTGGCCGGGCTCGCCGTGGTGAACGTCCCGATGCTCACCACGATGGGCCTCACCGCGGCCGGCACCGTCGCCGTGGCCGTACTCGTCGCGATCACCTTCGTACCCGCACTCCTCGGGTTCGCCCCCGTCAAGGTCCTCGCCCGCAGGGACCGCAGGCAGCACACCGGCAAGCCGCTGTCGAAGCGTCAGGAGCGCCGGGCGGCCAAGCGCGCGGCCCGCGCGAAACCGAACCTGGGCGCACGCTGGGCCGGATTCGTGCTGCGCCGTCCCGTCGCGGTCCTGCTGACCGGCGTCCTCGGCCTCGGCGCCCTCGCCGTCCCCGCCGCGAGCCTCGAACTGGGCCTGCCCGGCGAGGGCACGATGGCCCCGGACACCACCCAGCGCAAGGCGTACGACCTCCTGTCGGACTCCTTCGGGCCCGGCTTCAACGGGCCGCTGACCATCACCGTCGAGGCGGAGGACGCGAAGACGGCGGCGGAGCGGGTGCGTGCCGCACTGCAGACGGTTCCCGGAGTCGCGACCGTCTCCCCCGTCACGGTCAACCCGGCCGCGGACACCGCCCTCGTCACCCTCGTCCCCGACTTCGGCCCGACGGACGCCAGGACCGAGGACCTGGTGCGCTCCCTGCGGGACAGGGCGGACGGACTCGAGACGCGGACCGGCGCGTCCGCGATCATGGTCGCGGGGCAGACGGCGATGTTCATCGACTTCTCCCGGACCCTGGACGACGCGCTGCTCCCGTACCTGGGGCTGGTCGTCGGGCTCGCGTTCCTGCTGCTGATGCTGGTCTTCCGCTCCGTGCTCGTCCCGCTCAAGGCGGCCCTGGGCTTCCTGCTGTCGGTGAGTGCGGCCCTCGGCGCCGTCGTCGCCGTCTTCCAGTGGGGCTGGCTCGCCGATCTCGTCGGCGTGGACCACCCCGGCCCGGTCATGAGCACCCTGCCGATCTTCATGATCGGCGTGGTCTTCGGTCTCGCGATGGACTACGAGGTCTTCCTGGTCTCCCGGATGCGCGAGGCGTACGCCCACGGCGCGCGCCCCGGCGAGGCGGTCGTGACCGGCTTCCGGTACGGCGGCCGGGTCGTCAGCGCCGCCGCGATCATCATGGCCGCCGTCTTCTCCGGCTTCGTCATGGAGGACAACGACTTCGTGAAGATGATCGGATTCGGCCTCGCCGCCGCCGTCCTCTGCGACGCCTTCGTCGTCCGGATGGCCGTCGTGCCCGCGCTCTTCGCCCTGCTCGGCAAGTCCGCCTGGTGGCTGCCCGGTTGGCTCGACCGGGTCCTGCCGAACATCGACGTCGAGGGCGAGCGGCTCCCGGAGCCCCGCGACTCGTCGGCGGGACGCCCGTCGCGGGAGCAGCACCTCGTGGGCTGACCCGCCCGCGCGCCCTCCCGGCACAGCGGCCCGGCGGCCTCCCCGCCGGGCCTCGCCCGTGCGCGCACGAAGGCGGGTCCGGCGTTCCGCCATCTCCACGCGGTGGCTGGACGTTTCGAGAAAGTCCGGCCGTCGGTGAATCCTTTCCGGTCCCGTCCGCCTCCTGTATGCGTACCGGCCGAACGGGCCGGTGGAACCAGGAGGGAAACTCATGATGGTCACCGGCCTCGTCGTGATCGGAGTCCTGCTCGTGGGCGCGTGCGCGTGGCACCTGGCGCGGCGCTATCGGAGCCGGCACTGAACGGCGTCCGCGGACGGCACGCACTCCGGAACGAGCAGGGAATGAACCGACGACGACACCTCGCCTGGCCCGACGAACGCCTGGTCAGAGCCGCCCAGGACGGCGACCTCACCTCGCTCACCACGGTGGTGCTGGAATCGCAGCCCCATGTGCGCAGGTTCGCGCTGTCGCTGTGCGCCTCGCCGCAGGACGCCGAGGACGCGGCGCAGGAGGCGCTGATCATCCTCTACCGGAAGATCGGCACCCTGCGGGCCTCGGGCGCGCTCGCCTCCTGGATGTTCCGGATCGTGCGCAACGAATGCCTGCGGCAGGTACGGCTGCTCGTCGCGCGACGCGTCGACCGGGCACCGGCCGAGGAGGAGGCGCCCGCGGAACCGTCCGCCGAGGAGGCGGTGTTGCACCGGCAGGAGGTGGCGAGGATCGCGTCCGCGGTCGGCGCCCTCCCCCGCGACCAGCGGCAGGTCCTGGTCATGCGGGACGTCCAGGGCCTGCCCGGCCGGACCGTCGCCCACGCGCTCGGCCTGAGCGACGCCGCGATGAAGTCCCGGCTGCACCGAGCGCGCGCGGCGCTGCGTCACGCGCTGGAGTCCGTCGACCGTCCCGGAGGAGAGGACGCATGACCGTGAACACCGTGAACCGCGTGCACACCGAGAAGCCCGCACCGGATGCGAAACCCCGGCCGACCCCACGCTCCGCGGCGCCCGGACCGGACTTCGCCAGCAGGTCGGTCCCCCGCCATCTGGCGCGCGGCGCCCTCGGCTTCGGACTGATCATCGGCTCGATCGCCCTGGTCCCCGTGGCCGGCCCGGCGACCCTGCTCGCGGCCCCGCTGGCCCTGATCGCCTTCCGCGGCTGCCCCACCTGCTGGATGGTGGGGCTGGCCCAGACCGTCTCGCGCGGCCGTCTGGAGCGCCGGTGCCGGGACGGCGTCTGTACGCTCACCGCGGCCCGTCCGGCGGCCGGGACCACGGAGGAGTCGACGGGCACTTCCGGGTGAGCGGCCCAGGGGGCGGGCTGCCGGCCGTCCACGGAAGGGGACGAGGTGTCGTGGGCAGTTCCCGTCGCTGTCGGCCGGACATTCGGCGGAGCGACGAAGCATGTCCATCATGACAGGTCAGAGCCGTTTTTCGTAGGACGGAACGCACAGTTCGCGAGGCTTGTCCGGTCCGCTCCCCGACTCCCAGAATCTCCTTCGTGAATCACCCGGAGAACAGGGGGAACATGGGGAAGTTCGATCACGACGCGGTGCTGCGGGCACGGGTGCTGCTGCTGGGTTCCGGCCGGCTGCGCCCGCTCGAAGAGGTCCACGCGTACCGGGTTCTGGCGGAGGTGAGCCCGAAGGCGTATCTGCCGAAGCTCGTCGACGCGCTCCTCTCGATGAGCTACCGCAGCCGGGACCCGGAGGTGGATCTGACGCTGACCGCCGAAGCGGTCGAAGCCGCGCGGAGGATCCACGCCGGGGCGCCGGCCCGGGCGGAACGGCTGCGCAGGGCCCTGGACGCCTACCAGAGGGCCCTGTTCGCTCTCGGACGCCGAGCCGAGGGGCGCGCGGCCTGCGAGGAGATGGCCGAGGCAGGACAGAGCCGGCGGCTGGCGGAGGTCCTGGCCGAGGAGGGACGGTTCCGGGAGGCCGCGAAGCTCAACGAGAAGGCGGTCCGGAACGGCGGACCGGAGCACTCCTTCTGGGACATGGTCGAGTGGGCGGCGAACCTGGAGGGCGCCGGCCTGCGCGACGAGGCGTCGGCCGTCTTCGGCGAGCTCCTGGACCGGACCCGGCGCGAGGCCGCCGGGCAGCGCACGGCGGCGGCCATCCTCACCTGGGAGCTGGTGCACCACTCCCGGATGCGCGAGGCCGCCGGGCACGCGGCGGAGGCCGCGGCCGGCCGCCGGGAGGCCCTGACCGTCCTGGAGGAGCTGGCGACGACGGGCGAGCAGAAGGAATGGAGCAGCATCCTCGGGTGGTGGGTCACCCTGTTCGCCCTGTCGGGACGGGCCGACGAACCGGCCGCGAGCGCCGAGTCCCCGATGCCGCCGTTCGGCACCGACCTCAGGCGGTCGAGCGCCACGCGGGTCTCCTTCCTCGGCACCCAGCCGGGGCTCGAAGCGGAGGCGGAGGCACTGCGCGGGGCCGGCCCACTGCCCGAACTGGTGGACGTGCAGCGCAGAATCAGCATCCGCGCGGCCATCCGTGACGGCGACCACCCCTATCGGTTCGAGGAGCGTTTCACACCGTACTTCGACGAAGGCGTGGCACTCGCCCGCCGCCTGCCCGACGACCCCGTACGCCTCGCCCGGGCCCTGACGGACCGCTCGATGTTCCTCGTCGCCGCCCGCACCTTCGAGCCCGCGTACGCCGACTTCGCCGAGGCCGTCGCCCTCGTCGACGCCCGGTAGGCACACGCCCGGGGGACCGGATCGAGCCGCTGCTGCCGGCCGATCCGGTCCGCGGCGACGACGGTCGGCAGTGTGCCGGCGTGGCCGACCTCGATGGAGATGCCCGAGGGCTCGTCCGCCGGACCACGGGCCGAGCCGGGGCCGGACCGAGGCGAGGGCCGGCCGGTGCACTCATCGGGTTGACCTCACCCGGCAGGCAGTGCTGGAGTCGGCACGTGGACAGCATCCCCGCCAACCGGCGGCTCTGGAACCGGATCAGCAGCTCCTACCAGCGCGAGCACGACCCGCAGATCGGCGCCGCACCGCGGCTGTGGGGCATGTACTCCATCCCCGACGCGCACCTGCACGCCCTGGGGGACGTCACCGGCAAGCGCGTCCTCGAACTCGGCTGCGGCGCCGGCCAGTGGTCCAGGGCGCTCGCCGCCGAGGGCGCCACCGTGGTCGGGCTCGACCTGTCCGAAGCCCAACTCGCGGCAGCGGCCCGCGCGATGGGAGCGGACCGCTACCCGCTGGTGCAAGGCGCCGCCGAACGACTCCCCTTCGCCGCGGAGAGCTTCGACCTGGTGTTCTGCGACTTCGGTGGGCTCAGCTGGGCACCCCCGCACCTGGCCGTCCCGCAGGCGGCGCGCGTCTTGGGCCGAGGCGGGCGCCTGGTGTTCAACGTCGCCGGCCCATGGTTCGAAGCCTGCTACGACGAAGCCGCCGGCCGCGTGACCACGACGCTGCAGCAGGACTACTTCGGGCTGGACACCATCGCCGAAGGCGACGGCGCGACCAGCTATCAGCTCACCTACGGCGGCTGGGTCAAGGTCCTGCGCGGCGCGGGTCTCGTCATCGACGACCTCATCGAGCCGCGCCCCGAACTCGGAACACCCAACGGCTACAACGAGACCGACCCACCCGACTGGGCACACCGCTGGCCGGCGGAACTGCTCTGGGTTACCCACAAACCGTAGGTTCCGCCGCGCCGAGACGCGAGGGCATCCCCTCGCCGGACGGCCCTAGGGCCTGTCTTCAAAGTCCCGCCTGGCTCGCGGCGCCCGGCACCGCGCCTCGCTGCGTTGTCGAAGCGTCCGAGTACGTCCAGTACGCGGACGCTCCTCCGCCTTGCGATGCACGGCACCGGACACCGCGAGCCCGACCGGCGCTACTTTGAAGACAGGCCCTAGTGCTCGCAGAGAGAGAATTCCCGTTCGTAGAGCTGCTCGTTGTGCTCGTCGACGAAGAACTTGCGCTCCTGCATCAGCTGTTCGCGGTACTCCTCGGCCTGTTCACGCGTCATGGTCGAGGTGTCGGACCACGGTTGCTGCGGTGGCACATCGGATGTCGAGACGATCGTCTCCGACGGGTCCACCAGGAAGAACGCGAGGATCTTGCGGTGTCCCGGGCGGGTGGGGTCCGCGAGGCGGAACGAGCCGACGCGGTGTTGCAGGACGTTCGGGAACGCCAGGCAGCGGCCCGCCGGCGTCGACGCCGATCCCAGCAACTGGTTCAGCGCGTCCTCGTCCTCCAGTCCGTAGACCTCACGCAGGCCGTTGTCGTCGTTCTGTTCGTAGTTCGGGTCGTCGAGTGCGGCCCGGAAACTCAGCCGGCTCTCGGTGATGTTCTCGCTGTCCCAGTAGTAGATGCCGGTGGAGACGATGCGCTCGTTCAACATCCCCTCGACATGCCAGGAACCACCCGCGTACTCGGGCTTGTCCGGCGTGAGATGGACGGTGGCCAGCTTGACGATGACCTGGAGACGGCGGCCCCGCAGGTCCACTCGGGCGGATTCGCCGGGCGCCTCGGGCGCGGTGAAGGACGGGGCGTCCGGGACGACCGGGCGGCGGTTCTCCCACCAGTCGTCCATGGCCGTTTCCCATGCATGGCGGGCTTCTTCGTAGGCCGCGGCATCACCGTAGGAGGACCGGTCCGGATGCTCGGGTTCCGAGTCGTACCACCCGTAGGGATCGGCGTCGATCCGCAGGGGCCGCGGGTGGCGCAGATCGGTGAGCACGTTCTCCAGCAGCGGGCGCATGCGCGCGAACAGGTCCGGCAGGACGGCGGCCAGTTCGTGATGAGTCTCGGGGTGGACGTTGTTGACGTACGAGCGGAAGGCGACATCGCCGGCGTCACCGACCTCGACGTCCGTGGGCAGCCACTGGAACTTCTCCGAGAACTCGTGCTTCGAGTAGCGGTCCGTCGGGTTCCGCCACGCCCGCTCGGGTGCGCCGCTCACCTCTCTCACCAGGCAGAACAGCGAGGGATGAACCAGATCCAGTACCTGGCCGTCGGATCCGGGATGCCAGTCCCGCTCTGCTTCGGGGACCTGCTCCAGGACCCGCACCGCCTCGCGCAGCCGGGATCCGAGCTTGTCGTCGACCAGTGTGTCCGACTGCCACACCCCGTCGACGGCGGACACCTCGATGCCGGTTCGCCCGTCCCGCAGCGCGGCGTAGTGCACGAGTTCGTCGAGCACGTAACGGACCTGTGCTTCGGTGAGGCCCTGGGCGACCGCTTCTCGCGTCCACCGGGCGACGATGCCGGCATCGTTCATCTTGTCGAACCACCCCGGCTTCGCCCGGATGTGCGCGCTGCACTCCATCATCTGGAGTTCCCGCAGCGTTCGAGGTGTCGCGAACGCGAGGGAACGCGCGGCGTGGAAGGGCAGCGGAAAAGCAGGCAGGCCGGTCAAGTCTCGTGGTCCCTACAGTCGGTCGGTGGGCGATGGCGGGAAGGATAGTTCAGGGGACCGACACCGCAGCCGTGGTCCCTGTCCGCCGGTGCGGGTACCCGCACCGGCCGGCGGCTGCCCGCCGGGACCGGAGCGCGGGCGGACGGTCAGCCGCGCAGCCGGACGGCGAGCGTGGCGAGCCAGGCGCCGGGGGTGAACGGCACCGGGGGCTCGACCTCCGCGCCGAGCGTCACCAGCGCCAGGGCCAGGCCGTCCTCGTCGAGGCCGAGGGCGAGGAGGTCGTGCAGCTCGCCCGTCAGCTGGGCGACGAGCCCCGTGTCGGTGCCCGCCAGGTAGTCGTCGAGCGCGGCCTCGTGGTCGCCGAACTCGTCCGGCATGTCCTGCGCGAACCAGCCGCCGAGCAGTTGCGCCAGCTCGGGGAAGCGGGCCCGCCACTCCCATGGCGTCGCGGGCGCGGCAGGAGCTGGCGCCTGGCCGTTCGCCAGGCTCTCGTCGAGCCGGTCGGCGAGGCCCCTGAGCCAGTCCCGGATCTCCTCGGGCGGCAGCGCCACGTCGGGCAGCCGGTAGTACTCGCCGAGCCGCAACCGCAGCCGCCCCGGCGGATTGTCGGCGTAGACGCGGAGCTGCTCGGCCGCGACGGCGATGGCCCAGGGCCGGGTGCGCCAGGTCTGCCGCAGATAGCCGGCCACCGCCTCGGGGGCGTGCGGTCCGAGTCCCAGGTGCGCGCGGACGACCTGGTCGAGCTCGCCGTACTTGCGGTCGTGCTCGGCGGGGTTCAGGGACACGGTGGCCTCTACAGGTCGACGGGCAGGGCGGAGTGCACGGTGAAGGGCTGGGCGCCGGGCTCGCCGGACACGGTCCGGCGGAGCACGACCCGGGCGGCGCGCACCGGGATCGGCTCCTGGCCGGCCAGCGCCATCCCGGTGGTGAGCAGCGTGCCCACCGGATCGGTCCGCGAGGGCCAGGCGGCCTCGATCACGAGCCTCTGCCGGGTGGACTGGGCGAGCCAGCGGTGGATGAGCTGCTCGTTCAGGGTGATCACCTGCTGGGTGGCCCACTGGGCGGTCGCCCGGTCCGGGAAGGTCGCGGCGCGGTCGGCGCGGGCGAGGACGGGTGTCGCGGAGGGTGCGGGAGGTGTCGTCATGTCAGGCCCCGCCCCAACCGCGCAGGGTGGCCCGCTGGGCGGCGGAGTAGTTGGCGTGCCCGGTCGTGACGACGGCGTGCAGCCACTTCTGCGCGGCCTGCAGGTCCTCCATCTGCCGGTCCCAGCGGTCGAGTTCGTCCACGAAGGCTTCGCGCGCCTCGCCCTGCCAGGCCAGGACGACCGGCACCGTGCGGTCGTACAGCGCGCTCAGGCGCTCGTTGAGCGTCCTCACGATGTCCTCGAGGTCGCCGGCTATCTCACGCAGCGCGACCAGGTCGACGGTGATCGAGCCGTCGTCGTTCACGATTCCCCCTGCCTTACGGATGTTCGGATGCGCGTTCAGATGCCGATGATCCTGCTGGTCGGCGCCACCGCGCCGCCGGGGCTTGCGCCGCCCGTGCCCTCGCCGGACAGCTCGCGTACCTCGGCGTCGATGTCGACCTTCTTCATCTCGGCCCGGAACCGCCGCAGGGTGTCCAGCTCTTGGCGCGTGAAGCCGTCCCGGCTCATCCGCACCGCCTGCGCCAGGACTTCCAGGATCTCCCGGACCCGCACGGCGTCCGCACCGGCCTCCCGGTGCAGCTTCCGGTACGCCGTCGCCGCCTCGCTGCGCCACCGCGCCTCGGCCCGGTCGACGATCGCGTCCATCCGGCGCACCTGGCCGTCGATGTGCGTCCGCATGGCGTCCAGGTCGTCGGCGAGACGCTTCAGGTCCTCGTCCGCGACGGCGAGGTTCGGATCGATGGGCATGGCGGCGGCTCCTTCCGGGGCGATGGGGTGGTGGGTCGGTGCGGTGGGTCAGTGCTGCTCGGCGAAGTGGGCGTGGACGGCGTCGAGGAGGTAGCGGACGCGTGCGTGGGTCACGTGAGGCATGACGGTGGCGAAGGCGGCGTCGAACTCGGCGCGCGTGCGGAACAGGTACAGGATGCGCTGCAACTCCCCGGCGAGGTCGCCGAGTCGCTCATGGCAGTCGGGGTGCTCACTGGTCAGGATCTCGTCCAAGGCCTCGTCCACGCTGTCGTACTCCCCCGAGACCATCGACGAGACGAAGGCCGAGGTCAGCGAGAACCGTCCGCTCGCCTCCCAGCCGGACAACGGCAGCTCTGTCATATCCGGGTAGGAGCGGAACTGGCGTTCCCGGATGAGATCGGCCAGCGAACGCAGGAAGTCCGTCGGCGGATCGTCACCGGCCGCCCACGCCAGTGCCTGGCGGTACTCGGTGGGCCTGGTCTCGAACACCTCGGTGCCGACCTCGTCGGCCAGAAGGTCCAGCAGGGAGGCCAGCACCGCTGGCGGCATCGCCGCTGACGTCGCCCTGGAATCCAGCAGGAAGCGGGACAGGCGCTGGAGTTCGTCCTCCAGCGGCGCGGCCCCCGGGTTGCGCGACGCCACGGCGATACGCAGCAGCAGCCCCACCGCGCCTTGGGTGAGGAACTCGTCGTGTTTCGAGATCACGTGGCGCATGTTACGGCGGGCACGGGAAGGCGGTGCGTACATAAAACGTACCGGACTCCGGCGAGTAGGCGAGAACCAGCTCGTTCCTCCCGGAACCGTCGGGGGCCCGAGTGCCGTCCCCGACGTGGCCCGCCTCGCCGCCCGGCGCGACGCACCGGTCGAGATCGTCGTGGCCTACGCGTAGCGGCGGTCGTTCGTGTCGGTCCACGAGACCCGCTCGGCGCGGTCACCCGGTACGCCTACGACGAGGCCGGCCGCCTGGTCTCGTACGTCCGGCGCCACGGCCGGGAGGCGCGAGCCGAGTACAACGAGCTCGGCCGGCCGGTCAAGGTCGTCGCCGTGGACGGCTCGGTCGTCCGCCAGACCTACGACGAGCGCGGGAACCGCACCTCGGTCAGCCGCCCCGACGGGACGGTCACCCGATTCGGCTACGACCGTCGTACGTCCACGAGCGCCGGCCGCCGTCCGGGCCGGTCCGGTGCAGCGGCTTGCCCTCGACCGTCCATTCCTTCGACGGCCGTGCGCTCGACTACGTGTACGACCCGGCCGGCCGGCTCGTCACCCGCACCGACGCCCTCGGGCAGCGGATCGCTTCCGACCGCGACGCACTGGGGCACACCGTCCGCAAGGACGCGGGCGGCACGGTGACGACGCACGAGTACGACGTGTTCGACCGGCTCGCCGTCGCGGTGCGCGGGGAGAGCGTGCTGACCCGGCTGCGCGACCGGGCGGGCCGGCTCCTCGAGGAGAAGGTCGACGGCCGCACCCTCGCCTGCACCTACGACGCCGCGGGCCGCCGCGACGCGCTGACCACGTCCGGCCGACGGATCGGCTTCACGCGCGACGCGGCGGGCCAGAAGTACCTGCGGGGCCATCCGCGGTCGCCGGCCCACTACGTCGACGGCGCGACGGGGGCGCGGATCATCATCGACCGCAGCCTCGACCCGTCGAGGCCGGTGGCCATCATCCGCCTGGACCATATGATCCACGCGTACCACCTCGACCCGGAGGACCTCTCCCACTACATCACTCCGCGGGACGGCGAGGACACGGCGAAGTGGCGGACACCGAAGGACGACGAAGGAATGGGTAACCGCAGCGGTACACCCCCGAACCCCGTACCCGGCCTGCCGGGCTACCGCGCCGAGCCGTCCTACGACCCCGGTCAGAACCGGGTCTTCCCGGCCCCGGTGCCGCCGGGGCTGCGGGCTCTGGGGGACGAGGTCCGGGCGGTCGCCTGGCCGGTGCGGCTCGCCTTCCGTGGCTCCCGGATCGCCCTGCTCGACACGCTCTGCCGCTGGCAGACGCTGCGCGCGCTGGCGTACGTGCACCTCCTGGCCACCCGCACGGCGGACGAGCGGCTGCCGGCCGACCTGAGGGTGGTGCCCGGCCCCGAGACCGCCGGTGATCCGGGGTCGGCCGCACTCCTGGCGCGGCTGGAGTCGGCCGCCGTGGACCTCCCGGCGGACCTGCTGGACGCGGTCGTCTGCGACGGCGGCGGACTGCTCGCGGACAACCGGTTCGCGGCGTCGGTGCTGGCCGCCGGGCTCACCGCCGATTCCCGGCCGGGGGACCCGGACGAGGCGGTCTCCCGCGCGGTCGTGCTCACCAGCTACTGGTACGAGGTTCCCGAGCGGCGCGGTGCGCTGGCCCTGGCGTGGAGCGCGAACCTGTTCGTCCGTTCGTGGCTCGCGTGGTCGCAGCGGTTCGTGTACGGCGACCCGGCGGGTGGCATCGGCATCACCGCCGACCCCCGCCCGCCCCGCCCCACGGCTTCCGCCCTCCCGGACTGGGCGGCCCCCCTGCTGGGCCGCATCGCACGGGAGGACACCGGATCGGCGCCGTGACCTGGACGTGGCGCACCTCGACCTGGACGCCCTCGTCCCCCAGATCA
Source organism: Streptomyces sp. NPDC048338 (assembly GCF_043201055.1). Taxonomy (NCBI): domain Bacteria; kingdom Bacillati; phylum Actinomycetota; class Actinomycetes; order Kitasatosporales; family Streptomycetaceae; genus Streptomyces; species Streptomyces sp. NPDC048338. The sequence goes on from NZ_JBICYQ010000006.1 coordinate 445,361, forward strand.
TGGATCGACGCCCATCCCCCTGACTCGCGAGGGAGGGAACCTTGTGCAGTTGCCCAGATGCGCACCGTGAACGCCAGGAGCCCTGGCCTCGGGGAGGTGCTACAACTGGGGTTGTGAGCCCGTCTCGTCTCTCGTGCCCGGCGTACCGGTGCGGTCGAACCTAGGCAGAAGATTCGGAAGCGTCGCCGGACAGGTCTTCGTCCTTCAGGTGGCGATCGTGGTGCTGCTCGCCGCCGGGGCCCTCCTGGCTCTGGTGCTGCAGTCGCGGTACGACATCGACCGTGAAGCGCGCAACCGGTCGGTTTCCGTGGCTCAGACCTTCGCGAACTCCCTGGGCCTGCAGGACGCGCTGAGTTCGCCGGACCCGTCCGCGATCCTGCAGCCCCTCGCCGAGGAGACACGCAAGGACGCAGGCGTGGACTTCATCGTGGTGATGGACACGAACGGCATCCGCTACAGCCACCCCCAGCCCGACCGCATCGGCGAGCGGTTCGTCGGCACGATCGAGCCCTCACTCGCCGGCGAGGTGTACACCGAGAGTGTGGAAGGGCCGCTCGGTAAGGAGATCCAGGCGATCGTCCCGGTCACCTCGCCCGAGGGTGAGGTGGTCGCCCTCGTCTCGGCAGGTCTGACGGTGGAGAGCGTGACCGGCATCGCCGACCGTCAGCTCCCGGTCATCCTCCTGGCCATCGCCATCGGTCTGGCTCTGGCCACCGTCGGCACGGCGCTGATCAGCCGAAGACTGCGCCGCCAGACCCACGGGCTCGGCACGCAGGAGATGACCCGCATGTACGAGCACCACGACGCGGTGCTCCACTCCGTCCGCGAAGGGGTGCTGATCACGGACGGCGAAGGACGACTACTCCTGGCGAACGACGAGGCCGGACGGCTGCTCGGCCTGTCGGACGACGCCGAAGGACGCCCCGTCGACGAGGTCGGCATGGATCGCCGCATGGCGGAACTGCTGCTGTCCGGCCGGGTGGCCACCGACGAGGTGCTGGAGGCCGGGGACCGGCTGCTCGTGGTCAATCAGCGGCCCACCCGCCCGCATGGCTCGGCGGTCACCATCCGCGACTCCACCGAGATGCAACTCCTGAGCAGCCGGGCGGAGACGGCCCGCAAGCGGCTCAAGCTGCTGTACGACGCCGGGGGTGACATCGGCACCACCCTCGACGTGGTCCGCACCGCGAAGGAACTGGCCGACGTCGCCGTTCCCCAGTTCGCGGACTTCGTCACGGTCGACCTGGCCGACTCGGTACTGAAGGGCGACGAGCCCGGCCCGGGCGCCGACATGCGGCGCACGGCGGTCAGCGGCATCCGATCCGATCACCCGCTGTACCCGCTCGGCGCACTGATCGACTTCCTGCCGTCCACACCGCAGGCCCGTGGCTACGGTACGGGCACGGCCGAACTCGTACCCGATCTCCACGACGCGCCGGGCTGGCACGCCCAGGACCCGCCGCGGACGTCCCTGATCGTCGACTACGGCATCCACTCGCTCATCGCGGCTCCGCTGAAGGCCAGGGGTGTCGTGCTCGGGATCGTCAACTTCTGGCGGTCGCAGAAGCCGGAACCCTTCGACGAGGACGACCTGTCCCTGGCCGAGGAGCTTGTCGGCCGCGCCGCGGTCACCATGGACAACGCCCGCCGCTACACCCGCGAACACAATCTCGCCGTGACGCTCCAGCGCAGCCTGCTGCCGCAGGGTCTGCCCGAGCAGAGCGCGGTGGACGTCGCGCACTTCTACCAGCCCGCCCAGTCCGGAGTGGGCGGGGACTGGTTCGACGTGATCCCGCTGTCGGGCAGCCGCGTCGGGCTCGTCGTCGGAGACGTCGTCGGGCACGGCCTGCACGCCGCGGCCACCATGGGGCGGCTGCGCACGGCCGTGCACAACTTCTCCTCCTTGGATCTGCCGCCCGACGAACTCCTCGCCCGTCTCGACAACCTCGTCCAGCGCATGGACCAGGAAGGCGACAGCGCGCCCTCGGACGCCGGTGTCATGGGCGCGACCTGCCTGTACGCCGTCTACGACCCGGTCTCCCAGAACTGCACCATGGCGCGGGCAGGACACATGCCACCGCTTGTGGTCGCCCCGGACGGCACGACAACGATCTCGGAGCTGCCGGCCGGCCCCCCGCTGGGGCTGGGAGGCATGCCGTTCGAGACCATGGAACTGCACCTGGCGGAAGGCAGTCAGCTCGTCCTGTACACCGACGGGTTGGTCGAGGAGCGGAGCCGGGACATCTCAGTGGGCGTGGAAAAGCTGCGCACGGCGCTGAGCCACCCCGACCGAGACCCGCAAGCCAGCCGCCGCGCCGTACTCGACGCCCTGCTCCCCGGCCGGCCGGCCGACGACATCGCGCTGCTCATCGCCCGGACACGGACTCTGGGCCCCAGCCGGGTCGCAGAGTGGGATGTGCCGTTCGACCCGAGCGAGGTCGGCGCCATACGCGGCCTCGCGGCCGGGCAACTCGAGGAGTGGGGCCTGCAGGAACTCGCCTTCACGACAGAACTGATCCTCAGCGAGCTCATCACCAACGCCATACGGTACGCCGCCGCGCCAGTTCGCGTTCGCCTGTTGCGCGATCGCACTCTGACCTGCGAGGTGTGGGACGGCAGCAGTACCGCCCCGCATCTGCGGTATGCCGCCACCACGGACGAGGGAGGCCGCGGACTGTTCCTGGTGGCCCAGCTCAGCGAGCACTGGGGCACCCGGTACACACCGGAAGGCAAGGTCATCTGGGCCGAACAGGTCCTGCCCGCCCCTGACAGTGCCCTCTCCTAGGGCCTGTCTTCGTGCAAGCCGGCCTCGCCGGTGACGCGGATGCCGATCCTCCCGCCTGGACGGAACCGGAGCGGCCCGGGAGCACGGATGTCGATCTGCTGGTCCAGGCCGTCCACGGCGACGGTGACCATGGAGTTGGCCGAAGAAGCGGACGGGCCACCGGGTTCCCCACCCACGACCGCCGGCGCGTCCGCGGCTCTTCTGCTCGGCGGTTGCTGCAGTGGGAAGGCTGCATCGGGCATGCGGGCATGGCACCTGACGCGGCTGCGGGAGGCCTCTCCCCGCTGCTACTGGAAGCTCAGTTGATGTGGGTGGAACGCGTCTGTGGGGCAGGTGTGGACACGCAGGTAACCGCGCCCCAGATACACGCCCGTGGGGGTGATGACGTGCCGGTACAGATCGGGGCGGCGATCTTCCAGGGGAGCCCAGCTCTCCGAGGCGGGATCCCACTCGACATGGTGGGCGGTGAGGAGCGGGGGCATGGAAGTGCCGCACACGGTGCAGTCGACGGCGCGCGGGTCGGTGAGGTGCCAGGTGGCGAAGCCGCCGACCTTCCAGCCCGGGGCGAGGGACAGGTCGCTGGAGTACTCGGTGGGGAAGTCCGCTTCCGCCTCCTGCTCGTCCTCTTCGAGGAGCTCCTCCTCCCACGTCGCGATGGCTTCCTGCAGATCCTCGGGGAGCAGGCCGAGGTATTCGTGTTCGACGATTTGCTCGGGGTGGAGGTCGCAGGGCTGGGGAACGCACTCGGGTGAGCCGACGACAAGCGGCTCGGGCTGTTCGCTGAGTACGGCACCGATGTCCTGGCTGCGGCGCCACTTCAATACGACGTCTACGCTCGCGTCGGGGCCGTGCGCCTCGAACGGGCACCAGAAGACCTGGAGGAGGTCGTACCCCGGGGGCCCGGTGAGGTCGGGGATGTCCCGTGCCCACAGCTGCGCGGCGGCCAGCATCGGGATGGGGTCCGCGTCGCCGATGCCGGGGTCGTGCAGCCCGTCCCGGAGGGTGGCGAGGAGAGCGATCTCCTCTTCGGTCTTCTTCCGCCCCTCCGAAGCCGCATGGATACGGCGTGCGAGTCGGACGTCGGCCAGCAGGTGCCCGGTTCCCTTGGGGTGGACGGCGGTGCACATCGGCCAGGGTTCGTCGGCCGGCCACAGCATGGGGCCTGCGACGGAGCTGTCCTGTGCCTTCGGGTCTCCGGGGCGCGGGTGAAGTCGCGTCGCTGTCCGCCGGAACTCGGCGAGGCCGGGAAAGAGCTCCTCGACATCGGCTGGACGCGAGGGTGTGGTGCGGGGCATGCGTTTCTCCGGAACGATTCGTCGTGAGCGCTAGACGCCGGTTCTGACGTACGCGGCGGGGTTCTCAAGAATGTAGGTGAAGGTGAAACCCTTGCTGCCGTACGCCGTGAAGTGGATTTCGTGGGGGATCGGGTTGCTGCCCGCGTACTTGGGGACCACGTTGTACTGGACGACCTCGTCATTGTTCTTGACCTGGTCATAGATCACCGCCTCTACCGACAGCCGCTGTTCGGGCGTGTTGGTGGGGGTCTGCGTCTCGGTCACCAGATTCTGATGGGCGAACTTCCCCGTTCCGTGACCGCCGAGGCGGTTGGCGTAGAGGTGGCCACGGGCCTCGTTGAAGTCGTTGCCGTTGCCGCGCCAGCCGGGGGTCCGCAAGGTGCCGGCCTCGGTTCCCTTGTTGAGCATCTCGGGCCGTATGGAGGCGTAGACACCTGTGGGGCGGCCCAGGTGGTCGAGGCGCCCGTAGCGGACGCTGCCGCCGAACCCGCTCGTCGAGTCGCCCCAGTCGTAGGCGTCGAAGCTACAGCGCTTGGGGGCGAGGCCCAGTGGGTCGGTGGATGCCCAGGGGTTGGCGACGTAGGTGGCCGGGTTGGGCGCGGGCGCGAGGCCGAGGGGGTCGAGGGTGGTGTAGCGGGCGGTGTCGGGGTCGTAGTGGCGGTGGAAGTTGTAGTGGAGGCCCGTTTCAGGGTCGGCGTACTGTCCGGGGAAGCGGAGCGGGGTGTAGGCGGTGGCGTCGCGGTTCCACCCTGTGGTCCCCCAGGTGGTCGATCGGCTGCGCCAGGTCGTCTCGCCGGTGGTGGAGACGAGTTCGGTGGGGGTGCCGGCGAGGTCGGTGACGATGGCGAAGAAACGCGCGTCGGTCTCGGCGTCGTCGAGGAGTCTGCGTTCGTACTGGACGAGCGGGCGGTGTCCATCGTATTCCCAGGTCAGAACGGTTGCGGTGGCCTCGTCGATCTGTTCGGCGAGGACGGTTCCGTCCCAGGTGTAGCGGATGGTCTCCACCGAGGTTTGCCCGTCGTCTGCCATGCGGTGCTTGGCGGTGCGGCGGCCGAGGGGGTCGTAGGTGTAGGTCCACAGGGTGCCGTCGGGTGTGGTGCAGGAGGTGAGACGGTCCCGTGCGTCGTAGGTGTAGCGCCAGAGGTCGGGCTTGCGCGAGGGGCGGGTGCGGCGGCGTTCGACGACCCGGCCCGCTGCGTCGTGTGTGTAGTGGAGGGCTCCCGCGGTGAGGAGACGGGTGCCGGCGTAGGTTCGCGGGCCGCGGGCCTCGCCACGCCCGGCTCGGGTGGGCCACCGCGCTGCGTCCTGATTGCCTGCTCGGTCGTAGGCGTACTGCTCCGTCCAGCCGTCGTCGGCGACGGTGAGGGGCCGGCCCATCGGGTCGATGGTGATCTGCTTGACGCGTCGGTCCGTGTCTGCGGTCTTTTCGCCGATGGCGACGGGGAAACCGTCGGCGCGGTAGGAATAGTCGCGCGTGACAAGGGGCGAGGGGACAGTTCCGGCGCCGAGGCTCTGCGCCGCCGGCCTGCCGGCGTCGTCCCAGGTGGTTGTCAGGCTCACCGGGGTGGATGGATCGCCCCAGACCCGGGAGACCTCGCGACCGAGGAGGTCGTGCCCGAAGGTGAGGGCGTTCCCGTCCACAGCCATCGAGGAGCACCGGCCTGCGGGGTCGTAGGCGAGGCTGGTGACGGCGCCGGTGGGTGTGGTGCGCGCGATGCGGCGGCCGGCCGGATCGTACGCGTACCGGAGAGTCCGCCCGTCGATGCTTTCGCTGAGCGGTCGGCCCATGACATCGCGCACGATACTGAGCGTGGATGTCGCGGTGCGGGCTTCGACGAGCGCCCCGGCAGTGTCGTACACGTAGTTGGTGAGGGCGCCGTCTGCGTCGTCTGAGGTCAGCCGGCCCATGGCGTCCCAGGTGTAGGTGACGGTCTGTCCGGCGGGGTTGACGCGTCGCGTGATCCGGTTGGCCGCGTCGTAGTGGTAGTGGCTGGTGCGTCCCTCGAAGTCGGTCTCGGCGGCCATGTTGCCGGCGGCGTCGTAGGTGTAGCTCCAGCTCTGCCCGAGCGGGTTGGTGACTTCGACGAGGCGTAGTTCGGTGTCGTAGCGCAGTTGGTGGCGGGCTCCGTCCGGGTCGAGTCGGACCAGAGGCTTGTCGAAGGGGCCGTACGCAGTGCCCCAGACGCCGCCGGCGGCGTCGGTGTACGCCGTGCAGTTGCCCTCGTCGTCCCAGGCCCAGCTCTCACGGGCTCCGTCCGTGGCGGTTCGGGCGAGGAGGCGGTCGTCGTTGTCCCACACGAACTCCTGCGCCTGGCCGACCGGATCGACTATGCGGAGGGGGCGTCCGCGATGGTCCCGCTGCACGCGCGTCACGCCGTGCTCGTCGTCGCTGACCTCCAGGGTGAGACCGGCGGCGTCGGAGGTGAAGCGGACTGTGCCGCCCAGGGCGTCGGTCATGGTCGCGATGGCGCCCGTGCGGTCGTGGGTGAAACGCTTCACCGTCCCGTCGGGAGCCTGGACGCCGGTGCAGTTGCCCAGGCCGTCGAAGGTCTGCCGCCACACGGTCCCGTCCGCCCCCGTGATCTCCACGGGCATGTTCCGCTCGTCGTAGCGGGCCGTGGCCGTGGTGCCGTCGGGCAGCCGTACCCCGACCAGGTTGCCTTCCTCACTCCAGGTGAGTTCGGTGGTGTGGCCCAGGGCGTCGGTGCGCGTGAGCGGGCGGTCGTACGCGTCCCAGGTCAGGTAGGTGGTGTGGCCGAGCGGGTCGGTCTCGGCGACGACCTGCAGGCGGTCGTTGAGGTGCAGAACGCTGGTGGCGCCGGTGGAGTCGGTGTAACGGGTTGTACGGTGCCCGGTCTCAGGGTGGACGTCGTAGGTGAACGTCGACGTGAGAGTGCCTTCGGGGCCGACCGTGCCGGCGACCCTGCCCTCGGCGTCGTACACGTAGCGGAAGGTGAAGGCATTGCGGTCGGTCCACGAGGTGACGCGGCCATCACCGTCGTACGTGAAGTACATGACGGGGCCGTCGGTGCCATCCGGGCCGGTCAGAGCGGTGAGGCGCCCAGCCTGGTCGTAGCCGTAGCCGACGACCGTGGTCGGGCCTCCAGGGCCACGGACAGCCAGGTCCGTCACCCGGGTCTCGGTCGCGGTGATCTGGACGACGTATCCACCCGAGTGGGTCACGGCGGTCGGGGCACCGTCGGCGCGGCGCGCGAAGTCGACGCGGTTGCCATTTCGGTCCTCGACCGCAGACAGCCAGTAGGCGGTCGAGGACCGGTACGGGTTGCCGGTGAAGCTCCGGACCGGACCCCCGTGAGGGTCGCGCACCTCGTACGTGGTCGCGTCACCGTCGACGCCGCCATGGACCAGGGGAAGCCGGTCGCCCTCCAGAGGGAAGACCTGCTCGCCGCCGGGGCGAGGCAGCCGCGGATAGATGAGCAGAGAGCCGTCCTCACGAGCCCAGATGGCTCCGCCGCCGTACACGTCGACCTCGATGCGCTCGTCGAGGGTGGACGCCCAACTGGGCCCGAACCACTGACCGTAGCGGTAGGTCGATACATGGGTTCGGCGCAGCGTGAGCGGAAGCACCCCGGGCAGGACGAGGTCCGTCTGCGGGAGCAGCGTCTTGCCCGTGGCGACGTCGACCGGATCGTTTTTGCAGACGGTCTTGTCCAGGGACACGCTGTTGGCGCGGGGATCGCCCTTGGCATCGCTGACCGAATTGGGCCTGGTGTGGGCGTCGGGGCCCGGTGCTCTGCGCTGCTGAGACCCGCCGTTGGTGTCGTCATGGTCGCCCTTGCGCTGCCGCGCGAGGCGGTCGCGGATGGCGTCGTCGTTGTTCCTGTGGTCCTTGGATATCTGCTTGACCGCCTTGGGCAGGGTCTCACCGACGTGGTCGCCCATGGTCTTGGCGGACTTCACCAGGGCGCCCATGGCCTTCTCGATGACCGGGTCCAGGGCGTCGGCGATGTCGTCACGGCC
>NZ_JBICYQ010000007.1:0-420429 GCF_043201055.1 Streptomyces sp. NPDC048338
GCTTCGCTCCGGGCCGGTGGGGTGGTGGGTCCGCTGCGCTCCCCCACCACTGGGACTTCCGGCTTCGCCTTCAGTCCCTGTGGCCCGCTGACGCGGGCCAGGCTGACAGCGAGGGGATGGTAGCGGTGTGGGCTTGCCTGTGCCGGGTGGTGACAGGGCATCACCCGGCACAGGGGGTCAGCGGCGTCTCGAGACCCGGCCGGCCCCGATACCCGCCACGTGGAGGGCCAGGGCAAGCAGGCCGAGCAACATCACGTTGGTGGAAGAGAACACATCGTTGGTGGCGATGTCTGCCGCGTTGATCAGAAACGCGATGAAAAACAGGACCGCTGCCGCTATACCAAGCATGAACAAGCTCCTCACACATAAGGGGTGCTGTCCCGTATGCCCCCAGCCCGCCATCACAAGCCAGACCGGAGCCGGGTAGCCGCAACCTCACCGATCCGATGCCGAGAGCACAGGCCGGTCGGGCGCAGGATCTGTGTGGGCATGGCTGGGGTCAGGCACTCGCGTGACGCGGGGCAGCATGATGCGCCGGCATGTGGACCCTTGCGGCCTGCCGGCGCAGGCGGTGAAGCCACAGGGATGTCGTGCCCAGCAGGGTGGTGAACACGGTGAGGAGGAGCAGACAAACCCACATCTGTCGGCTCCCGGGGTGCGTGATTGCGGTCCAGGTCACGGCTGAGGCCCAGAGCAGGACGCCTGCCGTGTAGTGGGTACGGACCTGGCGCAGTTGCCGTACGGCCCGGATAGAGGTCGGGTACTTCGACGTCGGTGTCATGCCGGCCCGTGTACCCGCATCCCCTGCATCCATGGGGAGACGTGCCGGTGCGGACACTTGAAGGGCGCAGCGGTGTGGGTGGCGTGTCAGGCCTGCTTTCGTGGCCTCCAGGGCTTGTTGGGGGGTGGGGGCCTTCGAGTGCGCCGCGGAGTTTGTCCTTCAGGGTTTTCGTCGGGGCTGGCTTCTCGTCCAGGGCGTGGACGAGGCGGGCTGTGGTCACTCGTATGTGGCATTCGCGGTGCCGTTGTTTGAGGTGGACCAGCCAGGCTCCGTCTGGGGTGAGGAAAGCGCGTCGGGCTGGTTCGCCTCCTGGGCGGGCGTGTCGGGCCAGGAGTGCGGGTGTGTAGTGGAGGGCGGCGTCTTCGGCCGTTGCGTGGGCTTGTGCTTCGGTGCCGTGGATGGGGTGGGTGCCTACCAGCTTCCAGTGGTGCAGTTTCAGGTCTATGCCGTCGACGCGTTTTGTCGCCCGGGTGTCCTCTTCGATGAGGACGTACCACTGTGCAGTCATGGCCGAAGGCTACCTGTGGTGTCCGGGTCGGGAAGCGAATCCTGGATTGATGCAGCATGTAAAGTTGGCAGAAAGATGGGACAGGCTGAGAGGATGATTCTTAGTCCAGCCAGTTTTTCCAGCGCATGCGAGGGGGATCGCACTGACCGGATTCAATTGCTTCCTCGTAGGAAAAGTTCCCGAAGTACACACAGTCTGGATAGACCGGCTGCAGGGCGTACCAGCAGACGGGTATCAGTGCTGTCAGCACGAGAGCGAAGATCGCGTGCTTCCAGGTGGGAGGTCCTGAGGTCGGGTGGATCATGCCGGTGATCCTATGACCCACCGTCCACTGTCATGCCTCTTGCGCTTGTTCCATGGGCAACGTCGGGTGCGAGCCGGCGGGCTGGACGGGATCGCACCGGGTCGGCCGTCTTGTGGTGTAGGGCTGAGGACTGCCAGTTCGATCTGATGCCGGAGCGCCTGTCCCCTTGTCCTTGTCATCGTCTGTGTGAGCCTGTCTCTCTGCGGCCCACGAACCGCGCCGAGCCACCCGAAGCAGGTAGTCGGAGAAGGTAAGAAGATGTCGTTGATCCCACTCAGGGAACACCAGGTGACCCAAAAGACAGCATTTCGTGAATGGATCGGATTCCCTGCAAGATCTCCAGTGCCGGCGCAGGGTGTGCGGGGGACGATCGTGTCCGCAACCGGGTCGGGTAAGACGATCACCGCTGCCGCGTGCGCGCTGGAATGCTTCCCCCACGGGCGGATCCTCGTCACCGTGCCGACCCTGGACCTCCTCGTTCAGACCGCCCAGGCATGGCGGCAGGTCGGGCACCGCTCCCCCATGGTCGCCGTGTGCTCGCTGGACAACGACGACGTCCTGGAGCAGCTCGGCGTCCGTACGACGACCAACCCGATCCAGCTGGCCCTGTGGGCCGGGAACGGGCCGGTGGTCGTGCTGGCCACATACGCCTCCCTGGTGGACCGGGATGACCCGGAAGGCCTGTGGGGCGGAGGAACGGTGCGCGGGCCGCTGGAGGCTGCTCTGGCGGGCGGGGAGCGGCTCTACGGGCAGAAGATGACGGGCTTCGACCTAGCGGTCGTGGACGAAGCCCATGGTACGGCGGGAGATCTTGGCAGGCCGTGGGCCGCGATCCACGACAACACGCGCATCCCCGCCGACTACCGGTTCTACCTCACTGCCACCCCGCGGATCCTCGCCTCCCCTCACCCGCTCAAGGGTGCGCAGGGGCGCGAGGTGGAGATCGCGTCGATGGCCGACGACCCGGACGGGACGTTCGGCGCCTGGTTGCCGGGCGCGGAGCTCGGGCTTTCGGAGGCGATCGAACGCGGGATCCTGGCCGCGTTCGAGATCGACGTCCTGGAGATCCGCGATCCCGACCCCATCCTCAGCCTGTCCGAGGAAGCACTACGAGGCCGGCGCCTCGCCCTGCTGCAGGCCGCGCTTGTGGAACACGCCGCCGCACACAACCTGCGTACGGTCATGACGTTCCACCAGAAGGTGGAAGAGGCGGCGGCCTTTGCCGAGCAGCTGCCGAAGACTGCAGCCGAGCTGTATGCCGGCGAGCCGTCCGTGAAGGCTTTCGCCGCGGCGGAGACCATGCCCGCCTCATCGATCGACGCCGCGCTCTACGGCCTCGAACCCGGCCGGCACGTCCCCCCGGACCGGGTCTGGTCGGCATGGCTGTGCGGAGACCACCTCGTCAGCGAGCGACGCGAGGTCCTGCGCCAGTTCGCCAACGGCATCGATTCCGACAACCGGCGGGTGCATCGGGCGTTCCTCGCCTCGGTACGGGTTTTGGGCGAAGGCGTCGACATCACTGGCGAACGCGGTGTCGAAGCCGTCTGCTTCGCCGACACCCGCGGATCCCAGGTCGAGATCGTCCAGAACATCGGCCGCGCGCTCCGGCCCAACAGGGACGGCTCCACGAAGATCGCCCGCATCATCGTGCCGGTGTTCCTGGAACCCGGCGAGGACCCCACCGACCTGGTCGCCTCCGCCTCGTTCCGCCCCCTTGTAGCGGTCCTCCAGGGCCTGCGCAGTCATGATGAACGACTCGTCGAGCAGCTCGCCTCCCGCGCCCACACCCACGGACAGCGCACCGTGCACATCCGGCGCGACGAGGAAGGGCGCATGACCGGCTGGGACGGCGGGAGTGAAGGTGAGGGTGAGGAACGTGGTGAGGAGCAGTACGGCGCTGCAGGCGCGGCCGAGTCCGCCCTCCTCCGCTTCTCCTCTCCCCGGGACCCGGCGACGATCGCGGCCTTCCTCCGCACGCGGGTGTACCGGCCGGAGTCGCTGGTGTGGCTCGAGGGGTACCAAGCACTCCTCCGCTGGCGGCAGGACCACCACATCACCGGACTGCACGCCGTCCCCTACGACATCGAGACCAAAGTCGGGGTGACGAAGGCGTTCCCCCTCGGGCGCTGGCTGCACCAGCAGCGCAAGGCGCGACGGGCCGGAGAACTCGACGACCATCGCACCAAGCTCCTCGACGACGCCGGCATGGTCTGGGAACCGGGTGAGGAAGCCTGGGAAACCAAACTCGCCGCACTGCGGTCCTACCGACGAGCCACCGGGCACCTCGCACCCCGGCAGGACACCCTCTGGGGCGAAGGCGAGAGCGACAGCGAGCAGCTCGCCATCGGACAACTCCTCGCCAACCTCCGCCGCAAAAGCGGCCTCGGCAAAGACCCCGAACGAGCCACCGCACGCGCGCAGCAGCTCGCGGTGATCGACCCCGACTGGAACTGCCCCTGGCCACTCAACTGGCAACGCCACTACCGCGTCCTCGCCGACCTCGCCACCGACGAACCCGACGGCGTGCTGCCCGACATCCAACCCGGCGTCTTCCTCGACGGCGACGACCTCGGACAATGGCTCAAGCAGCAGCGCAAGCCCGGCACCTGGAAACTCCTGTCGACCGAGCAGCAGGAACGGCTGACCGCGCTGGGCATCAAACCGCTTGAGCCGCCGTCTCCCGCTCCGGCGGCTATGGGTGCGACGAAGGGCCCGAGCAAAGCGCAGCAAGCCTTCCAACGCGGACTGACCGCGCTCGTGCAGTGGGTGGAACGAGAAGGCGCAGGCAGGCCGGTCCCGCGCGGTGCGGTCGTCGAGATCGAAGTCGGGGGCGAGACGGATCCGGTGCCGGTGAAGCTCGGTGTATGGATCTCCAACACACGCGCCAGACGCGACAAACTCACCATCGAACAGATCGACGCACTGCGGGAACTGGGGGTGGGATGGGCATGACCCCGGACTTCAGGTCCTGTCCGGTCTCCGGGTAGGACCTGCTTCGGACGGTCTTGTTCTCAGCCCGTCTCGTCATCGATCAAGCCGTAAGGCGGCTCTGTCTCGTCCCGGCTGAAACGGACGATCACGCGGTCCTCAATCAGCTCGGGTGGGCTGTTGTCGGCGACGATGACCTGCGCCCCGTTGCCATGACGTGCCAGCCACTGTGTGAGGTGTCGGTAGAAGTCGTCGGTGCTGACAGCGTCCGCGATGAGGGTGTCGCGGCCGGTGCCGTGTCCGAGGTTCTTCTGAGGGCTGTCGATCATGAGGAATCCAGGGTGCGATGCCCCGCTCTCGAAGGCAGTTTCGAAGACAGCCAGTTGCCAGGCGAGGGTGATGAGTGTCCTGGCTCCTGAAGATGCCACCTGGTAAGGCTCACCACGCACAAAGGGAGTCAGGTCGTTCGCCATGTGGGCCTGGCTGAGTTTGGGGTAGTGCCACTCAACAAGGAGACGGCCAAACCGCGTGCTGATCTGTCGGAGTAGCTCATTTCGGTCCTGCGTGGCATCACCCAGTTGCGCAAGTTCCTCACGAAACTGGCTCAGGTTCGCCTCTTGGCGGTTCACGACTCCGGCCCGCTTGGCCAAACCTTCTTGGAGTTTGAACGCGGTGTTCAACTGATCAATCTTGCGGGTGGCTACCTCCTTGCGTCGATGCAGCTCGTCTCGGGCCACGAGGAAGGTGGAGACGGTGGGTGAGGTGGCTTCGTCAAGGGCTTTCGCCGCACGTTGCTCTTCCAAGCTGGCAGTCTGCGCCCGCTGCCTGGCAGAGGAGAGCGAGGCGTCGAGTTCCTCGATGTACGTAGTGATCTCTTTGAGCCGGGCCTTCGTCGAACGGATCTCGGCCGCGACGTCCAGCTGCTCGGCTTGTGCGCTGATGCTGTTGACGGCCGCGGCGCCGAGGGTCAGATCAGGCGTCTCCGGCAGGTCGTGGTCACACATGCTGCAGTGCCCGTCGAGGACGTGGGGCGGGGCAGACAACGGGTTCAGGCAGGCGGGACACGTGCGGACGCGGAGCGGGTCGAACAGCTGCCGCGCTTGAGCCAGCATGCCGAGTTTGAGGAGGTCGTCGGCGTATTGGGCGCGCAGGGGAAGCATGCGTGCAAGCTGTGTTTCCCGGTCGCGCAGAACGGCGGAGGCTGTGCGGGCTTCCTCTGCAGCGCGTCGGTGGGTCTGGCTCAGTTCTTCGGCGAAGCTGGTGGCGGCGTGGGCCTGCCGGTCGAGTTCCTCAAGCTGTGCGGTGATCGCCGTCAGCTGGCGCTCGGCGACCAGGCGGGTCTGCGGGTCGGTGGCTGTTTCACCGTCTTGTTCGGCGACGAAGGCGGTGGCTGCGGCTAGCTCGGCCCGCGAACGGTTGAGGCGTCCCTCGAGCTGTTTGATGCGTGATCCGAGTTCTACGGCGCGGTCGTCGTGGACGCCGAAGACGACGTCGACGACCTGGCGCAGCTTGTGCTTGCGCGGGGGGCTGTTCTCGAAGAGGAAGTTCTTGTCAGCGACCCGTTCGTTGGGCAGGAAGGTCAGCCACATCAGGTCGCGGATGCTGAGGGGGTCGGTGCGTGATTCTGCGTTGGTTGGCGCTTCCCGTAGTTCTACTCCTTCCAGCTTGCAGTGGCTCAGCAGGAGAGAGGACAGGCTTTGGGGGTCGCCGGCCGGGGCGATGACCTTCTTTTCGATGGTGGAGAAGGAGGGCTGGTCCAGTCGTCCGCGGCGGACGAAGGCCACGGTGGAGGGCTCGCCTACGGCGCGTTCGATGATGTGGCTGTCGCCGGAGAGCTCGACTTCCAGCAGGGCCGAGCGGACCTTGCGGAGGACTTCGGGGTGTCTGGGGTGGTTCTTGGCGCCGAGACCGTAGGCGACGAACTCCAGGACGGCTGTCTTGCCGGAGCTAAAGGCTCCCGAGATGACAGAGAGATCTTGGACGCGGCCCTCTGCGGTGAAGTCGATGTCGTAGTTGCGACCGATACCCACCAGGCGCAGGCGTCGTACGCGGATGCCATGTGCTTCGGTCATCGGTCGTCCTCCGCGAAGAGCCGGTCAAGTGGCTGAAGTACTGTCCTGCCGTTGTCTACGGTTCCAAGAACGCTGGCGAGAGCTGCGGCGGGCCGGTTGTTGCCGTCGACACGCAGCCAGCCCGCGGTCTCCTTGCGCAGGCGGGCGTCACTGAAGCGACGTAGCTTTCCGACAACCATTTCGGCTGCGGTGGTGAAGGATCTGGCGTAGGTCGTGGTGAGGTGAGCGCTCAAATCACGTCCGGCAGAGGTGATGCGGTAGACGAGTCCGCCCTGCTCATTCACGGCGCTGCAGCATCCGTAGGCCACCAGCAGGCTCAAGTCATGCTGAATGCGTTCTCGGCGGCTGGTGAATCGCTGACCCGAGGACGCGTAGGAGAGCACCCGCGGGTCGAAGCCCGCAAGACGTAGCAGGGACGCCTCCCGGCTGTCCGGCTCCACCACCAGGAAGGGGTTCGCGGAGAGGAAGTCGTAGTAAGCGATGCGTTCCAGGTTCGCGCCGTACGGCTTCTGGTCGGCCATGGCCTTCATGAGAAGAAGGAGCTGCGCCAGCCGGAACTGGACCTCGTCCTCCGGCATGACTACCGGGCGGTCGGTGTCCACGGCGACTCCTCATCGTCGGTCGGAGGCTCATGCGGGGGCTGCTGACTGTGTGGATCGGTTTCGCAGTGAGCGGCGGCAACGGTGCGCCAGTGTTTGACCCAGCCGGCCTTACGGTTGTCCACGAGCCGGTGGACCAGTCCCCAGGCGTGCGCTACTTCAAGCCTCAGCTGTTTGGGCAGCTGGGGGTGCTCTGTCCGGACGTCGGCCCAGACCAGGCTGTGCAACTTGCGCAGGCTGTCGTCAGCGCAGCACTCGTTGAAGCGGGTTTCCCACACGCCGTGGAGGGTCGCGTCCGTGGACACCAGGGCGTTGACCTCCGAGGGCACGCCCTTATGGGCGATCTCGCGTGCGACCAGGTCCGCGTTGAAGAACTGGCGCTTGGCGCCATCGAGCTCTAGATGGCCGGCCTCCCTCATCTGTCTGACGAAGAGCGCAGATTCAAAGGCAACTGCCTTGTCCTCGTCTACTTCCAGGACGGTCCGGGCTTCCTCGTGGTCGGGAGGCGCGGCCGTGAATGGTTCGTAGTAAGCGCGGCGCACATGATCAGCTTCTGGAGTCCGCAGTCTGACCGTCAGCTGCGTCGCGTCCCACAAGTCGATGACCAGGTTGTGGTCACGTTCCTGGGTCTTCCTCCACTTGTCCCACCACTTCGTGGTCGGCCCATCCATGCTGGAAGGAATGCACAGGATCCACATCTTCACCGTGTGACCGTGCTCGGCCGCCTGCTTGATCACCGACTGGAAGGACTCCCTGATCGTCCGCTGGTGTGTAGCCGCGGTGACGGGATGGAAGTACTTGGACTGCCAGACCGTGATGGAGCCACCCAGGTCGCCGGCGAACGCGTCGATGCCCCAGTCACCGGGGTTGGCTGCGATGGTGCGGACACCGGGCATCGTGGCGTTCGCAAGCTCAATGATCATTTCTTCAAAGTCGTCCCGGGCACCGCCCATCCCGCCCGTACGGATCTGATGAGCTACGAAGCTGATCGGCGGCAGACCGGCCGCCATCGCAATGCGTTCTGGCACGACACCCCCCGGAGAGCACCAGACCCCATTGCACGTGCAGGTGGTGCTCTTCTCGTAACACAAAGTAAGGATGACGTTAACGCCGATCGGTTCTCCCGATCAAGAGGATGCTCAGTGCGGTCTTAGACGTCGTTTCTTATGGCTTTCGGAGCGGCATGAGAGTCTCCGGTCATGAGCTACGACCTTGCTGTCTGGGAAGGCGAGAGGCCGGCGGATGACAAGACCGCTGGCCGGGTCTTCAGTGACCTCTACGACCGATACATCGACAGCGAGACGGAAGAGTCTCCGTCCGAACGCATCGCGGCGTACGTCGCCGTGCTGCTTGAGCGGTGGTGCGACCTCACCGAGGACGACGAGGACACCTCGCCCTGGTCGACCGGCCCGCTGATCAACGAAGCCAGCGGGCCACTGATCTACTTCCCCATGCGATTCAGCATGGCTGAAGAGGCGTCGGCCTATGCGGCGGCAGTGGCCGAGAGTATGGGGCTGGTCTGCTTCGACGTGCAGCAGGACCGGCTCAGGCCGTGAGCAGGGCGTTCAGCCGGCGGTAACCGATCAGGGTCGCTGCTATGCCGACGAGGGCGAGGAAGTGTTCGGCCTTGCGTTCGTAGCGGCGGTGGAGCCTTCGGCAGCCGGCCAGCCAGGACACGGTTCTCTCCACGACCCAGCGGTGCCGGCCCAGGCGCTGTGAGGACTCGAAGGCATCTGCCGGCGACTGCGAGGGAACGGGCCGGAGTCCGCCTACACAGACCAGCACTTCTGTCGCTGAGGAGTTCAGGAACTCCGTGAACACGGACGACCTGTCCACGGAGTGGATGAAACCGGTACGCACAAGCTCTTCACCGGCCTGCCGGAGGATTTCAACGGAGGCGTCAAGGCCCCCGGCTGTGTGGCCACGCCGAGCAGCTGTGCGGATGCGGATCGCGAACAGCTTCTCGACGAGGCCGGCATGGTCTGGGGAACCCGGCGACGAAGCATGGGAGACGAAGCTCGCCGCACTCCGCTCCTACCGGCGAGCCACCGGGCACCTCGCACCCCGCCAAGACGCCCTCTGGGGCGAAGGCACGGGAGACCGCGAGCAGCTCGCCATCGGACAACTCCTCGCCAACCCCGCCGCAAAGACGGCCTCGGCAAAGACCCCGAACAAGCCGCCGCACGCGCGCAGCAGCTCACCGCGATCGACAAGGACTGGAACTGCCCCTGGCCCCTCGACTGGCAACGCCACTACAAAGTGCTCGCCGACCTCGCCGCCGACGAGGACGGTGGAGTGCTACCCGACATCCAGCCCGGCGTCCTCATGGACAGAGACGACATCGGACGATGGCTGCAGCGGCAGAAAGACCCAGGCACCTGGGCGCAGCTCTCAACCGAGCAGCGGGAGCGGCTGGCCAAGCTGGGCGTGCAACCCGCCCAGGCGCCGTCTCCCGCCCCAGTAGCCACAGGAGCGGCCAAGGGTCTGAGCAAGGCCCAGCAGGCGTTCCAACGGGGCCTCATCGCCCTCACACAGTACGTCGAACGGGAAGGCGCCAGTCGGCCCGTCCCCCGCGGCCACACCGAGCAGATCACCATCGACGGCGAGACGGAGCCGATCACCCTCCGACTGGGCATATGGGCATCGAACACCCGAGCGATACGCGAGAAACTCAGCCAGAAGCAGCTCCACGCACTACGCGAACTGGGCGTAGAGCACGGGGCGCCCGACTCGGGATCCAGCCACTGCAGGAGGCGCAGTGCCCGCTCTGGAGGGCGCGTACCGCTACGCGTAGTGGGCGGCTCCGGCGTAGGTCATCCTGAGTGCAGCGGTGAGCTGTTTGATGTCGAGCTGGTCAGCGAGGGTGAGCAGCCGTGTCGAGCGCAGGATGCGCGGCAGCAGGCCGACCGGGTTCAGGCTGTCACGGATGTGTGCCACTCGGGCGGTGTTCAGGGCGAGGGTGAGTAGTCCGCACAGGTGCAATAGCCGGGTGCCGGTCCGCAACTCCGCCTTGGACACGCCGCGCAGGGCCAGGAACCGCAGGGCGACCAGGAGTCCGACGACGGACAGGTCCACCATGGGGGCGATCAGCGGGCGATCGGGTGCGGAACACCGAGGCGCAAGGCGAGTGCCCAGACGTTGCCGAAGGAGAAGACGAAGGCCAGGGCTGCGATGACCGCCATGACCACGGTCACGGTGCGCCGGGTGAACCGTTCCTCCGCCACGAGCTCAACCTCCTCTCGGGTACCGGGTGTTCGGGACTGCTTGGTGAGCGGACAAGGGGTGTCGTCGGGTGCCGTACGGCCAGCGGTGTCGAGGAGGGCGTCCAGGAGGAAGGCGGGATCGGCAGTCAGGTGCGAGGTGGCTTCGGCGATGCGGGCGGCGTCGGCGTCGGAGACGTAGGGGGTGCGGAGTAGGGGCTGCCGTCGGCGGGCCTCGCCAACGAAGGGAAACCTGACCGAAAAGGGTCTTCCCACCGTTTTCGCCAGAAAACTAAGGCAGTTTAGTGCGGCAGGTCACACTCGGATCGGAGACTACCTACTTCCTCCCCGGAGATAACCTACCGAGCCTGTCTGATTCGTTGAAAAGATACAA
This sequence comes from Streptomyces sp. NPDC048338, assembly GCF_043201055.1. Taxonomy (NCBI): domain Bacteria; kingdom Bacillati; phylum Actinomycetota; class Actinomycetes; order Kitasatosporales; family Streptomycetaceae; genus Streptomyces; species Streptomyces sp. NPDC048338. Next base: position 10,787 of record NZ_JBICYQ010000007.1, read on the forward strand.
CCAAGCCGTCGTCTACTGGTGGGAGGATGCCAGGTGATCACGAGTCGCATTGCCGCTAGGATTGAAGATCAGTACGGAGTTGAAGCGAATTCTGTTTCTTCCCTTCTCAAGGAGGCCGAGGAAAAGGTCTTCCATGAAGCAGCGGAGGAAAAGATTACTGCCGCCGTCATAATCCTGGCGGACGGAAATGTGGGCAAACTTATCGATGCGATTGAGCTCATGGAGACCGATTGGCGGGACCTGCTCATCGCGGCAGAACTTGCCCACGCTGATTGGCCGTCAACGCTGAATGACATTTTCGGAACGGGTCACTGAGCCTCTTTCATCCTGTTCCTGTGAGGGTGCAAGGGCTGGCCAGCGGGGTTGGTGGTGACATGGTGAAACCTTCGTCGTTGGTGTGGTGATCTCACTCATCACACTGACGCCGGAGACTTCGTTGGTCCTGTTCCCTGGTCGAGTGGGTCACGATGCTCGTCGTCACCCGCGAGGGTGACCAGCGGTGCAAACTCCCCGCACCGCCGTGCGCTTGTCGCCCACGTGCACCTGCGCCGCGGCGAAACCCTCGCCCGTATCGCCACCGCCTTCGAGATATCCATACCGCGCCGCTGCTGGGTGGCCATCCCCGCGGAGAGCTCGAAGGGGGCGGTCCGCGCACGCGCGAAGGGACGCGTGACCGCCGTGCCGTCCTGCCGAGTCGGGCAAACCAAAACCTACGAGCCCTGGGAAGTGGCCGCATGCCGGGCAGCGCGGGCGAGTGACCCGCCGGTCCTCCAGGTAAGGAACCTGGCGTGCCGTCACCGCGCGTTCCTCGGGCTTCAGGCGTAGCCGTTCACGCGCGCGCTGGGGTGACCCGCGCTCCGTCCTCGCGTGCGGCCGGTCGAACAGGGTCGGCAGTCTTGGTGAGAACGTGGCGCCAGGAGATGACATGGGGCTTGCGGCGAAGGAGCGCTCGTCGTTCGCGTTCGGTCATGCCGCCCCAGACCCCGAACTCGATCCGGTGGTCCAACGCTTCCGCCAGGCAGTCGATCCGCACGGCGCAGCCGTTGCACACGTTCTTGGCCCGCTTCTGGTCCGGGCTCGGGCCGAAGAGGTCCTCCGCCTCGCCTGTGCTGCAGTTCGAGCGGGTGTTCTTGGCGGCGGACAGGCGCAGGGCAACCTTGCCGGAGCTGACATGAGGCAGTTCACGCGCGCCTTGAAGCGTCGGCTCAAGCAGGTCCAGTACTGCCGGGGCTTAATCTGCGGCTCTCTCCCCAACACTGGTCTGGTCATGGACGGCTGACTGACAGGTTCCAATCACGTTCTGCGGCCGGCTTTCTGAGGATGCGCCGGGAACGCCGATCCTGCTCTGCCCCATGGGTGGAGGCGTTCACCGTGGTCTGAAAATCCCTTGCTGCCCGGTCAGTCCGCTTGGTGGGATGAAGGGGGCTTCGACGGTGGGAGGGGACAGCTTGGCGGTGTTCGGGTGCGCGGGTTGCGGTGCGGTACTGACGGCGGCGGTGTCGGAGGTGGCGTTGCCGATCCACCTGGCCGACGCCCACTGGGAGACACTGCACCCGCCGCTGCTGGAGGCCGGATGCTACGCCGTCGATCCCGCGCCGTACGGGCCGCCGTGGCAGCAGTGGGACGAGGTCGGGGCGCGCGAGGCAGCGGCGCGGCGGCGCTTCGCGCCGTTCGGCGCGTTGTCCAAGGGACCCTCGGACACAGTCCTCCTCGCGCCCGGCGACATGCGCGGCACCAGGCTGATCCTCGAGCGGGCCGGTGGCTACTGCATGGGGATCGACGGGAGGGACGGGCCGAACCTTGCCTGCCTGGGCTGTGATCTGCCGGTCGGAACGAGGATCGACGACTGCGGGTGCTGGCAGGTCGTCCGGCTCATCCCGCAGTCGGTAGTACGGTTGGCCGGCCCGCCGGAGCGGCCGGTCATGGACTGGACGGAGCTGTTGGCCACCGGCGCGCTGTGGCACCGGCTGAGCGAGTACCGGGACATCCCGGCGGGCGTGGCTCTCGCCCAGGTGGTGGTGGCCGCCGAGGGCGCGCCGGTCGAGGTGGCGCCCGGGCCGGTCGCTGAACTCTTCGGCCGGGCACTCGGCGCTCTGCTGCCCGCCGGGGAAGGTGCGAAGCGGCTCGACCTGGCGGGACCGGGGTTCGGCGAGCCAGCCACTGACCTGGTGCTGGTGCCGGTCCATCCGCAGACCGGAGACATGTGGCAGCCGCGTGCTGGGGCGGTGCCGGTACCTATGGATGCCGCGCTCTGGGCCGAGCTCGCCTTCCCGCCACACCGGAGCCGGCTGCCGGTGGTCGGCGGGCTGCCGGCAGGCGTGGAGCGGGACGATCCGCTGCCGCCGCACCCGTGGTACCCGTTCCAGCCGTCCCGGAAGGCGTTCCGGTACACGCTCGCACGGATGCCCGCCGTCAGGGAACCGTGGCTGCGGACGCTCTACGACCGAGGATGCTGACCCGTCAGAGGTAGTGCGGACCCAGACGTTGGGTTCGACGTAGACGGCGTAGTCATGGACCGAGTCGCAGCTGGGACCAGGACGCCCCTGATCACACATGGCTGGCCGACATCACACGTTCAGCTTCAATAGTGCTCCACGGCCAGACCTTAGAACCCGGGTCGCCCATCGTCGGGGCGGGGACGCGGGCGCACCGGGCCGCTTGCTGCGGTCTCAGGGCGCTGGGAGAAGGGTGCTGGACACGAGGCGGAAGTCCTCGGAGGCCGGGGGGGCCGCGCAGGGGTGGTCAGCTGCTGGTCGTGCGGCGATCGCCTCGATAGAGGTCTCCCTCGATGTAGGTGATCGTCGAGCCGTCGGGAGGGCGTTTCACGTAGTAGAACCGGACTGGCCCGGTTCGTTGTCCAGCCGGCGGTGTGCAGGGCAGCCTTGACGGTCCTGTCTCCGCGGGGCCCGGCGAAAATGGCGTCACCGGTGGCGCCGTCCCAGTCCGGGCCGTGCGGGTTGCGGTCATGGCCGAGGATGCGCAGGACGTCGCGCGTCGCAGGAGTCAGCAGATCCTGCCCGGCCCGGCCACCGTGGCCCGCAGCAGATCCCGGAGGAGCACGAAGTCCATCTTCTCCGGTCTACGGAAGCGTAGACAGCCCTTGCCCATGTCATGGCCCGCCAGCCGCTCAGCGAACGCCTCGCGGACATCGCTGCGCAGTAGGTAGAAGGAGATGTACTGCTTCTGGCTCGCGAAGGCGATCTCCCCGATGCCATTCCGCTCATAGACGGGCATCCCGTAGGCCATCACCTCGGTGAACCCCTGCAGCTCTTCACGGCACAGTTCACGCAGCCGGGTCAGAACCACTTTGCGTTCCTCAGGCACCTCGGCGAGATAGCTGTCCACGTCTTCCGCCCGGCTTTGCACCATGATCCGAGCGTACGCGGAACGAGACACTGACCGAACATCTCAGACACGTCCTAAGGGCTGTCCCGTAACTGCAAGGAGGGGGTGAAAGTCGTCCTCAGGCCCCGTCGTGGTCTGCTGCTGCGGCCCAGCGCCCAATGTGTAGGTCGGCGTGGGCTCGGGCGGATACGAGCGTGTTTTCAAGTAGTTTGTGTAGCGATAGCGGGTATGCCGCGCGGGAGGTAGGCATGCCCAGCAGGACACGGTGGCGCATCTGCTGGTCGGTGGCTTCGGCGAACACCTGCATGGAAGCCTCCAGCCAGGCGACCTTGATGTCCTGTGCTTCGTCCAGAGCGAGATCACGTACCCCGTCGGGCCCGTACGCGGGGGAACGGTCTGCGTGCAAGGGGACATGGGCGCAGTACCAGGCCCGCACGGCACCCGCCCGCTCGGCCTCCGTGCCGACCCGTAGGTAGTCGACCAGCGCTGCCAGCACCCGGCGGCGTCCGAACGCGTAGACCGCTGGCTCGACGAACCAGCGGCAGAAGCTGGGATCCGGGTCGTAGACGGCTGCAGCCATCAGCGGGGCGAACAGTTCCTCGGGCAGACTCGCGCGTTCGAGCAAGGGCTTGCGCACCGCATGAGCGAGGTGGCGGGCAGGCCGGTCGTTCGGCTCCATGGTGACGGCTTCGATGCCCAGCAGTCGCGCCACCTCGGTCGCGCATGTCAGGAATGAACGCGGTTCTATGCTGCTCTGCTCATCTTCGGCCACGACAGCATTCTGGACTGGCCACGCGGGCAGGCTCGCCGCGTCTCCATCCACATGGCCCTCGAAGCCGAAAGCGGCGCGCTGTCCCGCGGCGTTCGCCGCAACCCCCGAACAACCCCCTGCCGGCGCCATCCACGCCTACCCCCTGCGTGAAGGCCCCTCCCCCGACACTTTCAACGCACCTTGGCCACACATGTCGTTGGCGCGGCTTCCCCACTCCGAACGTCTCTGTCGCGGAGACCCGCACTTCAAGGCCCTGGGGAGTCATGGGAGGCAGGCGCCGCACTCGAGGAGACGTTGGTACACAATGACCTCGATTGATCGCGACGAGGTGGACATGGCCTTGTTCACCCAAATCCACAGCAGCAGGCCGGAGAAGTGGTTCGCGGCCAGGACGGCATCGTCTATACGGAGCAGCCCCTGGTCGGCCAGGCGTTAGAGGGTCGCTGCCAGCGTGGCGAGCCCTCGTTGAAAGCCCCGCGCTCACCATGAAGCGTCTACTGGTCAGACGGGATCGGTGAACGAGATCGGCTTGCCGGTGGCGCGAGCATATGCGATCTCCCTGCTCGTGGACTCGCCGATATACCCGCCGGGGTTGACGACCAGAACTCGGTCAGCCAGGTCGATCTTGCGCAGGTGGAGGGCGTCCAGTGCAGTCTTCTGCTCGTTGGTGATCAACGCGTCTGCTTCGCCTGGCGCAACGACGATGACACCTGCGAAGGTCAGATCACGGTTCGCCGCACGCATCTCGTCCACGAACCGGGTAGAGCCGCAGATGCAGACAATCTCAGGTCGGTCGGGCACGGCTCAGTCCTTCGGTCGAACGGGAATCCGTGGGGCAGGCCATCGTAGGCGGAGAGCCGATACGCGATGGTGCGACGGGCCTCCTGCTCCTCATCGCTCACCCCATCGGGGGTGAGGGAAGACCGCAGCCTCGTACGTCGCGATGCTCAGGAGGGCCACGTCGGCGACCACTTCCGCAAGCCGTCGCTCCTGACTGCCTGGATGGAAGTCACCGCGGGCCGGGGGCGGACAAGCATTCCGAATCCCGCGCCCGGGCCAGCGGCACTCGCACCCACCACTGCACCCGCCCAGCCGCCCCAGCCGTCTAGGAGGAAGCCGATGCAGGCTCCGCTACCCACCACGCGCACCTGCACCGCGATGGTCATCACGTACACGCGGGTACGGACCGGGGCCGTCATGGCTAGCAGTATGCCCACGCCTTGGGGGGCGGCCGGGTCCCTCGAGTCGTTTGCAGCGCCGAGAGCTTGTCGCCACGGTGGGGGCGAATCCGGGCTGGGCAGTGGGGCTCTCTCCACGCGCGCGACAGCGCGGGGAGCGGTGCTGCACCGGTTCCCGGGGCAGCACGGTGAGCAGGCCGTCCCTCAGTCTCGTGACTCGTGACTCGTGACGATCAACGTCATCGGCAGGTGCGGGGGTAGGGGCGCACCTTGTTGGCCGGATGCTCAAGGGCTCTGGCTGGGGGCTGTCTGTGGGTTTCACCCGAAAGCGGGAACTGCGGAGTGAGCTGTAGACCCGTGGCACGTGCCTCCGTAGCGTCCCTGCTCTGTCAGCGCTGCCGACTGTAGGGGCGGTGCGGGACCGGGGCGGGGTGGGTGCGTATGAGCGAGCGCTGGATGGTGTCGGCCTTGTGCCGGACGGCGCAAGCGGATGACCTGTTCGTCGAGGGGGCGGCGCAGAGCCGGGCGAAGGCGCTGTGTTCCGGATGTCCTGTGAGGGCCGAGTGTCTGGCGCATGCTTTGGATGGCCGGATCGAGCACGGAGTCTGGGGCGGGATGACGGAGCGGGAGAGGCGGGCTCTGTTGAAGCGTCGGCCCATGGTGCGGTCCTGGGCTCGGCTTCTGGATGCCGCCAAGCGTGAGTACGAGACTGGAACGCCGCCTGGAAAGCGTGACTCTGCCTGACCTCCTACAGCGTCTGAGTGGTTTGGCAGTCGAGGCGGCTGCCCTGAAGGGCCGTGCGTTGCTTGGGCGGGTTCGGTGGTTGCGGGGAGGGGGACAATACTTCGAGATCCCTCCAGGACGCAGGGCGCGCACTACTGCCGCTCAGCAAGTGAAGGCTAATAAGAAATCGGATCGAGGAATCCGCAACGGCGATTCATTCAAGCTAGCAACCCCAGTTGACGAAGCTAGGCCAGAGTCAGCCTACGAGTGGGAGGTGCACTACCCGCTCCAGCGCGGGTACGAACTCAACGACGCCCGAGACACCTTGATACCATGAGGGAGATTCACCAAATGAGTGAAGAATGGCTTGAAGCTATATCGGATTGGCTCGAAGGAAATGACTTCGTGCGATCTGGTGGGCCATATGAGGAGTTCGACGACGTTCTCCTCAAGTTCAAGCGAACAGATTGCGAAGTGCATGTTTCGCGCGATCGAGGAAAATGGTTCATTTCACTGACACCTCCTGGAGGGACCCCGCCGATGGGGCCGTATGTCTGGCGGCACTACCTCGATAGTGTTGACCCCGATCGATTTCGGAACCCGGAGTCGCTTCAAGAGGAATTGGATTTCGTCTACAGCAGACTAGGTGAGGTTGCTGCTGCGATTGGCCGCGACAAGGAGATCGGAATCAAGCTGCGCGCCATCAATCACATAATCGTCAGCAGGCGCCTTGGGCTTGATCCTGTCACGATGCGCCGCAAAAAATACCCCGAAGGGGAGTAGGAATAATAAGGGCAGAAAAAAGCCACCATGCCAAGGCGGACCCCCAAGAAGGCGTGGCCGAAAACCACTGAGCCTTTTCACCGTTGCCGCTTGGCGATTGACGTCATGCCGTCTCGGCGGCATCTGCAGAATATCGCCGGTGAGTCCTCATTGTTGCCGAATGGGTAAGTCGAGGTTCCGCCGGTGGCGTCCGAGTGGCGCAGCGATCGCAGTTATCTGTTCTTGAAGCATGTTCTTCGCCCTGGACATTCCGCGATGTTCCGATGGGCTGCCGGCCGCACCGTGGCCGACGAGACCAAAGACCCCTCCGGCGACAGGGCACCGCGCGGGTGTGGGCCTGGATTCTGCGACTCCGCCGGCCACGGCGGCGTACCAGAGTGAAACTTGAGGTGCAGGCCCAACCACTCGCTGCCGTGCCAATGCGGTCGGGGCCCGGGACGCTGGCTGACGGGCCGTCCAAGGTGGATGTCGTTGTCTGGCCGGCTGAGCGCTGTTTCCTCGCCGAGGAAGCCTCCACTTGAGCATGTCTTGCGTGGGAGGGCACCCATGTCCTGCGGTGCAGCACCCAGTCGGGGCCGAGTGCCTGGTTGCGCCGGTGCTCGGAGACGACCCACCGATGCCGATAGCGCTGCGGAGCGCCGTCACCGTCCGGGTCGGCGTCCGTGACGGTCGTGGACCTGCGCCGCGAGTACACGCCGCAGGCCCCTGTGAGCATCGCGACCGTCTCCCCGCCTCCGTCAGGCAGCCGAGGCTCGCCTGGTCTGGCAGCCGTGATGTCGCTGTGACGCGTCAGCTTGTCTTGCTGGCACGCCATTCGAGTGCTTGCGGGGTCTCGGTGAACTCCACCAGGTGCTCGCCCGCGAAGCGTTCCAGTGCGGTGCGTACCTCGGTGGGGGTGACGTAGAAGAATTCTTTTCTGCTGTTGACGCGGTTGACGCGGCGGTCGGCGAACTCCTGGTGGAGCCGGGTCTCCAGGCCGACGGCGTCCTTGCTGAAGATGAGGGCGTGGACGTCGAAGCGGAAGGGGACTGCTGCGCCGCTGAGCTCGTAGACGCGGTCGAGGGGTTCGAGGCGGCGGGTCATGCCGATCTTGACGATGCTGTCGCCGAAAGCGCCGATGTTGGAGACGACGTAGACGTATCCGGTGCGGACGTTCGCGGCGCGTGCGTCGACGTCCTGGAGGGCGTTTTGGATCTCGGCGAGTTTGGCTTCCATGTCGCGTACGGCTTGGTGGTCGCCCTGGGCGCGCAGGCGTTCGAGAGCGGCTTCGTAGTGATTGAGTTCCTTCTGGAGCTTCTCCCGTTCGCGGTCCAGCTCGCGCTGGGCGGCTGCCTCCTCGCGTTCACGGGCTCTCGCCTCGCGCTGTGCTTCCTTCTCCTCATCCTTCTTCTGCAGGAAGTCGGCGGTCAACTGCAGTTCGCGTACCCGGGCGTCGTGGTAGCTGTCGGAGATGCGGATATGCATGGTGGCGCCGAGCCTGGCGATGGTCTCCCGGCTCTTGTAGAGACGGTCGACGAGTGAGGTGAGGCGGTGGGGACGCATGCTGCGGACCGCGTAGTCGGCTTCGGCGTTGTAGGCGCGGAGCATCAGTTTGGAGAAGTCCCGGATCATCTTGCGGCCCTCGCGTACGGAGCCGTTGACGGTCCAGTCCGTGGCCGCCAGAACGGCCTGGTTGTTGCGTGCGAGGTCCTTGATCTCGGCCTTGAGGGAGTCCAGGCGGCTGCGGTAGGCGATGGCGTCGTGGAGCTGGTGGCGGTAGGCGTAGATGCCGGCCTGTTGCAGCAGGACGGTCTCGTCGGTGGTGACGATCTGCGCGCGCAGCTCGGTCAGGCGGCTTTCGGCCTGGTAGATCTCACCGCGGTGTCGTTCGGCTTCCCTGCGGACGTTGTCCGTGTCTTTGGCGGCCTGCTTGGCGTCGCTTTTGATGTCTTTGACGACCTGGCGGGCTTCCTCCACGATCGCCGCAGCCTCTGCCTCTGCTTGGGTCAGCAGCATGGCCGCTTCCTGGCGTGTGCGCTCCACCAGGCCCGCGACTTGGGCGGCGTCCGCGCCGTGGGCCTGCGCAATCCACGCTCTCAGCTCTTCGAGCTCGCTCGTTTCAGGGTGTCGCCGTCGGCCGAACCATCCCCTCTTGCGGCTGACGGGAGCCTCGGACTCAGGCACGTACTGGTGAGGGACGGCGCCGGTCACCGAGGCGGCTTCGGGAGAATCAGCCAGCCACATCTGCCAGCCCGGCGGGGGCGGCGGCCACGAAGGGTCGGGCTGCCAGCCGTCCGGGGGCACCCAGCCTTGAGTCAACGGCCAGTTCGGCGGCGGATTGAACCGGAAGCCGTTCACGGTCACTCGTACACTCCCCCACCCCGGCACCACTCGGTGACACGCCCTCAGCAACTCCCGCGATCATGCCGCGCAGGCTGCCAGGGGGACTGCGGATCCCGAAGTTCGGCGCAAAAGCCCCCCCTGGGCTGCTCGACGGACGCCAGAACCTCAGATGGCGCTGGAGACCGGCATGCGTCCCAGCTGCTGCTCTTCCCTGTCACAGGCCGCGAAGCGGCCGACGGTCACGGTCCTGGTTCGGACCGATTTCGGCCGGGGCGCGGCGGCGGCTCCTCCAGATGCTGCCATCGCGGACCCGGTAGTGCGACCGCCCGGGGTTCGGAGGGAGGCGACGGCACCCGGGCGTGTGCGGAACAGTGGAATCCGCAGCGCGCGCTGAGCTTGGAGTAGGACCACCGCACCCCCACATGCGGGGAGTAGGCAAGCCGCAGCTACACCTCTTGGTGCCCGTGGAGCGCACCCGCGCGTGCGGGGAACAGACCTCGCGCGCCGCAGCTTCACCGCAGCCCTGGTCCCGCCTGAACCAGTTCCACCGAGACGGGCAAATGGGGGCTTCGTGTCCTGGCTGCAGTGGGGGCGTTTCGGGGAGAAGGCCGGCCGCCGCTGCGCGCTCTACGGCCGCGCCGGATTCGAAGTCCTACTCAAGATGCTCTTGCTTCAGTGCTGCATTGCTCACGTGCCGGCTCGCCGGCTCCCCAGCCCCTCGAGCTCAGAGTTCGGTCGTCCAGATTCCGGCAGGATGGACACTCGGAGGCAGCCACAACTGAGGCTGTGACTCGCGATGCCTCTCGTCAGCCTGCTCCTCCCAGTGGAAATGGCCCTCGGCATCAGGCCACGCGACTTGCAGCACGGGCAGAGGCGGCCGCCGGTAGAACCCGATGGCCTGCCCGAAGAAGGTCCGGTACCAGCCGCGATCGACCTGCCTGAGCGCGACTCGATGACCGGCGACGACATCAGGATGGCTCTGGCCGGCCGCCAGCGCTTCACCCGCGGCGGACTTCTCTCCGAGGGTGTTGAGCATGCGGTGCATGGCGTGGACATCGAGCCCGAACATGGCCAGTTCAGGTCCGCCGTGCGTGTGCGCGAGGCCGATCGTGTAGGCGAATCCAGGGCCGATCTCGTCTTCGGGAACCATCACGACGCGCCATCCGTGCTGCTGCACGTGCTCGATGACCGTCAGATCCATACGGTCCGCTTCGTCCCGGTCGCCGTAGTCATGGCAGAGGACACAACGGCACTGGAACGGATCATCAGTCATGTGCGGAGGGTACGAGGTGAGCGTTCAGGTCAAGCAACCAGGGTTTGGAACCTCTCAATCGAACAGCGCCGTCACCCTCCGCGGCAGCTCCCCCACGATCTGTGCCAGAATCCGTAACTCATCAACAAAGCCAGCTGCTGGGAGCGGAACCGCAGGTACGGACTGCGCCGGAAATGAGGAAGCGCACGTTCAGACCGATGCGCGCCACGTCGCTGGCGTTGAGCGTCGCTCTCCGTCCTCGGCCTCCACTTCATCCGCCCGGTCGCCGAGTCCGTGGGTGCCAGGGGCGATGTGCAGGCAGCCGTTCTCCACGGTGGCTTCGGTAAGGGCGAGCCGGGTCGACACCGCCACGGCGGGCTCGACGAGTCACCGCGATAGGTCGTCGCGCAAAGTTGCGGCACTAACCTGCGGTGGTGACGGGAACCGAGCTGGATGAATTGATCGTTGCCGACAGCGCGGCGCTGCGCGCGTGGTTGCTGAACAACCACCCCACCTCTCCTGGCGTGTGGCTCGCCCTGACCAGGAAGGACGGCTCCGTTACCACCCTGACCTGGCAACAGGCGGTCGACGAGGCACTGTGCTTCGGCTGGATCGACGGGCAGGCCCGCAAGCGCGACGACGAGAGCTCTTGGAGGCGGCTCACCCCACGCCGGTCCCGCAGCGTCTGGTCCCAGCGCAACGTCGCCAACGTGGCCCGGTTGGAGGCGGCCGGCCTCATGCTGCCTGCCGGCCGCGCCGCGGTGGACGCCGCGAAAGCCGACGGCCGGTGGACGGCCGCCTATGCGCCGTCATCGGAAGCGAAGGTGCCGGCCGACCTGCGAGCTGCGATCGCCGCCGCCCCGGCGGCGCAGGCGATGTTCGAGGTGCTCACCAATACCAACCGCTTCGCCCTCATCAACCGCGTCAATGCCGCCAAGCGGGCCGAGACGCGCACCCGGAAGATCGCCGAGTGCGTGGCGATGCTGGCCCAGCACGAGACGGTCCACCCGCAGCGAGCCAAGCCAGCGGCCTCACCGACGCCGGCAGAAACGCCCCCTGAGCTGAGGTAACCAGAGCCGACCCGACGGCCACCCCGGCGGAGAAGAGGCGGACCAGGTGGGAGCCCCGGGCGTCCGAGGAGGCTTCCTCGCCCTTGTCCAAGGTGGTGCGCAGGATCAGGACCATGGCTACGGCCTACGCTGCTGTGGTTCATCAGCGCCCGGATAGCGATGCCGAGCGGGACGTACCACCAGCCGCGTACGCGGAAGCGCTGCAGGGCGTAGAAGCTCTTCCGTCCACGGTGCGCCGGCTTGGTGCGGACAGCCCAGCGAGATCGTCAGGGCCGGGCGATGCCGGGGCGGCGGATGCGTCGTCGGTCATTCCCCGATCATTCCCGACCGGGCAAGCCCTGGTCGTACGTTCGCCGGGCGGCGCCCGGCCACGCCTGATAACCGGTCCTGCGGTTACCAGGCTGCGGCGTTGGCGGCAACGGTCCCGGCGCGCGGCGGCCGTTCTTCAGTGCTGGTTGTGAAGCTGGATGCGGTCGTGGGCGAGTTGGTCGATGAGGTCGGTGTCGCTGGAGGGCAGGGGGCGGCCCAGGAGCCGTGAGATGTCGCGGTGGAGGTTGAGGGAGTCGCTGTCGTCGTCGGCGACGAGGAGGGCGGACAGCAGGGGGCTTCGGGGGTGGTGCCAGCCTCCACCAGGGCGAGGAGCTCGACCTTGTCGCTGTGGTCGAGGCGGCCGAGCTCGCGCAGGCCGGTCTTGTCGCGGAGTTCGGGCCAGGTGGTGACGCGATGCTCGCGGGCGGCCTTCTTCAAAGCTCCACGGACGGCCGGGGCAAGCTGTGCGACTTTATCGGCTCGCGCTTGCCGGTCCTGCTGGGGCCGTTGTTCCCTGGCTTGGGCCACTCGCTCGGCAATGACGACCCTCTTGGCGGCCGTCTGCTGTTCCATGGCTTCCCGGCTGGCAGCCAGCTCTTCGAACCACGCGTCACGCTGCTCTTGCTCGACACGGCGCCTTTCCTCCCGTGCGCGCTCAATCGCGGCTCGCCGGGCGGCTTCCTTCGCGGCACGTGCTTCTTCCATGCGCACGGTGAGGGCGGCGACGACGTCCTTCTCCTCCTGCGAGACATCGCGGTCGTCCTCCAGCAGCCCCACGGCCACGTAGTACAGGGCCTCCGTCGGCTTCTCCCGCAGCTGCTGCACCACCTTCTGCCGGCGCTGCGCGTGGGTCTCCAGCCGCCGCAGGCACCTGGGCAGGGCGACACGCAGCCGGTTGGCGTCGTCCGGATGCAGGTCCGTCTCCAAAAAGGCCCGGGATCGCCTCGATGACCTCCTTGATCTTCCTGGGGCTGTCGTGGTCGATGTCGAGGTGGCGCAGCAGTTCGTGGACGTGGTCGGTGCGCCGGGGGTCGCTAGCGGCGGTGCGGGTGATGGTGACGACCTCCCGGCCGGCCGGAGCCTGCATGGGCTGCGGTGCGGGGGCCGGGGTGTCGGCGGCGGGCCTGGTCTTGGAGGCGAGGCCGTGGGGGGTCAGGGCGATGTCGTCCAGGGCGTCCCAGTGGTCTGTGCCCCGGCCGGGGAGTTCGGTGCCGAACTGCAGGGTGCGGCCGCCGCCGGGGCGGTCGACGAAGCGCACCCGGTGGAGGTGGCCGCGCTGGATGAGGGCGTGGGCGTCGCGGACGCGGGGGCCCAGGATGGTCTCCCACGTGCCGGGGTCCCAGGTGACGGGCTGGTTCCGGTCGAGGTGGACGAGGATCGTCCGTCCGTCGGGAAGATGGACGATGACGGCGGATCCCAGGGGTTCAGGGAAGGTGAACTCGGCCTCGATGCCCTGGGTGCGCAGCCACGATGTCAGGTGGGCTTTGGCGAAGAGGTGGTTGGCGTCGTCCTTGCCGCGGTCCTTGCGGCCGCAGGGGCCGCCCGTGCCGCCGCTTCCATAGTGGGCGAAGTGGCAGATTTTGGCGGCGCACAGGCGGGTCGTCGGCTGCCGGCCGCAGCCGCCTTCGAACTGGGTCCCGCACCAGATGGTGACGCCGGTGTGCTCACGGCGGAAGGCTTCCAGCTCGTCGGGAGTTTCGGGGCACAGTGCCGGCTCGTCAGAGTCGGGGCTGCCGAAGACCGCAGTCTGGATAAGGCGTCGGTCCATCCTGCTCCAGTTGCTCCAGAAGGGTGACTTCTCCTCATTGTGCTCCCGGGTACCGACAACGCAGGGTTTTCAGCGGGCTGCGCGGGCCGGGGCGGGCAGCTTCGCGCTCCGGGCGCCCTGGTACGGGGCTTCGCCCCGGCGCGCGGGCTTCGGCGTGCGCCGCCCGGGCACGTATCTGCGCGGTCCGGCCGTTGGCGGAGGAACCTTCGGGTGGGGAGGGTGGTGCCCTACGCTCTGCGCCATGACACGAGGTGGTGCCCGCCGGGGCGGGCGGAAGGGCCAGACCTACACCGCCAAGCCCAACCTGCAGTCCTACGACGTCACTCCGGCTTCCGAGGTCACCGTGACACGGGCGGACGGCACGGTGGTGACCGAGCCCGCGAAGCAGGCGAAAGCCACGGTCCCCGCCCGGCGCAGCAAGGGCCCGGCGGTGTGTGCCATCTGCGGCTACGCGATCAAGGGCCGGGTCCTCTACAGCTGGGAGCGCGGCCGCGCCCGCAACAAGCCGGTGCACGGCCGGTGCGATCCCAAGGCACGGCCCGAGCGTCCTCCGCGGCCCGCTTCCTCGAAGAACGCCTACGCGACCCCGCCGCCGAAGAAGCGGCCCCCGGGGCCGCGCAAGCCCGTGGGCACCTGTCCCAAGTGCGGTGCGCCGCCGGGAGAGCGCTGCACCGTCCAGTACGCCGACGGCACGACCCAGCAGGTCGAGAACGGGCACCTGCAGCGCCGCGCCGCCCCGGACGCGTAGGGGAGACACCGGCGGACCGTCGCAAAACCTACGGGGTCCGGCCTGCGGCAACGGATCCGGCATGCCGGGCCGTCCGCGAGGTCCGCCGCAGCGATGCGGACGGCCCATCGGGCACGGTCAGCTCGGGTCGTGCTCGTCCTCCAGAGCGGGTGGTGCCTGCCAGAGAAGGGTGTCCAGTGGCCGCTGCAGGCGCCGCCCCGGGCCCGGCAGGGGACTCATCACCGCAGACCTCTCGTCGCTGAACAGAACGACCGGCTTGGCCGGTGCGTCACCACGCCTGGCGACGGCCTCATGCGGGTTGTTCCTCGTCATCTGCTCCCCCGTGGTGGTGTGGGCACTGCCTTGCGCGAAGCGCCGTGTTCGTTCGACCACCGCTTCACCGTACGGGGCCGCGATGTGCGCACTCCAACGAGCTCGGCGTGGACGCGGCGGGCCAGGGCGAGGCCGTTGGGGCCTGCCACGCATCGGCTTCTGCGCCCGGTCTCTGTCTCCGCCTTCGCATCCCGCACCGACACCCTAGCTGTATTGACTCGCAGGGTTGTTCACACGGCTGATGGGCGGGTGTCCGTCCAGGGCGGTGTGGCAGCGGTGGTGGTTGTAGGTGTGCAGGAAGTCTGCCAGGGCTTCGGTCCGCTCGTTGTTTGAGTGGTAGCGCCGCAGGTAGGCCCATTCGTCGAGCAGGGTGCGGTTGAAGCGTTCGACCTTGCCGTTGGTCTGCGGCCGGTAGGCACGGGTCAGCTTTCCGGTCGCACCGAGCTCGGCAAGGGCGTTTTTCCAGGCCAGGCCCTTGTGATAGGCCCAGGCGTTGTCGGTCAGGACCCGCTCGATGTGGTCGATGCCGTGGCTGTGGAAGAACGCGGCCGCGCGGGTCAGGAAGCCTGCGCAGGTCGCGACCTTCTCGTCGCTGTGGATCTCGCTGTAGGCGAGGCGGGAGTGGTCGTCGACGGCGGAGTGCACGTAGTCGAAGCCCATGCCGCGGATCGGCCGGCCGACCTCGCGGCCGTTGGTCTTGTGGCCGCCGCCGTCGGGGATCCGGCCGAGTTTCTTCACGTCCACGTGGATCAGTTCGCCTGGCCGGTCGCGTTCGTATCGGCGGATCACCGTGCCGGTCGGCCGGTCCAGCCATGTGAGCCGGTGCAGGTGGTGGCGGGTGAGGATGCGGTGGACGGTCGAGGCGGGCAGGCCCAGGATCGGGCCGATCCGGGCGGGTCCGAGTTTGCGGTCCCGGCGCAGGTCGCAGACCCGGGCCTCGATCGCCGGCGGGGTCCGGTGCGGTGTCGAGTGCGGGCGGCTGGAACGGTCGTGCAGCCCGGCCTGTCCCTCGGCTCGCCAACGGCGGATCCATTTGTGGGCCGTGGCCCGGGAGATGCCCATCTCGGCCGCGACATGAGCGACCGGACGGCCCGATACGACACGTTCGACCAGCAGTCGTCTCCCGAAGACCGTCAGCCGGGCATTACGGTGGGACACGAAGGCCTCCGTGTGGTGAAGATTCGACACCTCCACCACACACGGGGGCCTTCGCCATGCTCAAGACCCAACCGCGTCAACAACGTCCGTGATCAATACACCTAGGTGCTGATCGCGTTGCGGGAGTTCCCTAGTATGGAGATGTGCGACATCTGCACCCCTGGGGCAGCCTCGCCCAGTTCGGCATCGAGGAGCCGGAACCCAGGACCCTGCCCGGCGCCGGGACCGCGTAGCGCCGGCAGCGACCTACTCCGCGGGGAGGCGCCGCGCGAAGTCCGCGGGGAGGCGTCGAGGGACTCCAGAAGCAGCAGGTACTTGATCGTCTCCCATTCCTCAGTCTCGGCCAGTAGCGGCCAGCAGGATCCGGTCGGGTAGTCGCCGGTCACCGGCTCAGCAGTCTCCATGCCGGACCAGGCCATGGCCGGCCTGCCCCGGACACGGCCTGGGCAGGACGCTGAAAGCCATCCCATCCTCCTGTCGCACTTCTGTCCGCACCGGGCCCCCTCCGCAGCGAGCTCCCGCGGCCTCTGCTCACGTTGCGGCGTAGTCGGCGAGCGAAGGCTCCAACAGGTTGAAGGCGCTGTCCGCTTCAGCGATGACAGTGGCGGAGATCCGGGCGTTGTCCTGGCCGATGAGGGTGAGTTCCTGGATGCGTTGGAACAGGGTGCGGTGCACGGCGCCGAGCAGGGCAGCGGCGGTGCGGGGGGTGATGTGGCCGCGGGGTGCTCCGGCGGCGTCGGCCAAGGCATCGGCCAAGGCGGCCTCTCGCAGGTCGTGCAGGTCGCGTAGGCGTGCGGAGAGGGTAGGGCTGTCGGCGATCATGCGGGCGAAGTCAGGGCCGGAGAACCCGGCGACCGGGTCGGCGGCTACGACCGCTTCGGTGAAGGCGCGGCGCAGGGCCGACAGGGCTGACTCGCCGGCCTGGCGGTCGGCCACCGTAGAGGCCAGGGAGACGGTGAAGGCGTCCTGGTGGTCCAGGGCCAGGTCCTCCTTGCGTGGGAAGTAGTTGGTCACTGTCTTCTTCGCCACCCGCGCGGCGGCGGCGATGTCGGCGATGGTGGTCTGCTCGAAACCCTGGGCGAGGAACAAGCCGGTGGCGACATCGGAGATGAGCTGCCGGGTCTCCTGTTTCTTGGATTCCCGCAGGCCGGTAGGTGGTGCGGATGAGGTGGCGTCAGTAGTCATGGGGCAATCTTACCCTCGTAGCATTTTTATGTTGACACCCTCAAGCGCACAGGTCTAAATTTACGTCCGTCGTAAGTTTGCTCTAGAGCGAGGAACGGCTGTGCCCATGCTCGAATGCCGCCCTGTCGCCCTGTCGCCCTGTCGATCGCACCCGTGAAGATCGGCCCAGTCTCCGAGCGCGACAACCGCGCCCCGGCTCTGCCCCGCGTTCTGCCCGCACCCGCCCGACGGGTCCCCCCGAAGGCCCGCGATCTGCCGCGCGGCTGCGGCTACTGACCTTCACCCACTCGACACCCGCACCTCCGCCTCCCGCAGACCACTGAGGAGAACCACCTTGCAGATCACCGCGTCCACCGTCTCGCTCACCGTCGACGACGTCGCAGCATCCCAGCGGTTCCTCACCGCCCACCTCGGCTACGGCGAGCAGGCCGCCGCGGATGGATTCGCCTCGCTGTCGCGCGACGACGCCGCCATGGACATCGTGCTGCTGGCACGCGGCACCGAAGTGCTGCCGGCCGACCAGCGTGACCAGCACGCCTCCGGCCTGATCCTCGCCTTCACCACCACCGGCATCGAGCACGAGGAGAGGCGACTGCGCGCCGAGGGAGTCAAGATCACCATGCCGCTACGCGAGGAGCCCTGGGGCGAACGCCTCTTCCAGGTCACCGACCCCAACGGTGTGATCGTTCAGTTCGTCGAGTGGGTCACCCGCCCGGCCCCGAGAACGTCTGACAGCCCACCGCGTCCGGCCGATCCGGGCCATACCCCGGCAACGCCCGGACGTGTGCGGCAACCCGCAACCAGGACCCCGAACTTGCCACCTGATCCGACCACCGTTCACCCGCTGCCCGCCCACGACCGCGTGGTGTCCCTCAAGCCGCTGGTCACCTCACCGAACATCGCCATGAGGACGTGGCCTGTTCGGTGTTGGGCGCGGAAGCTCTCCCGTAGCGGTGTGGGGTCGGCGGACAGTTCCCGGTCCAGGAACCGACGCAGTGGAGTCCGGGGATTGTGCAGACCAGAGGAAAGACTCATTCGAAAGGGCACGCCTGAAGGAGGCACCACCCCAGGGCGGTGGTTCGTCACGAGCGGGACGGTAGGGACCAGCACTGACATTGATGCTGGTACTCAGGTTCCGGTGGTCGTGGCTCGGGCACTGACTGACGCCCTGCTGGGTTGTCCTCCCGTTGTTCTGTCCGGCCGCCGGAACCTGTTCTCATGGCGCCGGCCGGGCGGAACATGACCTGATAGGAGCTTGGTCAGAAGCCCCCTCAATGTCCTGTCTGCGCCACCCGGCCGGCGCCTACCTCCGGTTGGGAAGGCATCAGCAGCATGACATCAGAAGACGGATCGGACACCGCGGGCCAGGCTGTGTTCGGCGGGGTCGACTCCCACGCCGACACTCTCCACGTCACTGTCATCAGCGACAACGGCGGTCGCCTCGCGGACGCGGAGTTCGTCACCACGGCCGCCGGCTATGCCGCGGCCCTGGCCTTCCTCGATGCCCACGGCCACGTGATCGCGATCGGCGTGGAAGGCACCTCCTCATACGGCGCTGGCTTCACCCGCGCCGCCCGGTCGCGCGGTCACCCGGTCGTCGAGGTCAACCGGCCCGACCGAGCCGAACGACGCCGCATGGGCAAGTCCGATCCCATCGACGCCTACGCCGCCGCCCGCGCCGCCCTGTCCGGCCGGGCCTCCAGCTCACCCAAGGACGACACCGTCGCCAGCATACGCGCCCTGCACAACGCCGCTCGCTCCGCCGTCAAGGCACGGACCGCAGCCCTGAACCAGATCACCCACATCCTCTTCGCCGCACCCGAGAGCATCCGCGCCAAGTACGGACAACTCAAGGGGACGGACCGGACCGACGCCCTGGCCCGGCTGCGGCCGGCCGGAGACGCGGTCCACGTCGCGGTCCTGGCCGCGCTCAAGATCCTCGCCCGACGCGTCAAAGCGCTGACCGCCGAGCACACGACCCTGACCAAAGCCCTGGACAACGAGGTCACCGTCCACAACCCCGGCCTGCGGGCCACCTACGGAGTCGGCCCCGACACCGCGGCCCAACTGCTGATCACGGCAGGAGGCAACCCCGAACGCATGCGGACCGAGGCCTCCTTCGCCGCGCTCTGCGGGGCCGCGCCAGTCCCCGCCTCCAGCGGCAAAACCAACCGGCACCGCCTCTCACGAGGCGGCGACCGAGCAGCCAACGCCGCCGTCTATCGCATCGCACTGGTCCGCATGTCCGCAGACTCCCGCACCCGCGAATACGTGGCACGGCAAACGGCCGCCGGTCGCACGAAGAAGGAGATCATCCGGCTCTTGAAGCGAGCCATCGCCCGGGAGATGTTCCGGTGTTTGACCACACCGGTCGCCGTTCCCGCCATCACCGACCTGCGACCTCTGCGGCAGTCCAAGAACATCACCCTTACTGCCGCAGCGAGCCACTTCGCCGTCTGGCCGGCCACCGTCTCCGCCCTCGAACGCGGGATCCGCCGAGACGATGACCTCGCTCTCGCCTACCGGGACTGGCTCCGGGCCGCCTGATCACCCACCCGGGTTTATAGATCGTCCGGCACGGCAGACCACGGATGACCGTCAGGGGAAGCCCCCTGCGGCCGTCCCGCGCGAACGAAGTCGCCGTACTCATCCTGGACGACGTTCTCGTTGACCCACCGACCGCGATCGGCTCCGGAGCGCTGTTCGGCAGCGATCAGCGCGGTCAGCGGGTCCTCAGCCATGCCCAGGAGCCGACCGAACTCGTCGTCCTCGTCATCGGGATCCAACGGCGGAAACTCACCCAGGTCCAGGAAGCTCGCGCTGCCGACGTCCTCGACCGTATGGAGATAGACCTCGTAGGACGTCTTCGCCGGGCGAACCTCTACATAGCGCACTCCCGGACGCTCTGACGAGCCGCACGGCCCGAGAAACGGCTCGACCGGACGGCCCCGCCGCAAGGACCCAAGGATGAACGACTCCGCCAAGTACCGCATCGGGCCACCCTACGGCGCACCAACCGCCTCCATGGCTTGACGATCAATAGGAGCATCAACGCGTCCCCCACACGAGGGATACGCCTGTCACCCACACGAGATCAATCCCCCGGCGGGTGACAGACGGCGTACCACCCACACGCAGCCGGTGCTGCCCACCCCACCGGGCAAGAACCCGGCCATCCGTACGGAACCGCAGACACAACAAGGGCCGCCACCCAAGACAGTGACAGCCCTCAGCGCCATGACTGCATGGCTTTGTTCACCGGTTTCGACAGCAGTTGTCCAGTGCTTCGGGAGGCACCCGGGCCGCGTCGTGTTCGACGTTCACGAGAAGCGACAGCACGCGCGCACGCCGATGAGGCAGTTGCCGCCCAAGGCAGACCCGACGAGCTACTGGATGCTCCAGCGGTGCCGATGGTCGGGATCGGTGGGACAAGCGAAGACGTTGAGCTCGCCAGAGCGGCCCACGGTGACCTCGGTGGGGGTTGCGGACCGAACGGCGGGCAGGTCTCGGTCCTAGGGCGTGTCGTCAAACGTCACGCCCACATCAGGAGCGATGCGAGGGAGACGACTGCCTGGTAGGACTCGGCGGTCTTGTCGTGACGGGTTGCAATGCCTCGCCACTGCTTGAGGCGGTTGAAGCAGCGTTCCACCACGTTGCGCCGCTTGTAGAGCTCCTTGTCGAAGGCTGGCGGGCGACCGCCAAGGCTGCCGCGCCGGACCCGGTGGCGGGCCTGGTCGGCCCGCTCGGGGATGGTGTGGCCGATGCCGCGCTGCCGCAGCCAGGTGCGGATGGCTCTGGAGCTGTAGCCCTTGTCACCCAAGACGTGTGCGGGCCGCACTCTTGGCCGTCCCGGACCTATGCGAGGCACCCGTATCGATGCCATCACATCGGTGAACTGGGTGCAATCGTTGGTGTTGCCGCCCGTGACGGTGAACGCGAGCGGGCGGCCCAAGGCGTCGCAAGCGAGATGAAGACCGCCGCGGGAACGTCCAAGACCACTACGGAGCACCCCTTTTCGGACTCCCGCAGCGTGCTGGTGGGCGCGAACGATGGTGGAGTCGACCGACACCAACCAGTCGATCTCACCGGCGGCGTCCGCCCGCGCCTGCGCTGCCCGGAGCATCCGCTCGAAGGTGCCGTTCTTGGCCCATCGGCGGAAGCGGGTGTGCAGCGTGGCCCAGGAACCGAACCTCTCCGGCACATCCCGCCAAGCAGTGCCCGTCCGGAACTACCAGACAATCCCGTTAAGGACCGTCCGGTCATCCAGCCGCTTCCTCCCTCGTTCCGACCGAGGCAACAGGGGACGGACGAACTCTCACTCGGAGTCCGACAGTTCGTGGCGACAGATCACCCAACAGTGATCCACTCACCGATATCGCATATGTCGCGCCCCCCGCCTCCGGCAGTAGCGGATTCGCCGGCTGCGATCCCTGCCCGGCGAGATAGAGCTTCATGGCGCACTGGTCTTCGGCCTCGACGAACACCTGCTGCCCCCAATGCGCACTGAGACGGTGCGCTACATCGACCAGTCGGCGGCGTTCCTCCGGCGAGTATGCGGGGAACCGGACCCAGCCTCGTTCGGCGATGACGTTGCCGAGATCGCTGAACAACACCGCCCGAGCGCGGTGCTCTTCCTCCTCCGTCAGCGGCGTGAGTCCGCCTTCTGCGGGCTGCACCCGGACGTTGTACAGGTCTCGGATCACTGGCTTCTCGCAATTCGTCTGGGCTGTTTCCGGAGAGACTATCGGCGCAGGCAGTGGCCACAGCAGCGGGAATATCAAAGCGCCTCCCCTCGCCGGGGTGCCTCGCCTAGCGTCCTACGGCACCGGCTGTGCACGGGGTCTCCCTGAGGTCACTTTGACGACAGCTCCTAGCGGACGGCCGTCGGCTCGGCCGTCGGGTGCCACTCGCGCCGGAGGAGGCCGAAGACCCAGGAGTCGGAGACGTCGCCGTCGACGACGCAGTCCTCGCGGAGGGTGCCTTCGCGGACGAAGCCGAGCTTCTCCAGGACCCGGGCGGACGCCACGTTGCGGGTGTCGGTCTCGGCCTGGACGCGGTTCAGGTCCAGGGTGTCGAACGCCCACCGCAGGACGGCGTGCGCGGTCTCCGTGGCGTAGCCGTGGCCCCACGCGGCGGCGTCGAAGACGTAGCCCAAAGACGCGCTGCGGAAGTCCGGGTTCCAGCTGGTCAGGCCGCACCAGCCGATGAAGACGCCGTCGGAGACGCGGTCGACGGCCACCCGCGCTCCCGTGCCTTCCTCCTGGATCGTCCGGCAGGTCTCGATGAAGCGCTGGGCGCGGGCCGGTTCGGTCCACGGCGGGGAGTCCCAGTAACGCAGCACGTGGCCGCTGCTGTGCAGCGCGTAGAGCGACGCCGCGTCGGCGTCGGTGAACGGCCGCAGTCGCAGGCGGGCGGTGTGCAACTCGGGGGTGGGCAAGGTCATGCGGAGCATCCTGCCGCGTCGCGATCGGCCTCGACCATCCGTTTATCCGGACGGTTAGGGGCGCCTACGTCCCCGGATACGCCGGATGCGCCGGATGGGCGGTGAGCCCGCAGTACCGTGCCGGCACGACGAGCAAACGGCAGCCGGCAGCGTTCCTGCGGCTGCCACCGCTTGTTCACCTCGCGCTCCAGACGCGCGGCGAGATCCGGGCGCGGCTTCTTGGCCTGGCCCGCCACATACCGCTCGACCTGACGCTGGGACACACCAAGCAGATCGGCCACCCCTCTGCTGTCGACGGATCCGCTGTTCATCGACAAGGTCCGCGACGTCGTCGGCCTCTATCTCGACCCGCCAGAGAAGGCTCATGTCCTCTGCGTGGACGAAAAGTCGCAGATCCAAGCGTTGGACCGGTCCCAGCCCGTTCTGCCGATGAAGCCCGGCGTTCCCGAACGCCGCAGCCACGACTACGTCCGCGCCGGCACCACCACCTTGTTCGCGGCGTTGGAGGTCGCCACTGGCAAAGTCATCGACTCCCTGCACCGCCGCCACCGGGCAGCGGAGTTCAAGAAGTTCCTGACCAAGCTCGACAGACAAGTCCCTTCCGAGCTGCATGTGCATCTGATCCTGGACAACGACGCGACCCACAAGACGCCTGACATCAAGCGGTGGCTGCTGGCCCACCCGGTGTTCCACCTGCACTTCACACCGACATGCGCGTCCTGGCTGAACCTGGTCGAGCGGTGGTTCGCCGAGCTCACGCAGAAGAAGCTCAAGGGCGGCGTCCACCGCTCCGTCCAGGCCCTGGAACGCGACATCCGCACCTGGCTCGCCGACTGGAACAACCAACCCAGGCCCTTCGTCTGGACGAAGACCGCCGACGAGATCCTCGACAGAGTCGCCGCATACCGCCGACGGATCTCTGACTCAGATCACCGGACGCCTCCGATGCGGCACTGTGCCGCTGGCACCACTCTGCCGATCGTGGCGGCGAGTGTGGCTCCAAGGATGCTGACGCCGACCAGGGTCAGCCAGATCGCGGCTGCCCCGATGGACAGCAACCCGGAAAGCGCCGCCGGAGCGACCGCTCCTGCCACAGTCACGGCGAGCTGATTGAGGGCCAGATACCGGCCGCGGAGAATGTCTGGGGCACTCTCCGCGGCGACAGTCGATGTGATGGGGCCGCCGAGGATTTCACCGAAGGTGTAGCTGCCTGCTCCGAGCAACATGACGCCGACCGCGAGGGCGAGCGCAGCCACATGGTCGGCGGCGAGGAACAGGAGGTAGCCGGCCGCAAAGCCGGCGTGTCCGGCGACGAGGACGCGGCTGCGGACCCGCCCGATGAGCCGACCGACGACGATGTCTTGGCCGAAGCCGACCATCAGGGTGTTGAGCACGAAGATCGCGCCGGCAGTCCAGCCAGGCAGTCCCAGCACGTCCACGGCGTAGACCGGTATCGCGATGTTGAGGGCGAACAAGGAGATCGCGAAGCACAGTTGATGCACGACCAGTGAGAGGTACCGCCGGTCCCGGAGCACGCGCCCCCAGCCTCCAGCAGCGTCCTGGCCCGCCTCGGGACGGCTGTTGGGCACGGCCCGCGTCAGAACGAAGGCGGTGACATAGGACAGGGCGTTGACGACCACGATCGCGGCATAGACGCCGTGAGCACCGAAGCTGACGGCCACGGCGCAGAGGAGGCCGCCGAGTGCGTAGCCGAGATTGCGCACAGATCCCAGAAGACTGAACCAACGCTCGCTTTGACCGGGCGCGGCCAGCGCCGTGACGGTCACGCCGTAGCAGCTGGAGGACACCGCCCGCCCGGCACTGTTAAGCCAGGCGCAAATAGTTATCTGCCATGTCTGGTCCGCGAGGAGATACCCGGCGAAGCCGAGCGCCTGGGCCAGGTTTGCCGCTTGCAGTACCGGCTTGGCGCCGTACCGGTCGACGAGTCCTCCGACCAGAGGGCCCGCCGGGAGCGCCAGCAGCCCGGCCGTCGTCAGCGCCGCGCCCACCTGCACCAGCGTCAGTGATGTTGTGGCCAGAAAATACAGCATCGAAACAGGGACGAAGACGCCGGTTCCGATCGAGTCGATGACAATCGCTGCGACGAAACGGCCGTGCCGAGCTATCGAGGGACGGACCGCGTAATCGGGAATAGACACGACCCGAAGGTATAGATTCTATACTGGTATCTACAACGATACCGGGAGTCGTGCATGGGTAACGCCTACAACGTCATGGCCGCGACCTGCCCCAGTCGCACCGTTCTGCATCGGATCGGGGCGCGCTGGACGGTGTTCATCGTCAACGCGCTGGACAACGGGCCGAAGCGATTCACCGAGCTCAAGGCGCACATCCGGGGGATCACACCGAAGGCGCTCACCGAGACGCTTCGCGCGATGGAGTACGACGGTCTCATCTCTCGCACGGAGATTCCCGCGAATCCCCCGCATGTCGAGTACGCCCTTACCGACCTCGGTCGGTCACTGCTGGCACCCCTACGTGCCGTCCGGGAATGGGCCGAGAGCCACGTCCCCGACATCGAACGCGCCCGCGCACAAGCCGATGCGCAGCGGTAACCCCGCTGGGCCGCATTGCGCTACTCGACCTCCTCGCGGGCCGGGCGGAGCTGCTGCATGAACGTTCCCCCCTCAGAGAGGAGGCCGACCGAGGCCCTACCGTGCAGGGGGCGGCGGCCATCGATGCTGTGCCTGCCGGCGAGGCCAGTCCAGAATATTGCCGTGCCCGAAGACGAACAGAGCGGCATAGAACCGCGTTCACTCTTGACGTGCGCGACAGAGGCGGCCGGGCGCTGGGCATCGAAGTCGTCGGGTGAAGCGGAACGACCAGGCCCGCCGCCTCGCTCGTGCCGTGCGTAATCCCCTGCTTTGACGCGCAAGTCCGCCGGAGGAACTGTTCGCCCCGTTGATGGCTGCAGCCGTACACGACCCGGATGACGAGCAGAGCAGGACGAGGAAGGAGTCCTGCGGCAGGGCGTTCACCGGTACCCCGCGCGTCGAGTGCAGTCCCGTGGACGTCGAGGCGGCCCGCCCTGGTCCAGCAGGAGGCGGGTTTCGAGGCCGTCACCGACGAGTTCGTGGAGTTCCTCGGGATGTACGGCGAGATGGCGGTCTTCCGGCCATCGCGTGTCACCGGGGACGAGACGTCGCTGACGATCTCGGTTGAGGAGGCCGCGAAGGCGTTCGCGCCGAACGTACGACACTTCGAGAAGCGTCTCGGCATGTCCGCCCTACCGGGGCAGCGCCTTCTCGACCGAGGAGATTGTTCTCCTCGCAGAGAACGGTGGCATCGTCCTCGGTGGTGACCCAGGAGTTCAGCGGGTCCCGCACGGATTCGAGGAAGCCGTGTAGGCCCCCTTCTCCTAAGGGCTGTCCCGTAATCCGCGGTGGGTCGGCGCACGGCGTCGGATGCGGTGCATCGCCAGGCGGAGGGTCGTCCTCATACTGGGCGTATTCGGGCGATCCGACAACGCCGCGAGGTGCCGTAGCCGACGTCGTGCGCCCGCCGGGGATTACGGGACAGCCCTTAGGCCGTGTCCGGCGGGCCGCGCAATCGCGTGGGCGTCAACGAAGCAGTGCGGCGATGATGTGCGGGTGTTCTACGAAGATCTCAGCGAGTACGAGGGAGTCGGGCTTCTACGGTCTCTGGTATCGCCGGACGTACACCCGCCTGCTGAACGTCGGCTGGCTGGAAGCCGGCAAGCCACACTCGACATGGACGGTCCCCACGGCGTTCGTGGAGAAGCTGAAGGCTCTCCAGGAGGTCCAGCGGATGAACGTCTGCCTCGGGGTACACGAGTGCGACCTGTGTCCTGCGGAAAAGGCTCCGGAAGGGAACGGGGAGGTACGGATCCCAGGCGAGCCCGGCATCTCCTGTCCCGCTCCGTTCCTGATCACGCACTATGTCACCGCCCACGGCTACCGACCGCCGCTGGTCTTCATCGACGCCGTTCTCGCAGTCGACCTCGACGCCTGGGCCGCCACAAGATGGCCCGACGTCCCCTTTCCCTGGGTTCCGGGCGACGCGGAACGCATGTCGGAGTAGAGGCAGGCCCAGCTCACCTCCGCAGCCTGAGAACACAAGCACAGTCACTCTGTGTTCATAGCACCCGACCGACGGCGCACCGAACGGATCATCGAACCGCTGCTGGCGGCGCGGCTGATACCTCGTGGAGCGTCAAGGCAAACAAGGGCCCGTCTGGCTCGACGCCGTCCGACAGGACGACCTCCCCAGCCTCCACACCCTCGCTCAGCTTCCGTGATGTGCACACGTTGAGTGACGCCTTGCGCTGCGTGGTCTTCTGTCGCGCCGGGAGGGATCGTGAGTCGCATTGGTGCGTTGACAAGGCGGACATGGCCGGACTGGGCTGTCTTCGCCTTCATGGTCGTAGCCGCGAGCAGGTGTAAGAGCCCCATCCTGATCGTCTTCTTGGCGATCGCCACGCTTGCTGTGGCAGCCGTCTGTGTACGCAAGACCTGGCAAATGACTCGACTGGCCGACAGTGAGGCCTCGCTTTCTGCGAGCGAGGCGAGAGCGCAACACAGAAGTTGGGCCAGAGCCACTACTCGTCAACAAAACCACCAGGCTGCGTCCGTTTCAAGTGAGAGCACATACTGATGGGTTCCGGCATCTTTCGTCCGCGGAGAGTGCAGGGATACCAGTGAGAAGCGGCTCTGGTCCACCTTCCGTGGAAGCCCACGGAAAGTGATGCTAGTGGCGTGTGGTGGGATGGCCGAACTATGCCGTTGATCTGCTGGGAGACCATCGTGACGTCTTCGTATCCGTCCCTGACTCGCGCCTTGGCCGAGGCGTTGGTCGATGTCCTGTGGTTCATCGACGGCAGCGAAGACGAGCAGATGGATCAGGACGACGCGGTCAAGGTGACGGAGGGTGTCGTGCACGTGGTCAGCACGCTGTCGAGTGATCAGCAGCAGGAGCTGACCGCCCTGCTCGGGGAGATGGCAGCTGCCGAGACCAACCCCGCTCGCCGTGAGTTTCTGGAGGAGTTTCCAGAGGGCTTCTGGCTCATCGACGATCTGTCCTGAAGGACTTCAGTTTGCCGCGCAAGGCCGGCACCAAACCGTGCTGCGGCGGTTGATCCTCCACCCAGACTCGTCGCCACGAACTCGACGATGTTGGATAGGCGGCATGGTGAGACGCAAGAAGGAGAAGAGGAAGCGACCCGCCTGGGGCGTTCCGGAGGGGATCTTCCTGTTTGCGACGCCGGAGGGGTGGCGCACCAGCGTCCTCACCGAAAGCGGAAATCTCTGCGGGCGGCTGGACGTGCCGATCAATACCGACCCGCAAGACGCGCGGGCCGCGGCAGGGGTGATGGTGACGGAACTCGCGCGCGACTTCCACGGCACCGACGTGAAGGTGAGCTGGGATCCGCCCCAGAAGCCTTGGTCATGGACCGCCCAAGTCACCCCCGCCGCCGAGAACGAACCACCTTCGCCGGACGCCGA
Source organism: Streptomyces sp. NPDC048338 (assembly GCF_043201055.1). Classification (NCBI taxonomy): domain Bacteria; kingdom Bacillati; phylum Actinomycetota; class Actinomycetes; order Kitasatosporales; family Streptomycetaceae; genus Streptomyces; species Streptomyces sp. NPDC048338. The sequence goes on from NZ_JBICYQ010000007.1 coordinate 38,638, forward strand.
AGGCTGAACGGCAAGCTCAGGAGTAGAGCAGGACGCGCTTGCGGAGGAGTTCGAAGCCTGCTCGGCCGAACATCTGGCGCTTCAGCATCTTGATCCGGTTGACATGGTCTTCGACGACTCCGGAGTTCCACGGCTGCGAGCGCCCTGCGGTGACGGCGTCGATGTCGCGTTCCAGGTTCCGGGCGAATCGCTGGAGGCTGGGCAGGTCGGCGGCGGTTGCCGCTTCGATCCATGCCGGCAGTTGGTGGCCATGCAGCTGGGTGAGCATGTGCGCGAAGGAGCGCACGTGCCCGGCAAGTGCGTCCAGTTCAGGGCAGTGGGCCAGCACGGCCTTGAGCTGGAGCCGGTCGCTCTCGGCCAGGGCGTCGGGGTGGGTGAGGATCCAGCGGGTGACGGCGCGGGCGGTTGGCGGGCGGAGGCCGACCAGCTGGGCCTTGCCGCGTAGGTTCGGCTGACGTAGGGGCGGACGTTGCCGTAGCCGTCCGGGTAGCCCCTGTGCCCTGATCTCCTCCCACAGTTTCCAGGCGTTGGTGCAGCCTTCCTGCCATCGCTGGTCGAGGTGGGGCTTGTAGGCGTCGAGCTTGGTGGGGCGGCTTTGCCACTGTCCGGTGAACAGTTACTCCGGCTCGGTGGCGCGGGAGAAGCGGAGGACGGTGTTGAGGCCCGTGCCGAGCTGCCGGGCGATGGACCGCTTGCTGTGACCGGCGGCCAGCAGGGCGTGGACGGTGGCGTGCTTGGCGCGAGTGCGTTCGGCGAACCGGTGGCCCGTTGGCCACGGCGAGGACGCGGGCGACTCCGACACCTGGTCGGTGACGCAGGTGCAGGTCGCAGGCAGGCGGCACGGTGCCGGTAGACGCACTTCTCGGCGGCTTCGCCGAGGTTGTGCCAGAGGTGCCACCGGTCGGCGACCTGGAGGGCTTGCGGGGCGCCGCGGGTGGCGCCCTCGGCGTAGAAGTGGGCCCGGTCCCGGCAGATGATCTCGATCCCGGGTCGCTCGGACAGCCAGGCCGCGAGGGTGTCCGCTTCCCGGTCCGGCAGGAGGTCCACGGGCCGGGGTGTCTCGACGTCGACGAGTACGGTTAGGATCCGGCCCTTGCGCTGAGCGTATTCGTCGACGCCGAGCACGCGGGGAGTAGCGGTGGGCGGATCCGGCAGCGAGGTGATCAGCCTCAGCAGGGTGTTTCGACTGGCGACTCGTCAGGGGTGTAGAGCACGCAGTTCCCATGCTCTGCGGCGTGGTCCATGAGGAATTGGTGGCCCCGCGCTGGATCGCTCCCTGCCAGCGGGAGGCCGGCCAGGAAGACCTTTGGACCGGCGACGGCATCCAGCGCGACATGCAAGCCTGCCCGCGTCGTAGAACGCCTTCACCCCGTCCGGGAAATCTTCCTGCTCGTACACCAAAGCGGCCCAGATCGAAGAGGACCTCGGACGGGGCATCGGCATCGGCGTCATCCTCACCAAAACCACTCCGGAACCGGCCGCTCGGCGCACCCCCCGGCGCTACACATCGACAGAAGGTAGTTCGACCAGGAGCCCGGGCGGGCCAGCAGTGACTCGCCGCCACCAACGGGCCTACGTCGTATCCCTCGATCAGCACCCGTCGATCCTGTCATCAGCCACCGGCACGGCCCGACCTTGAATCGGCAAGAGGGGACCGCCCAGTTTCAGGAAGAAGCTCTTAGATGATGTTGTGCGAGAAGAGTCCGTGGGGGCAGTTGGCGCACTTACCGTCATCGCCGCTCTCCCACCCCTCGCATGCGACGCAGATCAGGCAGTTGATGGTGTCCAGGCCGGTCACCAGCCCCGCGCTCTCCAGGCGGGACCGGGCCCTTTTGTGCACCTCATCCAATTGACGCTGAAACTGCTCCAGGTCGTCCGCGTTCTCCTTGAGCGCCCGCTTCTGAGCTTCGGTCAGGTCGGTGTTGAGACCCACTGTCCTGCCTCCCTTAGCAAGAGGATTTCTCCGTCCCATCCCATTTTCGTCCGGGCGGGGCGGGCGGGCATCCGGGACGATATTCGATCGCGGTCAACTATTTCCTCGATAAACGAAGAAGAATCAACGACGTCCGTCCAGCGGTTCGCGACGGCCGGCTGCCGACAGGCCCACCGCCCGCCGCACAGAACCCCGTACAGCGCAGGGCTGTCACATCCGGCAGGCCGCCAGCAGGGCGATCGAGGGTGTGGCTGGGGTCAGACCAGTTCGGGGTCCAGGCGGGCGGTCGAGTCGATGTGTGGGGCTACGGTCTCGCTGCTCGTCTCCCCGGCGCCCATGAGGTAGCGCTCTTCCGCCTCCTGGCTGAAGGTGGCGGGCAGGTGGACGGGGCGCCGGAAAGTACTGGGCACAGATGCAGGCCGTAATGGAGCCGGCGCGGGAGCTGCGGAGACAGCGAACGCCGACAAGACGGGGGCGTTCGGGTCGGAGGCGTACGCGCTGATCGACACCATGGCTTAGGGGATCGTCGTGGGGAAGGACGTACGCGGCACGTCCCCGACGACGAATCGCCCGGATGTCCTGGGCTCTGCGCTCAAGCTCTCGAGGTGGCCCGACGCCCACCCGACCTCGTAGCCGGCAAGTGACGTGCACAGGGGGCCCCGTACGGCACGTATGGGGCCCCTGTGGCGTTCACGGGGCCCAAGACGTATGTTCCCGAGGGGCCCCGGTCCTCATGCGGAAGGATCACGACCGCGGCGGCCAGAACGAGGGGCGCCGTGGGGCCGACCGTGATGGCGGCCGGTCAGTGGCCCCCGGGTCTACCGGTAGTGGTCGGTCCACATCTGGTTGTAGCCGCCGTTCTCCTGCCAGGTGACCATGCGGGCGCCCTGCTGGGTGGTTCCCCCGGGCGCGTCGACGACGCGAACCTTGTTCTCGGGTGCCTCGGCGTGGGGGTTGTAGATGTAGACCATTCCCTCACCGGAGGGAGCGGTTCCCATGGGGTAGTAGTCCCAGTCCTGCGACCAGTTGTTGTCGCAGTACCACATGACGAGCGGCGTGCCGTAGCCGCCGTTCGCACCATCGATGGACAGGCACAGGTCGCTCGCCCTGTTCTTCAGGACCTTCGTGCCGTTGGCGTTGCTGCTCCAGTACCAGTTCTGGTTCGCACCCTCGTGACAGCGGTACTGGATCACCCACGAGCCGGGAGCGGTCCCCGCGGCGTCGAGGCACTGTCCGGTCTTGACGTTGCGGAACCACACGCTGATGCCGGCGGCCGAGGCGCTGCCCGCGAATCCCAGCTGGGCGGCCGTCAGGGCTGCGGCCATCGACAGGCCGGCAACGAGTCTCCGTGCCTTGCGTGACGTCAGATTGATCTTCAATGTTCCCCCAGAGAAGTCAGAAAAGCGCAGGTCGCAAGCAGCTCCCTGCGCAGTGTGATGATCATATACGGGTGCACTTCGCCGTTCGGGCAGAGCGCGTGATCGGGAAGGAACGCCCTGGGCGAGGCTGCTCCACTCGTCCGGGACGTCTGGGGTGTCGACGCCGTCGTGGAGCACCCGCGACCTGGACGAGAAGCCGAAGCGGTACTGCGTGCCTGGACGCAGGGGCCGGACCGGTATGCCGCCGCGTCAAGGCACCGTCAGCACCAGCGTGTGTGGCGGCAGATGTGCCAGCCGTCGCCGGAGCCGCCCGTACCGCCGGGGATTCCGGTCGGGTACAGCCTCGTGCGGTTCCGGTCACGGGGGTAGGGGTCGAGGTGGTCCGGGTCGCCGTCGTCGTCGCGGTCCGGCAGGTAGGCGTCCCTGCCCCGGTCCGAAGCAGGGCAGCCGTGGTCGGGCGAGGAGAGCGCGAGGCTCACGACATACACCTCGTCGGTGAGGGGGCCGCCGCTCGCCGGGTCCTGGCGGCACACGTGCCAGTCGTCGTACTCGCCCTCACGAGGGAGCGTGTCGTTGAGGTACGCGGCCTCAGCGTGCACATCGTCCTCGGGTACGCCTGCAGCCGTCACCTTCGGCACCGCGGCGCGCCAGGTCAGCCCCAGGACGTCGGGCATCTTCTTCCACGGCACCGTCTTGCCCTCCGCCTCGGGGCACGGTTCCTCCCGGCGTACGACACCGAAGTCCACGATCGGCTCCCCGGACGATCCGCCAGGCACCTGGAAGCAGACCTTCCACAGCGAACGCGCCGTCACCTCCCGCTTCTGGTCCGAGGCGTCGTGGTAGATGACTGTGAAGCCCTTCCTCCGCGACTTCGGGAAGGCCACATCAAGGGAGTCGCCCGTGAAGTCGGGCACCGTGGGCATCGTGGCCTCCGGCGTCGCCCGCGAGGCGGCGGGGAAGCGGCTCGGGCGCGTGGGCGGCTTCGCGGCCCCGGCGTTCGCCGCCTGGGCCGGGGTATCGGCGGGCTGCTCGGGGAGCACCGCCCCGAAGAGGGCCATCGCCGCGACCGAGGCGACGACCCTGCCCGACCTGGGCCAGGGGTTGCGCCACCACAAGAGGATCAGCGCGACGAGGAGCGCCACCCCGCCGAGCCGGTCGTTCACCAGCCCCAGCAGGGGGACGGCGGCAATGGCTCCCACCCGTGCCGCGCCCGTCTGCCACCAGGAGCCGGGTGCGGAGGAAGGGGGAGGCGAGGACTCATGGCTCTGGGGGCCGGACATGGTGGCACGGAGCCTTTCCATCCATAGGTGCGAAGCTGACCGCCCGCATCGTACGCAGAAGGTGGAAGCAGCCCTTCCGGGTGGTGCTCCTGTTGCGTCGTGGCGAACAGGGCTGGTGACGGTTCTGTGGCGGTACCGGCGGGTTTGCCTGAGCGGGCGCTCCCGGAACAGCCTCCGCGGCCGGTGGCCTGGGATTGTCAGACACCCCCCAGACCTGAGGCATGTACGGCCCGCCCGGTCGACGTGCGAAGGGCTCCCGGGCGGGCTCCGCTCTCAGCGTGCAGGCAACTGACGGTGTTCGCACCCCAGCGCGAGATCTCCCGTCGGGACAGGCCGAACGGAATGCGGGCCCCGTGTCGAGATGTTCCGCCTTGCTGCGCTGACACATCACCACTTGCTTCACGGACAGCGTGGCCTCGGCCGGCCACAGGGAAGGCGTGTGCCAGAACGTCCGCCGGCTTGGACCGTGCCCGTGCGAGTTGCGGTACTCGTCGATCCAGCTCAAGGCCCGTTCTCGCCACCCAGGAGCGTGAGTGAGTTGGGCGGCCCGTTCCTGGACGCTCCTGCTGCCGTGCCAATACCGTTGCTCATTCTCGGGGCCGAGGGCTTTCATCGTCCCGGACGAACTCGTCGACTCTTCCCGGTACTTCAACCCTCATGACAGCCACGGCGCCAGGCGGCCACCCTGCCGGGCACCGACCCACCCTCCGTGACCACACCCACAGGGCACCTGCCGCAGTTCCGATCATGACGTGGACCTGGTCCGTTGTCCGCCGTCCGGGGTGGTGTGGCCGCCGGCGGTGAAGATGCGGTCGAGATGGTGGCGGAGTACGGCGATGGCTGACTCTGGTGACCGTTGGCCCACCAGGATGCTGGTGCCCATGGTCGCGGTCATGGCGAGCAGGCTGATGGCCTCGGTGCGTGCGTCGGCGCCGGGATCGGCCAGGCCGGCCGCCTGGGCTCCTTCGATCAGGCCGGTGAGGGCGTTCTCGGCCGCGTCGGGGTTGTCGATGAAGGGCTGGGCGGCGAGTGCTCCGTCGGTCACGGAAAGGATCGAGTAGGAGCTGTACAGGAGGTGGAAGGTCCGGCTCTCCTGGTCGGTCGGCAGGGAGGCCAGCAGCAGCGCCTCGATCGTCACACGCTGGCCCGGATCCGGACCGGCGGCGGCCAGTCGGGCGCCCACGCGGGCGGTGAAGCGGTCGGTCAAGTGCTGGAGTCCGTAGAAGAGCAGCTTCTCTTTGGTCTCGAAGTAGTACTGCACCAGCCGGAGGGATACGCCGGCCTCGGCGGCCACGTCGCGCATGCCGACGGCGTGCAGCCCTCGCCGCCCGGCGACTTGGATGAGCGCTTCGGCGATCTGGGTGCGCCGTTCCTCGTGGTCCACGCGTTTTGGCATCAGTGCTGTCTCCGGCCGTGGGTGGGGTGGTTCATGGGCTCGCAGTCCGGCTCGGTCCGAACATTTTCATGGTACCGCCGTACCAACAATATGGTACGTTCGTATCACGAAGACCTGATCTTCCTGGAGGTGCCCTGTGCCCGAGAACACGACCCGAGTACGCCGCGACATCGGCCGCTACGTGAGCGACGAGCTGCGCGACCACTACTTCGCCACCTGCGACGTCCTCTACGCGAAGGGCGCGCCCGCCCGCTCCGAGACGGACGTCCGGACGAGCTTCGGCACCACGCACGTCTACCGGTACGACCCCGCCGACCCGGCGGCCACGTCACGCACGCCGGTGGTCCTGATACACGGCTCGGGAGGCTGCTCCGCCCAGTGGTACCCCAACACCCGTGCCCTCAGTGCCGAGCGTCCCGTCTACGCCCTCGACACTCCCGGCGACCCTGGCCGGAGCGTCCAGTGCGAACCGATGTGGCAGCCCGAGCGCGCGGCGCAGTGGATGGACGAGGCCCTCGATGCGCTGGGGCTCGACAAGGTCCACCTCGTCGGCTCGTCGTACGGCGGCTGGCTGGTCATCAACCAGGCCCACCTTCGGCCTGGGCGGCTCGCCTCGGTCACCGCCCTAGACCCGGGCGGTCTGGAGAAGGTCGGTCTGCGCTTCTTCGTATGGATCTTCGCCAGCCTCTTCGCCACCTACGCCCCCAAGGCGTGGCGCCCCCGCCTCGCCAAGTGGCTGGAGCAGCCGGTGATCGTCGTCCCTGAGCTCCGCGCGATGATCCAGGCCAGTGTGAAGGCCTTTCGGATCCGCCGCCCCGCCCCGCTGCCGCTGTCGGACGCGGAACTGGGCTCCATCCGGACGCCGTTCTACCTGATCATGGGCAAGCGCAGCCTGCTCGTACGTCCCAAGCGGCAGCTGGAACGCGTACCGCGCCTACTCCCCGGCGCCCGCGCCGAGATCGTCGCCGCGACCGGCCACGGCCCGCAGATCGACCACCCCGACCTGGTGAACGCCCGGATGCTGAGCTTCATGGAGGACATCGACTCCCTCGATGCTGCGGCGGCACGGGGCGCCACGGACGCGTAGCCGCGAGGGCCGCAGACGCGAACCGTCCAACCGTGCGTGGGGGAAGTACGACGGGCACCGCGCCCTGATCTGAACCCCGGCCGGACCAGGCGGCCGATCCTGATGTAGACCCGGCGTGGATCGCTGATCCAGGGCCGGTTCCCCGACCTCGTCGCGGCCATCTGAGCAGTAGCTGCCGGACAGCCTGGTCCTGGACGGTGGGCATGTCGTTCAAGGTTCGGCGTCGAACGGCGTCTCGAACGTGACTGGCGCTCCGCGGTTTGCGGGTCTACGACCTTCGCCGGCGCGCATGAAGATGTGAAGGTGTTGATCATGGCCATGGATTCAGCGATCGTGCGACAGCGTGTGGAGGATCTGGATGCGGCAGTGCCCTTCTACGAGAAGTTGACTGGAAGCAGCGCATCGCGGTTCACCTTCGCCGGGATCACCCTGGCCAGCGTCGGCCCCTTCCTCCTCTTTGCCGGGCCTGATGAGGCGGTGCAGCGCGTCGCGGGCGTGACGGCGACGCTCACCGTCGCCGACCTGGACGCCGCAGTAGAGGAGGCGGAGGCGGGAGGAGCCGAAATCGTGATGCCCATCCACCCCACCCCGAACGGCCGCCGTGCGGTACTGCGGCACCCGTACGGCGGCGTGTTCGAATACGTCGGCCCCTGAACTCCGTTCCGCGCGTCGTCTCACCCCACGACGTGTCTGGGTTTCGTGCCCTGCTCGTGGTCGCTGGGGCACGAGTACGGTTCACCGGTTTGAGGACTCTGCCGACCTTCTTCAGCAACCTCTCGTTGTTCACGTCGACCGACAGCACCGCGATGTCCGCGACCGACGGAAACAACATCTCTACCAGCGCAGAACGGCCCGCTCCGCCCCCGCTGCGCCGACGCCCGCCCCCTGCAAGACGGGATAGGGCCCACGGGCATGAGCCGAGCCCCCACGGCCGCCGCCAAGGTCACCGACATACCGCCGGCGGTGCGTTCCGGCTCCGGGATGGCGGGAGCGCCGTACGCGGGTCCCGGCTGCCCTCACGTCGCTCCTCACAGCAACCTCCAGGCTCTGTCGTCACATGGCACGCCCACATCAGAAGTGAGGCCGGGCAACGACTTCGTAGGACTGGGCGGTCCAGGCCCTCGCCGATGGGTCGCGGCTCGCTCGGGCATAACGGAAGTGATGCGGCGATGATGCGTGGGTGTTCTACGGCTCGCCCGAACCCTCCATACGACCGGTGTCGTCGAAAGATCTGTCGGCCGGACCGTGCCGGTGATCGTCCACGAACTGGAGTACTACGAGGCGATCGCCCGGCAGACCGATGCCGCCAACCCGCCCGGTCTCGCCGACGAGTTCGCCTCATGGGTCCGCCACGGCTGAGGCATTCGCACAGTTCCAATACCCGACTCCCGTTGGGGATCTACCCTGCCGAGGGCATCGAGGTCCATCGCGACTTCACAACCCGCCGCAGGGCCATCTTGCCCGGCGATGAGTATCGAGCCCTCAGCAAGGAGGAGTGGACGCCTTCCTCCCGGACTTCGAGGAAGCAAGGTCCTCCATCGGCACCTACGTTCGTGGCTTTTCAAGCCCTTGCGTTCCTGAACACGCTTGCATTCGTTGCTCGCTCGTCTGGCCGGACCCGGCACGGCCGGTTGGAGGAGATCCGCGACAACCTCGTCGCCCTCATCGCCGGAGTCGAACACGAGGGCCGGCTCGGTGGGGTCGAAGGACTCCGGGTCACCTTGGCCGGCGCCGAAGACAAGCTTGCGCAGGTCGACGCACCCGCCGAGAGAAGGTGGGCTGCGATCCACCTCGGGATGTGGGCTTCAGCCCGTTCGGAGGAACCGCTGGGACGCCGAGACCAGCGTCATGAGCGAAGCCCGAGGCGAGCGAAGGCGAAGATCAAAAGGGAACCGACAGCCCGGCCTCGCGGAGCTGGGACAGGGCTGCGGACATGCATTGCTGCACACTCGTCCCATCAGCACGCATGCCATGCGCCAAGGGACCCCCACTGGCAGCGAACGTCCACGCCGGCGCGTTGTCGGCCGCTCTCTCGGCGTCCACTCTGATCATGGCGTTCACGCCCTGCTCACCCAGCCATTCCAGGATGAGGAGTGTCACGTCCTCGATGCCACCGTCCTGGTCGATCTTTGGCCAGCGGCCCTTGTTTCCTGTCATCGCCCAGACTGTACCGAGGGGTCCGAGGTAGTCGGCGTGCAGCGGCCAGGTCGGGAGGGTCAGCGCCTGGTTCCATTCTGGCGAAGAGTTCGGCGCACTCGCCGGCGAAAGAACAGAGCTGGTCCACGACCTGCCGGTACTGCGGCGCCACGGCCTTCAACGATGCCCGAGTCGAAAGGGCCAGACCTGGATGCGGCGTCGAGGTCGTGCAGGTCCTCGAGGAGGTTTGCGGGCCAGGGCGCGAATCATCGGATGTTCGGCGTTCTCGGCTCTGTCGATCCAGCCGGGCAATCATCGCCTCCGTGCAGCCGGTCCATGAGTATGGCGAACTCCCGGACGTGAGCGACGGCGTCCTCCCACTCCGGACCTGCAAAGACCCGCCTGATTGCTCTCGACTTTGACGCATGCCGATATGGGCATATGATTGCTGTCATGGCACGAGCAGCGACGACGTCGGACGTGTTCAACGCGATAGCCGAGCCGCAGCGCCGGGAGATCCTGCTGCTGCTGCGGACAGGTGAGCGGCCGGTGACCGAGTTGGCCCAGGAGCTGGGGATGACCCAGCCGGGGGCGTCCAAACACCTGCGGGTGCTCCGGGAGGTCGGGCTGGTGCGGGACCGCAAGGCAGGCAAGCAGCGCCTGTACGGGCTTGACGCCCGCGGGCTGCGACCGGTGCACGAGTGGACCGGCGGGTTCGAGCGGTTCTGGAACGAGAGCTTCGACCGGCTGGACGAGTACGTGCAGGACCTCAAGCAGGCAAAGCAGGAGGAGTGACCGATGGCATCGACAGGACGGAAGGCGTCGGCGCAGTCCGCGACGACCGACCGCGAAATCGTGATCTCCCGGGCCATCAGCGCCCCACGGGAGCTGGTGTTCGAGGCGTTCACCGAAGTGCGGCACCTGTCGCGGTGGTGGGGACCGGAGGGGTTCACCACGAGCACGCGGTCCTTCGCGTTCCGCGTCGGCGGGGAGTGGGACTTCGTGATGCACGGACCGGACGGTACGGACTACCAGGAGTGGATCTCCTGGACCGAGATCACCCCGCCGGAGCGGATCGCGTTGCTCCACGGTGAGTCCCCCACCGACCCGAACGCCTTCCAGTCGGTCATCACGTTCACGCCCGACGGCACGGAGACCCGGATCGAGATGCGCACCCTGTTCCCCACCAAGGAGCTGCGCGACGAGGCGGTCGAGAAGTACCACGCGATCGAGGGCGGCCGGCAGACCCTGAGCAACCTGGCGACGTACGTCACGGAGATCGTCCGGAAGGGAGGCGAGGACTGATGGCCGGGAAAGTGTTCTTCAGCGTGTCGATGTCGTTGGACGGGTTCATCGCGCCCGAGTCCTCCGAGGAGTTGATGGGGCGGCAGTGGATGGAACTGCAGCAGTGGATCTTCCCGCAGCGGTTCTTCCGGGAGAACCTGAAGCTCGGCGAGGGCGGCGAGGAAGGGCGCGACAACGACATCGTGCGGGAGACGTTCGAGCGCACCGGCGCGAGCGTGATGGGTAAGCGCATGTTCGACGCCGGAGAGAAGATGTGGCCGCAGGAGGCGCCGTTCCACACGCCGGTGTTCGTCGTGACGCACGAGAAGCGTGACCCCTGGGAGCGGCCCGGCGGGACCACCTTCCACTTCGTCAACGACGGCATCGAGACCGCGCTCGACCTGGCCCGCGAGGCCGCCGGTGACCGCGACGTCCGCGTCGCGGGCGGCGGCGCGACGATCCTGGAGTACGTGAACGCCGGCCTGATCGACGAGTTCTCGATCGCGCTCTCACCCGTGCTGTTCGGCTCCGGGATCCGCCTGTTCGAGGGCGTGGACGCGGCCTGCGTGGCCCTGGAGCAGGTCCGCGTGGAGCACTCCCCCAGAGTGGCGCACCTGACCTACACCGTCCGGAAGCGGTAGCTGTCGAGCGTCGACCGGAACGCGGTCCTGCCCAGCCTCAACCTGCTGGTCGAGGCCAAGCGGCCCGGCCCGCGGCTGATCTCCGCTTCTGCCCACGGAAGGAGTTCGGCGTGGAGCCGGGCATGCACGCCGACACGGCGCCCGAACCGCTGTCCGCAGGGATCCCCGTCCACGACGAACTGGAGTGGGCTGCGCGGCATGCGCGATCCTGGGTGTCGCCCCGATGAACCGACCGCGTATCCGACCGTTCGCGAGAAGGACTGGAGACATGGGGTCAGGGAACCCGATCGGGCGTCACCGCGCGGCGAGCAGGTCCGGCAGGTCGCGCATATCGTCGAAGACGACGGTGGCCGGGCCTTCGAGTCGCTCGGCAGGTGTCGGGCCTCCCGCATAGCCGAAGGCCCGCATCCCGGCCGCGCGTGCGGCCGCGACGCCGGGCCCGCTGTCCTCGACCACCGCGCATGCCGCCGGGGCGACCCCCATCCGGTGGGCGGCGTACAGGAAGAGATCGGGCGCGGGCTTGCCGCGCGGCACCTCGCTCGCGCTGAAGATCCGGCCGGCGAACATGTCGTAGAGCCCGGTGCGGCCCAGGGTGTGACGCATCTTCTCGTGCGAGTCGCTGGAGGCGACGCAGGTCGGCACGGTGAGGGCGGCAAGCGCCTCGGGCAGGCCGTCCACCGGGTCGAGGCCGAGATCCACCGCATCCCGGTGGCGTCGGATGAGCCGGCTCCACCAGAGTCCGGCCGTCTGCGCGCCGAGCCGCTCCGTGAGCTGGTCGATGATCGACTCCTTGGAGCGCCCGATGAATCGCCTCACCACCTCGTCAGAGGTGAGCTGCCGGCCCAGCTCTGCTCCGAGCTCGATCTGCAGGCGTACGGCGAGGCGTTCGGTGTCGACCAGGACCCCGTCGCAGTCGAAGATCACGAGCTCTATCGGCTTGATCCCCGCAGAGTGGGTACTGGGGCGCGAGGCGATCACGTCTGATCCGCGGACAGCGGTGAGAGCGGACGCTCGAAGAAGGTCTCCAGGACCCAGTCGCCTGCGTTCCGCTGACGACCGAATTCGGAACCTGCGCCTACCAAGGCGCGGGACAGCGTGGCGGCATGGCGTGGCAGGTGCCGCACGGCGCGATCCCCCAGGAAGACGAGCAAGCGCGCTACCTCACCGAACTGCTGGACATCTTCGAGGACGAAGGCGTGGCCGCGCTGTGGTTCACCTTCGCCGGCTACAGCAGGCCCGGGGAGCAAGACCTGGGCTCGTACGGCGTCGTCCGGATGCTCGACGCGAGGCGCTGGGAACCGAAGAAGGTGTTCCACACGATGGCAGCCAGATACGGACGCGGTTGAGGCACCACGACCTCCAGCCGCCCAGCACCCGCCCACAGCCCCCCGATGATCCGTCAGACCGGGTGCGGGCCGACGGATGATCCGTGGCTCAGAGTGCCGCACATGTCGAGCGGGACGCCCCCCGGGGAGGACCGGTGACGGCAGGCGGAGCGGGGTACGCCGGGCGACACGTTGTTGCATCGGGTCGCCCGGATGTAGTCCCCGGATGCGACGGCCGTGACCGACCGGACATCCCCTAGGCTGGTGGAGTCACCACATGAACGAAGGACGACCATGGCCCGCCCGTACGACTCCGGACCCAAGCAGTTCGTCTTCGCCGTCGGAGACGGCAACGACCAGAAGGTCTCCGTGGGCGATCCTCAGGAAGCCTACGTGGCGTTCTCCGCGTTCTTCCGGGATCGGAACTCCGGTACCTACACCATCGGTGATGAGCCGGCGGGGCAGAGTCTGGTGCTCATGCCCGGCCAGGGTGTGATCGCCCGGGTCAAGGGCGCGGACCGACCTCGGTCGGAGTACCTCCGGGTGGACCGGGGCAATCGCTACCTTCCGAGCGCGATGCTGTTCTTCGAGAACGGATATGCCGGCCTCGACCACTTCGGCCAGTGGTTCTCCGACCTCGCTGACCTCGACGCGTCACCGGAGACTCGCGGCACTGCCCGCGCCGCGACGTTCACGACGGAAGCTGCGGCGATCGAGGAAGTCGCTCGGATCTGGGCGGATTCGGGCTTCGTGGACCCGAGCGACCAGTACTACGTCTTCTTCGACTCGCATGATGTCGACGACGACCGAGCCGAACGGGCCGAACTGCTCGCCCTGATCGAGTTCCTCGGGATCGAACGAGTCGATGCCCCGGCCGAGGCCGCCGGCGGCGAAGTCTGGGTGCGCACCGACGCACGCCTTGCCGCGGAATGCGCACGGTGGTCGTGAACAGGTGCGGGGTGGGGTCGCGACATCACCGTGGTGGTCGCCCCGCGCCCGAGGCGGCCACGTCCAGCGGGTGCCGTTCCGGAGAGGCCCTGAGCTCATGAGAGACATCGTGTTCACCCGCAGCAGCGGATGGATCCCGAACGTGATCAGCGAGGACGGCGAGCTGAAGCTGATGCTCGGCGCCGGGGCCGACGCCAACCACGAGCCTCGCACGTTCACCTTCCCTGTCAAGGAAGCCCATCTCGCGGTGATCCGGGAGGATCTGCCCAGACACCTGCTGCTGTGGAGTGCGGTCCTTCCGCTGTGCGACGCCGCCGGAACCGCGGGCCGGCTCGACGAGAACGCTGCCGCCGCCCTCCTGGACCCGGTTCTCCTCTCTCCGCCCGCGGACGTCGACGCGCTCTTCCGGCGCATCCGGTGGGACAGGAGCCGGCTCATCGCCCACGGGGCCGACATCGACCTGCTCGAGCGCGGACAGGTCTGCGCGGCGATGCGCGCGGCGACAGAGACACCGAACGAAAGACGTGCCCAGGAGCATCACGCGGACCGCCGTCGCGCCGAGCGCGGAGCGGTCCTCGGCCCTCTCGACGCTGCGATTCTGCGGTACACGGGCCAGTACGTGCACGGCGCGACGGTTCCCAGGCGGATGCCCGATGCCGTCGACGCCGCGCTGCTACCGGAGGTGATGAGGGTGATCGCCACCGCGGAGCAGGCGTGTGCCGGGATGCGGATCGGCATCGATCCGCGACGGGGAAGGCGCGCCACGGACAAGCGCGACTGGAATCTGGTGGCGACGGCGGTCGACTCGGCCGTCCGCCGCGCACACCCCGGACTCGTCGATGACGCGGTGCGTACGGTGGGCTTCCTGATGTGCTCGGAGACCGCGGACCGCTCCAGGAGCACACCCGTGGAAGATGACGCGGAGGCTGCCGACGACCGCGCCGGCCTCGGTGGGGGCGCCCGTAAGACGGCCCTGTCGTTCACCGACGACAAGGGCGCCGAGAAGAAGTGGCTGAGTGACGGCCGTCGCAGCGCTTCCGCGGAGTTCTGGGAGTTCGTCGGCGATCGCTCCGCGGCGGACAACGAAGTGTTCACCATCGAGGACGAGGAGTTGGGTGAGGGGATCCAGCTCCACTTCTACGCGGACTCCATCGCCCGCATCACGACCGTGCGAGAGGGGAAGGGCGGGTCGGATCCGGAGTACCGGGTCGAGTACAGCCTGGTCGACGGGCTCAGCGGCTATCGGAACCTGGTGAACGCCTTCGTCCGCGGCGGCTGCACCGCACTCGGACCGCACGGTCCCTGGATATCGGATGTCGCCGAGTTCGAGCGCGCACGCCGGCGGCGGCGCAACGCCCGGTAGGGCGCGTATCGAGTCGTGATCATCGGGTGGTCCTGGTGGGGTCTTTGATCCAGATCATCGAGGCGTGCAGGTGGAGACTGGCGAGGTAGCTGCCGGGAGTCTCGTCGTATCGGGGGTCTCACCGTCCCGGTTCCGGCGTCCTGGTACGTCACGCTCTGGGGCGGGTGAGGCACATGGAGCCGACGTGAGCCGACCGGTGCACTGATGTCGGGCGGGGACTCATGGAGCATGACCCGGCACCCGGCTCAGGTTCCGGGGAGGATACGGCGCGTTTCGTAGGCCCACATCGCGATCTCGACACGGTTGCGGGCGCCGAGTTTGGCCATCAGGCTGGCCAGATGCGTCTTCACCGTGCTGAGGCTGATGTGCAGTGCATCGGCGATCTCGGTGTTGGTCAGCCCGCGAGCGACGGCGAGGAGCACCTGCTCCTCGCGGGCGGTGACGGGTGAGACCGGCTGGGCCACGGGCCGGCCGGCGGGCAGGTCCGCGAATGCCTGGAGCAAGCGGACGGTGACGCTGGGCGCGATGAGCGCCTCACCGCCGGACGCCGACCGTACGGCCTGGGCCAGGAGGTCCGGTCCCGTGTCCTTGAGGAGGAATCCGCGGGCGCCGGCACGCAGCGCGCCGTAGACGTACTCGTCGAGGTCGAACGTGGTGATGACGACCACGGCCAGCGGGTCGGCGACGCCCGGGCCGGCGACCAGTCGGGTGGCCTCGAGTCCGTCGAGTGCGGGCATGCGGATGTCGAACAGGCAGACGTCGGGGCGTAGTTCGCGGGCCAGACGCACGGCTTCCCGCCCATCGGCGGCCTCGCCGACCACCTCGATGCCGGGCTGGGCGTTCAGCATGATCCGCAACCCGGTGCGGATGATCGTCTGGTCGTCAGCGACGAGGACGCGAATGGACACCGCTCTCGCTCCTCGCTCTCGGCAGTTCGGCTTCGACATGCCAGCCCCGGTCGGTACCCGGGCCGGCTCGTAGTATGCCGCCGAGCAGGGTCGCACGCTCGCGCAGTCCGGTAAGTCCGTATCCGTCGCGGCCCCGGCCGGTGCGCCGGCCGTTGTCGCGCACGCTCACCCGTACCGTGTGCCGTTCCGCGGCGACCCGGACGACGAGCTCGGTCGCGTCGACCGCATGGCGCAGCGCGTTGGTCACCGACTCCTGCACGATCCGGTAGACGGCCGCGTCCACGGCCGGGGGCAGCGCGTCCAGTTCGCCGTCGAGCCCCAGGTCGACCCGGAGGCGACCACCCGGGGTGCGCACCAGGCGCTCCAGATCCGCGACTCCGGCAGGGGGCGCCAGCTCGGCGCCGACCCCGCGGTCGCGCAGCGCGGCGACCATGGCGCGCATTTCCTCCAGGGTGCGCGCCCCTTCCTCCTCGACCTCCTCCAGCGCCTCGACGGCGGCGGACGGGTCGGTGCCCGCGAGCACCCGGCCCGCCTGGGCGATGATCACCATGGCCGACACGTGATGGGCCACCGTGTCGTGCAGTTCCCGGGCGAGCTGCTCGCGCTCGCGGGAGCGCACCTGCTCCAACTGCCGCTCGCGAGCGGTCACCCAGAATCGCACGGCAGTCCCGACCACGCCGGGGAGCAGCAGGAAGGCGAAGCCCACGACATTTTCGACGACCGGGGTCTCGTCCGTGACGGAGCACAGCGCGCCGGCCGCGAGGATCACCGCGCCGCCCAGCACGATCTCGCGTCCCGATCCCCACCGGGGCAGCGCGTACACCAGCACGAGCACGACCGCGCCGGTGTAGAGGCCGACGGGCTCGCGCGGTGCGGCGACGAGCGAGGCCACCTGAAGCAGGATCACCGAGCCGAACGCCAGCGTCACCATCGCCAGCGGGCGGGTCCGGCGCCACAGGGGCAGCAGGCACAGCCATACGGCGAACACCACCGCCACCGGCCGCCACACGACGTTCTCGCGCAGGGTGGCCTCCAGCGCCACACCGGCAAGGCCCGCGGCGAGCAGCGGCCAGTCCCGCCACACCCGGCCGGGCGCGTCGGGCGGCCGGGGTTCGGTCCACAGGGTTCGCAGGTCGTCTCGGAGCACGGTTCTCAGCCTAGGGATCGCGGCGGGCCGCGCATCGGCCGAAAGGACGGGTCGTCACTCCGCCCCGGGGCCGACGGATCCGCGGCCCTCGGGCCGATGCCGCGGAGCGCCGGGGCGACGAGCCTCGGCATCGGCGGCCGTACAAGGACGGCCGACGAGGTGGTTGGAGGACCCGATGCTCTCGAAAGCCCTGTTGCGCCTTGGCGCAAGCGCCGCCCGCCATCCCTGGCGGGTGATCGCGGCATGGCTGATCGCCGCCACGCTCGCCGTCCTCGCCGCTGTCGCCTTCGGCGGGCGGACCGCGGACTCGATGACCGCTCCGGGACTGGACTCCCGACGGGCCGCGGAACTGATCGAACGGGCAGGCACCGGCCAGGAGGGGATGACCGCCCAAGTGGTCGTCACCCCCCTCGACGACGGTGCGACGTTCTTCGACGACGACGGCGCGCGCACCGCTCTCACGCGGCTGCGGGCCGAGGTGGAGCGGCTGCCGCACGTGCTCGGCACGAGCGACCCGGCGGGGGCGCTCGCAGCGGGCGGGGACACCGCCGTGCGCGGCGGCCTCGTTTCGGCCGACGGGCGGATCGCGGTCGTCCGCGTGCAGTACCCCGACCAGAGCCGGCTGTCGGCCGAAGACCTCGGCGCCCTCGTCGATCTCGGCGACCGGCTGCGCGCCGAACTGCCGCTGCGCATCGAGATGGGCGGGAACCTCTTCTACGCCTTCTCCGACCCCGACGGCGGCGCGAGCGAGCTGATCGGCCTCCTCGCCGCGGCCGCGATCCTGTTCCTGGCGTTCGGTTCGCTCGTCGCCGCCGCGCTGCCGATCGGCATGGCGGTCTTCGGGCTGACCGTCGGGGTCGCCACGATGACGGTACTGGCGGGGGTGACAGAGGTCCCCACCTTCGCACCGGTCCTGGGCAGCATGGTCGGGCTCGGAGTGGGCATCGACTACGCGCTGTTCGTGCTCGCCAGGCACCGGGAGTACCTCGCGTGCGGGCTCGATC
Organism: Streptomyces sp. NPDC048338; assembly: GCF_043201055.1. Taxonomy (NCBI): domain Bacteria; kingdom Bacillati; phylum Actinomycetota; class Actinomycetes; order Kitasatosporales; family Streptomycetaceae; genus Streptomyces; species Streptomyces sp. NPDC048338. Next base: position 56,469 of record NZ_JBICYQ010000007.1, read on the forward strand.
CGCAGGCGGCGGCCGGACGAGCGGTGGCAACGGCGGGGCGGCCGGTGGTCTTCGCCGGCGGCACCGTCGTCGTGTCGATCCTCGGCCTTGCGGTCGCGAACGTGCCGTTCATGACGGTGGGCGGGGTCGCCGTCTCGATCGTCGTCCTGACGATGGTGCTCGCGTCGGTGACGCTGCTGCCGGCCTTCCTCGGCGCGGCGGGCCCGCGGCTGGGCCGGGCCGGCCGCATCGGCCGGGCACTTCGGGCCGGGCGGTCGGGCCGCCTCGGCCGACGGCGGGACACGGCGGCGGGCGCCGTCCCCGCCGTCGGGTGGCGGCGCTGGCTCGGGCACGTGGGCCGGCACCCGGTGCCGTACGCGGTCGGCGCCGCGGCGCTGCTGCTGACGGCGACGCTGCCCGTGCTCGGCCTGCGCGTCGGCCTGCCCGACGACGGCTCACTGCCGCAGAGCCGTACCGAGCGCCGGGCCTACGACCTCGTCGCCGAGGGATTCGGCCCGGGCACCAACGGTCCCCTCGTCATCGCCGCGGACCCCGCCGGTGATCCGGGAGTGGTGGACCGCCTCGTCGCGGGGGTCGCGGCGGATCCGGGGATCGCGTCCGTCGCGCCGACGCGCATCGATCGGGCCACCGGCGTCGCGACCCTCGTGGTGTTCCCGACCGCCAGCCCCCAGGACGAGGCCACGGCCGACACCATCGCCCGGCTGCGTGCCGAGGTGCTGCCCGCGGCGATCGGGCACGGCCCGGCCAGGGCGCACGTCGGCGGGGCCGCCGCGAGCCTGTCCGATGTGGGCCGACGGACCAGCGAACGTCTGCCGGCGTTCGTCGCCGCCGTGCTGGCGATGTCGTTCCTGCTGCTGATGCTGGTCTTCCGCTCGGTCGTCGTACCGCTGAAGGCGGTGCTGCTGAATCTGCTGAGCATCGGCGCGGCCTACGGCATCATGGTCGCGGTCTTCCAGTGGGGCTGGGGCGGCGCACTCATCGGGCTGGAGGCGACGGTTCCGATCGTGTCGTTCATCCCGATGTTCCTCTTCGCCATCCTGTTCGGCCTGTCGATGGACTACGAGGTGTTCCTTCTCTCCCGCGTGCGCGAGGAGTACCTGCGCACCGGCGACAACCGTACGGCGATCGTCGAGGGCGTCTCGGGCACCGCCCGGATCATCACGTCGGCCGCCCTCATCATGGTGGCGGTCTTCCTGTCCTTCGCCGTCGCCGAGGACCCCTCCACCAAGATGTTCGGGCTCGGCCTGGCCACCGCGATCTTCATCGACGCGACGGTCGTACGCATGGTGCTGGTACCGGCGACCATGACCCTCCTCGGCCGGACCAACTGGTGGCTGCCGAAGTGGCTGGACCGGATGCTTCCCCGCGGCCCGGTCGGCACCGACGACACCGACGCGGGATCCACGGGTGAGGCCCCGCGTCCACGGCTGGTCGACCGTTGACTCGACTCCTGCCCGCCCTTGGCGTCCGGCACCTCGGCGCGTCACCTAGGGGCATGGCAGGGATCGGCGTCGTGGCTGACGGGTCGGCCACCTCTGGAGCCGTTCTTCTTCAGGTCGGTGGCCTGGTCCTTCTTCTCCGGGATGACCGCCTTGATACGGCGTTTGCGCAGGTGGGCGCGGTTTCCACGGGAGGCGTACGCCTCGTCCCCCAGCGACCGCGTCCGGCCGGATGCGGGTTCTACCGACGGGCCCGCGTACCCGTACCTTCTCCAGGACGGGGATGACTGCGGGCTGTCCGCTGCCTGGCCGTTGGTCAGGACGAACGCCAGCGGGCGGCACTTGCGGTCGGCGGCGAGGTGGACCTTGCTGGTCTGCCCGCCGCCGGTTCTCCGTGGTCAAGTCCCCCGTTTCCCGGCTCCGACCGGGCGACGGACGTCTCTGCGAGCGTCCTCGCCGGCCCAGCGGAACCGGCCAAGACCCGTCTCCGCACGGCGGTCCCACGGATGGGCCGGAACACGCCGCCCGAGGCAGGAACCTTTCCAGGTTTCCAGCACTCATGATCGGTGAACGAGTCGCCCGGGCCGCCCGGGTCGACCCCGTCGAGGAAGAAGTAGAGGAATTACGTGCTCCGTTCGCCGCACCGACGCCTGGCCGTGGGCGCCACCGTCATCGCCGCGCTCGCCGGGGGTCTCGCCCCCGCCGCCACCGCCACCGCCGCACCGGCCCCCGTCACCACCACGACCACGCCCGCCGCATCCGCAGCCCCGGCGCCCGACATGGAGGGTGTCGTCGCCGCGCTGAACGCTGCCCTGGCGAACGGGGCTCCGGGCGCGATGGCCCGGTACTCCGGCCCTGACGGGGCCCGCAGCCGGACCGTCGGCGTCCGGGACCGCGAGGCGCAGGCTCCCATGGACATCCACGCGCGCTTCCGGATCGGCAGCGTCAGCAAGACGTTCTCGAGCGTCGTCCTCCTCCAACTGGTGCAGGAGGGCCGCCTGGAGCTGGACGCGCCGGTCAACGGCTATCTCCCGGGACTGCTGCCCGACGACCGCATCACGGTCCGTCATCTGATGACCCACCGCAGCGGGCTGGCCGACTACACGGACGCCATGTTCGAGAAGACGGTGCCGGGCTTCGAGGCCGTGCGGAACCGGGTGTTCTCCTACCAGGAGCTCGTGGACCTGTCCCTGGCCGAGCCGCGCACCACGGAGCCCGGCGTCGCGTACAAGTACTCCAACACCAACTTCGTCGTGGTCGGCATGCTGATCGAGAAGCTCACCGGCCGGCCGGTGGCGGACGCGTACGAGCGCCGCATCTTCAAGCCGCTGAAGCTGCGCGGGACCTCGTACGTCCACCCCGACACGCGCATCAAGGGGCTGCACGCGCGCGGCTATCTGCACCCCGACGAGGCGGGCGCGCCGCTCGTGGACTCCACCGAGCAGACGGTGTCCTGGGCGCAGTCGGCGGGCGCCGTCATCTCCACGCCTGCCGACCTGAACACCTTCACGAGTGCGCTGATGCGCGGCCGGCTGCTGTCCCCGGCGATGCTGGACGCCATGACCACGGTCACCCCGACCGACACCACCAACACCCGGTTCTACGGGCTGGGACTGCGCCGCTACGACCTGTCCTGCGGGACCCAGGTGTTCGGCCACACCGGAACCGTGCAGGGCTTCTACACGTACGCCTTCTCGACGCGCGACGGCCGGCGCAGTCTGTCGGCCCTCGCGAACACCTCCAACCACGGAGCGGCGAACACGGCGCTCGGCGGGACCCTGGAGGCCGCGTTCTGCGGCAAGAAGCCGGCCGCCGCTTCGCCCACGGCCCGGGCCTTCACGGCGCCGGACTCGGCGACGGACCTGCCGGCGGAGCGGGACCTGCCCGAGCGGCACTGATGCCGGTGGACCGGCGCCGCTGAGACTCCGACCCCGAACATCCCTGCCCGGACCACCGGTGTCCGTACCGGTGGTCCGGGCAGGGGCCGGGGTCTGGTGCGGAAGGAGATCTTGGTCGTGACTGATCACCTTCCGTGCGACCTTGGGATTCGACGAAGGGCCGGTGCGCCCGGCTGAGCCGTTGCCGCCGCAGGGCACCAAGCCGGGCCGTCCGCCGGCGGACTCCACGACAGCTGATGGGCGGCATACGGTGGTGGACCCGGACTGGGCCCGGTGACGAGACGTGCCCGAGGGGTACGGCCCGCGGGATCGCCTCGTTCGTCAGGCTGTCGTGGAGGGGCCGCTGCTGGTTCTGGCGTGCTGCATGGCGGTGAGCTTGCGGACGAAGAGGATGGCGAGTACGGCCGAGGCAGCCATGAGCGCGTCGGCAAGGATCCCGACAGCCAGGCTGTTGCGCCATGCCTCCGGTTCCTCGGCCCGCTTGAACATCTGGTCGGCGACGGCGTAGAGGACGCCCGAGCCGGCCCGCAGCGCCCACCACGCCGCCGGAAGCGCCGTGGAGACCCTGCGCGGGGCACTGCTGGGTCCCAGGGGTGCGCTGGCCATCTTCCGACACCGCGGAGGGATCGACGACAAGGTCGTTGGCCATCGACCAGGGTGCGGTCTTGGGGAGCGAATCGCCGGCGCCCGTGTCCGCCACCGACTCACGCCGCCCCTGCCCTCGCGGTCCGTGGGGACCGGAGGGCAGGGGCGGCGCTGGGGTGGCGGGGTCAGATCAGGGGCGAACCTTCCGTTCCCTGCCAGTCGGCGGGAGCGGCGGGCCATTCCCTGGGCAGTTCACGTCCCTCGTGCAGCCTTTCGAGGAAGTCGGTGACGCTGCCCGGGAAGACGTCCATGGTCGGGAAGTGTCGGTAGGCGACAACAACGGACCACTCTTCCTGCTCCTTCGGAGGGTCGAGCAGACAGATGTCCCCGTTCCAGTTGTGCATCGCCCACGGGATCAGGCGCTCCAGGTCCGGGTCGATCGGTGACCCGCTGCGGACGGTCTGCCAGGAAAGGAATGCACCCCCGAGGTCTCGGATGAATTCCCCGAGCGGATGGTGCGCTCCTTCCGGGTGAGGGATGCCGAGGTGCCCGAACACGGTGGCATCCCCGTATCCGTCGACGAATCGGCGGTAGTCCTCGGGCAGCCGGGTGCCGATGATGTCCTCTACCGCAGCCCAGGACGTCCCGGCGGCCGGCCGGTACCTCTGCGGGGGGCCGAAGACGGCGGTCAGTCTGTCGGACACGTGTTCACCTGTACTTCTTCGAGCTGCATATCGGACTCGCCTTCCAGTCGGGGCGATTGAGAACGTAGCAATCCACGTCGAGCCCGGCTGTTCCGAGGGCCTTGATGTGGACGGCGTGGGGAACCCCCGAAGTGGGACTGCCGTACACGGGGAACACCTCGTAGCGCACGGTCTGGCGGCCCTCGGCGATCACCTTGAAGAGCTCGCCCTCGACCTCGTTCATGACCTTCGAGTTGGCCGCCGCGTGAAGCGGGATCAGGTTCCTCAGGTCGGTTCCGGAACCGCCGAGCTGGCGGCCGATCAGGTGTCCTCGGTGTCGCAGCCATGAAGAGCCTGATGGCAGCTCGTCGAAGCCGCTGGGCGGTGCGAGCCAGCGGGCGCCGGTCTCCGCATCGAGGCGACGGCCGCCGCTGACGGTTGTGGTCCCCTCCTGCATGTCCTCCGCTCCGGTGTAGGTCGCGAGGGCCCCGGTGGCGCGGCAGCCGTCCTTGCCCGGCTTGAATCGTTCCCGCGGGAGGTAGGTGATGTTCCCGAGCGCGTTCTGGCCGGGCTGATCGTCACAGTCGTCGGATCGCGAAGCGTCTCCGCCCGGGTTCCGTGCCTCGTCCAGGAAGGGATCGGACAGTGCGTCCGGTTCGAAGGCGCCTACGTGGAAGAGGTTCAGCAGGTCGTCGTCGGTGTATGTCGCGTCCACGGCGTCGCCGAGGATCCAGCCGGCAGCCCGGACGGCGTCCGTGGCGATTTCGGCGACATGCTTGGGTGCCGGCAGGGGGTTCTTGCCGTTGTTGGGGTTCTGGTCGATCGGGGGTGGCAGGGGCCGGCTGGGCGGAGGCGTGCCCGTACCGGCGGTGCAGTGGCGCTTGCACCCGGACGGGGGCGGGCCGTAGTACCGGGTGCGGGTCTCGGTCCAGGCATATCCGTAGGCAGGCGTGATCGTGGTGGCTCTCGGGGCAGTGCCGTTGCCGCACATCCAGTGGTTGCAGCCGCTGCCCGGGCTCCAGCCCCAGGGGCCTGGCTTGAGGTGCTCGAAGTACCGAGACATGGTCTCGGGACTGGGTCTGCGTACGGGCGCGTTGAGCCGTCCCAGCACGCCCCAGAGGCCGCCGACACGGAAGGCGATACGAGGCCCTGACGGCGTCGACTTGGGCGGCTGTCCGATGTTCGGGATGGTCTTGGGCGCGCTGTAGCGCCCGGTGCCGGTGTCCTGGTAGTGGCCGGTGGGGTCGGTGCCGTTGAGCGGGCTCGCGTTGCCGTACGTGTAGCGGTTCGCCTGGACCGAGGGATCGGGATCCAGCTGCCATGTGTCGCGGCTGGTGAAGCCGCCCGTGCCCGGCTGGTACCAGCGCGAGGCCATGTTGACCTCGCCGGTGGCGCTGTCCGTCCAGCCCGACTGGTAGCCGAGGGACGGGTTGGTGCCCGCCGATGCGGTCACGTTGCCGAAGGCGTCGTAGGCGCGGGACGAGGACACCGAGGTGCCGTCCGCCGCGAGGCTGGCGATCACGTCGGTGTGCTGGTCGGTGATCGCGAGACGGGCGGAGCCCGGCGTCCCGGTGGTGGCGGTGGTGGCGGTGGCCAGCAGCGCACCGTGGGGTGTGCGGCTGTAGGTGGACGTGCCGTCCTTGACCAGGTTGTTGGAGCCGCCGTCGTAGCCGAAGGCGGTTCCGCCGTTGGTCAGGACCCGGTCGAGCGAGTCGTAGGTGAAGGTGCTCGTGCCGTTGTTGACCGTGCGCTCGAACGCGTCGGTGCTGATGGTCCGGGTGGTGGCGCCGTCGGTGACCGATTTGATCGTTCCGCGGGCGGAGTAGTCGAAGGTCTGCGTGCCCCAGGTCTGGACGCGGTTGCGGGAGTCGTAGGTGGCGGTGACGTCCCCCTTCTTGGTGAGGTTGCCGGCCTTGTCCCATTCGAAGGCGGTGGTGCTTCCCCCGGTGGTCTCGGTGGTCATGCGCCCGGCGAGGTCGTAGGCGTAGATTTCCTCGCCCGCGCCGGCCGTGCCCGAGGCGCTCTTCCTGACCAGGTGATTGTCGAGGTCGTAGTCGTAGGTCGTGCCCTGGACCCCGGTGCCCGTACCGCTCTTGGTGACGTTGTCGCCCGCGATCCGGCCCAGAGCGTCGTAGGTGTACGAGCGCTGCGCACCGATCGTCCACGTGCCGCCGGCTGCGGGGCGGGCGTACTCGTCGAGGGTCGGGCGACCGGCGGCGTCGTAGTCGCTACGGAGCTGGGTGCCGGTGAGCGGGTCCGTCGTGGTGCCGAGGCGTCCGGCCTGGTCGTAGGTGAAGGCCGTCGTACCCGCCGCGTCGGTGCGGGAGGTCATCTGGCCGTCTGCGTCGTACGTGTAGGCCGATGTGCCGGACGGGCCGTCGGCGTTCAGGAGCTGGCCGCGGTCGTTGTGGGCGTAGGTGTTTCCTGCGAGGACTCCGTCTCCTCCCACGCCGGTCAGGCGGCCGGCGAGGTCGTAGGACAGGGTGCGCGGCCGGGTGGCCACGGCGGTTCCGGAGCCGGTCTCACCGGTCAGGCGGCCCAGCGCGTCGTACGTCTTGTGACGCTTGACGTTGCCGGGGAGCAGCTCGGTGACGAGCTGGCCCGCCGCGTCGTAGACGTTGGTCCATGTGCGGTTGGCGAGGGCCGGATGGAGGGTGGTGCTGGGCTCGATCGTCGACTCGGGGAGTCCCCAGGTGTTGAAGGTGTAGTACGTGGCCTTTCCGCGGCCGTCGGTCAGACGCGTGCGGTTGTCCGCTGCGTCGTATCCGAAGGTCGTGGTGATCGAGTCGGTGCCCGTGACCGGTTCGACCTGCTTGGTCGTCCGGCCGAGTGCGTCGTAGGTGTAGGTGCGCCGGGCTCCGGTGGCGGAGACGGATGCGGTGAGGTTTCCGTCGGCGTCGTATTCCGAGGAGACCGAGCGCAGGATCGTCGTGCCGGTTCCGTAGTCGGATACCGCCAGTGGCTTGCCGAGGACGTCGTACGTCGTGGCCGTCCTGCGGCCGGTGGCGTCCTTCGACTCGGTCTGGCGACCGAGGCCGTCGTAGGTGGAGCGGGTGACGCCTCCGAGCGGGTCGGTGACGGACAGGACCTGGCCGGCCTTGTCGTAGGTCGCCGTGGTGCGGCGACCGCCGGGCGTGGTCGACTCGGTCTGGTTGCCTGCGTCGTCCCAGGTGAAGCGGGAGACCAGGTTCTGCAGGGTGGGTCTGCGTTCGATGGTGGTCGCGGTGAGCCTGCGGCCGAGTTCGTCGTAGGTGGCCTCGGCGCGGGCTCCTGTCGGGTCGGTCGCGGAGAGCGGCAGACCGGTGGGGGTCCAGGTGTAGGTGGAGATGCCGCCGCCGGACAGGGCGGTGGAGGCGCTGTCGAAGGTCGTGGCGCCCGGGGCCTGGAGGCCTTGTGCGCCGGTGACGGCCGGATCGGTCTTGGTGATCAGGTTGCCCAGCTGGTTGTACGCGTAGGTCGTGGTGCGGCCCAGTGGGTCGGTCGCGGAGGCCGGGTGGCCGAGTTGGTCGTAGGTCGTGCGGGAGACGGCCGTGATCGGCGTGGTGGCGCCTGGTGGGGTGTAGTCGGGCAGGGTGACCGCAACGGGTCGGCCGAGCTTGTCGGTCTCCGTCCGGGTGACGAGACCGCGCGTGTCGCGCGACTCGGTGGCCTCTCCGAAGGTGTTGTAGCCGGTCAGGGTCTTGGGGGTGACGGCCGCGGCCGTACCACCGTTCTCTTCTGCCTGGACTTGCGGCGCTGTTGTCTCCACCAGGCGGCCGAGTGCGTCGTAGCGGCTGATCGCGGTGTTGCCCCGGGGGGTGACGTGCGTCAGCGGGAGGCCCCGCTGGTCGAAGGTGCTCGACGTGACGCGGGTGCTGGTGCCGTCGGTGACGGTTGCCTTCCTGGGGTTGCCGGCAGCGTCGTACTCGGTCGTCGAGGTGAGCTTCTTGCCCGAGCCGTCGATCGACTGCGTCTGCTCGGTGATCCTGTCGTCACCGTCGTAGGCCGTTGTCGCGACATGGTTCAGGCCGTTCGGGTCGAATACCGAGCGGGTGACCCGGCCGGTGGCGTCCACGGTGTTCACGACGGTGCGGCCGCCGCTCGCGGTCCGGGAGACCGTGTTGCCTGCGCCGTCGTAGGACGTGGACTCCAGGACGATGTCCTTCTTGGAGCCGTTGTCCTGGGTGACCTGCTTCGCCGTCGCGGTGGCCCTGCGGCCGTCGTCGTAGTAGGTGAAGGCGGTGCCGGCTCCCATCGCGTCCGTCGTGGAGGCCAGGCGGCCTGCGGGGTCGTAGGCGTGGGAGACCACGACCAGGTCGCGGGTCTGGCCCGAGGGGTCGCCCGTCCAGTCCTTCAGGACCGACTCCGCGAGCTGCCCGCGCTTGGTGAACGCGTGCGTGATGACGTTGCCGGCGGGGTCGGTCTCGCGGATCACCCGGCCCAGGGCGTCGTGACCGAAGGTCGACTCGTTGCCCGCCGCGTCCGTCACGGCCTCGTTCAGGCCGAAGACGTTGTAGCGGTAGGTGGTGGTGCGGGTGGCGTCGCCGCCGGTGGTGTCCTGGGTGGACTCGGTGAGGAGTTGCCCGTCGGCGTCGTAGGTGCGGGAGATCTTGGCGGTGTGGGTGACTCCGGTGATCTCGTTCTTCACGCCCGGGCCGGTCTCGGACGAGACGCGGGACATGGCGTTGTACGTGTACGTCGTGGTCGCGCCGTCCGGGGTGGCGTCGGAGACCTGGGTCTCGGTCAGCTTCCGGCCGATGCCGTCGTAGGTGTACGAGGTCACCAGTCCGGAGGGTGCCGTGGAGGTGGCCAGGTCACCGCCGGCGTAGTACGCGTAGGAGGCGATGGCGCCGCCGGCGCTCTTCTTGGTGGCGACCAGGCCCTTGGGGGTCAGTCCGCCGCCGACCGCGGGCTCGGTGCCCGTGGTGTAGGTGGTCGACGTCGTACGGCCGTCCGGCAGCGTGACCGTGTCGGTCAGGCCGAGGGCGGTGTAGGAGGTGGCGGTGCGGTATCGGTTGTCGGCCGGGCCGGTGGAGCGGGCGTCGCGGACCGCGGTCTGCTTGCCGTTCCTCGGGTCCAGCTTGTCCGCCTCGTTGTGGTGGTATTCCGCGAACGAGGTCCAGCAGGAGTCGGTGTCCCGGCACGTGGTCGTCGAGACGGTGTGGCCGTGCTCGTCGTGGCCCGTGATGGTCGCGTGGCCGTTGGGGTCGGTGACCGTGTGCAGGAAGCCGCCGATGTCGTACGCGTAGGTGGTGACACCGCCGTCCGCGTCCGTCGCGGCGGTGCGGCGCTGGCCGCGGACCGCGTCGAAGGTGCTGGACGTCTTCACGCCCGTCGGGTCGGTGACCGTCACGGTGGAGGTGAGCGACGACATCGACGACGAGTTGCGGGCCTCGTACTGTGCGGCCACCTCGTCGGCGGTGAGGCCGCGGCGGAAGATCGCTGCCTCGTCGAGCGCGCCGGTGAAGTAGCTGACGTTGCCGGGGGCGGAAGGCCAGAACTTGGCGAATCCCGCACCGAGGAACGTCCGGCTGTTGCTCTGGTGTCCGACCGGGGCGGCGGACTTCGTCGCGACCTGTGCGCCGTCCAGGTAGAGCGTCTGGGTGTCGCCCTTGGCCGTGATGGCGGCGTGGTGCCACTGGTTGTCCGTCACGGTGCCGGTCGAGGCGTTCGACGCGGTCACGCCGGCCGAGTAGTACTCGCCGTGCAGCTTGCCGTCGGCGCCGACGTACAGGACGGGTGTCCAGGTGCCGGTGGCGTCGGTGGCTCCGGCAACCGGGTTCGCCTGGTCGCTGAGGATGACGCCCGGCTTGTCGGTCCGGAACCACAGGCTGGCGGAGGCGTCCGTGGTGGCGGTTCCGATCGGCGGCAGTTCGGCGAATCCGTCACCGCTGAACTGCACGCCCGTGCTGTCACCGGGGCCGAACACGCCGGTGGTCCCGAGGGTCGCCTTGGTGTAGGTGCCGGTGCCGTCGTTGGCGGCGACCCGGCTCTTCGCCGTGGTGCCGCTGCTCTCGTCCAGACGCCAGTACCCCGCGGGACCCGCGGCCGTCACGACGCCGCGGTACTGGTCCCCGGTGCCGTTCACCACCTTGTTGCGGGCCTTGAAGTGGTCCGCCACGGCTTGTGCGTCGAGTTCCTTGGTGTAGAAGGCGGCCTCGTCGAGCCGGCCGTTGAAGTAGCGGGTCGCGCGTGCCTGTCCGTCCCACTCCTCACTGGAGTAGCCGCCGCCGAGGTAGGCGTGGAGCAGAGTCTCGGGCTTGACCACACCGGTCTTGGAACCGATGGCGGCGCCGTCGAGGTAGAGCGACTGTCCGGCGGGTCCGCCGGTGATCACGACGTGGTGCCACTTGTTGTCGGTGACCTTGACGCCGCCCATGACCGGCCAGCCGGCAGAGGGGCCGTCCCACAGGTGGCCGCGGAGCTTGCCTTCACCGTCGATGAGGAGGCTTGCGTTCCACATCGTCGGGGTGGTGCCGAGCTCGGCGTTCTGCAGGCCCAGCAGGACACCGTTGGGCTTGTCCGTCTTGAACCACAGCTCCGCGGAGAGGGAGGTGGCGTTGCTGATGGACTCCGACGGTACGGAGATGGCGCCCTTCGAGCCGTCGAGGGTGACCGCGCCGTCGCCGCCGTCGAGGAAGGCCCCGATGCCGCCGAGGGTGACGCCGTCACGGTAGGAGCCGTTGCCGCCGGCGGATATCTCGTCGGCCGCGGCGGCGCCGCTGCTGTCGCCCAGACGCCAGTAGTTGACCGGGGTCGCGGAGTGCACCACGTCGGCGTACCCCTGGGAGCCCGACGCGTAGCGGGGCGCGGAGATCTGCCACACGCCGCCGTTCGCGTCGGTCACCTTGGTGGCGCGCTCGGTGTCGGTGTCGTACTCGGCGGCGCCGCCGACCCGGCCGGAGGGCAGGGTGACCTTGGACAGCTTCGAGGTGCCGGTGCGGGCCTCGTAGTGCGAACGGACCGAACCGGCGTCGAGGGCACGGTGGTAGACCGCGGCCTCGTCCATCGAACCCTTGAAGAAGCGGTTGCCCGTGGCGGTGATGCCGTCCCAGCTGCTGTTGCTGTAGGCCACACCCAGGTAGGCGTGCGTCTTGTCGTCGTGCTTGACCGGACCGGCGAGCGTTCCCACAGCCGTGCCGTCGAGGTAGAGCGTCTGGTTCGTGGCCGTGCTGGTGAGTACCGCGTGATGCCAGGTGTTGTCCGTGACGGCGGAGGCGGAGGTGATGGGCACCAGGCCGCCGTCGGCCTTCTCGAACGCGCCGCGGAGCTTGCCCGCCGCGTCGACGGCGAGAACCGGGTTGTAGCGGACCGGAGGAGTCGGCCCGACCGGCGCGTCCTGGAAGCCGACGAGCGCGCCTCCGGCCTTGTCCGTCTTGAACCACACTTCGACCGACAGGACGGTGGACGACGCCAGGGTCGACTCCGGCAGCTCCACGTACGAGCTGGTGCCGTCGAAGGACGCCGCCTTGTTGCTCGTGCCCGCGAGGACGCCGGCGCTGGAGAGGGCGACGTCGCGGTACTGGCCGGCGTTCATGCCGGTACGGGAAACGGCCTCGCTCTGCGCGGCCGAGCCCTCGGCCTCGTTCAGCCGCCAGTACGCGACCGGGTTGGCGTCCTGCACCATGCCCCGGTAGTGCGAACCGCCGGTGTACTCGTACACCGTGCAGGCGGTCGTGGACGAGGGCGGGCAGACCTTGGTGAGGAGGTCGCCCTGGTAGGTGTACGACCAGACGAGTGCCGGCGTGGACGGGCCGACCGCGTCGGTGGAGACGGACGCGACGTGCGCACCGCTCCAGGTGAACGTCAGTGCTCGCTTCGACAGCGCGTCGGTGGCCTTGGTCAGTCTGCCGCCCGTGTAGGTCAGCAGCTGCTCACGGCCGTGGCCGTCCGCCACCTTGGTCAGCAGGCCTGTCGCGTCGAAGGTGTACAGAGCCGCGCTCGCGTCACGCAGGGTCCAGCCACCGCCGGAAGCGGCCGTCAGGACGCCCATGGAGCCGGACGGCGCGCTGAAGCTGCCGTCGTTGTTCTTGCCGAACCGGACCTGGCTGCCGTTCGCGAGGGTGATCACGACGCTGCCGTCGACCTCGTCGGTCGCTCGCATGTCCCAGCGGGTGGCCCAGCCGGCACCGAAGGCGTTGGTGATGCGAGGGTCCTGCGAGTTGTAGGTACGCGTGATCCCGAGTTCGGGACCGACCGACGGCAGGGCGGCATCCGTGGCGGCGGACACGTAGTTGCCCGACCGTTCGCCGTAGGTCCGCCCGCTGTCGGCGCCGCCCAGGTGGGACGTGATGACGGGCTGCGGGACCTGCGTGGTCAGGATCGACGGCGCGGTGCGCGCCGACTGGTCCTTGCCGTCGTTGGCGTATGCGTACCAGGCGTACGTCTTCGCCCAGGTGAGCCAGTCGCCGGGAACCGTCCAGCTCTCGGAAGCGGCGTGCGTGTTGCCGTGGCAGTTCTTCCGCAGGTCCTTGCCCTCGACCTCACAGATCTCGAACTGGTACGTCAGCGCGCCGGGAGACCTGTCCAGGTCGGTGGCCCTGGCCCACAGCGTCGGCGTGCGGGTGTCGACGACCGTGCCGCTCGGAGGCGCCGCGCCCGTGAGATGGGGCGGCACGTTGACCGCGTCGAACCGAACCGTCGGGCCCGGCACTCCGTCGTCGACGAAGCTGCGGACGCCGTACTCGTCCATGGTCCACTGGATCGTGTACGTGCCGGGCGTCAGCGGGGCGATGTGCGCGTCGAGGGTGACCGAGCCGCCCGGGCCGACGTCGGAGGGCATCGGCGTCCACCGGATCTTGCTCCAGTAGTCGCCGCCGACCTTGTTGCCGTTGGCGTCGAACAGGTCGTAGCGCAGCTTGTAGTTGCTGGTCCTGCCCCAGGTCTCACGGCCCTGGTTGGTGACGGTGACCTTGAAGATGCCGTCCGCGGCAGCCGTCGGGGGCTGGACGAACCCGCCCAGCTCGTACGTGGCACCGTACTTCGACCACGTGACGTCCAGGCTGGGCTTGCCGCTCGGGTACTCGTCGGAGCCGAACTGCTTCCAGGTCCTGGAGTCGTCGGTGGCCGCCTTCACCGCGAGGCCGTAGTTGGCCTTGCGGCTGTGCGTCCAGTCGTCGACCAGCCTGCGGCCCGACTCGCCGAGCGGAATCGCCTCCCATGCCGCGGGGCCGCAGGGCCAGCTGGTCGTGCCTTCCGGACGCCAGGCGTGCGCGAAGGACTTGGAGCCGAGGGCGCCGCCGGTCGCGGGACCGGGGTAGCTGGACGTGCTGCCCTCGGACCAGTTCGAGGTGATCTCGTGGACGGTCACCGGCCGTGCGGTGCACGATCCCGACCAGGTGTTGTACAGGCTCAGGTTCGCGTTGATCACGTACGCGTTCTTGAGGGTGGTGTCGAGCCCGTTGAACTTCAGGAAGGAGGCCGCCTTGTGGGCGCCACCGTCGTAGGTGCCGACCTTGAGGACGGTGTCACTGGAGAAGTTCTGGTTGAACGGGGCCTCGACATAGGTGCCGGAGGCCGCCTCCAGGCCGTTGACCGACGGGTCGACCTTCACGGGATAGACCCGAGCGGGATCCGCCAGCCACTTCCGGTCCAGCTTCACGACGAGGACCTGACGGGATCCCTCCCGCACGATGTCGTAGGTGACACCGGAGGAGATGACCCCCTCGTTGGAGTTCGGCGCCTTCTTCGAGTCCTCCATCCAGCCGGCCGGCATCCAGCCCTGCTGACGGCCCGTGGTGTCGATGAAGGCGACCCCGCCGTGACCGTCGAGCCTCGCCGTCAGCCCCTCCAGGGCCAGCGGGAAACGCCACTCGGTCGGGGCATTCCTTCCCTTGAGGATCAGCGTCTCCTTCACGGAGTCGCTCCCCGCGATCAGCTCCAGGTCCGCCGAAGGGCGAACATCCGGATACGTGATCACACTGCCGTCGACGCGGCCTTGCGAGCGGGCCGCACCGTCGATCGAATAGCCGATCGCGTGGGTGTCACCGACTCCCAGACGCACGAGCGGGCCGGCGTCGGCGAACTCGGAGAAGTAGACCTTGTCCTCGGTCGACCGGGACTGCCAGCCGGAACCCGACGCCTGCGCGGCCTCGGCCTCCGGCGCACCCTTTGTCAGCCGGGTGTCGATCGCCTTCCATTTGCCGTCGTCGCCACGGAAGTTGACCGGCTCGTTGTAGAAGCGGGTCGTGAACGTCCCGTCCTCGTTGGCGAAGGTACGCCCCCGCTCGGTCCGCTTGCCGGCGACCTCGGTGCTGACCTTCGGATCGAAGCCCTTCGGCGCGGCACGGCGCGGCGCCTGCACCTTCGTGTAGGGCGTCCTGGCCGGTGACTCGGGTACGTTGCCGAGCTTCAGACGGGCGGTACCGGAGTCCGCAGCGAGCTCACCCGGCGCCTTGAGCGCACCGTCGCGACCCCCTCCCGTCTGTGCGTCGGTGGCGTCGCCGGAGGCACTGTGCCCCCTCCCACGGGCCGATCCCCAACCCTGCTCGGGCCGCTCACCCGCCGCCATACCGAGCTTCGCAGCGCTCCAGCGGGTCACCGCAAGAGCAGCCTGTTCTGTACCTGCCAGAAAGGCCATCATGAATGCCACCAGCAGTACTAGTGGTCGCGCTGTACGCACGTAATTCCCCCACAGAAACGATTCGGTGGAGGTCAGTCGTATCCACCTCCACTGCAGCACACACTTTCAGCCAAAATGCGGGTGTCAGGCCATCAGAGGCACGAGTGATCAACCCGGCATTTCGTGATGCACCATCAGGTCTCGCGCACGGTCCACCCCTGCCAGTGGTGAAGATCACGTGGCCTGCTGCGCACTCGCCCATCCGCGCACGATCCGCTCACACGTGCGCGACCCACCCCGATCAGAACCCCAACAGGGGTTCACCGCACCGCTTCTCACGCAGACTCACCTCTCCCCCGCACACGGAAACCTTCCAGAATGCGCAGACGAAGAGGCGCGGCCATCACCCGCTCAGGCTGCTGCCGCCAGCGAAACTAGACGCCCGGCAGACAGCGCCCTCAGCAGTGCGTGCAGCAAATCTGCACATCCCGTGCAACCGACACACGCCCACAGAACGCGGACTCACGACTGGACAGCTACCGACGCGAACCGACAAGTCGAACGCCGGCAGCAGCCGGCAGACGCTGACCGGCGACGGGCATGGGGTCGAGGTCCCCTGACCCGATGAGGCTGGCGATCTCCTTCGTGTTGGACATGGGTCAGTCGGTCATGGGCCAGGTCTCCCAGACCGAGTCAAGGCGTCGGTATGCGTCGTCGAACCAGGCATCGGCCAGTGGGACGGTGACCGTCACCGTCGTCATGGACATTGAGCTGTCCTTGATCGTGACCTCGCACCGGTCATCGTCCTCGTCACGTTCGATGAACAGCCACGGAGCGCGTTTCCCCTCGCGCCAGGAAATGTCCTGTCCTGCGTCGAGCGAGTCCAGGGCCTGCTGCCACTGCAGCAGGTCCTCGGAGAAGACCCAGGTCTCGAGGGCGCCACGGACGAAGGGCGTATCGACCAGGAACTCTCCGACCAGGGCGTCCGCCTCGGTGGGACGCTTCCGCTCCTCCTTCCCCGCGATCCGGAGAATGACGCTATTGCCATCCCCCTCAAGGCGGATCAGGTCGATCGGATCCTCGGCCATGACTGCCCCTCCCCACTCGCGCATGCTGACGAACACTAATCGTCGGCACGGACACAGGATCGGGTGAGGTGTGAGGCCGCGTGAGCTTCGGGGCGTTCGACGAGGTGTCCTCGTTCGAAGCGGGCTCCGGCGCGGACGACGGCGACGAGGTGGAGTGCATTGACGGCCCGCCACCGCTGCTGGGCGGACTCGACGAGCTTGAAGACCATGGCGAGGGCGGCGGCCGCGCTGCCGGCGCCCTTGGTCACCGTCGTGCGGAGCCGATCGATCACTCGGGAAGGTACGCCCTTCGTGTCCTCACTCGAGCCCGATCCACAGGTCCTGAGCATTGCTCCACAGCCGCACCGCTCAGGCCGGGCAACAACACCCCAGTCGGGTCAACCGATCGATACAGCACACTCGTTGACGTCCTGTTGCTCCTGCCGTTGCCTGGCTCGAAGCTGCCGCACCTATTCGATGCAAAGCGGTCGCCGGAGGACGGACCTACTGTAGGTTCCTGTCATGAATCAGGGTATGGCGGGCGAGAACCCCGAATCGCGCTTCTCCACCGTGCTGGTGGGCGCAGCCAGGCTGCCGGGCGTGCGGATCCAGCGCGAGGCGTACCTGCGGAGGGCGTTGTCACGCTATTGCTCCGAGGATGAGATCCACAGAGCTGTCAAGGAGACCCCCGCAGCGGCGGGCATCACCCTCGACGTGCTCGACAAGGCGGCCAACGACTCCATCCTCTACGAAACCGCCAAGGCCAGCGCCCTTTCCGCCGCCGCCGGCCTGCCCGGTATCCTCGCCCTTCCCGCCACCGTGCCCGCCGACATGGCGCAGTATTTCGGCCACATGCTGCGCATCTCGCAGAAGCTCGCGTACCTCTACAGCTGGCCGGACCTGTTCTCCGACAGCGGCGACGACGTCGATGATGCGACCATGGGTGTACTCACCCTGTTCTTCGGCGTGATGTTCGGAACCCAGTCGGCGAACGCCGCCGTGGGGAAGGTCGCCGGAATGATGGCGGAGCAAGTCGCCAAGAAGCTGCCCCAGAGGGCGCTCACTCAGGGGGTGATCTACCCCATCGTGAAGAAGGTCGCGGCGTACATCGGTGTCCAAATGACGAAGCAGACCTTCGCAAAGAGTGTTTCGAAGGCCATCCCTGTCGTCGGAGCCGCTGTGTCCGGCGGGCTGACCTTCGCGACCTACCGTCCGATGGCCAAGAGGCTGAAGAAGCACCTCGCCAGCCTGGAGCTGACGAAGCCGTCGCTGCATGTCGCGGATGGGGAAACCGTGGAAGAGCACGGGCCTTTCGCTCCAGCGCCCCCTCACCAGCGCGATGCAGACGCCGCTCCCGTCAAGTTGGAGGAGCCTCAGTCCTGACGCCGCAAGCGCCGCCTGTCGGGGTCAAGCGTGGCCGACACGGCCGGCGCTCGCGTCATCACCAGCCCGGTGATCTCGCGGTACGAGAGAGACGCGCTCGTCCGCCCACCCCGATGATCACCGCGAGCCCCCGATGCACGGTCACCTGCGGCAGCGCAAAAGGGGGAATCTCCCGGTCGCCGTAGCAGCCCGCTGGTGTCCTCGTTCGGCCCACGCTGCCAGGAGCTGGCCAGGTCGCAAGAGTCGAGGAGGTACGGGTACAGCCCACGTCCTGGCTCGCAGCGGCCGGCGCAACATCGTGGCGGTGGGCGCCGCCGAGGAACCCCTAAGTCGGCCACGGCGCGGACGGGGTGCTGGTCGCCGGCGGGCCTACCCGCTTCAACCGGTTGATCCGATCCAGTGCGCCGAGCACGAACGGCGCGGTACTCCTGCCGGGGTGCACGGCGCCGCCCCATTCCCTCGATCGTCAGGAACAGCCGGCTGTGAACGGGGCTTGACAGAGGAGGTCCGATGCCGTGTTCTCACAACAGGGGCAACGACGGTGGGGGGTCCGATGGCGACAGCAGGAGGCGACGGGCCCGGTGTCGAGCCCGCGGGCGGCGGTGGGAGCCAGGAGCCCAGCGCTCCGAAGCCACCCAACGAGGACAACCACTACATCCGGAGAGACTTCATCCACGTACTCATCGTGATCCTCGTCGTCCTCATGTTGGGCACCGTGCTCGCGCTAGCCGGCGATGGCTGCAGCAGTGCCTGCGTCGGCCCCTGACACGTCGGCGCAGAGCCCCGGCAGTGACGCTCGACCCAGCAGGCCTGAGCGTTCTGCCAGTGGTCAAGGCCGCGGTCGGGGTGGTCGGCCCGGCCGACGAGAGCACTGATGGCGTCCGGCGGGCGTGGGTGTAGAGGTTGCTGGCGTCGGGCAGGTGGTCCCATTCCTCGCCGTCGATGCCGTGTGGGCGGGGGCCGAGGATGCCGGGTCCGGACCGGTGGTGACGGCGCCGCTCGTCGCTGAGGGTGACGGCAGACCGGACATGGCGGTCCGGTCAGTGGTCACGGAGCTCAGCAGCCGCCGGCACCGGTGCCGCGGCCGACCCCGTCCAAGGAGATTCTCCTGTGCGGGTCCTGGGGTGGCGGCTTGGGCCGCCGGTGGTGCCGGACGAACAGGTCGACCTGGATGCCGGGGGTGAGAGCCTGGTGCAACTCTCGGTGCAGAGCGGTGGTGTCGGTTGCCGGGCTCAGCGACGTGGACCGGGTCCGGCCGTGCCGCAGATGCACGGTCAGGGTGACCGTGACGGACTCGGGCAGCGGATCCCCGTCGTACGGTTCCTCGGTCGAGTGGTCGATCCGGATGCGTCGTACCGTGGTGAGCGGCCTCGGCCGGCCCGTGCGGGTGCCCCGGACCAGCGTGACGGTGGCCGGCGTCGTGGCGGGTGAGAACCGGAGCCGGTGCACGTCCAGGAAGGCCAGATACACCCCCGCGGCCGCGCCGAGGACGGCGCCCACCGCGCCCGCGATCCCGGCGACCGTCCAGACCGGACCCCAGCCCGTACCAGCCAACAGCATGACGATGTAGGCCGGCAGGGCGCACAGCACGCCGATCGCGGCCAGCAGGGGTACAGCACGCGCCATCCCGAGCGAGCCCTTGGCGGCGTGGCGGAGCGACCCGCCTCCCTCCCGGAGAACCAGGTCGATCACGTCGGGATTCGAACGGTCCACCCCTACCGTCTGCATGACACAAGGTTAGGTGACCGTCACACAATGGGGAACACCTCGGAGCCGGGCTCGCGCTCCCACCCCGCGAGGGCGTCACCAAGGACAGCAGCTCGCCCACCGTGGCTCACCCTGCGGTGTCAGATGCGCGCGATAGTTTCCCCGCATGGGTGTGTACCTGGTGAGCATCGGCGCGGAGGAGTGGTTCGGTGACGAGGAGGGCGGATGGGGCGAGGTCGCCTCGACGCTCAACGCCGAGCTCAGGCGGCGAGGCATGCCTCCCTACGTGGACGTACCTGCGGAGACGGACTTCGCGCCCGGATCCGGACAGGCCTTCGAGGAGAAGATGGCCCCGCTCATGACGGGGTTTCTCGCCCTCTGCGAGACGCACCTGTCACGCGAGGAGTCGGAGATCCTCTGCGGCTGGACCGTCCTGGTGCCCTTCTCGCTCGACGAGGAGGTCTGGTTGCCCATCGACTCCGACGACCACGACTCCATGGTCGCCGGCGCTCCCCAGGTGTTGCCGCTGGCCGAGAGGCTGGCGGCTGCCATCGATCTGCCTTCCGATGTTCCGGCGACCTGCGACAACCTCGATCTGAGCACGTGGTTCAGGGACCGGAGGAAGGAGCCGGCCGATCCTCGGACAGGGCCGTGGAGCAAGGACCTGGACGCGGCGTTCTACGTCGCGGTGTTCCTGCGCGCTGCTCAGCACTCGATCCGGCGGGGCTGCCCCATGGTCTACAGCTGACGCCCGCTTCCGGCCCCGGCGGTCGTTCAGCGGGTACCACGAGACCGCGGCCGTTCAGCGGGCGCCACCGGATCGGGCCGCTGCCCGCGGGATGCTCCGCGAGGTGGGGCCTCGCGGAGCATCCCGCAGCTGTCACTGCGTGTTGTACGCGATGATCGCGCGGGCCAGGTCGCCCGGCTGGAGGCCGTCCGGGGCGCCGGTGACGTCGTCCACGGCGACGATGTTCAGGTTCTTCCGCAGCTCCGGAGCCTTCCAGGGGCCGAGCAGCTGCTGGTGGAGGAGTGCGTTGTAGGACGCCGCGCGGTCCAGGAGGAACGTGCGGGTGATCCCGGAAAGGCCGCGGAGGGTCGCCGGCGCTTGGCGGATGGGGGTCATGCGCCAGCAGGCGGTCGCGCTGGTGACGGGAGTGACGTTGCGCAGGTGGTCCGGCGGGCAGGACCAGCACTGCCCCTGCCAGGGGAAGGCGTCCATGCGGGGGTCCCAGAAGGTGCCCGCGGGGCAGTTCCACGCCCACGTCTCGTTCCGCACGTACGTCGCGGCGGTGCTGACGGCGCGGCTGGGCAGCCAGCAGGCGTCGCCCTGGGTGACGGGGGTGATGTTCCGTACGTACTCGGCCGGGCAGGACCAGCACTCCCCTCCGTTGCGGGGGTCGTAGAAGGAGCCCGAGACGCAGGTCATCGAGTCGGGGAGTGCCGTGAAGCTCTGCTGCAGGCCGGCGAGGCCGAGGAGGGTGTCCGGCTGGACGATCCCTGCCATGACGAAGAACTTTCCGGCGTCGCCTCCCGGTTCCCGTGCGAGGGCTGCCCGGTCGCGCGCGAGGGTCTCCGCGAACAGCGCCTGGGGACTGGCGAAATCCCTGAGGTAGTTGCCGGCCGGCGGGCTTTCCGCGGGGTAGCTTCCGCGGCCGGACGAGGTGGCGGTGGCGCGCCAGGCCCAGTCCCGGTCGGCCAGTCCGGAGTCGTCCAGCAGGATCACGCTCTTCCCGGCGGCGACGAGGCTGCCGTAGGTCGAGGTGGGGGCGAACTGCGACCGGGAGGCGAGCCTCGCCGTACCGGCGACGGCGGCGAAGCGGTCGTACGCCTCCGCGGTGGCCGCGGGCAGCTCCGCCGCGGGGGCGCTCACGGACAGGCTGATGACGACGAGCTCCGACGGGTGCGCGGCGATCCATCGGCCGATCTGCTCGGCCTCCCCGTTCGGTTCGAAGAACGGGGCACCGAGCGGGGAGCCGTGGAAGGTGAACCACTGGCCGTCCTGCTTGCACAAGCGCAGGTCGACGTAGCGGGATCCGTTCGAGAGCTGCTCGGCGATCGACACGCGCTGGGTCCTGGCGACGCTCGCGGCCAACTGCGGGAAGCCCCTGGCCAGGTCGTAGATGTAGCCGGTGCGGCACTGCCCCGACCGCGCGGTGATGCTCCAGGATCCCGCGTCGTGGCTGCCGGGCATCGCGATCCGGTTGAGCGGAGTACCGGCGATGCGCGGGGCCAGGTCGCCCATCCACGAGTCGAGGCGGATCTGCGCCGCCGCGGGAGGACTGTCGGCCCGCACCTGGCCGGCGGTCGGCAGCCACATCATGGCGAGCGTCGCCAGCAGGACGAGGAGACGGGCCGACGCGGTTCTTCTTCGCTGTGCCGTCCTGCTTCGTGGTGCCGTACTTCTTCGCGATGCGGACATGGGCTCATGCCTCCGAGGGGCATACACGGGCGCGTGGTTCGGGCGCGGCCTGAGGGGCTGCACAGAATGCCACGATCACTTTGACGAGACCATGCCAATCGCTGCCTGTTCGCAACATGTCCGAATCCCTCCCACCCGGGACCCGTCGAAAGCGGGGCCACGTGCCGGGTGGGAGTGGCACGTGGCCCCGAGCGGCGCTCGTCCGCCTTCGGGCGAGGTCAGACGTTGCGGCGGTACTGGCCGCCCACCTCGAAGAAGGCGTCGGTGACCTGCTGCAGCGAGCAGACGCGGGCGGCTTCCATGAGGACGGCGAAGACGTTCCGTCCTTCCATGGCCGCGCTCTTGAGGGCCGCCAGGGCAGCGTTCGCGGGCTCTTGGTGCGAGGCCTGGTAGTCGCGGACGCGGTCCAGCTGGGACTGCTTCTCCTCCTGGGTGGCGCGCGCGAGCTCGATGGCGACGGGCTCGGCGTCCGCGGCGTGCGGGTTGCGGAAGGTGTTGACGCCGATCAGGGGCAGGGTGCCGTCGTGCTTGCGCTGCTCGTACAGCATCGACTCGTCCTGGATGCGGCCGCGCTGGTAGCCGGTCTCCATGGCACCGAGAACGCCCCCGCGCTCGCTGATCCGTTCGAACTCGGTGAGCACCGCCTGCTCGACCAGGTCGGTGAGCTCGTCGATGACGTACGCCCCCTGGAGCGGGTTCTCGTTCATCGCGAGGCCCCACTCCCGGTTGATGATGAGCTGGATCGCCAGGGCCCGGCGGACCGACTCCTCCGTGGGCGTGGTGACGGCCTCGTCGTAGGCGTTGGTGTGCAGGCTGTTGCAGTTGTCGTAGATGGCGATGAGGGCCTGGAGCGTGGTGCGGATGTCGTTGAAGTCCATCTCCTGGGCGTGCAGGGAGCGGCCCGAGGTCTGGACGTGGTACTTCAGCTTCTGGGAGCGCTCGTTGGCGCCGTACCTCTCCTTCATCGCGACGGCCCAGACGCGGCGGGCGACACGGCCGAGGACGGAGTACTCGGGGTCCATGCCGTTGGAGAAGAAGAAGGAGAGGTTCGGGGCGAAGTCGTCGATGTCCATGCCCCGGGCGAGGTACGCCTCGACGTAGGTGAAGCCGTTGGCCAGGGTGAAGGCGAGCTGGCTGATGGGGTTCGCGCCGGCCTCGGCGATGTGGTAACCGGAGATGGACACCGAGTAGAAGTTGCGGACCCGGTTCTCGATGAACCACTCCTGGACGTCGGCCATCATCCGCAGGGAGAACTCGGTGGAGAACAGGCAGGTGTTCTGGCCCTGGTCCTCCTTGAGGATGTCGGCCTGCACGGTGCCGCGGACGTTGGCCAGCGCCTTCGCGCGCAGCTCGTCCGCCTCCTCGGGCGTGGGCTCCCGGCCCTCGTCCGCCCGGAAGCGCTCGGTCTGCTGGTCGATCGCGGTGTTCAGGAAGAACGCCAGGATGGTGGGGGCGGGGCCGTTGATGGTCATGGAGACGGACGTGGTCGGCGCGACCAGGTCGAAGCCGTCGAAGAGCGTCTTCATGTCGTCGAGCGTGGCCACCGAGACGCCGGAGGTGCCGACCTTGCCGTAGATGTCGGGGCGCTCGTCGGGGTCGCGGCCGTAGAGGGTGACGGAGTCGAAGGCCGTGGACAGACGCGTGGCCGGCTGGCCTTCGGACAGAAGCCTGAATCGGCGGTTGGTGCGGAACGGGTCGCCCTCGCCCGCGAACATGCGCGCCGGGTCCTCGCCGTCCCGCTTGAAGGGGAAGACTCCCGCGGTGAAGGGGAAGTGGCCGGGCAGGTTCTCGTTGCGCCAGAACCGCACCAGCTCGCCGTGGTCGGTGTAGCGGGGCAGGGCGACGCGGGGGATCTTGTTGCCGGAGAGGGACTCGCGCATCAGCTGCGTACGGATCTCCCGGTCGCGCACCTTCACGACCAGCTCGTCCTTCGCGTACGACGCGACGACGGCGGGCCAGCCCTCGATCCGGGCCGTCACGTCGTGGGGCAGCTGCTCGCGGGCGCCTTCGAGGAGCGCCTGGACGCCGGAGCCGTCGTGGCCGGCGTCGGCGAGTTCCTCCCGGACCGCGTCCAGGCGCTGGACGCGGCGGGCGGCCTCGGAGAGGGCGAGGGTCTCGGAGTGGTACCGGCGGACCGTCTCGGTGATCTCGGCGAGGTAGCGCACCCGGTCCGAGGGGACGACGCGGCGGATGCCCGAGGAGTGCCGGACGTCGACGGCCGGCAGCGTGCCCTCGGACAGCGACAGGCCCTCGGCGGCGAGCAGGGTCGTGAGGTGCTGGTAGAGCGCGGTGACGCCGTCGTCGTTGAAGGTGGCCGCCGAGGTGCCGTAGACGGGCATCTCCTCCGGCCGCTTGCCGAACGCCTCGCGGTTGCGGATGAGCTGGCGGGCGACGTCCCGCATGGCGTCGAGGGCACCGCGCCGTTCGAACTTGTTGATGGCCACGACGTCGGCGAAGTCGAGCATGTCGATCTTCTCGAGCTGGGAGGCGGCGCCGAACTCGGGCGTCATCACGTAGAGCGAAGTGCCGACGAACGGCACGATCGCCGCGTCGCCCTGGCCGATGCCCGGGGTCTCCACGATGACGAGGTCGAAGCCGGCGGCCTTCACGACGTCGATCACGTCGGCCAGGTGCTCGGGCACCTCGTGGCTGCCGCGGGTGGCCAGGCTCCGGAAGAACACCTGGCCGCCGTCCAGCGCGTTCATCCGGATGCGGTCGCCGAGCAGGGCGCCGCCGCCCCTGCGGCGCGTCGGGTCCACGGCGATCACGGCGATGCGCAGCTTGTCCTGCTGGTCGACGCGGAGCCGGCGGACCAGCTCGTCGGTGAGCGAGGACTTGCCGGAGCCACCGGTGCCGGTGATGCCGAGCACGGGGACCGTACGCGCCGCGGAGGCGGCGCGCAGCTCCTCCAGGAACGCGGCCGGAAGCCGGCCCAGCTCGGCCCCGGTGACGGCGCGGGCGATGGCGAAGCGGTCGCCGGCCAGGACGGCGGACGCCTCGACGGGCTTGGTGTCCCACAGGTCGAAGTCGCAGTCCTGGACGACCGAGTTGACCATCCCGGCGAGGCCCATCCGCTGCCCGTCCTCCGGGGAGAAGATGGTGACCCCGCTCGCCCGCAGCCGGGAGATCTCCTCGGGGACGATCACGCCCCCGCCTCCGCCGACGACCCGGACGTGGTCGGCACCCTGGGCGCGCAGCGACTCCACGAGGTACTCGAAGTACTCCACGTGCCCGCCCTGGTAGGACGAGACCGCCACACCGTGCGCGTCCTCCTCCAGCACCGCGTCGACCACTTCCTTGACCGATCGGTTGTGCCCGAGGTGGATCACCTCGACGCCCTGCGCCTGGAAGATCCTCCGCATGATGTTGATCGAGGCGTCATGGCCGTCGAACAGGGCGGAAGCGGTGACGAGGCGTACGGGGTTCGCGGGACGGTGCAGATCGCTCATGGGGCCCTCCGGAGCATGCGGTGGAGCTCATACACAAGAGATACTAGGACGTCCTAGTAAATTGCAGGGGGTCACCTCATGTGACGGCGAGCACAGTCCCCGCCGGGGCGCGGCCCTCGGGATCGGCTCCCGGGCTGCGGGTGAGTGCCGGCGGCCGGCAACCGGGCGGGGCATGACCGCCGCCCCGTACCGGCCTTCAGCGGGGTGGCCCCGGCTCGCCCGCTCGTGGCCCGGCCCGGAAGCCGGAGTCGGCCTCCGGTGCGCCCATCAGCCCGTTCGGACAAGTTCGGTCAGGACGTCGAGCAGTTCCCTGCGGTCACATCCGCCAGTACGTGCCGGAACGGGAGTCGACGTGCACCAGATGTGTGCCGACCCGGACCACGTGGTAGTCCGGACCGGCCCAGGAGCCGCTCTCCGTGTCGTCGACGGGGAGCGGCTTCCAGATCTCGAGGAAGGTGCTGCCGTCGGTGTTGGTACCTCGTTCGACGAGGTCCGCGCCCTTCCAGGTGAGCATGCCGCTGTCTTCGCCCGGCTCTCCCGTGAGGTGATGAAAGTGCACGTGGGTGCCGTCGAAGGAGGTGCGGCCGGCAAATCCCCGGCTGTCGGCGAAGTAGTGCCCGGCCTGGAGCCACACCACGACACGGTCCTCCACCAGGGGGCCGCCGTTCCGGCTGATGCCGTGTCGCAGCCACGCGCCCCGCTCGGGAACCGGTACGCCGGGACCGGTCGGTGCCGGGGTGACGTCGCGGGCGGCGCCCGCCGGCTCAGGCATCGGCGGCGGCGTCGCTGTCGTCGACTGCCAGCAGGGTGAGCGGGATGTTCCCCTTCACCGCCTGCGCGTAGGGGCAGACCGCGTCGGCCCGGTGCAGGAGGGGCAGGAGTTCCGCCGCCTTCCAGCCGGGGAGGCCGACGGTGAGGATGACGGCGAGGCCGTAGCCCGCGGGGGTGTCCGTGGTGCCCAGCTGTACTTCGCATGCGACACGCGCGGCCGAGGCGTCCGCCCCGAACTCGTCCGCCACCTCGGCCAGCGCGGAGGTGAAGCAGGCTGCGAAGCCGGCGGCGAAGAGCTGTTCGGGGTTGGTGGTGCCCGGCACGTTCTTGCGCGGCGGGGCCAGTCGGACGTCCAGCCGGGCGTCGCCGGTGGCAACCGATCCGGTGCGGCCGCCACTGGCGTGCGCGGTCGTCCGATACAGGGTGCGGGTGAGTGGCACGGTCACGTTTCGGCCCATCTGTGCGACGAGGGAACGCCGCTCGGGTCCGGGCGGCGTGACGGTGCCTCCGCTGGGGAGGTCCGTGGCGCGTCGTCGTGCGTGACCGGGTACGGCGCATCTCGTCCGGGGCCTCGGGATCAGGCCGCCGGACAATCTAGCAACGGACGCGGGCACCGGAACGAAGGGGTCCGGTGACCTTCCTCACCTGCGAGGATCGCCCCCGGAGGGCACCTGAGCAAGTCGGTCGTCGCCGGGATCGGCCCCCTCCGCGGCCCGGGCGAGGGCCGCGGAGCGGCACGGGAATCCGTCCTCCCCGGTCCGGGGATCTTGCGCAACGCGTCCAGTGGACGCATGATGTGCGTCCACTGGACGCGTCAGTGAAGGGACCGCGATGACGCGACGGCCGAGGGAAGGGGTGTCCATGACGTCCGGCAGCCGCACACCGTCCGTCCCCGAGCCCCCGGATCCCGGTTCCCCGGCCTGGTGGCAGGCGCGCTACACCGAGCGCGCGCGGCGCCGGCCCCGTACGGGCGGGCTGACCCTCGCGCGAATCACGGCGGGCGCGCTCGAACTGGCCGACCGCGACGGCCTGGAGTCCCTCACCATGCGCAGTCTCGGGAACCACCTCCAGGTCCGTCACACCTCCCTGTACCGCCACGTGGCGAGCCGGGAGGAACTCCTGATCGAGACCGTGGACCACATGCTCGGCGAGATCCGGTTGCCGTCCCTCACCGCGGACTGGCAGTCCGGCCTGGAGGAAGGGGCCAGGGAGTTCCGCCGGGTCCTCGCCGCCCACCCGGCCCTCGTACCGGCGCTCACCAGTGGCCAGCTCCTCGGACCCCATGCTCTGCGCGCCCGCGAGCATGCCCTCGGGCAGCTCCTCGACCAGGGATGGGACCCCCGCACGGCCGTACACGTCTACCTCACCGTCACCCACTTCGTGATCGGCTCCGCCGTACTCGACAGCGGTGGGGCGGCCCGGACCGGCCCGCAGCGCGCGGCCATGGCCGAGCTGTTCGCGAACCTGTCCCCCCGGACCCACCCCGTCGTCCGCCGACACGCCGACCTGCTCAACGCGCCCGACGGGGTGGACGAGTTCACCTTCGGACTTCGCGCGCTGACAGCGGGTCTGGGCCGGCTCCACCACGAGGAGATCGACGCATGAGGACCACACCAGTCCTACCGCCCTGGGATCAGTGGACCGCCGGCGGCGCACGCGTCCCGGTCGGCGGTCACGAGATCTTCGTACGCCGCGACGGCCCCGCGAACGGGATACCCGTCACCCTGCTCCACGGCTTTCCCACCTCCTCCCACGACTGGGCACCGATCGTCCCCACCCTCGCGGCGGCCGGACTGTGCGTCACCACCCTGGACTTCCTCGGCTTCGGGGAGAGCGACAAGCCGCGTCGCCACACGTACTCGGTGCTCGAACAGGCAGACCTGGTCCAGGAGGTGTGGCGGCGGACCGGCACCGGACGCACTGCCCTGGTGGCCCACGACTACGGCGTCAGCGTGGGGCAGGAACTGCTCGCACGGGATCCGGCGCGGGTCACCCGCATGGTCTGGCTCAACGGCGGGCTCTACCCCGACCTGCACCGCCCGGTACTGACCCAGCGCCTGCTCCACGGGCCCCTCGGCCCGCTCATCGCCCCGCTGACCACGCGCCGCAGGTTCGGCGCGACCCTGCGCGGCGTACTGGGGCGGGAGCTCTGCGACGAGGATCTCCGGGAGTTGTGGGCGGCGGCGTCCCGAGCCGGCGGAAGACGGCGCGCGCCGCGACTGCTGCGCTACATCGACGAGCGCCGCAGCCACAGGGAGCGGTGGACCGCCGCCCTGGAGGGGTACCCCGGCCCGGTGCTCTTCATCTGGGGACCGGCCGACCCCATCAGCGGCGCGCATGTACTGGCACGCGTGCGTACGACCATGCCGCGGGCCTCGGTCGTCGAACTCACCGGACCACCCGCGGTCGGGCACTACCCGCAACTGGAGGATCCGGCAGCGGTCGCAGAAGCGCTGCGCTCCTTCCTGACGTCCTGAGACCAGGACGTGACCGGGGGGTGAGGGCCCGACCCGCCACGGCAGGAGGGCATGCGCCTCTCACGCCACCGTCACCGGCCGCGAGCGGGACCGGCAAGGGCCCGGCCTCGCCCGCGGCGGAAGTGCGGAGCGGAACGACCCCGGCGTCCTACTTCACGGTGACCGTGCCGGTGAGGATGCGGTGGTCGGAGCAGAGCCCGTCCGGGTTCTTGCTCCCCGGAGTGCAGTCCTTCGACGTGGTGAGGGCGTCCGCGCTGTAGCTGCCCGGGGCGGCGAGTGCGGACTCGCGGACCAGGATGAGATCGATCTTCGGATTCCCGCCGCAGGGCGTCGGGTTGGTGGGCGAGGAGGGCGTGTTCGAGGTCGGCTCGCCGTAGCCCGGGCAGTTGCCGGCGTCGGCGTCGTCGAGCTCGCGGTAGGCACCGGTGTTGCCGCCGTTGTACGACGTGTTCGCGGTGGCCGAGTAGAAGCTGTTCATGGACGGGTAGTCGGGTTCGACGTTGAAGTCGCCGGTGGTCAGCACCGTCTCCCCGGCCGTGTTCCAGGCTTCCAGCTTCTGGTTGATCTCGCCGAGCTGCGTCCACTTGAAGGAGTTGACCGTCGTCAGGTGGGTGGTGCAGAACCGCACTCCCGAACCGTCGGCCAGCGGCGCGCACAGCATGTTGCGCCGCTCCAGCGCGTTCCCGTCGTCGGCGAGAGGAATCCGGTCGGCCGTGCCGAGCGGACGCTTGCTGAAGATCGCGTTCCCGAACGCCCCGCCGCCGCACACACCGGTGTCGGCCTGCCGACTCGGTTCGAAGCGGGCGAAGTTCGTCTCCACCTGCGGCCAGTCCGCCGCCGCGAGCTGTCTCACGAGTTCGTCGTACTGGCCCTTGCACAGCTCGTTGAAGGCGGCGAAGTCCGCGTCGCGGTAGACGATCGAAGAGGCCGCCAGGGACACCATGTTGGTGTCGGTCCGGCCTCCGTGGAAGGTGTTGCCCGCCACGTTCCACTGCCAGATGTTGTACGAGGTCGGGCTCGCGGTCTCGGCCTGCGCCGTGCCCACGGGCAGCATCACGGCGACCAACGCGCCAACCGCCGCCAGCCGCGCCATCCGGAACTCTCGCATCAAGAAGCCCTCCCCTTGAGGAAACCCGGTCGTCCCCCGACCGGCGCCGCACCGCGCGGCAGATGATCATGAGCACCCTCTCATGTGATCGCCACCATGGCTCGTCGACGCTGACGGACAGACGGGCAGACGGGCAGACGGGCGGACGGGCAGTCGGCGGGCCAGGTCCACGCCGTCGTCGAACAGGGGGCGCACCCGGTCCGCGAACAGGCGCGTCCGGTGCTCCCAGGAGACGGCGGAGCCCTGGACGTCGTGGCGGGTGCGGGCGTTCCGACTCGCACCGACAGCGCGGCACGCGGCTTGTCCGGCGTCCCGGTGATGCGATGGATCGGCGACCGGACAGCCGGATCGCCGACCACCCGACTCGGGCGTGTCATCCGCAGCCTTTCCAGCCCGTCCGCCGGCACACAGCCGCGCAGGTCCCGGAAAATACCCAGGCACCTCGCGGGCATGTCATGGGAAGGTTCGTCTCGGTCTGCAGAGGGGTGGCCTGCATGGGGCTTGACTACAGCTACGAGATCATCACGCCCGCGCGGAACGTCGCCGGCGCCCTGGTCGAGCTCGCGAAGCTGGCGCCGGAAAACCGTCGGGCCTCACCACTGACGGTCACCCTGCCCGGCGGTGACAAGGTCGTCCTCCCCTTCACATCCCACTTCGAGAGCGACCCCGTCGACTGCTCGTCCGGCAGCACGTTGCATCTCGACACCTCGATGACGTTCAGCGGCGACGACGCGGTACGCGCGTACTGCGAGGACTCTCATACGGAATGCGATGAGCTCGGGCGCGTCGCCATCGGCTACATCTACCTCACGGTGACCTTCGCACTCGAGCAGCACCCGGATTTCGCGTCGCTGGAGTTCACCGCGGCCACCTCGCGGATGAGCAGGTTGTTCGAGCGATCCGCAAGCGTCAGGGCGACGTTCACCGACCTCACCGTCGCGAGCGGCGGAGTGGCTTGCCTGTTCGATAGCGAGATCGACACGGTGCAGGTGTGCCGGCTCAACGGCCGGCCGAGCCAGGAGACCGTTCCCGCACCCTACTTGGCGGGCTATGGCGACCTCGTGGCCAGATGGCGCAGCTGAGACCCACCGCCACACGTAGACCCGCCCGACGCGGGTGGAACGCAGGCTCGGCGGACGCGCCGCGACCGAGGCTCGTTCCTTTCCGCCTCCATGTCGGTCAGGCCTCCTTCTTGTCCTTGTCCCCTGCACCGACCCCGGCCGTCCTGGCATCGCCCGCTCCGCCGCCGGATGCCCCGGTGGTGGCCTGCCCCGGGTCCAGCGCCTCGCGGACGGCGGCCAGGACGTCCTCGATGTCGGCGCCCAGCGCTCGCGCGGCGGAGGTGAAGTCCCGGGCCAGAGTGGCGAGACGGGCGGAGTCGTGCGGGGGCGGCCCGGACGGGAGGGCCGCGACCCTGGTGCCCGCGCCGCGGCGCGTCCGGATCAGTGCGTCGGCTTCCAGCTCGCGGTAGGCGCGGGCTACGGTGCCCGGCGCCAGACCGAGGTCGGCGGCCAGCTGTCGCACGGTCGGCAGGCGCTCGCCCTCGGCCAGCCGGTCGGTGCGGATGAGCGCGGCCAGCTGCGCGCGGATCTGCTCGTACGGCGGGACCTGACTGGTCGTGTCGACGCGAACGGCAGGCTCACTCATCGTCGCCGGTCCCCTCGTCGCCCGCCTCGTCCTCGACCGCCCTGGGCGCCACCACGGTCACCAGGGACCATCCGATCGTGAACAGGCTCAGCAGACCCAGGGGGCAGATCGCCACAATGGTCGCCGCGCCCAGCGGCCCGGCGCAAGCCTGTTCCGTCAGCGCGACGAGGATCATCAGGACGGCCAGCAGCAGCTGGCTCGACACCAGCAGGCCCCAGGCCCCGGTGATCGCCCACGCGCGGTCGCGACGCTGCTGGTCGTCGCCGGGGCCGTGGGCGATACGGCGCAGGGCCCAGACGCAGACGGGGGTGGCGAGCGCGAGGGCGGCGAACATCGGGCCGCTGTAGTAGAGGCCGGGCCAGGGACCGAGGGACGCGCGGATCCCTTCGCAGGTGAGGGTGATGACGCGCCCGGTCTCGCCTGTCCGGTCGGAGTCGTACGAGGCCGTGACCGCGCCGATCACCAGCAGGACGACGAGGGACGCGGCCTGCAGCAGGAGCAACGGTGCCATGCGTGGCGGTACTTGGTCCCGGACGAGCCGTGGGGCGAGACTCGCGGTGCGTACCGCTTCCTGGGGGCGGGGGGTCAACGCGTCGCCGATCAGGACACCGCCCACCGCGCAGAGGCCGAACGCGGCGAGGGCGAACACCAGGGGCATCGTGATGTCCCCGCTCTCCATCGTGACCAGTACCTGCGCGACCGCGATGCCGATGGCCAGGCCGGACCATCGGGCGAAGTGGTCGGCGTGATCCAGGAACCGGGACTGGAGCGGGGCGTCGAGCATGGGAGATCCCCCCAGATCTTCTTGTATCAAACTGTGAATACAAGATGCCCTGCCCGAAGATCTTGTGTCAACTACCCGATACAAAGAAAGACGTGGTCGTGCCACGCCTCACCTCCAGCTCGCCCTGGAGGGGCCTGCCGACTGCGAAGAACGGGACGGGTGACGTGCCCTGCCGGCGCGGCAGCGGACCCCGGCCGTCCGCTGGGCCCGAACGCGCCGTCGCATGCGACCGACGCCCCTCGGGAGGTCCGGCTCGCCGAAGCCGAGTGCACGGAAGCATGCCGCGGCGCCGTCCACGTCACGGTGCGACGCGAAGGGCCGCACGTGATCCGGAGCGGCTGGCGCAACCCGGACGACGCGACGAGGACAGGCGCGGCGAGAAGCTCGACATCCCGGGAAGTCGATCAGGGGCGGCCCGATACTCACCCGTGACCTGCGGAAAGATCCACGACGGGGGTTACCGCGGGTTTCGTCGCCACGCGCACACGATCGTCACCGAACCGACATACCAAGCGGTCGGAAACCCCTTACGCGGAGGCTATACCCATGAGTAACGTACGCGGACCACCAGCGCCACCCGCCCGCTCCCCGGGGCGGCAAGGAGCAAGATCGATGTCATACCACCAGCCGTTCCCCGGCCCCCCACCCGTGCCCCAGCACCAGAATGCCGGGCGGCACCGCCAAGAGGCGGCGTCGCAGTCCTGGGAGGGTGGATCGCCGTCCTGGGGCAGCGATCCACAGGCAGCCTGGGACTCGTCCCCGCGAGCGTGGGGCTCCTCGCCGCAGGGCTGGGACTCCGCACAGCAGCCCTGGGACGCGTCCCCACAGCCGCAACCGCCCGCCGCCGCCGACGATCGCGGTGATCTGGACCGGCTCGGCTCGGCTTACCGCAGGCTCCGCCGCGTCGCCACCTTCACCGCGCTCGGCTACTTCGTCATCTTCCTCTTCCTGTCCGGGTACGCCCCCTCGATGATGACCAGCACCATCACCGGTGGACTCACCATCGGTCTGGTCCTGGGGCTCCTCCAGCTGCCCGTGGCGCTGGCTGCGATCGCGCTGTACGAGCGGATCGCGCGCAACCGCGTCGACCCGCTCGCCGCGGCGATCCGCGAACGCGCCGAGCAGGCGGCCGCGGCAGCCGCGCCCCGGCCGGAACGCCAGAGCCGCTCCGGACGTCCCGTGTGGCAGCAGCCCAGCGGAGGTGCGCGCGCATGACCAGCTTCAGCTCCGAAGCCCAGACCATGTCACTGATGGCGTTCATCGCGGTCATCACCGTCACGCTGCTGCTGTGCGTGATGACCGGCCCCGATCGTGACGACCTGGGCGACTTCTACACCGGCTACCGCTCGCTCTCCCCCGTGCAGAGCGGCCTCGCGATCGCCGGCGACTACATCTCCGCCGGCACCGTGCTCGGCACCATCGGCATCATCGCGCTCGTCGGCTACGACGGCGTCACGCTCGCCCTGAGCACCGTGCTCTCGCTGGTCCTGATGATGTTCCTGCTCGCCGAACCGCTGCGCAACGCCGGCCGGTTCACGATCGGCGACGTCTTCACCCGGCGTCTCCCCGGCCCCGCCGTGCGGATCACCACGGCCGCGGTCACCCTGACCGCACTGCTGCCGCTGGTGATCTTCCAGCTCGCGGGCGCCGGCGATCTCCTCTCCGTCGTCCTCGGCTTCGACGCCGACGGCTTCAAGACCGGGGCGATCGTGTTCCTGGGCCTGCTGATGATCGCGTACGCGGCGATCGGCGGCATGAAGGGCACCGCCTTCATCCAGATCGTCAAGACCGTCGCCCTGCTCGGCGCGTCCCTCGCGATCGCCGCGCTCATCCTCAACCGCTTCGACTTCAGCCTGCCCTCCCTGCTGGACGCCGCCAAGCGCGGCAGCGGGGCGGGAGACGCCTATCTCGCCTCCGGTCTGCAGTTCGGCGGCAACGAACTCGACATGATCAGCACTCAGCTGACGGTCGTGCTCGGCGCCGCGGTGCTGCCGCAGATCACCATGCGCATGTTCACCGCGCGCAGCGCGGCAGCCGTCCGGCGCTCGATGTCCTGGGCCGTGTCGACCGTCGTCGTGACCTGTCTGCTGATCGCCGTCATCGGCTTCGGCGCGGCGGCGATCGTCGGCCACCAGGGGATCGTCGCCGGCGACCCGCAGGGCAAGACAGCGTTCCTCATGGTCAGCCAGGCCGTCATGGGCGCGGACCAGACGACCGTCGAGACACTGCTGTTCACGGCCGTGGCGACAGCCATCTTCCTCACCCTGCTGGCCTCGGTCGCCGGAATCACCCTCGCCTGCGCCAACACCCTGGCGCACGACCTCATCACGCACGGGCTGCGCCGCAAGGCGCAACTGAAGGGCTCCACGGAGATGGCCATCGCCCGGACCGCCGCGGCGGTCGTCGGGCTCGTGGCGATCGCGATCGCCGCCGGTGCACGGCATCTGAACCTTCAGGCACTGCTCACCCTGTCGTTCTGCATCGGCGCGTCCGCCGTCGCGCCGGCCCTCATCTACAGCCTCTTCTGGCGCCGCTACTCCCGTACGGGACTGCTCTGCACCCTCATCGTGGGCAGCGCCTCCGCGTTCATCCTCATGACCGGCAGCAACCTGGTGTCCGGATCGCCCCAGGCGATCTTCCCGGACCAGGACTTCAACTGGTTCCCGTTCACCACGTCGGGCATCCTGTCCGCCCCGCTGGGCTTCCTCGCGGGCTGGCTCGGCACGGTGCTCTACGAACGTGACCCGGCCGACCAGCGCATGCGGTACGAAGCGGTGGAGGAGACGATCCTGGCCGGCACACCCGCGGCGAACGGCGCCTCCGCGTCCTGACGCGCACGCCCCGCCGAAAGGGCGCCCGGCCTGGAATTCCAGGCCGGGCGCCCTTTCGCTGTCCCGAGGTGCCCAGGGGGGGTCCAACGCGATCTCCGCAGCAGACCACCCGCCGGCCACCTGCCCTCGTCGCCGGGAAGTCGGCCGGCGCCGCGGGCGCGGCGGCCTTCGCCGCGGCGCCGCGCGCCATGAGCGGGCGAAGACATCCGGTCCCCGGCAACTGCCGGCGATCACGGGACGTTCGCCTCCGTCCGCCGAGTTCGGCACCCGGGCGAGGACCGGCAAGGACGGCAGTCGGGGTGACCACCGCGAACGGCGAGGTCAGCTCACCGACGGGAGCGGGGAGAGGGGAGCCGGAAGAGTCCGTTCAGTCGGCGCAGGGCCTCGGTGTCACCGTTCGCCGTGGCGGCCCCCGCCGCGATGGCCTCGGCGAGGGTCTGTTCCTGGCCGGTCACACGGAGGAATTCCTCATCGCTCATGGCGACCGTCGCGTCCGGGTGCTGGGCGGGGCCGTGCAGCGCCTCGATCGTCCCGTCGTCGATCCGGGCATGGAAGACCTCGTCCCCGACCCGGAACTCGTACACGGCGCGGAGTCCGGCTGCGGCCTTCGCCTCGAAGCAGGCGCGGAGGCCGAGGACCGCCCAGCCGGGGTGGAAGGTTTCGGTCTCCCGCCGTTCGCCCATGGCCCACTTCATTCCCCAGCGGGCCAGGGACAGGACGGCGGGGCCGAGTTCCTGCCCGGCCTCGGTGAGGGCGTAGGCGGGGGTGCGGGCGGGCGGCGGGAGCGTGATCTTGTGGACGAGACCTTCGCGTTCGAGGTGCTTGAGCCGGGCTGCGAGCAATCCGGTGCCCAGCCCGCGCAGGCTGGTCTGGAGGTCGCCGTAGCGTTTGGGCCCGGTGAGGAGCTCGCGGATCAGCAGCAGGGTCCAGCGCTCGCCGACGAGGTCGAGGGTGCGCGCGGTCGCGCAGTACTGGTTGTACGTTCGCTGCTGCTCCACGTCCTCATTCTAGACTTCGCGCTTCTTGTTCCTGAATCGTCGGGTTGTCGGGTCGGCGGATGTCCAGCAGGAGCCGGGCGAGTGGCTCGGGGGCGGTCAGCATGATGTCGTGCGGGCCGTCGAGCGCGCGGGTCCGGTAGCCGAGGGCGGCGCCGAAGCGGTCGAACGCGAAGGTTGACGGGCGGCAGTGGACGGCCGTGCCGGGGATCGTGTCGACACGCCCGGTCAGCCGGGTGGCCTCGGTGAAGGTGCGCAGGGGCTGGGGGACCAGGCGTGCGGCCAGCCAGGCCGCGTCGTCGGGGTCGACGATGCCGTAGGCCGCCGGAGGCGGGGGCGGTATCAGCAGTCCGTCGGGCGCGGGCCTGGCGGCCGCGCGCATCGCGCCGGCGAAGGCCTCGGGGGCCAGGGCGAGCAGGCCGGCGCCGTCGGGGCCTGCCCAGCCGTCCACGAGGACGATGTGGTCGGTGGTCCGGCGCGCCGTGTCCGCTGCCTCTCGGACGACCAGGCCCGCGTAGCTGTGGCCGACCAGGATGACTTCGTCGTCGTCCGGGACCGCGTCGAGGGCGGCTGCCACGGTCCGGGCGTGGTCGTGCAGTCCGCGGTCGCCTGGCGTGCCGAGGTCCGGGGTGGCGGTGCGGGCCCCGGCGGCGTGCAGCAGGGGGACGACGCGGTCCCAGGCCCATGGGCCGTGCCAGGCCCCGTGGACGAGTACGTAGGTGGTGGTCATCGGGTCTCCTCGCGCAGCAGGGGCAGCAGTTGGTCGGCGAACTCCTCCAGGCCCGCCTCGTGGTCGTCGGTGGCCAGGCGGATCACGAGGTGCCGGGCGCCGGCCTGGACATAGCCGGTGAGGTGGTCGGCGGCCTGGCGGGCGGTGCCGGCGAAGAGGCACTGCACCGCGGCCACGCGTTCGAGCGGGGCGTCGTAGTAGCGCTCGACGCTGCTCCGCAGGCGGTGGCGAGCCTGTTCCGGGTCCGGGTCCAGGCAGAGGGTCGCGTACAGGGCGGGAGTGACCGGGCGGGCGGGTGCGGACTGCCCGATGGTGCGGAGTTCCGCCGCGTACGTCGTCGCTGCGGGCGGGTAGGGAAGCCATCCGTCGGCGAGGCGGGCCACGCGTCGCAGCGCCGGTCGGCCGCCACCGGCCAGCCAGAGCGGCGGCCCTCCCGGACGGTTCGGCGGCGGCGCGATCCGTACGTCGGTGAAGGCGAAGTGCTCGCCTTGATGGGACACCGGTGCACCCGACCACAGTCTCCGCATCACGTGGACCGACTCCTCGAGGCGGTCGAGGCGGCGGGCGTACGGGATGCCGAGGGCCTCGAACTGGGCCCGCGTGGCCTCGTTCGGGAACCCCCCGCCCAAGCCGGCGACCAGTCGCCCTTCGGAGAGCCGGTCGAGGGTGGCCAGTTGGTGCGCGAGCAGGATCGGGTGGCGCAGGGCCGGCAGCAGCACCGCCGTGCCGAGCGTGACCCGTTCGGTGGCCCGCGCCGCGGCGGCCAGGAGCAGCAGCGGGTCCGCTCGTGGCCGGGTGACGGGGCTGTCGCCCGCCCACACGGAATCGAGGCCGAGCCGCTCGGCCCGCCGTGCCTGGGCGACGAGGCGCCCTGGCTCGTGCTCTGCCCGAACGGTCTGATCACGCGTCGGCAACAGGTAGCCGATCTCCAGTCGTGCCATCGCCCCTCCCGGCGGCCGTGGAACTTCCTGGTCGCCAACCCTAGTTCTTGACTTCCTGATTTTGAAGTGCAGACTTCTCATTCAGGTAATCAGGAAGGGAGTTCCACCATGACCAAGGCGCTCTACACGGCACAGGCCCACGTCACCGGAGGCAGGAACGGTCACGGGCGCACCACCGACGGACAGCTCGCGCTGGATCTGCGACAGCCGAAAGAACTGGGCGGCGACGGCGCCGGAGCCAACCCCGAGCAGCTCTTCGCGATCGGCTACGCAGCCTGCTTCGGCACCACCCTCGCGCTGGTCGGACAGCGCACCGGAGCCACGGCCGACGACGCGGAGATCGAAGCGTCGGTCTCCCTGCTCCCGAACGGCGACGGCGGCTTCGCGCTCTCCGTCGAGCTGCACATCTCGCTGCCCTCGATCCCCGCCCCACAGGCGGTGGAACTGATCAGGACAGCACACCGGATCTGCCCCTACTCCCACGCCACACGCGACAACATCGACGTCACCCTTCGCCTCGACGGCACCAGGATCTGACAGCACACCAACAGCACATTCGACGTGACGTGGTTCACAACCGTGACCTGTCACGTCCGGTGCGGGCTGCCTGTCCCCTAGGCGTCACCGGAACCGAAGCCGGTGCCCGACCTCGGGAGATCCCATGAACAACGACCACCGCATCGTCGTCCTCGGCGCGGGCTACACGGGCTTGTTCAGCGCCATCCGGCTGGCCCACCGAACGCGCCGGACCGGCGTGAAGATCACCCTGGTCAACCCCTCCAGCCGGTTCGTCGAACGGCTGCGGATGCACCAGATCGCCACCGGGCAGAAGCTGGCCGACCACCGGATCCCCGACCTGCTCGCCGGGACCGGCGTCACGTTCGTACAGGGCGCTGCCACCGCGATCGACCCCGAGGCGCGGCGGATCACCGTCGACAACGCCGAGGCCCTCGGGTACGACACGCTTGTCTACGCGCTGGGCAGTTCGACCGACACCAGGAAGGTTCCCGGCGCCGACACACAGGCGTTCACCCTCGACAACCCGCAGTTCGCCGGTCGGTTCGCCGCACGGCTCACCGAGGTCGCCGCGTCCGGCGGCACGGTCAGCGTCTGTGGCGGCGGTCTGACCGGCGTCGAGGCGGCCACCGAGATCGCCGAGAGCCACCCCGGCCTGAACGTCACGCTGATCAGCCTGGACGAGCCCGGCGGCATGATGGGTGCCAAGGCCCGCGCATACCTGCACGGTGCGCTGGACCGCCTCGGCGTCACTCTGGAGACCGGCGCCCGCGTCACCAAGGTGCTGCCCGACGCGGTCGAACTGGCCGACGGCCGGCTCGTCCGCTCCGACGCCTGCCTGTGGACCGCGGGTGTCAAGGTGTCGCCGCTCGCCGCCCACGCCGGGATCGCCACCGACGACCGCGGCCTCATCCAGGTCGATGCCACGCTGCGTTCGGTCTCCCACCCGGAGATCCACGCCATCGGCGACGCCGCCGCCGTCCGTCTGCCCTGGGGACAGATCCACGGCACCTGTCAGAGCGGCCTGCCCACCGCCCAGTACACCGCCGACACCATCGCGCGACTCGTGCGCGGCAAGGCCGTCAAGCCGTTCCGCTTCGGCTACTTCCATCAGCCGGTCAGCCTCGGCCGCCGAGATGCCGTCATCCAGTTCACCAAGGCCGACGAGACCCCCCGCCGCATGCTCCTCACCGGCCGAAGCGCCGTCGCGTACAAGGAGATGGTCAGCGGCAGCCCGCTCACGACCTACCGCCTCAGCAAGCGCATGAACGTCACCACCATCGTTTCCAAGGGCGGCCGCGCCACCCGCAGGCCCGCGGCATGACGGGCACCGCGGCTCCCAGTGCCATGATCCCGGGCCTTGCCGCCCGGTTACGGCACTGGCAGCATGAATCGATGGTCGACGCCAGGGACGAGCAGGACCCGTACATCGAACACCGCAGGCTGCTGTTCGCCACCGCCTACCGCATGCTGGGCAGCGTCACCGACGCCGAGGACGTCCTCCAGGACACCTGGCTGAGCTGGAGCACGGTGGACCGCCACGCGGTCCACCACCCCAAGGCCTACCTGGTGCGCACGGTCACCAACCTCTCGTTGAACCGCCTCACCTCCGCGCGGGCGGTCCGCGAGACCTACGTCGGTCCCTGGCTCCCCGAGCCCCTGCTGACCTCACCCGACATCGCCGCGGACACCGAACTGGCCGACAGCGTCTCCACCGCGATGATGGTCGTCCTGGAAACCCTCAGCCCCGTCGAACGCGCCGTCTTCCTGCTCCGCGAGGTCTTCGGCTACTCGCACGCCGAGATCGCCGAGACCCTCGAACGCCCCGAGCCGACAGTCCGCCAGATCGCCCACCGCGCACGGGAGCACGTCCAGGCCCGCCGCCCCCGCTTCGACGCCGACCAGAACCAGCGCCGGAGGATCACCACCCGGTTCATGGAAGCCTGCGCGGGCGGCGACCTGAACGCCGTCATGGAACTGCTCGCCCCCGACGTCACCGCCTGGTCCGACGGCGGCGGCAAGGTCACCGCGGCCCGCCGCCCCCTCAACGGCACGAACCACGTCGCGCGCTGGATCGTGGGCTTCCTGGCCAAGCCCGATCTGGCCACCCTGACCATGAAGACGGCCATCATCAACGGCGAGCTCGGCATCCTGGCCACCCTCGGCGGACACACCGTCGGCGCCCTCACGTTCGACCTCGTCGACCATCGCATCCAGAACCTGCGCTTCCAGGTGAACCCCGAAAAGCTCGGCGGGCTGACCCTCGACAACAGCTTGGCTCTGCCCTGAGAAGCCGTTGCCATACCGATCATGGAGTCTGTCGATCGAACGGGAGTCTCGATCGGGTGATCGCGGGCCCTGCTCGGCATGAGAGCAGGGCCTGGCGGTACAAGGGGAAAATCCAGCGGAGCGGACGGCCGCGCGCTGCTACGGTCGGGCGCCATGAGCTGGCTTCCCGATGACTTCGTCCACCCCGTCCTGGTACCGCTGCCGGGCGGTGGCCATCACCTGCGGCCGATCCGGGAGGCGGACACCCCGCTCGACTATCCGGCTGTGATGGGTTCGCGCGAGCGGCTGTGGACCATCTTCGGCCCGGCCTGGGGCTGGCCCGCGGCCACCATGACCTACGAGGCCGACCAGGCCGACCTGTTGCGGCACGAGAAGGAGATCGCCGCACACCAGTCCTTCAACTACGCGCTGTTCGACGCGGCGGAGACAGCGCTGCTCGGCTGTGTCTACATCGACCCACCGGAGAGGGCCGGCGCGGACGGCGAGATCTCCTGGTGGGTGGTGGACGAGCTGGTGGGCAGCAAGGTCGAGCAGGCCTTCGACGAGCTGGTGCCGCAGTGGATCGCCGCCGACTGGCCGTTCGAGCAGCCGCGCTTCCTCGGCCGCGAGATCTCCTGGTCGGACTGGCTCGCCCTGCCGGAGCATCCCGGCACGTAAGGAGTCTTGATCGGGTGGCTGAGGCGGTTTCCGCGCGTGAAAGCAGGGCCTCCAGGCAGCTCGGGGGTGCGATCCCCTTCCGAGTGGTTCCCGGAGGCCCTGGTGGCCTTGTTGTACGTGCCCTGGCAGGTTGACGTGGCTACTGCTGCTCCCACTGTTCGTGGGTGATCTCGTACCGCACACCCCCCTGCTCGGAGCCCTCGACCATCTCCATGTCGGGGGGAGTGGGGATGGTGTCCACGAGCCTCATTCCGAGCTTCTCCATGATGTTGCGTGATCCGTGGTTCACTGCCATCGTCTCGGCCCAGACCACGCGCACACCGAGCTCTACGAACCCCTTGCTCAGCAAAGCCCGCGAGCACTCGGTGGCATAACCCTTGCCCCATGCCGCCTGCCGTAGCCGGTAGCCGAGTTCGACCTCGTCCAGCGGGCCCTGCGGCTCGGGACGCAGACAGAACCAGCCGATGAACGCGCCGCCGTCCTTCTCGTACGCGGCGAACAGTCCGAGATCGCCACGCCACCTCTCATAGCCGGCGATGATGCTCGGCAGGTGCCGGTCGCGGACGGTCTCCGGGGCGGTCGGACTGCCCCCGGTCAAATAGCGCATCACCGCGGCGTCGCTGTCCAATTCGATCAGCAGGTCAGCGTCGTCGGTGGTGAAGCGGCGCAGGGTCAGGCGCTCGGTCTCCAGGTAGGTGTCCACAGAGTGGATCATGCCTAGAGCAGGTCGGGCAGTTCAACGCCTTTACGCGGGCTGTCGGCGAACCGCGAGGTGCTGCCGCCGCACCCGCGTGGATGTCGACGTCGACACCGCGCCCGGCGAAATGGCCACCGCTCAACCCGATCGCCCCGGCCGGCTCCACGAGCGGGCCGGGGCCGCTCAGCAAACCAGGAGAGGGCAGGAGTGCGCAGGAAGGTGACCAGAGCTGGGCCGGGAGCGGGCCGGCCCCTCAAGACCGCGGCCCCTCCCGCGCGTTCTGACCGTACGGGAGGAGTCCGACGGCACCGGCAGTGTCAGCCCCCGGTGCTAGCGTCGCGACCATGGCAAACCGTTCCTATCTCTACTCCGCGGACTCGATGCCGAACGAGGCAGAGCTCCCCCGGCGGATCCGATGCATATCCGAGCACAACGGGGACATCCCCCTCGCGCACAAGCTCCTGGTGGGGCGCGGAACGACGATCGTCCCGTCCATGATCTGGAACCCTCCGATCGGCATCGCCGCGGACTACGCCGGCGGGGCGGCCCTGCTCCGCGACCTCCTGCACGCGGTCGGCCAAGGCCTGGAGGGCGACGCCGAGTTCGCCGAATGCCTTGCCAGGACCTCGGCCCACCTCGAGAAGCAGCAGGCGCAGTACTTCGTCCTCGAGACCGGGGAGATCGTCTCGATGACGGACGACGATCCGGCGGCGAGCGTGCGGCGTCTGGCATCCGACGACATCCCCGACGCCGTGGCCAAGGCCGAAGCGGCGATCACCGGCCGGAACGACGACTGGCTGGCCTCGGTCCGAGCCGACTGGCAGAGGCACTTCGCGTCCTTCTACAGCGACGCGCTC
Source organism: Streptomyces sp. NPDC048338 (assembly GCF_043201055.1). NCBI lineage: Bacteria > Bacillati > Actinomycetota > Actinomycetes > Kitasatosporales > Streptomycetaceae > Streptomyces > Streptomyces sp. NPDC048338. Next base: position 98,939 of record NZ_JBICYQ010000007.1, read on the forward strand.
TACTTCTCCTTCCCCAACTGACGGAGCCCACGGCGCGATGCCAGGCGCGATCCCGAGCCCGAGCCGATAACCGCGACCCGGGTGCGGATCGCTGTGGCATCGCGCTCCTCCCCGCCGCCGGCGGCCTGGGCTGACGCTGCGCGGTCTTCACCGCCGCTCCGGAAGCAGCCGGAGTCGTTGCTGAGTCAGCGAGGACCGAGGAGGCAGAATTCGTTGCCTTCCGGGTCGGCCAGCACCGTCCAGGAGATGGCGGACCGGTCGACATCAGGGTCGGTGGCGCCCAAGGCGCGCAGTCGGGCTGCCTCCGCGGCCAGGTCGTCACCGGGGTAGGGGCGGATGTCGAGGTGGACTCGGTTCCACCCGCTCTTGGTGTCAGGGGTGCGGAGGAACTCCAGGTAGGGGCCGACGCCTTTGGCGGAGCGCATGGTCGCGTGGTCGTCGGTGACCTCGTGCAGCGTCCAGTCCATCGCCTCGCCCCAGAACCGGGCCATCCGTCGCGGGTCGGTGCAATCGACCACCACCGCGGCGATCGGCCCGGTGTTCCGGTAGATGGGGCGGGGCTCCAGGACGCAGAACTCGTTGCCTTCCGGGTCGGCCATGACCGTCCAAGGGACGTCGCCCTGGCCCACGTCGGCGAGTGTCGCGCCCAGGCCCTTCAGGCGTGCGACCAGCTCCGCCTGATGGGCCGTCGAGGTGGTGGCCAGATCGAGGTGCACGCGGTTCTTGACCGTCTTGGGTTCCGGGCGGGCGATGATGTCGATGCAGACGGCCACGGGGTCGGGGTAGGCGAAACCGACGGGTTCGAGGTTGGTCACACCGGGTCCCTCGCTGTCGACACACCAATCAAGTGCCTCCGCCCAGAACCGGCCGAGCGCGGAGTCGTCCTGAGCCTTCATGTTGATCTGCACGAGTCGGGTTGCCATGGCGCAGAGCTTAGAAGCTCTGGCGGCCCAGGCGGCCACCACGAGGAGACATGTGCTCGATCAGGTGAGCGGGTGGCTGCTCCACCCATCGGATACCCCATGCGGGCCAAGGGGTGGGGCTGCGGTCATCTAAGGTGGCGCGAGGACAGGAAGGGCCGAGTGCTGATGACGGTGATACTGAGCTCGTCCGATCTGACGCTGCGTCCGTGGGAGCCGGGTGACGCCGATGCGCTGGCGGCGCTGGCCGACGATGAGGAACTGCGTCGCTGGACGTCGCACCGGGTGGCCGGCCCGGAGGACGCGGCGCGCTGGATCGCAACGCAGGCAGCGGGCTGGGAGTCCGGGGAACGCCTCAGCTTCGCCGTCCTCGTGACGGGGCGGGTCGTGGGGCACATCGTTCTCAAGCGGTCCGAGGGCGAGGCGTGCGGCGAGGTCGGCTACTGGACGGGAGCTCCGGCACGGGGCCTGGGCGTCGCTTCCAGGGCCGTGGAACTGTTGACGGGCTGGGCCTTCGACACCGGGACGGGAGCGGGACTCAGTCGTCTGGAACTGATCCACAACGCCGGCAACCCCGCCTCCTGCCGGGTCGCACAGAAGACGGGCTACGTCCTGAAGAGCGTCCTGCCGCCCCGTGCACGCGATGAGGCGGAAGGGCACCTCCACGCACGCGAACGCGTCATCGCACGTCACTGACCCCCGACGATCAAGTCCGCAGCCGCGACGAACGGGTTTCCTTCGTTCGAGAACCGCGTCAGGACCACCTCCGTCGCGGCCACGAAGGGGAGAACCCCGAAGTGACGGGTGGCCCGGACGGGCGAGCAGATACGCACGCAGCGTGAGACGCCTTGACCGGTGAGTCATCGGGCCCCTCCACCAGGCGCCGCGGTTGTGATCCCCCGCATAGGAGCCAGGTCACGTCCTACGGGGGTTAGTAGGCGGCGAGCCCGGCCATCCCCTGCCGGTGCGGAGCCCGGGAGGCCATTCCAGACATTTGCTATGCCGTGGGGTAGTACGTCACATCCTTGCGCTGCGCTCGGAGCGCCCCGCACCATGGCGGACGTTCCGGGGAGCCCGGTGCGGGCTTGAGAGACGAGCACGATCACTCGACCGCCCGCAGCCACCTCGCGGAGAACCTCCGCTCCCCCAGTGCCGCATCCGATCGGCACCCCCCACGTCGTCACCCAGATGGAGAGCTACTCGCGTATGACCGCCCCCACGCACCACACCACCCGCCGCACCGCCCGATTCCGCAAGCTGTCCGTCGCAGGCATAGCCACCGCGGGGGCCGCAGCGGCGGCCCTCACCCTGGCCCCGTCGCCCGCTCAGGCAGCACCGGTACCGGCGAATGCCTCGGCGGTCCAGGTGGCGGCGGCGGACGCTCCGGCGGCGAAGAAGGCGAAGAAGAAGTACGCCGACAACCTCGACGGCTGGATCAAGGAAGCCCTGGACATCATGAAGTCCGAGCACATCCCCGGCACCTACGAGGGCCTGCACCGCAACATCATGCGCGAGTCCTCGGGCAACCCCGACGCCCAGAACAACTGGGACGTGAACGCCCAGAACGGCACGCCGTCCAAGGGCCTGCTCCAGGTCATCCAGCCGACCTTCGACGCCTACCACGTCGCCGGCACCCCGCACGACCTGACCGACCCGGTCGCCAACATCACCGCGGCCGCCAACTACGCGGCCGACAAGTACGGCTCCATCGACAACGTCGACTCCGCCTACTGACCCACCCCAGATCGTCACCCTCGGGCCCCGCGCTCAGTGGTCGTAGGCGACGACGCGGACGAGGGCCGTGCCCTTCCCTTCGTACCGAACGGTGACGCCGACCTCGCTGGGCGGGGCACCGGTGCTGGACTTGCTGCCAGGCGTCGACGATCGCAGCGGAGATCCGGCCGTGATCAGGGACGTCGTGGCCAGGGGCGCGGGCCCCGGTGCGGATCTCGTTCGAGCTCAATGCGCCGATCGCCTGAGCCCGGCCGGGTGCAGTCACCTCGGCCGGGGCTCTTCCGACTGCACCCCCGACTCACCGCCGCCGGCGCAGGCGATCCAGGAGGCGGCCGGCTTGCGCACGGTTGCGGGGGTCACGAGCGGCCTGACGAACCGCGGCAACAGCCCGCCGGCCCTGCGGACTGCGCGTGAAGCGCCTGATGCGGGTCAACAACGCTGACATTGCTCCTCCTTGAGGTTTCACCCTCGCGTGCCCCGATCCCTCGAAGTCATGCTCGGGTGGCAGCGTGCCCACGCCTACGGCGAAGCTCCGGCCTCTCTTGCTGGATGTCACGGAAACCCGGTCGAGTTCATCCCGGACTGGCCGTACTCTGGCCGGCATGGCCCACACGAAGACCTCCTTTGTCTGCCTGCCTTGTCGGGCCTCCTACAAGCAGTCGTATCCCGGTGACCACGAGCGGCTCTGCCCTCGCTGCGCCGAGCCGTTGATCCATGTGGGTGCTGCCTTCGCTGCGCCGCGGCGGCGCGACACCGCTGCCTGGCGGACCCTGTCGGTGCTTTTGAACGCCGGCGTGCGTTTCCACAAGAGTTGCTGTGGCGGCCCCGGCTATCGTCCCCGCACACTCAGCGAGGTGCGGGAGCGGATGGCCTACGCGCGAAGGACCGGTGAACCGTTCGCACGTGCGTTGGTGCGCCGCGAGCTGCCGTAACCCTCCACCTGCCGCCGATCCGCGGACAGCTCGGACCGCCCAGACGTCAGCCGCTGGGGGCAGCGGCGGTGCTCGGGGGTCGAGCGACGGTGACGCGCGGGTGCTGAAGTGGACCACGCCGCCGCCGGGACCTAGCCCTGCGCGACTGCACCACGGGGTCGACGGGGTCCCGCGCAATGACGAGTTCCAGAGAATGTGTCCGCGTCACGCGTGTCCGCGGACGGGTGCCCCAGCAGCGCCCCCATAAGGTGCTTCTGTCCCGAACGGGCGCACATTGCCCCGATCGGCTTCAGCGATTCCGGGAGGCGTACCTGATGGTTGTCTACGACGTCGGCTACTTCGTCGGCAGCTTGTCCTCGACTTCGATCAACCGCGTGCTGTCCAAAGCCCTGATCAGGCTGGCGCCAGAGGACCTGCGGTTCACCGAGATCCCGATCGGGAACCTTCCGCTGTACAGCCCTGACTACGACAGCGACTACCCGGCGGAGGCCCTCGCCTTGAAGGAGGCGATCACACGATCGGACGCCGTGCTGTTCGTGACGCCGGAGTACAACCGGTCGATTCCGGGGGCGCTGAAGAACGCGATCGACTGGGCCTCGCGCCCTTGGGGGCAGAACTCCTTCGACCACATTCCCGCTGCGCTCATCGGCGCATCGATCGGGCAGATCGGCACAGCGGTCGCCCAGCAGAGCCTGAGGGCGGTGATGGCGTTCTGCAACGCTCGGCAGATGACCGCGCCCGAGGCGTACATCAAGTTCACACCCGAGGTGTTCGGCGAAGACGGCGAAGTCAGGGACGAATCGACCCGCCAGTTCCTGAGCGACTTCATGAAGGAATTCCGCGAGCACGTCATCCGCGTGCTCACCGTGCTGCCACGGGAGTGACACACGCCGTACCGGTTATGGGAGTTGCCGGTTCAGTGCGGTGATCGCCGCGGGCCCTCGGGGGTTGGCCGGCAGCACAGAGGTCGAGCGGGATCTTCTCGCGCCAGGGCGTGGATCCGGCGCGTCAGACCAGGAGGCAGATGCCGGTCGCCAGCATCACCGCGGAGGTCGCGGCGTGGACGCCGTACGCGGTGGCCTTCGGCCCGCCGCTGCGCAGCACGACGAGGGCGTCTCCAGCGGGTACGGCGGCGAACACGATCAGGTACCAGCCCAGCACCGACGGGGTAGCGGTGAGCATCAGCGCGAAGACGAAGGCCCCGGGCGCGAGCTCCCGCAGGCCCTTCACGCGGAGCCACGGCCGGAGTCCGGGGTCGTCGACCTGTGCGTCGGGGATGCCGAAACCGGCGAGGCCCCGCGGCCTTGCGATGGCGCTGCCGCCCATGAGGAGGAGGCCTGCGCCGAGGAGGCCGGCGACAACGGTGGCGAAGGTGGTGAGCATCATTGTCCTGTCCGTCGAGGGGGTCGATGCTGGCGAAGCGGTGTCGTGCGTTCGTGTGGCGCGGTCAGGGGACGAGGACGATCCGGCCGCGGACGCCGCCCTTGGCCATGGTCCGGTAGGCGTCGGCCGCCTCGTCGAGCGGCGCGAGGGCGTGGACGCGAGCCGGTAGTTCTCCCGCTGCGACCCGCGTGAGCACGTCGGCGAGCAGCGGACCGTCGGGGCGTGCGAAGAGGACCTCGACGGTGATGCCGCGTTCCTCGGGGAGTCTCGCGGCGGGCTGCACGCCGACGAAGCGGCCGCCGTCACGCACCGCCCGGAGGGCGGGCTCCTGCAAGGCTGCGGCGTCCGCGACGGCGTCCCAGTCCTGGCCGAGGCCGGTGGCGAAATCGGCGCCCAGGCCCCGGACGAACGGTTCGTCGGCCGCTCGCGCCAGTCCGGTCACCTGCCAGCCGCGGTGCTGGGCGAGCACGGCAATGTGCGCGCCCACCGCACCGGCCGCGCCGGTCACCAGCAGGCGCCGATCCGTGCTCGGCGCGTCGCCGAGGAGGTCGACGGCCTGGGCTGCGGCGGTGGCGTTGAGCGGCACCGTCGCCGCCGCGGCCAGGTCGAGTCCGTCCGGTACGACGGCGACGTGCGCGGCGAGGACGAGGAGGTGCTCGGCGTGAGACCCGTGGTCGCGATCGAACCCGTCGAGGAACCCGGCGACACGGGCACCGACCGGCAGATCGACGCCGGGGCCGGCAGCCTCGACGGTGCCGGCGAAGTCCCAGCCGAGACCGGTCCAGTCCGGCTGGTGCACCATGCCGAGCCGGTGGAAGACACCCGCGGCCACGCCGAGGTCGACCGGGTTGATCGCGGCCGCGGCGATCTTGACGCGGATCTCCCCCGTCGCCGGCTCGGCCACCGGCACGTCGACGATCTCGATCGACTCGGGCCCGGACGGAACGCGGACCACGGCTCGTCGAGAGGTCACCTGATGCATCGTCATTTACTCCTTCTGGAAGGACTTCTGCGGGGTCTTGCCATCCCTGTGCTGCAGCACCAGCATGGAAGAACCCTGTTTCCAGGGGGAAGTAGGCACCTTGAAGTAAGTAAGTCACCGAGCCGAGGGGACGATTGACTGATGGCGACCAGGACCGCGTCCGAGCGGCGGGCCGTGGCCAAGCGGGAGTACGACGCATTCCTCGCGCTCTGTCCCAGCCGCCAACTCCTTGAGCGCATCTCCGACAAGTGGGTCGCCCTTGTGCTGGCCGCGCTCGGCGGGGATGGTCCGCGCCCTGGGGAGAGCGCCGTCGGCGCACCGCAGCCCCTGCGCTTCTCCGAGCTGTCACGCCGGATCTCGGGCGTGAGCCAGAAGATGCTGACGCAGACACTGCGCGCACTCGAGCGCGACGGGATGGTGACCAGGACCGTGACCCCCACCGTGCCCGTCACCGTGAGCTACGAGCTGACGGATCTCGGTCGCTCGCTCCAGGGAGTCATGCGGGGCATCAAGGATTGGGCGGAAGGCCACATGGAGGAGGTCCTCACCCATCGCGACGGCTACGACCAGAGGGAATGCCGCGCCGCCGACTGAGGCGATGACCTCGGTCCCTGGATCGGAGGTCGCTGGATCGGACCGACCACGACGCGCTTCCTGCGGCCGGCCGGGTGTCGGTACACCGAGCCTCGGCCGGCGTCGGAGAACCTGCCTTGGCGTCATCCCACACGACACGGCGGCAAGGAGCAGGAAGCCATGACTACCGATGAGAGTGAGATCCGTGCGCTGATCACTCGATGGGCCGCCGCGGTTCACCGGGGTGATCTGCCCGCCGTCCTGGCGGATCACTCGGACGACATCGTGATGTTCGACGTCCCGCCACCGCACGACGGCGTCCGGGGCATCGACGCCTACCGCTCGACGTGGCCGCCGTTCTTCGACTGGCAGGCCCAAGGCGCGTCGTTCGACATCGTCTCGCTCGACGTCACCGCCGGGCAGGACGTCGCCTTCGCCCATGCACTGCTCCGCTGCGGCACCCCGGAAGAACTCGCCGCCCACCCCGACCAGCGCCTGCGGCTCACCATCGGACTGCGCCGCACCGGAGACCGCTGGGTCGTCGCACACGAACACCACTCGTTCGCCGACACGACCACGGCAGCGCCGGATCAGTGAGTTCCGGGGTCGAGGAACCGCGCGGCCGCCCGGGGCATCGCCCGGCAAGGAGCCCGCAAGAAGTGGCCCGACGCCGTCGACCGCCCGGCACCCACCACGGCCGGGTATGGCGCGCTGACGTTGTCCGTTGGCGCTGGTGATGGCGGCTTGCACTGGCCCTGGGTGTGAGGGTGACACGGCTGTTTCGTGCGCCGACCCCAGGCGAGGTTCCTACGGGTCTGGCGAAGATCTTGAGGTCAGGGCCGGCAGTGCCCCCAGCCGATGGGCGAGACGGTCTCGGGCATCATGACGGGATGCCCGACACCGCAGCACGCACCGCTCTTCTCGATCATCTTCGCCGAACACTTCCCGGTCGCGTCATTGACGAGGTCGCGGGTGTGGAAGGGCCCATCGAGGATCGCGTGCCCGGATTCCGGGTATTCCGCATTCATCCCGCGTATCCGGGCGACTGGTGGCTGTATGTGACGTCGGGCTGTTGGAAGGCGACTCAGCACGACGGCCATGGCACGGAGTTCTTTCTCGCGGCACCGCGTGACGAGTGGATCAACCTGGAGAGTGTCACCGTCAACGCGTACTGCCACTGCGGACCGGTGACCCAGCGGCTTGACGTCGGACATACCGTCCCCATTGGACGACCGTGGCTCGCCGACTCCGCCTGCGACCACTACCTGGTGAGCCTGCCGTATCCCTTCGGACCCGACTTCGAGGTCTGCACCTGGGAGGGCGGAGCCCATGCCCGGATCCTGTGGCTGTTGCCGATCACCGCGGCGGAGAAGGATTTCCGTCGGGAGAGGGGACTCGAGGCACTCGAAGTCCTCTTCGACGAGCGTGCGATCGATCCCGTCGATCCGCAGCGGGCCTCCGTCGTCTGAGGAGTGGGCGGAGACGAGACCAGGCTGCGATCCACGTCTGTCCGGTTCCTGAGAATCCTGCGTCCCAGCGGGCGATCTGCTCGACGTCGCTCGTCCCTGGACGAGCAAGGAGGTAGTCGGTGCCGTAGTCGCCGTCCAGGTTGCGGTAGATCACTACGGCTCCGGGACTCGGCCGTCCCTGACCGTCCTCGTGCGGTGCCGCAGCACGGATGTCGAAGGCCCCCAGCCGAGATCGGCGGGGGGCCTTCGTACGGGTGGGCGCGGGTGGTTGTGAACCGCTGACGGCTTCACTGTGGGAGCAGCGGGCTGCGCGCGCCCCGCGATCGGGTCAGGGGAAGACGAGGCCCCAGGCCTGGGCGGTGTTGAACTCGGGGTTGCACGTCCACAGGGTCAGCCAGGTGCCGTTGGCCGACGAGTTGCCCTTGTTCGTGATGCACTTGCTGCCGTACTTGGTCCAGGTCCGGCCGGAGTTGCCGACGAACACCTGCGGGCTGGTGTCGCTCCAGTCGCAGGTCCACAGGGTGAGGACCGCGCCGTTGGTGGCGGAGGCGTTGCCGCGCGGGGTCAGGCACTTGCCGCTGACGTCGTGCACGATGTGCTGGTTGAGCCAGTGCCAGTTCTGCAGGTTGCTGCCCGTGCAGGACCAGACGGTGATGACAGTCCCGTTGGAGGTGCCGTTGCCCTCAGGCGTGGCGCAGCTACCGAGGTTGTAGAGCCGGGTGCCGGCGGCCTGGGCCGGGCCCGTCGACAGGACGCTGACGCCCAGCACGGTGAGCAGCGAGATGAGGAGCGCTGATGCCTTACGTATCATGTTCGATCTTCCCCGAAGAGGCTTCCCCGGACCTGGCGGCCGCAGGGGGCCGGGACGTCCGGGGTGGTGGTCAGTGATGGGTGATGGCCACAGGCCGAGGCGAGCCTGTGCAGGTGTGAGGGGTGGGGCGTTCCGAGCTCACCTGATGGCCGCTTCCGCGGGTTCGCGCAGATCCGGTGGTCGTTCCGGACAGGCGACACGCGGGCGATCGGCGAGACCGGGTCACTTCCCTGCAGTACGCGGTCGCGTGCCGGTCGCCACGACGATCCTGCAGGTCGCGAACGCCCCACACGCCCGCACGACCTGTGCGGTTCCCCCGTCGGTCGTGTAGCAGCCGCACAGGACCACCCCCGGCAACGCACTCACCCTTCCCCGTCGCCGGACCATTCGCTGGGCCGACGACACCATTCACCGCCGAGACAGGATCCCGGCACCCACGAATCTAGAACGGCGCAACGGGTGAGAGTGTGCGCAGCGCGCGGCAATCCTGCACACGGAGCGCACCGCCCGTCAGCACGACCCGACAGGCGGGGCGAGCGTGTGGATGTCACGCACGGCGTGCCCCACGGGCCTCCCCCGCTGAACGCTCACCACGGAAGCGACCACGGCGGGCTCGACCCCGCTACGAAGAGAAAGCCTCCCCCCTCGGTGCCTCACCTGTCCGCCGCGAGCGAGTCCGGCGCCGCCATCACCCGTGGCTGTTCTCGCCGGAGGCTCAGAAGATCCTCCAGGAGGTCGGCTTCCGGAAGCCGAACCCGGGCCGGAAGCACGCGTCCGGAACGACCGGGCAGGACACGGCGGCGGTGCTTCTCGGGCGGGAGCCCGGGGCCTCTCGGCGTCTCCCGAGAGCGAGCCCCTAGCCGACGTGGACGCGAGGCCGCCGGTCGCGGTCGGACTCCGCCTCGCGCAGCACCTCGCGTGTGACCGGGGCGATCTCGCCCTGGCCGAAGAGGAAGAAGCGGAGGAAGTTGGCGAAGGGGTTGCCCTCGGTCCATTCGAAGTAGATGTCGGGGCGGGTGCCGGTGAGGTCCCGGGCGTGCAGCAGGAGGGCTGCGAGGGCGTTCGGGACGGAGGACGACTCGACGGTGAGGACGCGGTAACGGCCGTGCAGGACCTCGCCCCGTACGGTCAGCTCGGCCTCGAACTCGGACGGGTCGGTGACGGTGACCTCGACGAAGACGAAGTCCTCGGTCGTCGGCAGGTCGTTGTCGGCGCGGATCTGCTCGATCTTGTCGCGGTACTCGGCGACGTCGCGCGTGTCGGGTTCGTTGGCGATGAAGCGCGGTGTGCGGCGGGAGACGTCCTGGATGAAGCGCTGGGCCAGCTCGTCGAGTTCGACGTGGGTGACGCGCAGCTCGAAGGCACGGCCGAGGCGGGACAGGAGGGAGACGAGGATGATGCCGGCGATGAAGCAGGCACCGATCTTCACGCCGTCCGGACGCTCGATGACGTTGACGACGGTGGTGTAGAGGAAGACGACGGAGATGGCGCCGAAGCCGATGGTCCAGCCCCGCTGGCCGGCCTTGCGGGTCGCGATGGTCACGGCGATCGCGGCCGAGCAGATCAGGACGAGGACACCGGTCGCGTACGCGCCGCCCTGGGCGTCGACGTCGGCGTCGAAGATCCAGGTCACCAGGAAGGCGATCAGGGTGAAGACCAGCACCATGGGGCGCACCGCGCGCGCCCAGTGCGGTGCCATGCCGTACTTGGGCAGGTAGCGGGGCATCAGGTTGAGCAGGCCGGCCATCGCGGAGGCGCCGGCGAACCAGAGGATCGCGATCGTCGAGACGTCGTAGACCGTGCCGAAGGCGTTGCCGAGGTACTCGTGGGCGAGGTAGGCGAGCGCGCGTCCGTTGGCCTTGCCGCCGGACTCGAACTCCTGGTGCGGGATGAGGACCGTGGTGATGAAACTCGTGCAGATCAGGAAGACACTCATGATCGACGCGGCGGTGGTGAGGAGTTTCTTCGTGTCGCGGATCCGGCCCGCCGGCTTCGCCTCCGTGTCGCCTTGATCGCCCTTCACATGCGGCATGACCGCCACGCCGGTCTCGAACCCGGACAGCCCGAGCGCGAGCTTCGGGAAGACGACCAGCGCGACCCCGATCATCACGAAGATGTTGCCGTGTTCCTGGGTGAGGGCCGCGGTCCAGTCGGTGACGACGTGCCCTTCGGTGACGACCTGCCACAGGCCGGTGACCACGACCACCGCGTTCAGTCCCAGGTAGATCCCGACCAGGGCGACGGCGACGCCGATCGCCTCCAGGAAGCCCTTCATGAACACGGCGCCGAGCAGCGCGATCAGGATCAGGGTGATGAGTACCTGCTTGTCGTGCAGGGCCGATTCGAGATGCGGGTTCTCCACGAGGTGGGTGGAGGCGTCGGCCGCCGACAGGGTGATGGTGATGAGGAAGTCGGTCGCGGCGAAGCCGAGCAGGGTGAGGACGAACAGCTTGCCCTTCCAGAAGGACAGCAGCCGGGACAGCATCGCGATCGAGCCCTCGCCGTGCGGGCTCTCCTCCGCCACCCGCCGATAGACCGGCAGCGCGCCGGCCAGCGTCACGACGACCAGCACGATGGTGGCGATCGGCGAGAGCAGGCCGGCCGCCAGGGCGGCGATCCCGGGCTGGTAGCCGAGGGTGGAGAAGTAGTCGACGCCGGTCAGACACATCACCCGCCACCAGCGCTGCCCCTTGTGCCCGGCGTCGGGCGCGGGCTCCTTGGGGCGGGAGGGCTTGCCCTTGCCCATGTCGGACAGCCCCTCCAGCATCCACGAGCGCAGCCGGCCGCCGCGCGTCTCGTTCGTGGTGGACATGGATGCTCCCGGACGTGGCTGAAGGGGGTGATCGGCCGCCTGACCAGCGGCCGAGCCAGCGTAAGCAGCACGATCGGCCGGAACCTCGGCGAGCGCGTCAGGGAAGCATCAAGATGCCCCGGTCGGACGTCGGATGCGTCACACCGGGCGCAGCCGAGAGGGGTACGGGAGAGGTACGAGGTCGTCAGAGGCGCGGGCTCGACCGATGCGGAGAGGATTCCTCCGTGGGGATGTCGAGTGCGGTCCCGTACAGGCGCGAAACCCGGAGCGCGATGGTCACGCGCCGGTCAGGCAGCACCTGCCCACCGGGGGCCGCCCCGTCGGCCGGGTCCACTATCTCCGCCTCTCCCTCCGCAACGGCGAAGGACCACACGTCCGGGCCGCTGACGTGCAGTGATGCGTGCGGGTCACGACGCAGCTGCCGGACCTTGAGACGATCAGCGGTGGAGGAGACCCGCAGCACGCGTTCCGCGGCATCCCAGTCGTAGAGGACGGTCGACAGATGCGGGTGGCCGGTGCTCCGCACACTCGCGAGCACACCGAACCGCCCCTGGCGCAAGAGCTCGGAGAGCTCCTCGTCGCTGAGCACTCTCGGGGCCGGGCCATCGTTCTGTGTCGTACCAGCGGTGGTCTCGGTGGCGGTGAGCCGGCTCATGGGTACCAACCTTCAGCGATCGGAGTGACGTGGTGACAGGTCGGACGGCCGCGACAGGGCGGGAGCCGACCCGTCGACGGCGGGCTCGGGGGCGGCCACCGCTCGGGCTGCGGTGAGGTGGAGGACGGCACGGGTCGCATGCGGCGAACACGCCGCCCCTCGTCGCCCGTTGACCCGACGGAAAAGACTGTAGCAGATAGTTTTGTTGCAGACGATAATGTCATCCCCGACCCTGACGAGCCCGCCCCGGCCGCATCAGGTCCGAAAAATCGCTTGAGCGCGCGGCGGCGGCGCCGACAGGATCGGGGAACACCGATGAGTTCTCTCCGACGCTGCGGTCTATCGGTGTGACCTGCCACGTGCGGAGAACACTCACCTGACGGAAGGCGCCATGCTCGCACCACACGCCACACCCACCCTCCCGCCCGACCGGGTCACCGCCGTGTTGCGGATTCTCGTGCTGTCCACCTTCGTCGTTCTCCTCAACGAGACGATCATGGTCAACGCGATCCCGCGACTCATGCGCGAGTTCGAGGTCACCGCGGCGGCCGCAGGATGGCTGTCCACGGCCTTCATGCTCACCATGGCCGTCGTCATCCCGGTGACCGGGTGGTTCCTCCAGCGCGTGACGACCCGGACCGCCTTCGGCCTGGCCATGGCACTGTTCCTCGCCGGCACGGCGCTGGCAGCGGCCGCGCCCGCCTTCCCCGTGCTCCTGGTCGCCCGCGTCATCCAGGCCAGTGGCACCGCCGTCATGATGCCGCTGCTCATGACGACGCTCATGACCCTCGTGCCCCCGCACGACCGCGGCCGCGTCATGGGCAACATCACCCTCGTCATCTCCGTCGCACCCGCCCTCGGCCCTGCGGCCTCCGGTGTCCTGCTGCAGCTGGGAACATGGCGCCTGCTGTTCCTGGCCGTCCTGCCCATCGCCGGAGCCATGGCGTTCGTCGGTCAGCGCCGACTGGTCAACATCGGTGAGCCGCAGGCCGGTCCGATCGACTGGTTGTCCGTCCCTCTCGCGGCAGCGGGCTTCGGCGCCCTGGTCTACGGCCTGAGCGGCCTCGGTGCCGGGGACGAAGCCACGGCGGTCGTGCCCCCGGAGGCCACGACCCTGGTCGGCGCCGTGCTGGTCGGCCTGTTCACCTGGCGGCAGCTGGCCCTGCAGCGCTCGTCCGCACCGCTGCTGGACCTGCGAGCCCTGACGTTCCGCCACTTCTCCGTGGCACTCGGCCTGATGTGCCTGTCCTTCATGGCACTCATGGGTGCGTTCATCCTGCTGCCGATCTACTTGCAGGAGGTGTGCGGCCTGACCTCACTGCAGACCGGACTGCTCCTCATCCCCGGCGGCCTGACCATGGGCCTGCTCGGACCCCAGGTCGGAAAGCTCTACGACCGGCTCGGCGCACCGCGGCTGGTCGTCCCCGGAGCCGCACTCACGGCGCTCTGCCTCGCGCTGTTCGCCTTCACGGACGCACAGACCTCGCCGTGGCTGGTGCTCACCCTTCACGTGGCACTGAGCGCCGGCATGGCATTCGTCTTCACCCCCGTCTTCACCTCCGGCCTGTCGGTACTTCCGCCGCACCTCTACCCTCACGGATCCGCCATCCTGGGCTCGCTCCAACAGGTCGCGGCGGCCGCCGGCACCGCCCTCGTCATCAGTGTCATGTCGGGACGCGCCGCCACGGCGGCAGCCGGCGGCGCCGCCCCCACGGACGCCCTGGCCACGGGCATCCGGTGGGGATTCGGTATCGGCGCCGTACTCGGGGGGCTTGCCGTGCTGGTCGCACTACTGGTCCGCACTCCGCCCGCGCCGCAACAGCCCGTTGCGCCGGAGGCCCAGGACGAGGACGGCACCACGACGAACAAGACCGCCCCCGAACCCGCGTAGCGGCCTGAAGGTCTTCGGCGAAGGAGTGCCGGCGTGGCCGGCGTCGGCACTCAGGACCGGAACAGCCGGGCAGAGGTGCCGGTCGGCGTCCCGGGAGGGACGCTTTTCAGGAGGCCCCTTTAGGATGACGACCGCGCGTTGATGGCGCATGCGGTTGACGTCACCCGAGGTCGTGCCAGTGGTGCGGTCTCTCGTCGGTGAGTCGTCCGACCGATGCGTCCGGGTAGCTGTTCTACGGGGGAGATTTTCGGTGTTCGGAATCATCAGGCCGTGCCGTCATCGGCTGGGCGAGGGCTTGCGTACCGAGTGGATGGCGCACCTGTGCGGGCTGTGCCTGGCGTTGCGCGGAGAGTACGGGCAGTTCGCGCGGGCAGCCACCAACTACGACGGTCTGATCGTCTCGGTACTGACCGAAGCGCAGTCGGAGCGAAGCGGCGACTGGCGACGAGGGGCAGGTCCGTGCCCGCTGCGCGGAATGCGGTCGGCGGACGTTGCGCAGGGCGAGGGCGCGCGGCTGGCGGCGACGGTGTCGCTGGTGCTCGCCGCCGCGAAGATACGTGACCACGTGGCCGACCGCGACGGGCTGTTGGGACGCCGCCCGGTGGCGATGGCAGCACGCCGGATCGCCGACGGCTGGGACCGCGCGGGTGCCGCAGGCGGCGAACGGCTCGGCTTCGACACCTCGGTGCTGCTCGGGGCGGTCGAGCGCCAGCCGGAGATCGAGCGGTCGACCGGCCGAGGCGGCTCGCTGCTGGCGGTCACGGAGCCCACGGAAACCGCGACCGCCGCCGCCTTCGCCTACACCGCCGTCCTCACGGACCGCCCGGACAATGCGGAACCGCTGGCGGAGGCCGGTCGCCTGTTCGGTCGGCTGGCGCATCTGCTGGACGCGGTGGAGGACCTGGACGCGGACGAGGCGTCGGGCGCGTGGAATCCGATCGCCGTGACCGGAGCGGACCGCGCGGAGGTGCGCAGGCTCTGCGACGACGCCGTTCACGGAATCCGGCTCTCCCTGTCCGATGCCGTGTTCGTCGACGGGCAACTGGTACGGGCTCTCCTCGGCAGCGAGTTGGAGCGCGCCGTCGATCGCGTCTTCGACCCCCGGCATCGCCACCATCAGCACGACCGCCGGACGCCGAGCCTGCGCATGCTGCCGTGGCTGGGTCGCCGGACGGCGACGCAAGAGCCCTCGGCGACCGCCGCCGGCACGACGTGCGGCATCGGTGTGCTGGCGGGTGCGGACCCGGATGCCGCGCCGACGGCATCGGGCCGGCCGCCGGAGGGAGAGTGCCGGCGCTGTCGCGAGCATCGTCGGCTGTGTGGCGATTGCAGGCTGTGCCACCACTGCTGCCGCTGCGACGACGACGCGGATCCGGGTGAGGGTGAGCCCTGGCAGGTCGGCGACGGCAACAGCAGCGGCGGTTCGGGCCGGGATGCCTCGGGCAGGGACGGTTCCGGGGGCGACGGCTGGTTCGGCGGGCACGGTGGCGGCAACTCGTCGGGCTCCTCGGGCGGTTGGGGCGGTTCGGGCGGAGGCCACGGGTCCGGCGGCTCCGGTGGTTCCGGTGGTTCCGGTGGAGGCTCGGGTGACGGCTGCGGCGGGGGCTGTTGCAACCCGTGCAAGTGCTGCTGCGACTGCTGCGACTGACCGGCGGACGAACCATCCGGGCCCCGAAGGGGCCCGGTGCCGGCGTCCTTATCGAGCCGCGTCGATCGCGTGGTACTCCGCGTCCCTCAGCTCGCGCTTGAGGATCTTGCCGGTGGCATTCATGGGCAGGGCGTTGTGGAACTCCACGAGGCGGGGGTACTTGTAGCCCGCCATCTCGTCCCTGCACCAGGCGATCAGCTCCTCCTCGGTGAGCGTCGCCCCCGGGGCGCGGACCACGCACGCCTTGATCTCCTCGCCGTGACGGTCGTGCGGCACACCGATGACGGCTGCCATGCTCACGGCGGGGTGGGTGAGCAGGACTTCCTCGATCTCGCGCGGGTACACGTTGAACCCACCGCGGATGATCATGTCCTTGGCGCGGTCGACGATGTAGAACCATCCGTCGGCGTCACGGCGGGCCAGGTCACCGGTGCGGAACCACCCGTCGCGCATCACCTCGGCGGTCGCCTCGGGTCGGTTGTAGTACCCCTTCATGACGTTGTGGCCGCGGACGACGATCTCGCCGATCGCGTCGGCGCCCCGGACCGGTGCCCAGTCCTTGTCGACCAGGTCCACCTCGACACCCCAGACGGGGCGCCCGATGGAGCCCGGACGCGCCTCCTCGCCCGGCGGCACGAAGGTGGCCGCCGGGCTGGTCTCCGAGAGGCCGTAGCCCTCCATGACGGTGACCCCGAAACGCTCACGGAACCGGCGGTGGATCTCGACCGGCAGCGCCGAGGCTCCCGACCCGGCCATCCGCAGGTTCTTGGCGATCAGCGGCAGGTCGACATCGTGCGCCTCCTCTTCGAGCAGGGCCCAGTACATCGTGGGAACACCCGCGAAGAAGGTGACGGCATGGCGCTGCATCAGGGCGAGGGCCGAGCGGGCGTCGAAGCGTGGCAGCAGCACGAGCGTCGCCCGGGAGGCGATGCCGGCGTTCATCTGCACGACCTGGCCGAAGGAGTGGAAGAGCGGCAGGGTGATCAGATGGACGTCGTGCTCGACCTCGCCGAACAGCTTGTGGCAGGTCAGGACGTTGAGCATCACGTTGGAGTGGGTGAGCTCGGCGCCCTTGGGACGGCCGGTGGTGCCCGAGGTGTACAGGATGAGCGCGGTGTCACCGGACTCGGTGGCCACCGTCTCGAAGTCCGCGCTCCGGGAGGCCAGTGCCGCGGTCAGGGTCTCGGCGCCCGCGATCGGGGAGGCGTCGGTGGGGGCCGCGGTCATCAGGAAGAAGTTCTCGCACCCGGGGGTCTCACCGAAGCCGGACCAGCCCGCCTGCCCCATCGGCAGGTCCGCGGTGCCCTCGAAGCAGAAGTACGCCTTCGCCTCGGAGTCGGCCAGGTGGTACGCGATCTCGCGTCCCTTGAGGAGCACGTTGAGCGGGACGACCACCGCGCCGGCCTTGAGGATGCCGTAGTAGACGATCGGGAACCAGGGAAGGTTCGGGCACGACAGTGCGACCTTGTCGCCGGGTTGGATGCCGCGCGAACACAGCAGGTCGGCCACCTGACGGGCGGCCGTGTCCAGCTCGGCGTAGGTGAGCCGCTGGGTGCCCAGCACGACTGCCGTGCGGTCGGGCACGGTGCGGGCGCTGTTCTCCAGCAGGGCGGCGAGATTGAGCATGAGGTCTCCGTTGGGGATGCCTCGGCGGGCGCCGAAGGCGTGGCGGATTCAGGGACCGGCAGGACGGCGGCCGGAGGTCAGCCCCGCAGCGCGGAGGCGAGGAGTGCGGGCAGTTTCGCCAGGCTCGGCGCCGCCGTGAAGCGGGTGAGGCGTTGCACCGTGGTCAGCGAGGTGCGGTTGGTGACGAAGTACGGGGGGCGGGGTGACAGCGACGGGTCACCCGTGACCAGGCCCCGGGGGGCCGGTGTGAAGGGGGCGCGCAGCACGGTCTTCTCGATGTCCTCGAGCATGAACGCGTTGTGCACGAAGCCGATGCCGCTGCCGATGTCCTGGCGGGTGTGGCCGGGGAAGGCACCCCACGGGGTGAAGCCGAGGAGGAAGCCGACGCCTGACCAGCAGTTGACGCCGAGGGTGCCGTAGCGCAGCTCGGCGAGGGCGGTGCGCACCGTGTCCCGGTGGGACTTCTCGGTCTTCGGGTGGACGATCAGAGTGGCGCCCAGGGTGCCGGGCAGGGTGTCGTTGGCGAAGTCGACCGCGTGCCGCAGGAATTCGGCCGGGGTCGCGCCGGGCAGGCGGACGACGCCCAGGGCGCTGCCGAAGACCTCGCCGGTGACGAGGACGTCGTCGTGGTGGTCGGTGATGTCGGGGACGAGCAGCCGGCAGTCCGGACCGTGCGTCTCCGCCTGCGGGTGGGCCTCGCGTACCGCGGCGAGACGGCCTTCGGCGCCGGGGTAGTAGTCGGTGCGCGGGGGCAGCTCACGCAGTATCCGCCGGATCTCGTCCAGGAGCCGGTCGGTGCCGTCCCAGTCTCGTGGCAGGACCAGGATCTGGCTGGCGATGCAGTTGTGGCCGGAGTTGTTCATCTTGCTGGTGACGATGTGCTCGGCCTGGAAGCGGAAGTCGGCGTCGCTCCACGGGCCCGGCACCACGATGCACGGGCTGACGCCGCCGAGTTCGCTGCTGAAGGGCTTGGTGATCAGCGGGAGGTCGTCACGGCGGCGTCGCTCCGCGTCCTCGTCGGTGCCCCAGACGATGGCGTCGTGGGTGCGGTCGCTGCCGGTGACGTGGATGGTGTCGACGCCTTCGTGGCGGGTGAGATAGGCGCCCTCGGCCGCGCCGCCGTCGACGAAGCGCACCCAGCCCCGTTCGACGAACTCGGCGAAGACGTACTCGAAGTGGGGGCGGAGATAGGCGTTGACCGGGTTCATCTTGGCGATGACGACCTGGCCCTCGGCGTAGAGCTTGTGCAGGACGTCCAGCGCGGTGATGGCGGCGACGTTGCCGGCGCCGAGTACCAGGGCCAGTGCCGGGTCTCCCTGCCTGCCCCGGTACTCGCCGGCGGCGCCCGCCCGCGTCTGCTCCGCGGTGACGCCGGGGCGCATCCACACCTCGGCCCGGAAGCCGTTGAGCAGCAGGGTGTCCCAGCCGGTGGCGGGGAAGACGTCGACGCGGGTGCGGCCGTTCTCCTCGTGGACGGCCCTCCCGTCCAGCGGGTCCCTGCCCGCGGCGATCCGTCGCAGGACGTGCAACAGCGCCGCGGCGTTCTGGATCAGGGCCCAGGGGCCGCCGATCCAGTCCTCGGCCGCCCAGGTGGAGTCCGGTTCGACCTCCTTCGCCCGGCTGCCCGCGCCGGCCATCTCGGCCGCGCGTGCGACGACGCGCGGCTGCAACCGCTCCAGGAGGGCGATGCGTTCGGTGAGCGGGGTGGCGGACCAGGACTCGGCGTTGCCGCGTACGTCGGCCACGGTGCGGTCGAGGAAGGAGGTGTCGAGGGCGCTGGTGTTCAACGTCGTCCCTTGCGGAAGGTCGGGAGCGGGAAGGTGGGGAAGGTGGGGCCTGCCCCGTGCGCTGCGCGAGGAGCAGGCCCGTACCTGTCGTCACACGGAGAGCAGGCGGGCGTCGCGGTCGGGGTTGATCAGCGTGACGGCGGCGGTTCCGCCCACCAGGAGCAGGGCACCGGTGATCAGGACCGCGTACTGGTAGCCCTCCGCTGCATGGGTGTCCACGAGGCTGCCGATCAGCGTCGGGGCGATCAGACCGGCGGTGGTCACCACGGCGTTCATGAAGCCCAGGGCGCCGCCGCGACGATCGGCAGGAGCCAGTTCCATGATGGTGGTGGCGGCGATGCTGCCCATCGCTCCGGCAAGGCCGAAGGCGCCGAGCAGCAGGAGGACCGTCACAGCGCCGGACGGGGCCACAGGCAGGGTCAGACAGGAAGCACCGGAGACGAGCAGGAGGCCGCCGCCGACCCGACCGCGGGCCCACCGGCTCGCGATACCGCGGCGCAGCATCCATCCGGTCAGGCCCGCCTGCCCGAGCACCAGGATTCCGCTCAGACCCCAGAACAGCATCAGCAGCTGTGTGGACACGGCCGAGGAGTAGCCCAGCCCGTCGCGGAGGTAGGAGGGGAGCCACACCAGGGCGAAGGCGATGACCCAGTAGGTGCTGAAGTAGCCGATCGTGACACCGATCCAGGTGCGGGTCGCGAGGATCCGGCGGTACGGCACCCTGGGCTGTGCCTGGCCCGTCCCGGCCTCGGTCCCGGTGCCCGTCCCCGGCCCGTCGTCGGAGGACGCCTCGGCCGGGGGGTCGCCGTCCGATGCGGTCGCGTACGGCCCTTCTCCTCCGAAGGGGATCCACAGCAGCGTCCACACCACGCCGACCAGGGCCACCGCGGCGACGGCCGAGCGCCAGCCGTGATGGTCGATCAACCACGTCAGCACGGGAGCGGCGACCAGGACCCCCAGCGTGATCCCCAGGACGATCAGCGCCCCGGGCAGGTTGCGCCGGTGGTTGGGGAACCAGGACAGGGTCGTCTGCTGGGCGACCGGATAGGCGGGCCCCTCGGCGGCGCCGAGGAGAACACGTGAGGCGATGAGCACCGCCAGCCCTCCCCCGATGGCGAGTGGCGCCTGGGAGACGGACCACAGGACGGCCATGATCAGCAGCAGCCACTTCGGCCGGACGCGGTCGGCGAGCAGCCCCACCGCGGCACCGGAGATCGAGAACAGCAGGAAGAACGCGCTGCTGGCGAGCCCGAAGGCCGATGCGGACAGGCCGAGGTCCTGTCGGATCTCCTCCGCGGCCAGACCGAGCACGGACTTGTCGGCGAAATTGATCATCATGAAGACGACGAGCAGCGCCGTGACGATCCACGCGCGGCGTCTCGTTCTGCTCGGCACCTTCGGGGGGCCGGCGGGCACAGCGGGTGCGACGTCGGTGTCGGTCACAGGGGCTCCGCGGAGACTGGATGGGGAGGGGGGAGGGGGCCTGGAGCTCGATCAGGAGAGCGGGACGCCGGCGATGGCGATGCGCTCCATGACACGGCGCTGCGGGAAGTAGTCGTTGATCGCGTAGTGCTGGGTGGCGATGTTGTCCCAGATCGCGACGGACCCCGGCTGCCAGCGGAAGCGCACCTGGTACTCCGGGATACGGGCCTGGAGGACGAGCTCGCCCAGCAGTTCGCGGCTCTCCGCGTCCGACAGGCCGACGATCCGGGTCGTGAAGGGCTCGTTGACGTAGAGCAGCTTGCGGCCGGTGCGCGGGTGGCGGACGACCACGGGGTGCTCGACGGCCGGCAGGTTCTCGCGATGCGCGGCGAGCTGGGCCGCGGTCATCAGCGAACCCCAGCTGGGCACCCAGTCGTGCACCGCGGTGAGCCCCTCGATCCGGGCCTTCAGGGACTCGGTGAGGTTGTCGTAGGCGGCCGCCATGTCCGCCCACATGGTGTCGCCGCCGGCGGACGGGACCTCGACGGCCCGCAGCACGGAGCCGAGGGCCGGCGCGGCCATGAACGAGTGGTCGCTGTGCCAGATGTTCTCCGTGCCCATGGCCATGGCGTCCTTGGCCAGCCGGGAGACTCCGACCGTGTCGCCCTTGGGGAAGAACGGGTTGGCCTCCGGCTCGCCCCACAGTGCGGAGAACGCGAGCTGGGACTGCGGGTCGAAGCCGTGCTGGTCGCGGAAGAAGAGCACCTTCCACTCCAGAAGGGCCTGCCGGATCTCCTCCGCGACATCCTCGCCGATCGGGAGCGAGAGGTCGACGCCCTCGATCTCGGCGCCGATGTGCGGGGTGAGCGGGCTGATGTCCAGGAGCCGGTAGTCGGGCTGGGGCGCGTCCGGCGCGATGCGGTCGAGCGTGCGCTTGCCGTAGTGCATCAGCGGCTTGTCGAGCGCGGGGGCGGGGGTGGTGACAGCGCTGTCCATGAGTCCTCCGTAACGGCCGGAAAATCGTTACCGGAAGTATCGTTATCAGGGTGCGGGTAGGCAAGGGCTTGGCGGCACGAAGAATCGGGCGCGGGAAAGCCGCTGACGCCAGGCGTCAGCCGGTCGGGCCCACAGCCCGGGCCACGAGTTCGACCAGCGTCTCCACGAAGCGGGTGTCGGGCATCTCCTGCTCACCGACCAGCCGGAAGAGCAGCGGTGCGGCCACCAGCGTGGCCGCGGCCCGGACATCGGTGTCCGGGTCCACGTCACCGCGGTCCATCCCCCGCTCCAGGATGCGCCTCGTCTCGCCCGTGATCCGCTCGGTGTACGCCGCGTACTGGCCCCGGGACGCACCCGCCTCGGCCGTCGCCCCGATCAGTCCCGCGATCAGCCGGTCCGACCCGGGCAGCCGATACGCCTCCAGGCGAGCGGTGAGGATGAAGCGGAGCTCGGCGCGGAAGTCGCCCAGATCAGGCACCGACAGGACACCGAGACGACTCTCGGCGGCGGCGATGATCAGGTCCTGCTTGGTGGGCCACCGCCGGTACATGGCCGGCTTGCTCACCCCGGCGCGGGACGCGACGGCGTCCATCGTGACCGCCCCGATCCCCTGCTCGGTGACCATGTCCACCACCGCACTCAGGACGGCGGCGGTGACCCGCTCCTCGCGCGGTCGCCCCGGTCCTCGTACGGCCCCGCCCGGCTTCATATCCACCATGCTCAGAGCCTACGGTCTCCGCCGGACCTGCCGGAACGAGTCGAGTCCGTCGACCGGAGCCCCTGCCGAGTCGGGTCAGTTACGTGCCGGTGGGCCAGGACCGCAGCAGGGAGGCGATCTCTCGGGACGTGCAGGCGGGGTCGAGCAGGAGGTCCTTGAGGGCGACGGCGTCCTTGCGTGCGGGCTTCACGGAGATGCCGACGGCCTCGAGGTACATGACGCCGGTCGCCGCCGCTACAGCCATGTTCGAACGCTCCAGCCATCGGCACCGGCCCAGCGTGTGCACCAGGGCGGCGGCCTTGGCGTAGGAGCCGTCGTAGACGGGCTGCTCGAACAGTTCCGCGCGGTGACGGGCGACCGCCGCGATGGGCACGCCGTAGTCGTCGGGTGCCGGATCGTTCGCGCCGGCGGCTTCGGCGACCTGCAGGATCCAGGGGACGTCGATGTTCAGGTCCATCACGCCGCGTGCGCCCCACGCGGTGCCCGGGACTCCTCTGCCTCGTCGAAGACGTCCTGATGCTCGGCCAGGAAGCGAGCGGCCGCGTCGACCGCCCGGGCGCGCAGACCGCTGGCGTCGTCCTGGACCAGCCGCGCGAGGTAGTCCCCCACGCTCATCCCCAGATCGGCGGCCCGCTTCCGAGCGAGCTCCGCCACATCCGCGTCCACCCTGGCACCCAGCTGCGTCTTACCCATGACCGCATGGTAACAGTCGTTACCAGCTGAGGGTAGGCAGGCGAGCGCCTGGACGAGGTGCGTGACCCACCGTCCGCACGGGGTCCGTCGGGTCGGCTCGCCCCCGTCGTGGACACGGTCGACGGATGGCGAACCGTCCTCGCCAGTCGCTGCACCATCACCCTGCCCCCGGAGGCCGGGCCCCGGGGGCGAACCGGAGGGGCCGGCTCAGATGACGCCCTGCGCCGCCATGGCCTCGGCAACCCTCAGGAACCCGGCCACGTTGGCCCCGACCACGTAGTCGTCGGGGTTGCCGCCGTACTCCTCGGCGGTGGTACGGCACTGCCGGTGGATGTCGCGCATGACCTCGGCCAGGCGGGACTCGGTCTGCTCGAAGGACCAGCTGTCACGGGCGGCGTTCTGCTGCATCTCGAGCGCCGACGTCGCCACGCCACCCGCGTTGGCGGCCTTTCCGGGGCCGAAGAGCACCTGGGCCTCACGGAACACCGCCACCGCCTCGGGCGTGCAAGGCATGTTCGCGCCTTCCGCCACCGCTCGCACCCCGTTCTTGACCAGCGACACCGCGTCCTCGCGGCCCAACTCGTTCTGAGTCGCGCACGGCAGCGCGACATCGCACGGAATGTCGAACACCGTGCCCCGTGCCGAGAACCGCGCGGACGGCTTCGCGTCCACGTAGGCGGAGATCCGGGCCCGCTGCACCTCCTTGACGTCCTTCAGCAGGTCCAGGTCGATGCCGTCCTCGTCGACGAGGTACCCGGAGGAGTCGCTGCAGGCCACCACGCGGCCGCCCAGCGCATGAACCTTCTCCACCGCGTACAGCGCCACGTTCCCGGATCCGGAGACCAGGACGCGTCGCCCGTCGAAGCCGTCGCCTTGCGTGGCGAGCATCTCCTGGGCGAAGTAGACCGCCCCGTACCCCGTGGCTTCGGTACGGGCGTGGGAGCCGCCCCACCCCACCGGCTTTCCGGTGAGGACGCCGGACTCGTACCGGTTGGTGATTCGCTTGTACTGCCCGAAGAGGTAGCCGATCTCCCGTCCGCCCACGCCGATGTCCCCGGCCGGTACGTCGGTGTGCTCCCCGAGGTGGCGGTAGAGCTCGGTCATGAAGGACTGACAGAACCGCATGACCTCGCCGCTCGAACGGCCCTTGGGGTCGAAGTCCGCGCCGCCCTTGCCGCCGCCGATCGTCATTCCGGTCAGCGCGTTCTTGAAGACCTGCTCGAACCCCAGGAACTTCACGATCCCGAGGTTGACGCTCGGATGGAACCGCAGCCCGCCCTTGAACGGTCCGAGGGCGCTGCTGAACTCCACGCGGAATCCGCGGTTGACGCGGACGGTGCCTCGGTCGTCGACCCACGGGACCCGGAAGATCAGCTGCCGCTCCGGCTCGACCAGCCGTTCCACGATCCCGGTCTCGACGTACTCGGGGTGCCGGTCGAGGGCGGGGGCGAGGGACTCCAGCACCTCGACCGCCGCCTGGTGGAACTCGGCCTCCCCGGGGTTCCGTCGACAGACCTCCGCGTACACGGCCTCGACATGTTCGCTCACGTTCACCGCTGCGTCCCACTTTCCTCGGCTGAGGGTCCGTTCTACCCGACCGTGTGCGCTCCGTGTGTCGCCGATCCGGAATTCTTCGGGTCGCGCCGATCGGACATCCCATCAATCGTCCGGACCTCACCGCCCCGTGGGCGTTGCGCCGACCTGGCGGCCTGCTCGATCTTCGCGCAGTGCGCCGCACGGGCTTCCTCGTCGATCCGCTTCTCGTGTTCGGCGCGCAACCCGGTCCGGCCGTCGATGCCCTCGCGCAGGATGTCGGCGTGCCCGGCATGCCGGATGGACTCGCCGAGGACATGGACCATGACGGCGAACAGGTTGGTGTCGGCATGAGGCGCCGGCCACCACGGCACGTGGCCGGGGGCGTCGAGCGGAAGCGCGTTGATCGTCACGTCCGAGTGTTCCCACGTGCGCCGGTAGAACCCGGTGATCTGATCACGGGTCTCGTCCTCGGTCGCCCACAGATCGCTGCCGTCGGAGTCCTGCCACCGGGGCAGCGGTTCCGGGGAAGGGCGGTCGAAGACCTCGCCGAAGTACCTGGCCTCGACGGTGGCCACGTGTTTGACCAGGCCGAGGAGGTTCGTCCCGCTCGCTGTCAGAGGTCGGCGGGCGTCGTACTCGGACAGGCCGTCGAGTTTCCAGAGCAGCGCCTCGCGGTCCCGCCGCAGTCTCCCGTGCAGGTTGTCCTTCGCGAATTCATCGATCATGCAGCATGAGCCTGCCATGGGCTGCTCGTGGTCTCAAGATCGCGTACGTGGTCCGCAACGACCGGCGGACGGGCGGTGGCCTGGCCATGGCCGCCGCTCTGGACACGCCCCCGGAGGACTTCGACGGGGGCACGGCGTTCGCTCGCGCGTGCGAGACAACGGCTACGCTCGTCGGCATGCCGAACCGGGTTCCGTTCCATGACGAGCTGCTCCGCAACGTGGGCATTCCCCAGCAGGCCAAGCTCCTGGACAGCAGTCCACGGTCACGGGTGTGGCGCGTGCGGCTGGCCGACCGGCGGCTGGTGATCGTCAAGCAGATCACCGACGGCGGGGACACGGGCGCCGACGCGGACACGCGCTTCGCGCGGGAGGTCGCCGGGCTGCGCCTGGCGGGGCGGTCCGCCGGGCTCGCCGTCGCCCCCGCGGTGCTCGCCACGGACCCGTCCTCGCGGGTGTTGGTCCTGGAGTACGTGGACGACCTCGGCAGGACGGACGACTGGATGCCGGGGTACGCCGAGTCGCTCGCCCGGCTGCACGCCCTGACCGGGCCCGCCGACGCGGGCGCCCTACCGGTCTGGTCGGGGCCCACGGCCACGGACGCGGAGTCCTTCCTCACCCTGGCCAGGGCGCTCGACGTACCCGTACCTTCGACGGTTCCCGATGAACTCGCCGGTCTCCTGGAGCGGTTGGACCCCACCCCGCACCATGCGCTGCTGCACGGCGACCCCTGCCCCGGCAATGACCTGCGCACCGCCGACGGCGTCCGCTTCGTCGACTTCGAACGGGCCTCGCTCGGCAACGGCCTGATCGAACTCGCCTACTTCCGCATCGGCTTTCCCACCTGCTGGTGCGCCATGTCGGTCACCGCGGCCCCGCTCACGGAGGTCGAGGACATCTACCGGACCACCTGGCGCGGCCTCACCGGGAAGGACGTGCCGGGTGACCTCGCCGACGCGTGCGCGGGATGGCTGATCCAGGGCGACGCACTCGTCGAGCGGGCCCACCGCGGGACGGTCGACCAGCTCGCCCGGGTGCCCGCCGAGGACTTCGAGTGGGGCTACGTCTCCGCCCGCGAGCGGCTCGTCCACCGCTTGGGCGTGGTCGCCGACATGACCCGCGACCACGATCACCTGCACGCCGTCGGCCGCCTCAGCTCCGCCCTGGCCAACCGCCTGCTCGAACGCTGGCCGACGCTGCGTCCGCTGCCCGCGCATGACACCCGCCCTTGGTACTAGGCCGTGTTCCAGGGCTCGCCGACCTGCCTGGTCGGCCGTCCGGGGAAGTCGAGGGCGGCCATCCGGATTCGGGTCCGGCTCGTCAGGTGGGGCAGAGGATGAACAGCGGGAAGGCGCGTCGGGCGGGCTGGTCGCCGATCTCGTCGAGTGCCGCCCGGATGTCGCGGAGATGGCCGGTGGTCATCTGCAGGGGTGGTTCCTCGGGCTGGTACACGGTGCGGACGGGGTAGTCGACGCCCGGCCTGCGGGTCATCTCGATGTGGCATCCGAGAAGGTGGGTGATGGTCCGCTCGTCGCAGAAGTCGATGAGACGGTCGATCGTCCGGCGGAAGGCCGGCCAGTCCTGAATGTAGAGCCGGCCCGGGTAGACGGTGTCCCCGGTGAGGAGGATCCCGGTCCACCGGTCGTAGAACGTCACCGAGGCGTCATGGTGGCCCGGAGTGGCCAGGCACTCCAGCACACGGCCGCCCAGATCGACCTCGGCGACCGACTCGGGGCGGTCGTCGAATCCGAAGTACGGCCAGGCGGTGGCGCGTTCCGCGCCGACCACCGTCGTGTCCGGGCGGTCGGCGAACTGGCCGTCTCCCGCGACATGGTCGCCGTGCGGATGCGTGTGCAACACCAGCAGGTGGTAGTCGGCCCGCGGATGGCGAGCGAGCCAGGACCGGACGAGTTCGTCGACCACGCGGCGCAGTGGAAGGAACCGGGGGGAGGCGGTGGCCCCGGTGTCGATCAGCACCGCTCGTGTGTTCCCCATGAGCAGGAAGAGGAACGGCGCCTCGTAGTCGATCGCCATGTTCTGCCGGAGGATGAACGTGTGCTCGTCGTAGGCGTGCACCTGGATGTCGGGGTCGGTGTTGTGCTTCGCCGACGGCGAGCCGTGGATCCACCGCACGTCGAGCGGCCGAGGCCGGGGCACCACGTCGGCGAAGTCGATCGGTGAGATCCGGGAGCCCATGAAGTCCCCTCATCCGCGTCGCCGTCCTGAACGGATGCGCCGCAATGTGCCCAGGTGAGGCCCGTGCACGCCTCGTCGACGAGGGTAGCAACACGCATCGATCGGATTCCCGCACGCGGCAGCGAGGATCGTGCGGGCCGGCCCCGCCGGAGCGAACCGGATCTCGGCACTGCGCCCCGTCGACCTCATGGTCGACGGGGCGCAGCAGGGGCCGAAGCCCGCATCACCGAACCACGTCAGCAGGTCGACGGGGCATCACCGGGGTCCGATGTCAGGGGACGCGGACGCACGTGCTGCCGCTGACGGGCTTGTGCTTGATGGCCTTCCGGGTGAGCGGACCGTAGTCGCCGTCCACGGTGGTGCCGGCCTTCTGCTGGGCGCGGCGCAGCGCGGCCTCGGTGGCGGCGCCGAAGTCCTGGTCCACGACGAGGTTCTCCCCGTAGCACATGTTGAGCGTCTCCTGCAGCGTGCCCACCGCGACGTTGTTCATGACGCCCTGGTACAGCGCACAGTTGACGTTGACGCTGGTCGTGCCGTAATTGGGCACCCAGGCGCCGTAGTACTTGGCGCTCCAGTTGCACGTCGGGTTGGCGGCCGCGGCCGGGGCGGCCGAGCCGAGCGCCATCGCTGCTGCTCCACCCAGGGCCAGGACGGTCGCGAGCAGTGCGTTGACAGGCTTGCGCACAGGGATCTCCTTTTCGGGAATCGGGCAGGAAGGACGTCGCCGGCCGCTGGTGGCGGGGCGACGGAACTGCGTGTGCTATACGGCGAACCTTGTCAGCCGTGATAGGCGCCAGCCATCATGTTTCGCCGTATGTAAAAGACGCACGGCAATCGGGGGGAACTGCATGCTCCGCATTCATTTCACCGATGCCGATCTCGGGCGTACGCGTGTGGCGGCCGCCGCGGACCCGTTCTGGGAGATCGCCTCCAGCCTGCATCGATTCCAGACGCGCCGCGGGCGCTGGGCTTATGCCGAATGGCATCGCACGGCCCGGACCCGGCTTCGCGAGCAAGGGCTGGAAACGGCTGTACGCACCATGCTGTTACCGCTTTTCCCGCGGGCGGCCTATTTCCCCGATTTCCTCACTCCGGCCGCCGGGGGCGGCGGCTGGGATGCCGGTGTGGACGCGATCCTGTCCACGCCCGGCCCTCAGGTGCTGCAGGAGGTGGAGATGCTGGCCCGGGTGAGCGGCGCTCCCCCCTGGGCGCCACGCCTCGCCGAGACGGAGACCCGCACGGAGCTGGTGCGGGTGTTACGGGCCTACTACGACGCCGTCGTCGCGCCCCAGGCCGACCATGTCCAGGCGACCCTGGAGGCTGAGCGGTGTCTGCGGACCCGCGCCCTGCTCACCGAGGGCATCGACGGTCTTCTTCGGAGCCTTCGTCCGACCATGCGGTGGGAGCCGCCGGTCCTCCATGTGAACGCGCTCGGCGGCGACCGGGACCTTCATCTGGCCGGCCGGGGGCTGCTGCTCGTGCCCTCGTACTTCTGCTGGGGCTCGCCCGTGCCCATCGCCGACCCCGAGTTGCCGCCGGTCGTCGTGTATTCGGTCCTCGACGGGATGCCGAGCTGCGAACGGGTCGCGGCGCCGGCCGCCATGGCGGCCCTGGCCGGAGTCGTCGGCCGGAGTCGTGCCGGCATCCTCCATGCCTGCGCGGCGGGGGCGACCACGGGGGAACTCGCCCGAGCGGTGGGGATCTCCGCCTCGGCCGCGACCCAGCACACGTCCGCACTGCGCGACGCCGGTCTGATCAACAGCCGGCGCTCGGCCAACCGAGTGCTGCACACCCTCACCCCACTCGGCGCGGCGCTCCTCCGGGCCGATCCACTCGCACCCGCCCTGGCGAGGCGACGGTCACCCGGAGGGGCGGATACGGCCCCCGTCTGATCCCGCGACACACGGCAGGAGACGGGGCTTCCCGGTCCGGCGGACCGGATCTGCTCGTCCGCGCACACGCGCCGGACCCAACCCCTGGCCGTGCGCGCGGGACTCGCCGGAGTCCGTCCGTCCGCCGGGGAAGCCCGGCACGGGTCACGATTCCCGTCGCGCCGTCACGAGGCCCGTCTCGTACGCGGCGATGACCGCCTGGGCCCGGTCCCGGACGCCGAGCCCGGCGAAGAGGCCGGTGATGTGGTTCTTCACGGTGGAGGCGCTGACGCCGAGCCGTTCGGCTATCTCCGTGTTGTCCAGGCCGGCGGCGATCAGCCGCCACACCTCCCTCTCGCGCGGCGTGAGTCCTTCGGCACCGGACGGCACCCGGGTCGACGTGGGGTGGACGGCGGCCTTGACGTGCGAGGAGATGAGGCGGGTGAGGAGCCTGGGGGCGAGGATCGCCTCGCCGTCGCGGACCACCTGCAGGGCCGCGACCAGGTCCTCGGGTGATATGTCCTTGGGCAGGAAGCCGTACGCCCCGGCGCGCAGAGCGGCCACGACGTGCTCGTCCATGTCGAAGGTGCTCAGGGCGAGGATGCGGCAGCCGGGCAGTTCGGCGACGAGACGCTCGGTCGCGGCGATGCCGTCGAGGACCGGCATGCGGATGTCCATGATGACCACGTCGGGTCGGTGTTCATGGGCCAGGCGTACGGCTTCGGCTCCGTCGGCGGCTTCGGCGACGACCTGGAAGTCCGGTTCGGGGGCGAGCATCAGGGCCAGGCCCCGGCGCACCAGGGGCTGGTCGTCGGCGATGAGGATCGTGGCGGGCGCGGTCACGCGTACGCCTCCTCGTGATCGGGGCGCAGTGGCAGGCGGGCCCGGACGGTGAAGCCACCGTCGTCGCCGGGACCGGCGTGCAGGGTTCCGCCGTGCAGGGCGACGCGTTCGCGCATTCCCATGAGGCCGTAGCCGGAGCCTCGTGCGGCGGGGTGTTCGGGGCGTGGGCCGTCATCGGTGACGGTGACGCGCACCTCGCGGGGCGCGTAGCTGAGGCGGACGTCCACCTTCGCGCCGTGGCCGGCGTGCTTGCGCGCGTTGGTGAGGGCTTCCTGGACGATGCGGAACACGGCGAGGGCGACGCTGGGCGGCAGGGTCCGCGCGTCGCCGTCGCTGCTGAGGGTGGTGGGCAGGCCGGAGCGGCGGCTGTCCTCGACGACTCGGTCGAGGTCGGCGATGCCGGGCTGCGGCGCGGTGTCCTCGCCCTCGGCGCGTTCGTCGCCCGCCCGCAGGACGTCGAGCAGGTGGCGCATCTCGTGCAGGGCGGTGCGGCCGGAGCCTTCGAGGGTGACGAGGGCCTCCCGGGCGGTCGTGGGAGACCGCTCGAGGTTGGCGCGGGCGCCGCCGGCGAGCAGCTGCATCGTCGTCAGGTGGTGGGCGACGATGTCGTGCAGCTCGCGGGCGATGCGGCGGCGTTCGTCGGCGACCGCGCGGTCGGCGAGGAGTTGCCGGTGGGCCTCGGCGTTGCGCTGCCAGCGGCCCACGGCGACGGCGGTGCCGGACACGAGGAGCGCGGAGGCGGCGTTGGCCGCGAGATCGAGCGGGGAGGGGGAGGGCAGGGCCGGGTGCACGAACTGGAGCACCGCGACGTGCCCGACGACGGCGGGGGCGCTGACGACGGCACGGTGGTGACGTACGACGGTGAAGAGCGCGACGACGGTGGCGGCGCCGTAGTGCTGGCCGACGGCGCTGAACCAGTTGAGCGACAGGTTCGTCGCCAGGACGCCCACGAGGACGCTGACCGGGGCGCGGCGGCGCACGAGCAGGAACAGGGAGGCGGCGACCACCACCAGGCAGCCGGCCGCGGGGACGCGGCCCTGGTCCATCTGGCTGGTGACGGTGAACCCGACCAGGTCGACGGCCGCGGCCCCGACGGCGACGAGCCCGTCGTGCCGGCTCCACAGGTCGGGGCCACCGCGTCGCGGGGCTGCCTCCTGCGATGCCCGGCCCCGCCTCGTCGCGCTCTCGCGCCGTTCCATGTCGCCCCCCGCGTTCTCCCTGGGATCGCCGCAGTGGCCTGCTGAGCTGCGGCTTGTCCGTCGATGACCCATTGTGTCAGCCCGGTTCGTGGCGCCGGGTCGGGAGCGGGAGTGAGCGTCGGCTGGGAGCAGGGTCCCAGCCGAAGGGTGGTGGAGGGCCGTGCTCCCAGGCGGGTTCTCGTTCCCGGCTCCGAGGTCCGGGCCGGATCGCGCTGATGTGCTGGACACGTGCCGGAAGTCGCCCGGCACGGGGCGCCCGGGTACCCCGGCGCCGTGCACACCACCGCGTACGCCGATCCCGTACGCGTACTCGTACCGGAGGACTTCCGTGATCCGTGCCCTGACCGGTTTCTCGACCCGCAGACCCTGGCGGGTCATCGCCTTGTGGGCGGTGATCGGCATCTTCGTGTCCGTCCTGGGCCAGGTGCTGGTCTTCCGCGTGACGCAGACCGACAGCGCCGGCTTCCTGCCTTCGGAGTACGACGCGGCCGCGGCGCTGCGGGTCGCCGAGGAGAAGTTCGGCGCGGAGCCCGGCGCCGACGTGGTGACGGTGCTGGTGGCCCGGCGCGACGGCAGGCCGCTGGCCGACTCGGACCGGCGCCGCGTGGGCGAGGTGGCGCGCGGGCTGAGCGCCGAGCGCATGAAGATGCCGTGGGCCGAGGAGCAGATCCCCGGGCTCTCCAGGGACTACTCCCAGGTCCCCCGGGTGGCGCTGTCGATGACCGCGCCCGACGGGTCGTTCGCGCTGCTGAGCGCCCGGTTGCGGGGCAATCCGACCGACCCGGGCATGCACGCGCTCTACCGGACCTTCAGCGACCGTGCCGAGAAGGAGTTCGGCGATGCCGGGCTGCGCACGGGGTTCACCGGGGGCCTGGCGGACACGGTGGACCGAGCGGACGCGGAGAAGGCCACGCAGACGGTGGTCGGTGCGCTCATGGTCGGGTTGATCGTGCTGGTCAACGTGCTGGTGTTCCGTAGTGTCCTGGCCGCGTTGATCCCTCTGTTCGCCGTGTCCGTGGTGGGCGGAGCGGCGGCCGGTACGGCCGTGGGAGCGGCCCTGCTCACCGGCTTCGACCTGGACCCCGGCACCCCTGGCCTGATCGGCACCGTGCTGCTCGGCATCGGCGTCGACTACTTCCTGTTCCTGCTGTTCCGCTTCCGCGAGGAGCTGCGACGGCGCCCGGAGGCGAACCATCGGGTGGTGGCCGCGGACGTGGCCGGCCGGGTCGGCACCGCGGTGACCTCGGCGGCTCTGACGATCGTGGCGGCCTTCGCCACCCTCGGTGTGGCCAGGTTCGGTCAGTTCCGCGTGCTCGGCCCCGCGGTGGCGGTGTCCGTGCTGGTGATGCTCGTGGCGAGTCTGACCCTGATGCCGGCGCTGCTCGCGGTGGCGGGGCGGCGCATGTTCTGGCCGTCGCGGAGCCTGAAGAGGGCCGAGCGGCCGGGTCTGGCCGGCCGTACCGGCGAGCTGGTGGCGCGACGCCCCCTGCTGGTGCTCACGGCGTCGGTCGCTCTCCTCGGTGCTCTCGCGTTCGGCGCGAAGGGCGTGCACATGGACTTCAGCACCGGCGGCTCCCCGCGGGACACGGCAGCCGCGGCGACGGCGCGGGAGATCGCCCACGTCCTGCCGTCGGGAGTGTCCGATCCCACGACGGTGTACGTCACCGCCCGGGACGGCCGGACCCTGGACACCGCCGCGCTCGGCGGCCTGCCGCGCGCCCTGGCCCGGGTGGAGGGCGTGGGCCGGGTGGGCTCCCCCGTGTTCAACGCCGACCGCACCGCCGTCCGGTTGGACGCGTACCTGACGGAGGACGCGCAGACCCAGCGTGCTCGCGACCTCGTGGCGGGCCCGGTGCGCGAAGCCGTCCGCAAGGCGACGCCGGCCGGGTCGACGGCCCATGTGGGTGGCACGGCGGCCGTGTTCGCCGATGTGGCGACGGCGGTCGACGAGGACCTGCGGACCGTGTTCCCGGTGGCGGCGGCGCTGATCGCCCTGATCCTGCTGGTGCTGCTGCGCAGCCTGGCGGCTCCGGCCGTGCTGATGCTCTCGGTCGGACTCTGCTTCGCGGCGACGTTCGGCGCCTCGGCGCTGGCCTTCCAGCACCTGGGCGGCGAGCCGGGCGTGAACTTCGTCCTGCCGCTGGTGCTGTTCCTGTTCGTGGTGGCCCTGGGCACCGACTACAACATCCTCATCAGCGACCGGTTGCGGGAGGAGATGGCCCGCGCGGGGTCGAGCCGCGCGGCCGTGGCCCGCGCGGTACGCCACACGGCGCCGGCGATCGCCACGGCGGGCGTCGTGCTGGCGGCTTCCTTCGGCAGCCTCGGGGTGAACGCGGAGCCTTCCACGCGGCAGATCGGTTTCGCGACCGCGCTGGGCATCCTGCTCTCCGCCTTCGTCCTGTCCCTGCTGCTGGTGCCGGCGGCCGCGGCCCTGCTGGGCCGCGGGATGTGGTGGCCGATGCGTGGGGGCCCCGCCGGGAGCGCGAGGCGCACCGAGTCGGCCTCGACGGAACCCGAGGGCGTCTCCCCCCGTCACCCGCGCCCGTACCCGGGGCACGCCCCCCTCGGCACATCGGTCGGGAGCGAGGAGGGGGCGATCGCCGCGTACAGCTCTGCGGACGCCGACGGGCCGTACCGTACGGCCGACCGGCGGGTCCACCGGGAGGGGCGGCGGACGACACACGACGCCGAGTGACGGGACAGGGTACGTCGCCGGACCGGCCGGTGGCCGCCCGGACCCGCCGCGTCCAGCGCGGCGGGCCGGCTGCCCGGACCGGGCCCTAGGGGGTGTCTTGTCGATCAGGCCGGATCAGCGAGCGGTGTCCTGGGGCTTCGGATCCAAGGCGGAGGAAGAAGGCATGGCGGAGCCATGCCGACCGACGACAACGCCGGAGACGGAGTCCCAGGACACCGCGAGCCCGGCAAGATCGGCAAGACACCCCCTACTCCTCCCACGGTGGCTTTCCGTCGGACATCAACCGGTACACCTCGAAGGGGACGGCCGCCTCGACACCGAGCGCGGGGCCGGCCATGCGCGCTGCCCAGGTCAGGAAGGCGCGGGGTTCGAAGCCCTGCTCCCCCAGTCCCCTGGTGTACTCGGCGTGCGCGGACAAGGAGGCGATGCCGCGTTCCAGCGGCTCTCCGGTGACGTCCAATGCATGGGTGGGCCGCTCGGGCCCGGCCATGCACACGAGACGGACTCCGCCCCACGGCTCGAGTCCCTCGTCTCCCAGTTCGGGGAAGATCCATCGGTTGCCCGCGTCCCTCGCGGCGTCCAGGGCCGCGAGGCCCACCGCACGGTGGTCGGCCTGGTTGGTGACACCGGCGATCATCCGTACCGTGAAAGCCCCGGTCACCACGACCTCGGGCCGGTGCTGCCGGATCGCCCGCACGATGTCGCGGCGCAGGTCGGGCCCGTACTGGACGACGCCGTCGGGATGGTCGAGGAACTCCACCGTGCTCACGCCGACCTCGCGGGCGCCGGCACGCTCCTCGGCCTCGCGCAGCGGCCCCGCCTGGGCGGGGTGCATGCTGTCGATACCCGCCTCCCCCCGGGTGACCAGGAGATAGGTCACCCGTTTCCCCTGGGAGGTCCAGCGGGCGACGGCCGAGGCCGTGCCGTACTCGATGTCGTCCGGATGGGCCGCCACGGCCAGGCACCTCTCCCAGTCCTCCGGCAGCGGCGGGAGCGCGCCCTGCGGGCCGGACGGGCCCGTGTCATCTCGCGTCGTCATCTTCTGATACTGGCCCGGAGGAAGCGTCCTGACACCGAGGCGCGCGTCCGAACCCGCGAAGGGCCGACGTCAGGGCCCACGGCGTGCGCGGTCTCCCGGTCCACCGCGCCGGCGGACTCGCTCGACCCTCCCGGGCTCGTGACGGACCAGTGAGTCCGCGCCGGATGCGTCGGGCCCACGGCGGAGCGACCGCCGCCGCAGCGGGGGCTCCGTCCCCGGCCGACCGGGTGACCGGGGACCGCCCGCGGTCCTGGATGGGGCTGCTCCAAGTGGAGGCGACGAGTGGTGGGGGCCCCTGCCCGAACGCAGGCTGGCGTACGCGCCCTGCCCGGCCATGCCGCGGGCGCAGCCATGCCAACCGTCCCCCGACCGGACTGGCCAGGGACGTCAGAGAGACGAGATCACATGGCCGAACACGACATCGGTCCCGGGCCCCTGCCCTCCCGCGCCGGGACCGGAAGGACTGGACGCAGCCGAACTCGGCACCTCCCTCCACGACTCGGCCGGAGCGCGCGTACGAAGGCGGCGCTCCTCGCCGTATGT
This sequence comes from Streptomyces sp. NPDC048338, assembly GCF_043201055.1. Lineage (NCBI taxonomy): Bacteria > Bacillati > Actinomycetota > Actinomycetes > Kitasatosporales > Streptomycetaceae > Streptomyces > Streptomyces sp. NPDC048338. The sequence continues at coordinate 134,635 of NZ_JBICYQ010000007.1, forward strand.
CTCGGAGTCCTCGGTGCGGTCGGGACCGCGCCGAGCAGCGCCCAGTCGGCGCCTGCCGGCGGGCCGCCGTCGGGCCATCCGGCACGGTTCGTGCCGGGTCCCTGCCCACAGACGCCCGAGCCGGTCCCGGGGCGGTGCGGCTTCCTGGAGGTCCCCGAGAACCGCAAGATCCGCAAGGGACGGACCATCCGGCTGGCCGTCGCCATCATCCCGGCAGCGTCGAGGACGCCGGCCGCGGACCCCGTGGTGTTCATGGAAGGGGGCCCCGGTGGAGACGCGTTCGGAGCCATCCCCTTCCTGATCGACTCCGCCGTGAACCGCGACCGCGATCTGATCGTCGTGGCCCAGCGCGGCACCCTCCACTCACAACCGAACCTCGCCTGCCCGGAGATGGACCGGTTCAACGCGACCGCCGTCGGCCTGCCCTACGACGCGCCGTCCACCGGGCGGGGGCTGGTACGCGCGGCCAAGGAGTGCCGGGACCGCCTGACGGCCGAGGGGAACGACCTCACGGCCTACAACACCACCGAGAACGCCGCTGACTTCGCCGCCCTCCGCAAGGCCCTGGGCATCAAGAAGTGGAACGTCTACGGCTACTCCTACGGCACCGACCTCGGCCTCACCTATCTGCGCCGGCACCCCCAGGGCATCCGCTCGCTGGCGATCGACTCGGTCGTGCCCCCGCAGATCGTGAGCCTGCCGTGGGCCTGGGACAGCGCCCAGGAGGGCATCAACGCGATCTTCGCGGCGTGTGAGGCCCAGCCCGCCTGCAAGTCCCGCTACCCGGAGCTCTCCCGCACGCTCACGGAGCAGGTCCGGCGGCTGGAGGCGAACCCGCTGACGCTGACCGTACCGCCGCCCGGTGGCGGAACCCCGGTGAAGGTCGTCCTCGACGGGGGCACGCTGGTGAACCTGCTGGTCGCCAACGGCCGACTGGTTCCGTCCGTCGATGTCCCCGCGGCGCTCTACGAACTCGCCGCCGGCAATCCGGAGCGCTTCGCGCGGGCCCAGGCCGCCGGCGCGACGCCCGCCATCGGCGAGTTCGCCCACGGGCTGACGCACTCGGTGGCCTGCGCCGAGTGGGTCCCGGGCTTCTCGAAGCGCGACGTGCTGTCGGCGGGCCGCCGGGCCTTCCCCGGATGGCCGGACTCCGTGCTGGCGCACGCACCGCAGCTGCCCTTCGAGCACGATCTGTGTCGCGTCTGGAACGTCCGGGACCGCACCGCGGTCCAGCGGGTGGCCACCCACAGCAAGGTGCCCGCGCTCATCATCACCGGGACCTTCGACGCGAAGACCGGTGCGAGCTGGGGGCCGTACGCCGGCCGTACGCTGCCGCGCTCGACCGCCGTGGTGATTCCCGGCATCACCCACTGGGTGGTGCCACAGAACCCCTGCGCCGCGTCGGTCCTGCTCTCCTTCCTGGAGCGGCCGACCGCCCCCGACACCGGCTGCGTGCCGGGAGTCGAACCCAAGCCGTTCACCATCATCCCCTGACCGGAGTACGCACGATGTCCCCCAGTACGACCCTCAGCCGGCGCCCCGCGAGACGGCTCCCGGCCACGCTGGCCGGAGCCACGGCCGGCGCCCTCGTCGTCGGTCTGGCCGCGATGCCCGCACACGCCGGTTCCGGCACCGACGGCCCGATCGGCACGGTCGCCCGTACGGTGGGCGACGCCCGCTTCGAACCGGGTCCCTGTCCCAGGACGGCGGACCCGATCCCCGATCTCGCGCGCGCCCGCTGCGGCACCCTCACCGTGCCCGAGAAGCGTTCCACGGCCAGACCCAAGAACCCTTGGGGCCACCACGGACGCACGATCACCCTCGCTGTCGCGATCATGCCCGCGGAGCGCAGCAGCCCCGCGCCCGACCCGATCGTGTGGTTCGCCGGCGGCCCCGGCGACGACGCGGTCTCCGAGATCCCGATGGCGCTCGCCGGCGACCTGAACCGCGACCGCGACGTGATCTTCATGTCCCAGCGCGGCACCTACTCGGCCGACCCGGAGCTCACCTGCCCGAACATCGACCAGTTCAACGCCCGCGCCCTCGGCCTCGTCTCCAACGCACCGTCCACCGGGCGCCTGCACGTCGAGGCGACCCGGACCTGCCGCGGGCGCGTGGACGCCGAGGGCGCCGACCGCAGCACCTACAACGACATCGAGAGCTCGGCCGACTACGACGCCCTGCGCAAGACGCTGGGAGTCAAGAAGTGGAACGTCTTCGGGATCTCCTACGGCACCCACCTGGCGCTCAACTACATGCGTCTGCACCCGAAGGGCATCCGCTCGGTCGGCATCGACGGCGTCCTGCCGCCGTCCATCGCCGGCGGGGCCGTGACCTGGAAGGCCGCACGAGAGGGTTTCGACGGCCTGTTCAAGGCGTGCGAGGAGCAGCCCGCCTGCAACACCCGCTACCCGAACCTCAAGGCGACCTTCCTCCGCCTCGTCAGTGAACTGGAGGCCGACCCGGTCACCACCACCGTCACGGTCCCGGTCCACCCGGAGCCGGTGAAGGTCGTGCTGGACGGGAGCAACCTGGTCACCTGGCTGACCTCGGCCACCCACGTGGCGGCCGGTGTACCCCGCTCCATCGACGAACTGGCCCACGGCAACCCGCAGCGGATCGCCGAGCAGCTCGCGGGTGGCAAGTACAGCCCGCAGGCGATCGGAAGGGTCGCCCACGGGCTGGTCTACGGCGTCTTCTGCAGCCAGTGGACCCCGTACGAGAGCCGGGCCGACATCATCCGGGGCGGGCGCCGCGCGTTCCCGTCGTTCCCCCGTTCGATGCTGGCCAACGCGCCGCAGCTCGCCTGGCTCCACGACGACTGCCGCGCCTGGGACGTCCCCCCGGCACCCCGTTCGGTCCGGGACGTGACCCGCAGCGACATCCCGACCCTCGCGCTGTCCGGCGGGTTCGACGCCCAGACGGCGCCGAGCAACGGGGCGTACGTCGCCCGCACGCTGCGTCGCTCGACCGCCGTCACGGTCCCCTACGTCGCCCATGTGGTGTTCGCCGACTCGCGGTGCGCCCAGACGATCACCACCTCGTTCTTCGCCCGTCCGACCGCGCCGGACACCAGCTGCCTGGCGGGACTGCAGCCGCCGCAGTTCGAGATCGCACCGTAAGGCACCCGCCGGCCACGGTGCCCGCACCGCAGGGGCCCGCATCCCCCATGAGGGATGCGGGCCCCTGCGGTGCGGTGCGCTTTCCTGTCCTTCATGGAGTTCACTCATTCGATGCTCAACGACCTGCTGGCCCGGCTCACGGAGCCGAGCGGGATCCTGTACCTGTCGCAGGACGTCGACCCCCATGCGCTCGTCGAGAAGCTGGCCTCCCGTCATGGGGCACCAAGGACCCTGGTCCTGGACGGCATCACGGACCCGAGCGTGAACGAGGCTCTTGGCGCGGGTCTCCTCGACCTCCTCGAAGACCGGGGCGAGAGGATACTTGCCTGGGCCCACGCAGGACAGTGGATCGGCGCAGGGACCGCACAGGACGCGCAAGGCGATGTCGTGCCGGTGCTGCTCGTCGCCCCGCGGCGCACACGGGTGGCGCCCGCGGGGATGACCGGTCAGGACGAAGACTGGGTCGAACGGCTCATCGGCATCACCGGCTGGACCCTGCCCCCGCAGCGGCCGGACGTCGACTGGGCGCAGACCGAAGCACGCGTGGGCACACGTCTTCCCCGCGACTACAAGCGCATGGTGGAGACGTTCGGGGAGGGCGCCTTCGACGAGTACCTCAGCCTGAACCAGGAACCGTGGACCGACCTCAAGGAGGACGGCCTGCTGATCTGGGCGGGCACCGAGCACGAGAATCTGTACTGCTGGCAGATCGACGACGGCGACCCCGACCAGTGGCCGGTCACCGTTCAGACATTCGACGGCGAGAACGTCCCCTTCGGCTGCCCGGCCGCGGAGTTCGTCTGCCGCATCCTCCTCGAACCGGACCACCCTTTCACCATGGCCCGCTACTTCGACACCCACTGGTTCATGAACTACCGCGTGAACGAACTGCCGCGCGTCCCTGGGGAACCGGACTCCCGGTGACGAGAGACGGCCGGCCAACCCTGCGGAGAGAAGACAACCGACCACTTGACCGACGCCCTGATCACAGACGCCGACTGAACCGTGGACGTGGGCGGAAGCTCTGGCCGGGTCGGTCTTGCCGGTGTTGCCCTTGTTTACCTTACGGGTCGACCCGTAAGGTAAATACATGAGCTCCTCTCTGCCCTCCAGGGGGCGTCCCAGGGATCCTCGATCACACCAGGCGATCATCGGCGCGACGGCAGAGCTGGTGGTCGAGGTCGGCTACGCCGCGACATCGATCGGGGCGGTGGCCGCGCGGGCCGGTGTCGGCAAGGACACGATCTACCGGCGGTGGTCGGGCAAGCCGGAGTTGGTCTTCGAGGCCGTCTTCACGACCACCGACGACGCCCCGGCCCCGGACACCGGAACGCTGACCGGGGACCTGACCGTACTGCTGCAGGGCCTGGTCGACGAGTTCCACGCGCCTGCCGCCGCCGCGGCACTCCCCGGGCTGCTCGCCGACTTCGCCGCCGACCCGGAACTGAGGGCGCGCATCCGCGGCGACTTCCTCGCCCCGTCGAAGGAACGGCTGCTGGTCGTCTTCGAACGCGCCCTGCTGCGTGGGGAGATCACGGCCGACACACCTGTGGACCTGGTCCTGGACACGCTGGCAGGAGCCGTGTTCTTCCACGTAGGACTGGTCGGGGAACACCCTGACCAGCAGCTGGCCGCACTGCTTGCCGCAGTCGTGGCCAAGGGAATCGAGGTCCGATGAACGGCTGGCTTCTCGCGGCAGGGATCACGGCGCTCGGCGTGGCCGCGGTGCACATCGTCGGCGGGCGCCGCGATGTGGTGCGCCCTCTGCTGTCCTGCGGGCTCGCGGACGAACCCAAGCGTGTCCTGCACGCCGTATGGCACATGGTGAGCGTCGACCTGGTGCTCTCCGGACTCGCTCTGTTCCACCTCTCCCTGACGGGCAGTACGCCGGGGGCCGGCCTGGTGGCGTGGTTCGTGGCCGCGCACTTCATCGCGTACGCGGCGGCCTTCCTGGTCGTCACACTGTCCGTCGGCTGGCCCAGACCGCTGCTCCGCCTGCCGCAGTGGATCCTGCTCCTGCCGGTCGCGGTACTGGCAGCGGCGGGTGCCGCGTAGCACCGCCCCCGCGGCCGCCGCCGTCCGCCACGGAGCCGCGAGCCCGGACCCGTCAACGGTCGGCACACACCGGGCCCGGCGGAGGACGCGTCGTCGACGTGGTGAGCAGGTCGAGCCCCGGCAGGCCACCGGCAGGCCCGCTTCAGACCACCGAGAGCAGATCCACCACGAAGACCAGCGTCGAACCCGCCGGGATCAACGGCGAGGGCGACTGCTTGCCGTAGCCGAGACGCGGGGGAACGATGATCTCGCGCCGTCCGCCGACCTTCATGCCCCTCACCCCCCGATCCCAGCCCTTGATGACTCGGCCACCGCCCACAGCGAACTTGAACGGCCGGCCCTGGTCCCAGGAGGCGTCGAACTCCCTTCGGGACTCGAAGGTCACCCCGACATAGTGAACCTGGACAACCCTGCCCGGCTTCGCCTCGGCCCCGTCCCCGACGACAAGGTCCCGGATCGTCAGCTCAGTAGGAGCGTCCCCCTCCGGAACATCGATCACGGGCCTCGTCAGGTCACTCATCCCAGCCTCATCACTCTCCGCCGGAAGCCCTCGCGCGGACCAGCCGGACGCATGGACACTCCATGCAGCAGATCATCACGCTACCGACAAAGCAGTCCCCCGAAGTGCAACCACTCCAACGGCTCAGGTGTCGTAGCTGCCGTCCCAGGGAGCGTAGAACCCCAGCCCATCGGGATAGAGCTCCGCCGACAGTCCCTCCGTGCCGTCGTCCTCGTCGCCCTCGTCGTCCTCTTCCTCCAGGACCAGCCCGAACAGGGCTCCCTCGAACCGCACCTCGAAGGGCGCGATGGCGATGTCCTGGTACCGCCGCATCGGCAAGGCATCCAGCCACTCCCCCAGGAGCTCACGAGCGGCAGCGACCGCCTGCTCCTCCCCCTCCGCCGACGTGCCGGTGAACTCGATGCGCGACCCGATATGCCGACCGCCCGCGTCGAACCGATGGAGTACGGCGCACCAGCGCTTGTGCGCCTGCCAGTCGTCGCCGCTCCAGTCCTCCGGGAAGGCCGCGGTGACCGAGGCGAAGAACTGACCGCCCTCCCACTGCCCGATCGTGCTCGTGCGGTACTCCGGCTCGTGCCGGACGGGGATCACCTCGGGAACGCTCATGGGCGAACCATAAGCGCGGAGCCGGTCGCCTCGTCGGCGCGGCCCTGCCGGGCGAGCGTGCGCCGCCGTGGTGCATGATGTGCACCGGAGGAGATTTGAATGTGTTCAGAACTTCATGTTCCGGTGTCGGCGCGGGCCCGGGCGCGTGTGAGGGACAGCCGGATCGCCGGCACGTACTCCGACGGCACGGGCATCTCGTTCGGATCATCGACGGGCAGACCGGGCACCATCCCACCTACGGCCGGGAGCAGATAGCGTGAAATCCGAAATACTTCGCATCAGCGCAAGCCTTGCCGCTGCCGCCGTGACGGCACTCGGTCCGTCCTCTTGCGAGGGGAAGCCCGTCGTCACTCCAGAGGCCGTGACCCACCCCGAACTGGTCGGCCGATGGGACGGGGAGCAGCAATGCGGATCACCGATGCTCCGGCTACGTGACGATTACACTTTCTCCAGCAAGGACTTTCCAGTCGAGTGGGACGGCCCCGGGCCGGACTCGCAGGTGACGCGCCGTTCATCCGACGGGAAATGGCACGGGGTCAACAAGGACCCCGGCCTGTCACCGTACCTGGTGCTTCGATTCAAGAATCACAACGACATCCAGATTCTGCACTTCTATGTGGAGCATGGGGAGTTGCAGATGGACGGGACTGTCCACGCGGGCGGCGGGGACCCCTATCCCTACCCTTGCCACTACAAACGCACCTCGGTCGACCCTGAAGCATAGGGCCGTTTCCACCGCCCCGGTCGTCCTCGGCCCTCATGGCCGCCCGCCGAACCGCCAGTTGTGGACCTCGATGTCGGCATACCGGTCCGGGGTCAGGACGGCGCTTGCCGTGTCCGGGTCCGGCGCCTGGACCAACGCCGCCGTGCCCAGCCAGATGGCGCCGTCATCGGACAGCAGTGGCCCGTAGGCGATCAGCCCGTCCACGTCGGACGGCACCGCGAGGTCGGCGGGCTGCCCCGCGCCGAGGCCGACGACCAGGTACCGGTTGCCGCCGGTCCGGCCGCCCGGGAAATCCCACATCGTGCGCCCCAGCATGTTGCGCCACCGCCGCAGCAGCACGTCCCGGTAGACGCCGGCCTGGTAGCCGGGCTCGTCGAAGGCGAACCTGCGGGCAGCGGCGGGATCCGGCAGGTCGACGATGTGCACGCTGCCGGTGGGTGTGTCTCCGTCGTCGGCAAGGGTCGGTCCCCGGGCGATCATCTCCTTCGCGTACTGGTCCATGTACGACCAGTGCTCTTCCAGCAGCTCAAGGCGCAGCGGCAACGATCCGGGCCGGTCACGGTGGTAGCAGAGGAACTCCATGCCCAAGGATCTCCTCACGGTGGCGACCAGGTCGAGCGGGTTTCACCGCGATGGCTGCTCGACGGCGTTGCTCCGGCAGGGCACGTGCGGAGTCACCGTCCCAGGTCCCGGTTCCCGTGCCGGGCGGAGACACGTCACCCGGCCGCCGCCGGCGCCGTCGGGCGGCCCCCGGTCCCTAGCTCCCGAGGTCACAACATGACGTGCTTGGGGTGGGTGTAGTCGAGGAGGCCCGCCAGGGAGAGGTCGCTGCCGTAGCCCGAGTGGCCGATGCCGCCGTGGGGCATCTCGGAGACCGTGGTGCCGTGGGTGTTGACCCAGACGATGCCCGTCCGGAGGGCGCGGGTGGCGCGCATCGCGCGGTCGTGGTTCGTGGTCCAGATGCCGGCGGCGAGGCCGAAACGGACGTCGTTGGCCAGGCGCAGGGACTCCTCCTCGGTGCGGAAGGGCTGGACCGTCACCACGGGGGCGAACGTCTCCTCCTGGACCAGTTCGTCCTCCTGGCGGACGCCGGCCACGACCGTCGCCTGGTGGAACCAGCCGGGGCCGGGGAGGGCCTTCCCACCGGTGACGATCTCGGCGTGGGACGGGAGGCGATCCAAGAGGGCTTCGACCGCGGCCCGTTGGGTCGCGTTGTTCAGCGGGCCGAAGGCGGCCTCGCGGTGGGCGGGGGTGGCGGCCGCGGCCGCGAAGGCCGCGAGGAACGCGTCGTACACGCGCTCGTGGACCAGGAGGCGGCTGGGTGCCGTGCAGTCCTGTCCGGCGTTGTAGTACGCGACCTCGGCGAGTGCCGTGGCGGTGGACTCCACGTCCACGTCGTCGTGGACGATGACCGGGGCGTTCCCGCCGAGCTCCAGGTGCAGTCGCTTGAGGCCGACGGCCGCGGCGGCAGCGATCTCCTGACCTGCCCGCACGCTGCCGGTGACGGCGATCAGGGCGACGTCCCGGTGTGCGGTGAGCGCCCGGCCGGTGTCGCGGTCGCCGCAGACGACATTGAGAACACCCGGCGGGAGGTGCGCAGCCGCGATCCGGGCCAGGAGGACCGCCGAAGAGGGCGTGGTGTCGGCGGGTTTGAGCACGGTGGTGTTCCCCGCCGCGATCGCCGGGGCGATCTTCCAGGCCGCCATCATCAGCGGGTAGTTCCAGGGGGTGATCTGGGCGCATACGCCGACCGGTTCGCGGCGCAGCACCGATGTGCGGCCCTCGGTGTACTCCCCCGCCGCGATGCCCGGCAGGGTCCGCGCCGCTCCGGCGAAGAAGCGGACCGTGTCGACGACGGCCGGGAGTTCGTCCTCGCGGAAGCGCTCGGCCGGTTTGCCCGTGTCCCGGCACTCGGCCTCGACCAGGGCGTCGGCGTGTGCCTCGAGGGCGTCGGCGATGCCGAGCAGGGCCCGCTGGCGGGTGGCCGGCGTGGCCGCCGACCAGTGCGGGAACTCCGCTGCGGCCGCCGCGCAGGCCGCGTCGGTGTCGGCCCGACCGGAGCGGGGGGCGTGGCCGTGGACCTCGCCGGTGGCGGGGTCCACCAGTTCCATCGTCCGGCCGGACGCGGCGGGGCGGTCCTTCCCGCCGATGTGGTTCGCGAGCGTGTCAGCCACGGGTCAGTGCCTCCTTCGACGCCGCACGGCCGGTGCGTACGGCGCCTTCCATGTAGCCCGCCACCCACTGGTCGGATCCGCAGACGTAGAACGGCGGTTCGTGGGTGCCGTGGCGGGGTCCCACGGCCATGACGTCGCCGGGGGTCCAGTGGGTGACATAGCCCTGGGTCCACGGGTCGGTGCCCCACGTGCGCAGGTACGTGGCGAGCGGCCGGTGCGCCTCCGCGCCGTAGAGGCGGGCCATCTCGGCCAGCAGCTCGGCGGTGCGCAGCGCCGGCGGCATGCCGAGGAGCACGCCGTACCGCTCGGGCGGGACGAGCGCGGAGAGGATGCCCTCGCTCTGGGGCCAGGTGCTGCCGAGGACCCCTTCGGATTCGGAGAGGCCGCTGAGTCCGCGGGCGCGCCAGAACGGCTCGTCGTAGGCGGCGACGAACTTGGCGGCGACCGCGTGGCGCTGCCGGTGGAGCGAGGCGAGACGCTCGTCGGACACTCCGGTGACCGCGACCGACCGGAGCGGTCCGACCGGCAGGGCGCTGACGACGGCGCGGGCGGTGAGGGACTCGCCGCCCGCGAGGCGTACGGTGCAGCCGCCGGGCCGCCGTACGGCGACTGCCGCGACCGGTGCGCCCGTTCGGATCCGGCCGTCGAGCTCCTCGGCCATGCGCAGGGCGACCGTGGCCGAGCCCTCGGCCACCCGGAGGCCCTCCCACGCCTCGTAGGCGTAGTGGCCGTCGGCGGGCACGGCGGTGTGCTTGCGGAGGGCGGCGAGGAGGGAGGTGCGTTCGTACGAGCCGTCGGCGAGGGCCAGCTGGCCGATCTCCCAGAGGCGTACGACGGCCGGGGGCGCGCCCTCGGCACGCAGCCAGTCGCCCACGGAGAGCCGGTCCAGTGCGGTGGCGTCGGGGTGGGACCACGGATCGGCGGGGTCGACGGTCGCGGCGAGCGAGACGAAGGCGGCGGTGGCCTTGCGGTGGGCGGCCTCGTCGCCGGGGCCGAACCAGTGGGGCGGGTCGTCGGCGGAGACGCCTTCGGGGGTGGCACGGGTGAGGGCGCCGGGCTCGGCGACATAGCTGGGGACCAGGGTGAGACCGAGTTCGGCGACGAGGTCCGTGTAGGCGGTGTGTGCCCGGCCCACCACCTCGCCGCCGAGCTGGACGAGGCGGCCGTCGGGGAGCCGGTTCTGCTCGACGCGCCCACCGACCCGGTCGCGGGCTTCGACGACGAGGACGTCGGCTCCGCCCCTGGCCAGGTCGCGGGCGGCGGCGAGACCGGCGAGACCCGCGCCGAGGACGATGACGTCGTGGTTCACGAGGAGTTCCTCCGGTCGGAACCGGGCAGGTGCGCGGCGGGCCGGTCGAGCACCAGGCAGTGTTCGGGCTTCCAGCCGATCTCGACCTCTTCGCCGCCCCTCCAGCGGTCCTCGCGGCGGGAGCGGACGGTGTTCTGCTCCAGGACGGAGACCGTGACGCCGGGGGCGAGTTCGATGAGGTACGTCGTGGTCGGTCCGGAGTAGACGGTCTCCCGGACGGTGCCGCGGACCTTGGCCATGCCCGGCTCGAAGTCGGAGAGCCAGACCTTCTCGGGACGGATCGAGAGGCTGACCCGGCTGCCGTCCGACACATCGGGGCGGAGGCCCACGGGCAGGGCGGGGCCGCCCTCGTCGGGCACGACCTCGCCGGCGCGGTAGGTGCCGGCGACCAGGTTCGACGTACCCATGAAGGAGGCCACGAAGCCGCTCGTCGGGTGCTCGTACACGTCTTCCGGCGTGCCGCACTGCTCGACGCGCCCTTCGTTCATCACGGCGAGGCGGTCCGACATGGTCAGCGCCTCGTCCTGGTCGTGGGTGACGAAGACGAAGGTGATCCCGACCTCGCGCTGGATCTGCTTGAGCTCGACCTGCATCCGGCGGCGGAGCTTGAGGTCGAGGGCGGCCAGCGGCTCGTCCAGGAGCAGCACCTGGGGGCGGTTGACCAGCGCGCGGGCGAGCGCGACGCGCTGGCGCTGCCCGCCGGAGAGCGTCGTCGGCTTGCGGTCGGCCAGCGGGCCGAGCTGGACGAGGTCGAGCATGTCGGCCACGCGCCGGCGGATCTCGGCGCGGGCGACTCCTTTCCGCTTGAGACCGAAGGCCACGTTGTCCGCCAGCGAGAGGTGGTCGAAGAGGGCGTAGCTCTGGAAGACGGTGTTGACGTTGCGCTTGTCGGGCGGCAGGCCGGTGACGTCCTCGCCGTCGAGGAGAACGCTGCCGGCGGTGGGATCGGCGAAGCCGCCGGTCATCCGCAGCAGGGTGGTCTTTCCGCAGCCGGAGGGGCCGAGGAGGGAGAAGAACTCGCCCTGGGCGATGTCGAGCGTGACGCCGTCGACGGCGTACGTGGCGGCGTACCGCTTGCTGACCCGGTCGAGCCGGACGGCGGGGTGCGGGTGGGGGTGCTGCATGGGTGTCACTTCCCCGAGAGCAGATCGAGGCCGCCGCGGCGGCCGAACAGGCGCGGGATGGCGAGCGCGAGGGCGATGAGCGCGAGGGATCCGGCGAGCATGAGGGTGCCGGCGGCGTTGATGGTGGGCTGGACGCCGAATCTGATCGCCGAGTAGATGCGTACGGACAGCGGCTGCGGCTCGACGCCGGTGGTGAAGTAGGCGAGCACGAAGTCGTCGAAGACCAGGGCGAAGACGAGGACCGCGGAGGCGAGGATGCTGGGGAGCAGGGCGGGCAGGGTCACCAGGCGCAGCGCCTGGCGGCGGGTGGCGCCGAGGTCCATCGCGGCCTCTTCGACCTCCGGGTTGAGTGCGGCGATGCGGGAGCGCAGGATCACCGTGACGTAGGAGATGGAGAAGGTGATCTCGGCCAGCATCACGGTGGTGGTGGAGAGAGTGATGCCCAGGCCCTTGAAGAGCAGCATCGCGCCGACTCCGGTGACGATCTCCGGGGTGATCAGCGGGACGAGCATGACCAGGCCGGCGAAGGAGCCGAGGCGGCTCCGGCCGCGGACCAGGCCGAGGGCGAGGGCCACGCCGAGAACCAGTGAGCCGGCCATGGCGACGAGCGAGACCTCCAGGCTCATGCCGATGGAGTCGATGAGCACGTCGTCGTGGAGGAACGCCTGGTACCAGCGGAGGCTGAAGTCGTGGAAGACGGTGAGGGACTTCTGCGAGTTGAAGGAGAACAGGACGACGACGGCGATGGGGAGGTAGAGCAGCATGAAGAAGGCCACGGTGACCGCGATGGCGAAGCGGGGGCGGCGCTCGGCGCCCCGGCGGGCCGGACGGAGGGTCATCGGGTCGCCTCCGCCTCGTCCTTGCGGGTGCGCCGCAGGTAGCCGAGCATCCCGAGGAACAGCACAGCCATCAGGAGCATGGTCAGGGCGGCGCCGAGTGGCCAGTTCTGGCCCTGGAAGAACTTGTCCTGGATCAGGTTGCCGATCATGATCTGGTCGGGCCCTCCCATGAGCTGGGCGCTGACGAAGTCGCCCATGGCGGGCAGGAAGACGAGGACGCAGCCGGCCGCGGCCCCCTGCCGGGTGGCGGGTACGGTGACGAAGAAGAAGGTGCGCAGGGGGCCGCCGTAGAGGTCGCGGCCTGCCTCGATGAGCGACGTGTCCATGCGCTCCAGGGCCGCGTACAACGGGATGATCATGAACACCACGAACCCGTAGACGAGCCCCGCGACGACCCCGAGGCCGGACTGGAGGATCCTGGTGTCGCCGTCCGCGAGGCCGATAGCCCGGAGGGCCTTCAGCAGCGGACCGTCGTCGGAGAGGACGACGGACCAGCCGTACATCCGCACCAGGTAGTTGGCGAAGAACGGCACGACGATCGCGGCGATCAGCAGGTTCTTGAAGCGCCCGCCGCACAGCGCGATGGCGTACGCGACGGGGTAGGCCACGGCCAGGCAGACGACGCAGGTGACGAGGGCGTAGCCGAGGGAGCGCAGCAGGACGGTGCGGTAGACCGGGTCGGCCAGCGCCGCGATGTTGCCGAAGTCCAGGCCGAAGTGCGGGTTCCCGAGGGGGTCGGTGGTGCCGAACGCCAGCGTGCCGACCAGCAGCAGGGAGACGACGAGGAAGCCGGTCATCCAGAGGGTGCCGGGGAGCATGAGCCAGGTCCACAGCCGTGCCCCCGCCGCGGCCGGCCCCTCGTGGAGGGCCGGGGGGTGGGTGGCCGTGCCGGTACGGTCACGTCGTGCCATGTCAGCCGGCCTTCACGTCGGTCCAGGCGGCGTCGCGGGCCCGTTCGCCCTCGGCGGTGCCGTTGCGGAAGAACAGGTCGCGCTTGAGGTCGTCGGCGGTCACCTGGCACTGCGGAAAGGGCTCCACCAGGGCGGTGTAGGTGTCCTCGGAGCCGCGGACCGGCATCGGGTAGCCGATGTACTCGATGTTCTTCTTCACGTTCTCAGGGCGGAGCATCCAGTCGATGAAGAGCATCGCGGTGCCGGGATGCCGGGCGTTGGCGGGGATGGCGTAGCAGTCGGAGTTGACGGGGGCGCCCTCCCGGGCGACCTCGAAGCCGAAGACGGAGGGGTCCTTCGCCTGGGCGAGCATGGCGGCCATGTCCCCGCTCCACGCCTGGGTCATGTCGGCGTTGCCGTTGAGCAGGTTGTTGTAGCTGTCGCTGGAGAAGCCGCGCAGTCGGGGGCGGAGCGTGCGCAGGCTCTCGGTGATCGTCCGGAGGTCGTCCGGGTCCTCGGTGCCGAGGTCGAATCCGTGCTTGAGCGCGCCCATGCCCAGCACTTCGTCGCGGTCGTCGAGGACGAAGACCTTGCCCTTCGCCGCGGCGCTCCACAGGTCGTCCCAGGAGCCGGTCAGGTCACCGAGCCGGTCCTTGCGCCATCCGATGCCGGTCTTGTACATGGTGAAGGGGACCGTGTGGGCGGAGCCCTTGTCGTACCAGGGGTCGGCGAAGTACGTGTAGCCGGCGAAGACCGCCTCGGCGTTTCCCAGGCGTGTGTGGTCGATCGCGCGGAGCTTGCCGCCGGCGGCGAGGCGCTGCGCCCACTTCGCGGTGGGGAAGATGATGTCGTAGCGGTTCCCGGCGTTGAGCTTGGCCGCCATGCCTTCCATGGAGTCGAAGTTCGACTGGACGACCTTGACGCCGTACTTCTTCGAGAAGCCCTCGAACACGGCGGGGTCGACGAAGTCGGCCCAGTTGAAGTAGACGAGGTCGCCGTCGACCTTGACGTCGATCGGCCTGTCGTCCGCCGCCGCGTCGGCCGGGTCGGGGCCGGAGGCGAAGCCGCAGCCCGCCGCGGTGAGGCCGAGGGTGGCCGTGGTGCCGGCGACACCGGCGCGGAGGAGGGTGCGGCGGGACAGGGGTCGTGCCTCGGGGGACATGGGGGTCCTCTCCGTAGGGCCGCCGGGGGGACGGCGAGGGGAACGGACGGCGCGTCAGCGCGCGGGCTCGGAGGGGTGCGCACACGGGTGGCTCTCGTGCTGCTTGCGGCCGGACGGGACGACCGGGCGTCAGGGTCCGGAGGTTCGCCGTGCCGGCGGGGCGGTACGGCGGGTCGCCCTGCCCGCCGGCGGGGTGGGGCAGGCCCGGCTCACCGCTCCGCGGCGTCGAGGTCGGCCCGGATGCGGGCGGCGAACCAGCCGACCGCCGACTCGCGGTGCGACAGGGGCCCGGGCTCGAAACCGGGGGTGGAGAGCCCCTTCTGGACGCGCGCGACCAGTTCGGCGTCCTCGTCGTTGGTGATCCAGCCGATGTGGATGTTGAGGCGCCGGGCCAGGCGGGTGCGCAGGCTCGTACCGCGGCGGGTGTAGAACGCGCCGGGTACGGCCACCCGGTCCACCGCCGTCGGGATCGCTGTCCAGGCCAGCACGTGGTCGGGGTAGAGGTCGATGAGGGTGTTGGGGTAGATCACCGCGTACCGCCAGACCCTGCGGTCGGCCTCGCCGAGGCCGGGCATGGGGGCGGCAAGGCGCTGGTAGAGGCGCTCGGCCCAGTTCGAGGAGGGCTTGTCGCGCAGCGGCGAGGCGAAGAGCGCGTACGACTCCTCGGTCCGGCAGGTGTAGTTCTGGTAGTCGAGCAGCCGCATCAGCCCGGGGTGGGCGACCGGGACGTGGTAGCCCTCCAGGTAGTTGTCGACCGCCACCTTCCAGTTGGCCTCCTGGACCTCGGCGCCGGCCAGGTCGTGGATCCGGCTGCGGCCGACGGGCACCAGGTCGGGACCCGCGTAGTGGCCGACCTCCTCCGCCAGGCCCGCGCACTGCTTCGCCAGCGGTACGGCGTCCATGTCGAGGTTGACGAACACGAACCCCAGGAACGACTCGACGCGGGCCGGGAACAGGCCGAGCCGGGGCTTGTCGAGGCAGGGGATCTGGCGGGCCTCGGGGGCGCCGACGAGGCTCCCGTCGAGGCGGTAGGTCCAGCCGTGGTAAGGGCAGCGGATCGCCTTGCCCCCCGGCTCCGGGGCGGTGACGAGTCGCGTTCCCCGGTGGCGGCAGACGTTGAGGTGGGCCGCCAGGCCGCCGGCCTCGGTGCGGACCACCAGGACCTCACGGTCCGCGACCGTGGCGGCGATCCGGGCCCCCGGGTCCGGCAGGTCGGACTCGTGGCAGACGAGCTGCCACGCCTTGGCGAACACGTGCCGCATCTCCGCGGCGGACGCGTCGGGATCGGTGTAGTAGCGGGCCGCCAGCGCGGGCCCGGGGTCGTCCCGGCGGGGGATGGGGGGGCCGGAGCCGTCCCGTCCCGGAGCCGCGCCGGGAGTCTCCCGGCCGGGCTCGGCTTGTGGTGTTTCCGGCGCTCTGGGCTGCATCGGGTGACTCCTCCATGCCGTGGTTGCGGCGATCGGATGTCGAGGCGTGCCGGGTGGGGGCAGCAGGCCGGGGCGGACGCCGCCAGCATGCTGACCGGTTGGACAGCCAGATTGCTGGCTGATTTCCGCCGGGTCAAGACTTGTACGCTGACCGATCGGTCAGCTAGCGTGAAGTCACTGACCGCTCGGTCAGCATGCGTGATGCCTGTCGCCACGCTCGCGTCCTAGCGCGATCGCGCTGGCCCTGGGCCGGGAAACAGCCCGCCCACCCCTCGCCCTCCTCCCCCACCGCCCGCCCGGCGGTGGCGGCACCCCACCCGCGGAGGCACTCATGAGCGGTCACCGGCGTCTGGACTGGCTCGGTCTCACCCCCGAGCCGGAGCGGGAACTGCCCACGGCGGTCGCCGCCCTGCGCGCCTCGCTCGCCCGCCCGCCCACGCCATGGTCGGGCCGACCGGCCACGCCGAACCCTCTGGAGGCCGACGAACGGCGCCGGGTGGAACGTCTGGTCCTGCGCGGCAGCCGGCACAGCTGGCTCCGCTACCTCGCCGAGGTCACCGATCTGGTGACCGCCGTGGCCACCGGAACCCGCCCCGGCGACCGCGCGGCCGCCCTGCTCGCCGCCGAGGTGGTCCTCGACCACCACCGCATGCTCATCGGCCTCCCGGGCGCGGGGTACGGCCGCACCGCCGGGGACCGCACCGCACTCGAGGAAGCGGTACGGACCCTGCGCACACCCACCCGCACAGGAGACCCCCGATGACCGTGATCCGGACGCCACCGTCCCCGGCCGGCGTGCTCGGCACGACGCCGGACCTGGCGGAGAGCCTCGAGTCCTACCGGTCCGCCGGCGGCTACGCCGGCACGACCGGCCCGGAGGAGCTGCTGCGCCACCTCACCGCGTCCGGACTGCGCGGCCGCGGCGGGGCCGGCTTTCCGACCGCCGTCAAACTCAAGGCCGTACGCGACCGCGCCGTACACGACCGGGCTCCCCGGGACCACGGCGCCGGGGACCGGCGCGGCGCCCCGGTCGTGGTGGCCAACGGCGAGGAGGGCGAACCGGGTTCGGTCAAGGACCGCTGGCTGCTGCGGGCCCGCCCCCACCTGGTCCTGGACGGCCTCGCGCTGGCCGCCGCGGTCACCGGGGCCGCCCGTGGCTACGTCTACCTCTCGGACCCGGAGGCCGCCGCCCGCGTCCGCGGGGCCCTCGCCGCACACGAGCAACGCCTTCCCGTCGAGGTGATCGAGACCGCCCACACCTACGTGGCCGGCGAGGAGAGCGCGGTGGTCCGCCGGATCGACGGCGGCCCCGCCCTCCCCGTCGCCAAGCCGCCCCGTCCCTTCGAACGAGGGGTGGGCGGCGCGCCGACCCTGGTCGCCAACGTCGAGACCCTCGCCCGCATCGCCCTCACCGCCGCCCGGCCCGACCTGCGCAGGCGCATCGCCCGCACCACCCTGGTGACGCTCTCCGGCGGGCCCGGGGCGCCCGTGCTCACCGAGGTCCCGTACGGCACTCCTCTGCGTGCGCTCGCGGCGGCCAACGGCATACCCGACGCGGCCGGGGCCCTCACGGGCGGACTGTTCGGCGGACTCGTCGACGCGGACGCCCTGCGCCTCCCCCTCGATCCGGACGCGCCGGCCGGGGCGGGCTCGGCGCCGGGCTGCGGAGCCGTCCACTTCCTCACCGGCGGAGCCTGCCCGGTGGCCGTGGCCGTCGACGCCGTCGCCCACCTCGCGGCCGAGAGCTCCCGGCAGTGCGGGGTCTGCGTCGCGGGTACGGCGGCCGTCAGCGGCGCCCTGACCGCCCTCGCCGCGGGCTCCGCCGGCCCGGACACCGTGGCGTGCCTGGAGCGATGGGCGACCGGCCTGCCCGGACGCGGCGCCTGTGGCCTGCTCGACGCCGCCGCGTCGAACGCGGGGAGCCTCCTGCGCTCCTTTCCCGCGGTCGTCCGCACCCACCTCGCCACCCCGTGCCCCGCCTGCGCTCGTGGAGGCGAGCCGCAGCGGCTCGCGGTGGCCGTGCCGCGGGTCGCGGACGCGCCTGCCCGCCGTACCCCGCCACCGGCTTCCGCCCCTCGTACCCCGCCACCGGCCCACACCCCGGCCGCCCACACCCCGGCCGCCTCCACCCCGCCGCCGGCTTCCCCGCTGCCCGCACTGAAAGGAACGACGCCGTGAGACTCCTGCTGGACTCCACCCGCTGCCAGGGATACGGGCTGTGCCAGGACCACGCCCCGGAACTGATCGAAATCGACGACTGGGGATACGCGAAGGTCCTCGTCCTCGACGTGCCGCCCGCCGCCGAGGAGTCCGCGCGTGCCTGCGCCGACAACTGTCCCACCGCCGCGCTCCGGGTGGAGCGCTGACATGGGACGCGATCTGACCGCACTCTTCGACCCCGCCTCCGTCGCCGTGGTCGGCGCCAGCGACGATCCCGCCAAGTACGGCCACGCGGTGGCCTCCCAGGCGCTGCGGGCCCCCGGCCGGCGGCCCGTGCACCTGGTGAACCGGCGCGGCGGCACCGTACTCGGCCGGAAGGCCGCCACCTCCCTCGCCGAGATCGGGGAACCCGTCGAGCTGGTGGTGATCTCCGTTCCCGGCGCCGGGTTCGAGGCCGCCGTGGACGACGCGCTGGCGTGCGGCGCGAAGGCGATCGTCGCCATCACCGCCGGCTTCGCGGAGGCCGGTGCCGCGGGACTGGCCCGGCAGCGGGCGGTCGCCGAACGCGTCCGGGCCGCCGGGGCCGTTCTGGTCGGGCCCAACTGCCTGGGCATCGCCGACAACACCACCGAGCTGTACCTCGCTTCGGACCGGTTCGCGCCCGGCGGCGTGGCCCTGCTCAGCCAGAGCGGCAACCTGGCCCTCGAACTCCAGCTCCGCGGCGCTCCGCACGGCCTGGGCTTCTCCCGCTTCGTCTCGCTCGGCAACCAGGCCGACGTCACTCTCGTCGACCTCGTCGAGGACTGCGCCCGGCACGAGGCCACCTCGGCCATCGCCGTGTACGCCGAGGACTTCGGTGACGGCCGGGCCTTCGCGCGGGCCGCCGCCGCAGCGGGAAAGCCCGTGGTCCTGCTCACCGCGGGCCGGGGCAGCGCCTCCGCCCGCAGCGCCCGGTCGCACACCGGGGCGCTCACCTCCTCGGCCGACGTGGTGGCCGCCGTCTGCCGCGACGCGGGCGTGGAACCGGTGCGCACACCGCGGGAGATGACGGTCGTGCTGGCCGCCCTGGGCGCCGGGCCGGGACCGCGGGCGAAGGGACCGCGGGGACAGGGACGGCGGACGGCGGTCCTGACCGACGGCGGCGGCCACGGTGCCGTCGCCGCCGACGCGGCCGAGGACGCCGGGCTCGCCGTGCCCGAGCTCTCCGGGCCGGCGCAGGACCGGCTGAGGTCCGCCTTGTGGGAGCAGTCCGCGGTCGGCAACCCGGTCGACCTCGCCGGCATGGGCGAACAGCGCCCTCTCTCGTACGCCGACACGGTCGCGGAGCTGCTCGCGGCCGACGAGGTCGACGCCGTCCTCATGACGGGGTACTTCGGTGGCTACGCCGCCTCCGGGGGCGGGCTCGGCGGCGGCCCGGCCGACGGCGGTTCCGTGCTCGCGGAGGGCGAGACGCGGGCCGCGAAGGAGATCGTCGGGCATCTGGCCTCGGTGTCGAAGCCGCTGGTCGTGCAGTCGATGTATCCGCGGTCGCCGAGCTGCCGGGTGCTGGCCGAGGCCGGCGTGCCGGTGTTCGCCGCCACCGAGGACGCCGCCCGCGCGCTCGCGGCGATGACCGGCCGAGTCGGCGACGGGCAGCGCGGGGTGCCCGAGCTGCCACCCGCCGCCGACCCGCTGCGGAATCCGGGATACCACGGGGTGCGGGCGCTCCTCGCCGCCGCCGGGGTACCGTTCCCGCACGCGCGCGAGATCGTCGACGAGGCCGGACTGCTCACCGCGGCCGAGGAGTTCGACGGCCCGTACGTGCTGAAAGCGCTGCACCTCCTGCACAAGTCCGACGCCGGCGGCGTGGCGCTGGGCCTGACCGACCGGGACGCCCTGCTCGCCGCGTACCGCGTCATGCACGCCCGGCTCGGCGCGCCCGCCTACTCGGTCGAGGCGATGGCCGACCTGACCGGCGGCATCGAGCTCATCGTGGGCGTGAACCGCGACCCGCGGTTCGGGCCGGTGGCCATGGTCGGTCTCGGCGGAGTCCTCACCGAGACCCTGCGCGACGTCGCCTTCTCGCTCGCGCCCGTACCGGCCGGCCGGGCGGAGGACCTGCTGCGCGGCCTGCGGACCGCGGCGCTCCTCGGGGGCGTACGCGGCCGGCCGGCCGTCGACGTCGCCGCCGCGGCAGCCGTGATCGAGCGCATCACCGCCGTGGCCGCCGCGCATCCGGAGATCGCCGAGCTGGAGGTCAACCCCCTGCTGGTCCGTCCGGACGGAGCCCTGGCCCTGGACGCCCGTGCCGTCCTGCACTGACCCGCCCCGCCCCCACCATCCGGAGGAGACCCGATGGACTTCCGCTACACCCCCGAGCAGGCCGGGCTGAAGGCCCGCGCCGCCGCATACGCACAGCTGCTGACGAGGTACGAGGACCAGTCCGAGGAGGCGGGCGGCCCGCTGCCGGCGGAGACCGTCCGGGAGCTGACCCGGGCGGCCGTCGACGCCGGCGTCTACGCCATCAACATGCCTGCCGAGTGGGGCGGTGCCGGCCTGTCCCTGCTGGACCAGGTCATCGTCGAGGAGGAGTTCGGCAAGGTCACCAACTGCCTCTGGGACATCCCCTGGCGCCCCGCGAACGTCCTCGCGTACGGCACGGAGGCCCAGCGCGAGAAGTACCTCCTGCCGGTGATCCGGGGAGAGCGGTTCGACGCGTTCGCGGTGACCGAGCCCGGCGCCGGTTCGGACCCCGGCTCGGGTTCGAGCACCGCGACCCGCACGGAGGGCGGCTGGCTGCTGAACGGCGAGAAGTGGTTCGTCACCTGCGGGGACGTCGCCGACTTCCTGCTGGTGCAGGCCGACGCGGGGCCGGAGCGGGCCCCGACCCTGTTCTTCGTGGACAAGGAGGCGCCCGGGGTGGAGATGACGCGTGTGCCGCGGTTCATGCACTCCGCGGTGAACGGGCACCCCGAGTTCACGTTCACCGACGTCCACGTCCCCGACGAGGACGTGCTCGGCGGTGTCGGCAACGGCTACGAACTGACCAAGGAGTGGTTCACCGACGAACGGCTGATGATCGCCGCCCGCACCGTCGGCGCCGCCGAGCGCGCTCTGGAGCTCGCCCGTGACTGGGCGGTCGGACGCCGCCAGTTCGGCTCCCCCATCGCCGACTTCCAGCTGATCCAGGGCATGCTCGCCGACTGCGCCGTCGACATCGCCGTCAACCGCGCCTACACCCACCAGGTCGCCTGGGAGGCCGACCGGCCGGAAACCGACCGCAAGACCCTGCATGCCAAGGCCTCGACGGCGAAGCTCGCCGCGAGCGAGGCCGCCGGCCGGGTGATCGACCGGTGCGTGCAGATCTTCGGCGGGCGCGGCTACGACCGCTCGTACCCTGTCGAGCGCATGTACCGCGAACTGCGCGTCGACCGCATCTGGGAGGGCACCTCCGAGATCCAGCGCCTGATCATCGCCAACGAGCTGATCAAACGAGGTACCCGGGCGCTCGCCCTGCCCACCACCGTCTGAAGCCCCTTCCCCACCCCGATCAGGAGGAGTCACCGGCATGGACTTCCGTCTCAGCGCCCGCCAGGAAGAGCTCAGGGGCGCGGCGCGCGCGCTGACCGACTTCATCATGAAGTACGAACTCGACTGCGAGGAGAACAACGGCCTGCCCCCGCAGGCCCACACCGAGATCCGGGACGCCGTTCTCGACAGCGGCCTGCAGGCCGTCAACATGCCGGTGGAGTGGGGCGGCGCGGGCCTCACCGTCCTGGAGCAGGTCACTGTCCAAGCGGAGCTCGGGCGGCTCACCGGCGCGCTGTGGGACATGGTGTGGCGGCCGGCGAACGCCCTGTCCTTCTGCACACCCGAGCAGCGCGCGCGGTACCTCGTCCCCGTGATCCACGGGCGGCGCCGCGACTGCTACGCGGTGAGCGAGCCGGAGGCCGGTTCCGACCCGCAGAGCGTCAGGACCACGGCGACCCGGACCGGCGGCGGCTGGGTGCTGAACGGCGAGAAGTGGTTCGTCACCGTCGGAGACCACGCCGACTTCATGATCGTGCTCGCGGCGGCCGGCGAGGAACGGGCACCGACCCTGTTCCTCGTGGACAAGGACACGCCGGGCGTGGAGATGACCCGCGTGCCCCGCTGGATGCACACCTTCGTCTACGAGCACCCGGAGTTCACCTTCACCGATGTGCACGTGGGCGACGACGCGGTCCTGGGCGAGGTCGGCGGCGGGTACGACATCACCCGCTCCTGGTTCACCGAGGAGCGTCTGATGATCGCCGCCCGCACCATCGGGGCCGCCGAACGGGCGCTGGAACTCGCCCGTGACTGGGCGGTCGAGCGGCGCCAGTTCGGCTCCCCCATCGCCGACTTCCAGCTGATCCAGGGCATGCTCGCCGACTGCGCCGTCGACATCGCCGTCAACCGCGCCTACACGCACCAGGTCGCCTGGGAGGTCGACGAGGGCCTCGTCGACCGGAAGACCCTGCACGCCAAGGCGGCGATCGCCAAGCTCGCGGCGAGCGAGGCGTCCGGCCGGGTCGTCGACCGCTGCCTGCAGATCTTCGGCGGGCGCGGCTACGACCGCTCGTACCCCGTCGAGCGGCTCTACCGCGAGCTGCGCGTCGACCGCATCTGGGAAGGAACCTCCGAGATCCAACGGCTCATCATCGCGGGCGAACTCGTCAAGCGCGGTACGGGCGTCCTGCAGATGCCGGCGGCGATCGGGGGCGCGGGGAGCCGGTGAGCGGTACGGAGCGGGTCGGGGTTCCCCGTGTTGCCCGGCCCGCCGCCCCCGCACGGAGGATGTCCGGGGGCGGAATGCGCGAGGATGATGCCCAGGTGGGTCCGGCAGCCGGGCCCACCCGCCCGTGCCGCGGGCGCCGAGACCGGGAGTAGCCAAGTGACCAAGGCGGAGCGCGCCCTCGAGACGCGGGAGCGGATCCTGAGGGCCGCGTGCGAAGTGATCGCCGAGATCGGCTTCGAGAACATCAGCATGCGAAAGGTCGCCGAACACGCCGGCGTCTCGAAGGCCTTGCTGCACTACCACTTCGACACCCGCGAGAAGCTCTTCGCCGAGGCGATGACGCACTCCTTCGCCGAGACCGGAGCCGACACCGCGTCGGACGCCGACTCCGTCCCGGCCGCCGTCCTGCTCGCCCGCATCCTGCGCAGCATGCTGCCGACGGACGAGGAGCTCCGTCAGGACTGGAAGCTCTGGCAGGAACTGTGGGTACGCGCGCAGCGCGACCCGGCGGCGCGTCATCTCGCCGTCGACCTGTACGACCAGCTGCACGCCTGGGTCGCCGGGGCGGTCGAACGCGGCATCGCGTCGGGGGAGTTCGAGGAGTGCGACGTCACCGCGCTCGGCACCTTGGTCCTGGCACTCTGCGACGGGCTCGGCATTCGCGTGATGCTGGACGACCCCAGGGTCGATCTGGCGACGGCCCGGTCGACGATCTGGGGGACGATCGCCCCCGTCCTCGGGATCCCCCCGGAGTTCCCGGAGGTCTGAACCGGGCGTCGCGGGCGCCGGACAGACCGGCGTTTCGCGGAGCCCACGCATCCCCCGGCCCGAACGTCGTGTGTTCTCCCTGGTCCCCGTACGGTACGCAGAGCACAGAATCCCTGCACGCCACGAACACCACCGCACGGCGCTCGGGCCTAAGTTCACCTCTGGAGACACCGGAGCGTGAACGGATCCACTGGGGCGGCGCCCCAGCCTGGTGACCGGCGCACCATCGAGTGCGGCGGGCCGTGACAGCCGTGCCTCCATGCCTCCTCGCGTCCCCGCGAGGAAGGGGCCGAGTCCCTCTCATGGAGAAAAGATGAGTCTGATCAAGAAGGCTGCCACCGCCGGCGGGGCCGTCGCCCTGGCCTTCGCCGGAGTGCTGGGGTCCGCGGGCCAGTCGTCCGCCGCTTCGAACGGCCAGCAGATCCGCTTCCACGACACCAGCGGCCTCGTCTACTCCATCCGCATCGAGGGCTACAACCAGAACGGCGACGTGGCATCGGGATGCTTCGCCACCCCGAGCAAGGACACCTGGATCGGCGGCTGGTGGTGGAAGGGGGAGGTCACCGTCACCTTCTACAAGAACAACTCCTGCTCCTTCGCCACGTATTACGGAGAGACGAACGCGTGGGTGCCCACCTCGCAGAGCGGCGACTGGACGACCGTCTCCTCCTGACCACGCCCCCTCCCTTCCGTGACGCCCTCTCTGCCGGCCTGGACGGGTCCGCCCGGTGGGCAATGCGCCGAGGAGGCGGGGAGCCGGAGCCAGGAAATCTCCGGCAACACGTCGCAGTCGTACCGATGGAAACAGAGCGCGAGCCGAGGTTCGTCGCTCGAGTCACAGGGAGCGCCGCCGGCGCGCTCCATCCGAGAAAGTTGATCATGCGTAAGTCGATAGTCGCCGTATTCACGGCTCTCCTGGCCGTGTTCGCCATGAACGTCTCGACCGCTCCTGACGCGAGCGCCCTGACGTGGTACGAGCTGAAGAACAAGGCTTCAGGGAAGTGCGCCACGCCGAAGGGCAACGGCACCTCCAACGGAACGATCATCACCCTGTGGGACTGCACCGGTTCCCCGCTCCAGCACTGGGAGATCCGGGTGGGCGGCTCGGGCTACCAGATCGTGAACAGGGCGAGCGGCAAGTGCCTCACCCCGTACGGCAACGGCTACAAGACCGACGGTGCGGTCCTGACGCTGTGGACCTGCGCCACCACCGGCGACAACCACCCGCAGCTGTTCGACTACGACCAGGGCTGGACCTGGACCGCCTACTCGGGTCCGGACTACCGCTGCCTGACGAACAAGGGCGGCAGCCACGCCAACGGCACCTACCTCACCCTGTGGCGCTGCGCGAGCGACTACCCCACCGAGCAGCAGTGGGTCTTCAACTACGCGTAGTGGCAGGGTCAGGCTGAAAGTCCCCGAGATCAGCGCCCGCATCCGGCAGGTGCGGGGCGTCGTGCGCGGGTGAGTTGGCACAGGGCGGGCCCAGGGGGCCCGCCCTGTTGCGGTGGCAGCTGCCCACTCCCGCCGGCGCACACACGGAGGCCGCACGGCCCGGACCCGGTTCACCCTCCGTCGCGACGATGTCCGACCACTGGCCGACGTCGGTCGCGAGCACGGTACGAACGCGGGCGATGCGTGCGAAGCGCTTGGGAGCGACGTCCGTGCGTGCTTGCTGCTGGTCGTCCTGGTGACCCGGGTGCGGCAGCGGGACGGTGCTCGTGCGGGTGGTGCAACCCTGACAAGGCAACATCCGCACAGGTGCGGCGAGTAGCATCCGGCGGCAGTACACACCCCACAAGGAGCGTGGCACCGTGACCGTCGAGCCCGTCAACTCACCGATCCACACCAAGTACGCCGAGCAGCTGGCCGCCGACCTGGCAGCCAACCATGCCGAGCAGGCGCACCTCACCGCACGCCTGAACCAGCTGCGGGAGGAGGAGAAGTGGCTGGTCACCACACGTGAGTCCATGCCGGCCTTCGAGGTCGCCGAGGCGGTTCCCGTGGCTGCCGACGGACCCGCGAGCAGCGCCGTTCCGGCTGCCGGGGGGCGGGACGAGGCGGCCGTTCCGCAGCCGCGGACGGAGAAGACCGGAAGGGGTGCGGCTCCTGCGAAGCAGAGCGCGACGCGGAAGACCCCTGCGCCGAAGCGCACCGTCAGGAAGACGCCGGCCCGGACCACACCGGCCAAGAGGACCGCGCCCGCGAGGAAGGCCACTGAGGCGAAGACGGCGGAACCTGCCAAGGCGGCCGAGAAGACCGTTGCACCGCAAGGCCCCACGCTCGGCGAACTCCTCAAGGGGCTGCTCTCCCGGCAGCCCGGTGAGCCGAAGAAGGTCAGCGAGATCCGCGGCGAGCTGGAAGCGGCGCACCCCCATCGGGTGACGTCCGAGCAGGTCGTGCGCAACGCGCTGACGAAGCTGGTCGCGCAGGGCGCCCTGGAGAAGGACAATCGCCAGGGCGTGGTCCTCTACACCTGGCCCGCGGCCTCGACCGCTGCCGCCGCGGAGGTGGCGGAAGCCGAGGGGGCCGCGGCCGGGGCGTGAAGGAAGGATCTGCGGGAATTGTCCTCGACGTGAGCCGTGCGGACTGCCCGAAGGCGAGGCCCCGTCACCTCCGTCCACGTACGGGGCCTGCCGTCGCGTTTCCTCCTTGTTCGTTCGGGCGGCCGGGGCGCAGCCGCGTCCAGCCGGTCAGGTCGTCGGCGCCGAGGAGGGCGGTGCCGACAAGCAAGCCTCGGTAGCCGGAGCCGATGAGGCTGCGGGCCAGTGCCGGCGAGTCGATACCGGACGCGCTCATCGGCAGCGGGGTGCCGGTCGCGAGGAGGCTGGGCAGGAGGCGCAGACTGCGGCTGTGATCGGCTGTGCCGCGTTCGCGGCTGCGGATGTCCTTGTTGTTCACGGCTATCGCGCAGTGCTCGGGATGGATGACGCGAGCCGTCTCCTGTTCGCTGGTGACCTCGACGAAGGGGGTCAGCCCGCGTGCGAGGCATCGGTCGATGAGGGACGGCAGAACCGTTCGTGGCAGGACGGCCGCCGTGAGCAGGACGGCCGCCGCACCGGCGGTCGCGGCCCGGTCTATCTGGGCGGGAGTGGTGAAGAAGTCCTTCACCAGGATGGGCAGATCGGTGGCGGCCGCGGTCTCGTCGAGGAGGCCGGGGGTGCCGCCGAACCAGGCGCCGGTGACCACGGAGAGAGCGGGTGCGCCCAGTGCGGTGTAGGTGTCGGCCATCTCGCGGGGGGTACGAGAAAGCAGCAGGTCGGTGCCGTCGGCGGTGCGGCGCTTGATCTCCGCCACGACAGGCAGCCGGGCCTCCAGGACGGCGGAGATGAACCGGCTGTGTTCAGGTGACGCGGACACGCTCATGCTCCTCTCGCCATGTCGATGCGGTGCGTGCGATGCGAACGGTGTCGAAGCGGCCGTCGTCGTGTCTGGCGGCCGTGTCGATGTCGATGCCCAGGAAGCCGGGGTGGCCCAGCAGGTGCCGGTATTCCCCCTCAGAGGGGGTGGAGAGCCCGCCGGCGAGCAGGAAGGGGCGGTCGAGGCGGTCGAGGGCCGCCGTGACGGCGGCGCCGTCGAGGGGTGTTCCCGTACTGCCGACCCTCCCGTCGGCACCGAAGGAGTCGAAGAGAAAGACGTCGGTGCCGCAGTCCTGGTAGGCGGGGATCCAGGTGTGCTCAAGTACGCGGCCGGGCGCGACGTGGAGGACTTTGACGAGCGTGGCGTGCGGGAGCGCTTCCCGCACGAGGGCGAGTTGGCGGGGCGGCAGGAAGCCGTGGAGTTGGACGTGCGCGGCACCTGACTCGTTCACGACCTCCGAAAGCCCGTGGGGGTCGGAGAGCAGCGTGACGATGACGGGCGACAGCCCCGAGGTCCGGGCGGCGGCAGCCAGGCTGACGAGCTGGGACCGATCCAGGTCGGCGTGCCCCTGGGCGACGCCGTACCAGAGCCCGGCCCACTGGGTGGGGGTGCGCGCCAGGACGGCGATGTCCTGCTGGGTGGTGACGCCGCAGACTTTGAGCAGCATCACAGGCCGAGGAGTGAGGCGATGCGGGACTGCTGGATCTCGGTGGTGCCCGAATAGATGGTGCCGGCGACCGCGTTGCGCAACTCCGCTTCGAGGCCGTACTCCGTGGCGTAGCCGTTTCCGCCGAATATCTGCACGGCGTGGAGAGCGGAGCTGAGGGCAGCCTGGCTGGCCACGAGCTTCGCGGCGGCAAGGTCTACGGCGACGTTCTGTCCCCGGGTGAGTTTCCAGGCGGTGTCGTAGAGCCACTTCCGGGCCGAATCGACGCCGACGCGCATCTCGACGATGCGGTTGGCGATGGACTGGTGGGAACCGATGGGACGGCCGAAGGCCTGGCGGGTCTTGGCATAGTCGACACAGCGTTCGAGGCGGCGCTGCATCTCACCCGTGGTCACGATGAACGAGCAGAGGATCTCCCACTTCATGACGTGGTCGAGGACCATGAATCCGGTGCCCGGCGCGCCGATGAGGTTCCGGGCAGGCACGCGGCAGTCCTCGAGGAAGATCTCGCCGATGGGCGAGGCCTTGAGCCCCATGGTCGAGATGGGTTGACCGAAGGTGAGGCCGGGCGTGCCGCGTTCCACGAGAAGGGCGCTGGTCCCGAGAGGTCCCGCGGTGGGGTCGGTGCGCGCGTACACCACGACCAGGTCCGCGACGGGTCCGTTGCTGACGAACGTCTTGGCGCCGTTCAGCACGTAGTGGTCCCCGTCACGGACCGCCGTGGTGCGCATGGACAGGGCGTCGGAGCCTCCGTCGGGCTCGGTGATGGCATGGGCGCCGATGGAGCTGCCGTCGACGACGGCGGGAAGGTACGCCTTCTTGAGCTCCTCCGAGCCGAACTTCTGTACGGGGACTCCGGTGCTGACCATGTGCGTGGTCACGGAGAAGTTGAGGCCTCCGTTCGCGCAGCCGTGCCCCAGGGCTTCGAGGACGTACATCGTGGTGAGGAGGCTCTGGTCGAGCCCTCCCCACTCGGCCTCGAAGGGCAGCCGCAGGAGGCCGCTGTCGCGGACCGCGCCCCAGGGTCCTGTGGGGAATCGGGCGGCACGGTCGTAGTCGGCGTGACCGTCCCCGAGTCTGCCGAACCAGGGGGTGAGGGTGTCGCGCAGTTCGCGTTGGTCTGCTGACCATTCGATCACGGGGCTCTCCTGCAGGGTGTGCGGTGGGGTGGATCAGTAGTGCGACGAGCCCGCGGCGTCCAGGGAGTGGCGCTCGTCGCCCTGGAGGGCGGGGCTGAACACGCAGACCAGGCGCAGATCCTCGTCGGGATCGGCGACAAGCCAGTGGGCGTCGTGCTCGTTCAGTGCGTAGAGGGTGCCCGGCTCGATGCGGTGACTGTTTCCTGCGGTGTCGACGACTTCGCCGCTGCCGGAGATGCAGTAACAGGATTCGAGGTGACGGGTGTACTCGAGGAAGGACTTGGTGCCGGCTCTGACGACCGTGTCGGTGACGGAGTATCCGAGGCCGTCGTCCTGCACGAGGAAGCGGCGGCTGACGCCGTTGCCCCAGTCCACGGTCTTCACTTCGGCAAGCCTGCGCACGATCATGTCGGTGCTCCTTCGGTCGGGTGGGTGTGAACGGATGGGAGTGGCTGTGGTCAGGACGGCCGGCGCAGGAGGCCGCTGAGGTACCGGAGCGCTGCTTCGGTGACGTCGCGGTCCTCGACAAGGGCGCGTTCGACGCTTTCGACGAGTGCGGTGCCGATGACTGCGGCGTGCGCGCCCAGTTCGCCGACGCCACGGACGTCGGCCGCCGTGCGGACGCCGAATCCGGCGGCGAGGGGTGCGTCCGTGTGGAGGCGGGCGGTGTCCAGGGCACGTCGCAGGGCGGTGTGGTCCAGCGGTGCGTCGCTGCCGGAGCGCCCGTAGCGGGCGACGAGGTACAGGTAGGCCGTCGCCTGGCGTGCGGACTGCTGGACGACTGCTTCGTCGGACGTCGCGTAGCAGGTGGTGACGACAGGCAGGCACAGGCGGTGCGCGGTCTCCAGGAAGCGAGACTTGAGCAGGGGTGGCAGACCATGGGGCAGGACGGCGTCGGCTCCGGCGCCACGGGCACGTCTCAGGAACTCCTCCATGCCGGGTCCCCGGATGCTGTGTCGCCAGTCGGCGAGCAGGGCGATCTTGGTGTGCCTGAGGGAGGGCCGCACGCCGGCGATCAGTCCAAGGGTGCGGTCGAGGTCGATGCCGTTGGTCAGGGCCCGCTGGGCGGAGCGGCGGATGGTGGGGCCATCGGTGGGCGAGTCCGGGAAGGGAACGGCGAGTTCGGCGCAGTCGACGCCCGAGTCGTCCAGGGCGAGCAGCAGTTCACGGGTCTGGTCGGGTCCGGGGTCGCCCGCGTTGAGGAAGAGGGCGAGTCCCGGGTCGTCGGGGGTGCGGCCGGGGAAGAAGGTGCGGCCGTTCCGGGGGTCAGGCATGGATACGGGATGCTCCGAAGGCGGTGTGGCCGGGGTGGCTGCGTAGCCGCTGGACGAGTGCGCGTGCGGCGCCGCTGCGGACGGCCTCGGTCGTGGCGCGGTAGGCGGTTTCCCAGTCGGGGGCGGTGCCCGCGGCGACGCCTGCTGCGGCTGCGCTGAGGCAGATGCTTTCGACGGCAGGAGGGGGGCCGTGGCCACCGAGAAGGTCAAGGAGGTGTGGTACGGGGTCTGGGGCGTGGTCGGGTGCGGGCGCGAGATCGGCGAGGGTGCCGGGGGTGGACGGAAGGGTGGGCGACGCCTGCCCGCCCACCTGCCGGGGGGTGCCGTCGCCGGTGTCGATGGTGTTCGGAGCGAAGCTGACGAGTTCGTCGACGCCCAGGTCGTTGTGGACGAGCCAGGTGTCCGGGGCGCCGGGGCGCAGGGCCAGCGTCGTGAGGCGAGGCAGGTCCCGCCGGTCCGAGACGCCCGTGATCTGTGTGGCGACGGGCAGATCGGCGAGGAAGGGACCGAGGGTGTTGAACGCGCGTCCGGTGCGGCGGATGTCGTGCGGAATGGTGAGCCGGGCGAGGCGGGCGAGTTCCGTCGGGTAGACGAAGCCTCCCGCGAAGGCGACGCCGTAGCGACTGAGGAAGTCTTCGCACTCCGGGTAGCTGCCGCAGAGCGGGATGCCGAGCAGGCGCAGCATGTCGAGGGATCCGTGCCGGCTGGTGTAGCCGCGGGACCCGGTCTTCACCATGGGGGTGCCGGCCGCCGCGGCGACGAGGGTGGCGGCGGTGGTGAGGTTGAACGTGGCGGGTCCGCCGCCGGTGCCCACCGCGTTGACGGTTCCTTGCCAGGTGGCCGGAGTGACGGTGGTGCGGTGGGCACGGCGGCGCGCGGCCAACGAGTCGAGGAGGCCGAGGCTGGTGGGGGCGTCCGGGGGCAGGGTGGACAGTGAGGTGAGGACGGCGAGGGCATAGGCCTTGTCGAGGCGACCGCCGTCGAGGCGGTCCCAGAACGCGTGCCATGTCTCCGCGGCGACGGGCCGGTCGCGGAGAATGAGGTCGTCGAGGAGGCGGAGCAAGGCTACTGGGCTCCGGCTGTCGGTGTGGCGGAGCCCAGGTACGTGGCGATCGCTTCCACGGTGCGGAAGTTGAGAGGTGAGACGTCCATGGCGTCGATGCCGAGTGCGTAGCGGTTCTCCAGCCAGCTGACCAGCGTGAGCAGGCCGAGGCTGTCGATGACACCGTTGGCCAGCAGGTCGTAGTCGTCGGGCAGTTCGTCGGCGGAGATGCCCACGGCGAACTCGTCGATGACGAACTGCTTGATTTCTGCGCGGCGGTCCATGTCAGGCTCCATCGTCGGTGTGCCGGGGCCGGCCCGGCATCGGGCGGTCGTGTGTCAGCTGCTGCCGCAGGGCGGTCCGGTCGGGCTTGCCGGTGGAGGTGCGGGGCAGCGGGGTGTCGGTGAGGCTCAAGGCCGCGGGGATGGCCACGCGTGGCAGGAGCGCCGCCAGGTGTCCTCTCAAGGACAGCGGGCTGAGGGAAGCTCCGGTCCGTCGGTGGACGACAGCGTGCAGCCGGGTCCCGGCCAACGGGTCGGGCAGGGCCAGTACCACGGCGTCCTCGACGTCGGGGTGGTCGCGCAGCAGGGCCTCGATCTCGCTGGTGTTGACCCGGACGCCGCGTACCTTGACCTGATGGTCGCGCCGCCCTTCCAGGGTCAGGGTGCCGCCGGGATGGCGACGCGCGAGGTCACCGGTGCGGTACCACCGTCCGGCGGGGTCGTATCCCGGAGGGGCGGCGACGAAGACGCCGGCGTCCTTGGCCGGTTCCGCGTATCCGGAGGCCTGAAAGGGCGTTCGGACCAGGAGTTCGCCGACTCCCGGGCCGTGCAGGACGGTGCCGTCGTCGTCGACGAGGCACGCGTCGGCCCCCTCGACGGGGCGGCCGATGGGCAGGGAGCCGAGCGGCATGGGATCGGCGGGGTCGATGTCGTGGACGAAGCTGTCGTTGGTCTCCGTGCAGCCGTACACGTTGTGGAAGCGTGCCCGGGGGAACAGCCGGGGCAGCGGGGCGAAGGCCCTCTCGGGCAGGGCGTCGCCGGTGGTGACGACATGGCGGACCGAGCTCAGCGCGGCGACGTCGTCCTCGGTGGCGCCGGCGGTGACGAGCTGGAAGAGCAGGGGCACCCCTTGGATGAGGTGCACAGGAGTGCGTCGGAGGAGGCCGATCAGATGGGCCGGCTGGGTGGCGCGGTCCTGGTCCACGAGGACGACTCGGCCGCCGTGGCTGAGCGTGGTCCACACGTCCAGCAGGCACAGGTCGAAGTTGAGGGGGGCGTGGTTGAGGACGGTGGTGTGCCGGTCGAGGGCGAAGCGGGCCGCGGCCCAGTGTGCGAAGCGGGAAGCGGCGCCGTGGCTGATCGGAACGGTCTTGGGGTTCCCGGTCGACCCGGACGTGGTGAGCAGGAATGCCGTGTCGTCCGGGACGCGGGCAGTCGCGGCGCCCGGGTCGCTCGTCGGCTCCGGGGTGCAGTCGCCCGCAGCGGTGAGCAGCTTCGGATCAGGCAGGCGTGCGGCTCCGGTGACGGCCAGGAGCGCGGCCAGAGGGCGCTCGGCGAGCTCGGCGGACGGCAGGAGCACGGGACGGCGGGCCAGCAGGCACCCCAGGACCAGGGCTACTGCCTCGGGAGATTTCTTGGACGTCATCGCGACCGGGGCCTGTGCCGGTGTGCTCGCCTCGATACGGGCTCGCACGGTCCGGGCGAGGTCGGCCAGCTCTCCGTACGTCGTCGTCCGGTCGTGCCACATCATGGCCGGGGCTTCCGGGCGCCGGCTCGCGTGCCGGATGATCCGGTCGGCTATCGAGTCCGGCGGGATTGATGCGGGCATCGCCTCTCCTGAACGGGGTCGTACGCTGGCTTGTCTGCCCGAAAGGGGCCGCATCCGCCGGCGGGGTCTTCTTCACAGCGAACGGGCTTCGGAGGACGTTCCGATTTCCTTCAGGGATTCGGTATCGGGCCGTCGGCTGTACGCGATTCGACGGGCCCGACAGAGATGATCAGGACATCCGCCATCGCCGTCAACGGAGTTCAAGCCGACGGGTCGTGATCGCGGGCCTCGTGGACGAAAGGGCGTCAGGCAATCCGTGGCCACGGATCGGCGCCGGTGAGGTCCATGGAGAGATCCCAGAGATGGGCGGCGAGTTCTGCGTCCCGGGCCGCGGGGCTGCTGTCGGCCGGCGCACGGTCCGCGTAGTAGACGGCGGAGGGAGCCCCGCCCTCAGCGCTTGTGGCCAACCAGGCAAGCGTGTCGGCCCCCTGCTCCGGCGGCTTCAGGACGAAGCGCTCGAACGGCTTGACGAAGCGCACGAACGGCGAGTCGCGGTTGATGTCGGTTCGGATCGCGCCCGGGTGGAAGCACGAGGCAGGCAGGGGGGTGCGTCGCTGCAGCTCGGCCGTGAACAGGATGTTGGCCAGCTTGGAGCGCCCGTAGCTCTGCACTCCGCTCCATCCTCGGGTGAGTTGCGGGTCGGCGAGGTCGAGCGAGCCCTTGACGTGCGAGGAGGACGCTGTGGTGATGACCCGCCCGGAAGCGGCCTGGATGCTCGCGGCGAGCTGGTTGGTCAACAGGAACGGAGCCAAGTGATTGACGGCGAGGCCGAGTTCGAATCCGTCGGCGGACACGTGTCGCCTGCTGGGCTGGACGGCCGCGTTGTTGACCAGCACGTCGACACGCGGGAAGCGGTCGAGGATCTGCTTGGCCAGGTCCCGTACGCCCGCCAGACTGGACAGGTCGGCGGCGATCGGCTCGGGGACGGTCGTGCCGTCCGGTGCGGCCGCCAGCAACGCACCATGGACGGAACGGAGTTTCTCCCGGGAACGGCCGGTGATGAGAACCCGTTCTCCGCTCCGTGTCAGCTGAAGTGCAGCCGCTGCACCGATTCCCGAGCTCGCTCCGGTGATGACGGAGATCCGCAACGTTTTCCTCGATTCCGCTTGAACTCATCGCCCGGCTCCGGCGCGGGGACGCACCGGGCCTCTCGCTCTGGTCGCAGCGGGAATTCCGGCGATCGGGATTCCAGACTCCGGGATCCGGCCTTCGGGCTTTTGGGCGTGATGTGCGGGGCAGACATTCGCACGCACCGCGGACCCGGGGCAAGGCTTCACTGAACGCGGGGACAGTAAGGGGGTTGGCTCGTGAACCTGCCGCGATTCGGGCAAGATCGGCCGACGGTCAGCCCTCAGCGGACACCGCCTGCCCGTGCCGGCCGCGGCCCATCGCCGCGGCGGCCCGTACTCATCCTGGAGAAGCGCCCATGCCCCTCACCCTCCGGTTCGCCGTCAGAAGCGACAAGGGACTGGTCAGGGAGTCCAACGAGGACTCCGTGTTCGCCGCCTCGCATCTGCTCGTCGTCGCGGACGGCATGGGCGGCCACGCCGGGGGTGAGGTCGCCAGTGCCGCGCTGGTCGCGCGCATGGCGAACATCGCTCCGATCGGCCTGGGCGACGATCCCTCCCACGCCGTCCTGTCGGGGATCGCCGCGGGCAACGAGGACATCGCACGCAGGATCGCCGAGCGGCCGGAACTCGAAGGCATGGGCACGACGGTCACCTCCGTCCTGCTCACGCCGGACGCGCGGTTCGCCGTGACGAACGTCGGCGACTCGCGCACGTACCTCCTGCGTGGGGGCGAGCTGTCTCCGCTCACGCGTGACGACAGCCTGATCCAGACGCTCATGGACAAGGGACGCATCAGCGAGGCCGAGGCTGCCGTCCATCCGCACCGGTCCGTCGTGACGTGCGCCGTGGTGGGCAGTACTCAGCTCGCGCCTGCCGTGACCCTGCTGCCCGCCGCGCCCGGCGACCGACTGCTGCTCTGCTCCGACGGCCTGACCGACCTGGTGCCGTACGAGGAGATCGCGCGACTGCTGCGAGAGCCGGAGCGTGAGTCGGTGGCCGGCGGCCTGGTGGAGCTCGCATTGCGTGCCGGCGGTTCGGACAACGTGACGGTGATCGTGGCCGACGTGGTGGACGAGCACATGACCGATGCGGAGGGGTTCCCCACTTCGGCCGGGCAAGAGACGCAGGACGCCTCCCGGCGCGGAAGGCGGAGCCTCCTGCTCGGAGGGGCGCTGGTGCTGGTCGCCGGTGTCTGCTGCCTCCTGCTGCTGTGGGGCTGAACGGCGTTCCCGCGAGATGGACCACGGCGCGGAGCGCCGACCGATGAAGCACGGCGCCGGGGATGTCCCCGGCGCCGTCCGTGTGTGCGGCGGTCAGCGCCCCACGGCAGCGGTGAGGTGCCGGGCGATGCCCGCCCGGTAGGCCCGCATGGCTGCCCGGGCGGCGGGTACGTCGGGGTATCGAGCTTGGAGCACGGTGCCGTCGGGGGTCCGGTTGATCCACACGTCGCCTCCACCACCGTTGCGCGCACTGGAGGTGACCCGTGCCTGCCTGCGCGGGTCCCAGGGGCCCCGTCCACCCCGCAGGTCGAGGTAGGAGAACCACGACGCGCGGTCCTGGCGGATGTCGGACGGCATCAGCCTCTGGATCCGCTCGATCGGTGCGTCGCGCAGGCGTCGGACCTCCAGGAACGCCGCTTGGGCGCGCCGCACGACGAGGTCGAGCCCGGCTCCCTCGGGTACGTCGAAGGCGATCGGGACGCCGTTGACGTACCAGCCGACGGCCGGTGCCTTGGGGTCCGGGCGGGTCTGCATCGGAATGATCGTTCTGAATGCCCTGCTCCCGCCCAGTTCGACGACGGTGAGGGCGGCCGCAGCGAGGAGGCCCGGCAGGAACATGCCCCCGTTCGCCCAGCACCAGGATTCGACGGCGTCGGCGGTCTCCTCGTCGAACAGGGGCAGCAGCTCCTGGGTCAGCGGGACGTCTTCGCCCGGAGCCACGCCGAGATCGAGCGGGAAGGGGGGCAGCCGGTCCCCCGCGGCACGCGCGAAGGCCACCCAGTGGGCGAGGGCGGCGTCGACGTCCCCGGCATCGCGGGCCCTTTCGGCAAGGGCGAACTCCACGTGGTCGCCGGGCCCCGGGAGGCCGGCGTCGGTACCGCGCAACCGTGCCTCGTACAGGCGGTGGATCTCTTCGACGGCCACCACGTGGGAGTGCATGTCCACGTGGAGGTGGTCGGCGGCCATGAACACAGTGGTGCCGTGCGGACCGCTCAGCGCGGCGAAGACGCACGGGTACCGCCCCAGCGGGTCGGTGCCCTCGTCGGCGAGGTGGACCAACGCGGCGCGGGCAGCGTCCGAGTCCGGACAGACGCCGAGGTCGAGGCGGGACAGGGAGACGTCGGCCGGAGGCATCACGTGGCGTACGAAGGTGTCGCCCTCGGCGCTGAACCGACTGCGCAGTGTGGAGTGGCGGCGCACGAAGTCGGACAGAGCGTCCTCAAGGGGGCCAGGGGAGAGCGGACCGTCGAGGTGGAAGGCGGTGAGGTGCCAGCGCCGGCTCCAGCTACCCTGCGCGGCCCTCTCGTGCGCCGCTTGCTGGAGCCGCAGTTCCTGGTTGTGTGCGGGCGGGGCGGGTGAGAGCGGTGCGGGAGCCGTCTCGGAGAGCCGCCAGGCGGTGAGAGTCCCGTGCCCCGCGTCGAGTTCCGAGAGTCTGACCATGCGCATCCGAAGCGCCTCCAAGGGGCTGTGGGGTGTGAAGTCGTGGGTTCAGAGGGCGTAACCGTCGAGACAGGTCTGGGTGAGCCGTTCGCAGCGCTGGGTGTCGCCCTCCCACGCCTGCTGCATCAGGTAGACGTGCGGAGCACCGTGGTAGAAGCGCTCGTACTGCTCGTGACGTCCGGCGAATTCCGAGCCGAGGGCGTCCCAGGCCAGCTTGAGGAGCTTGGTACGGCTCTCGGCGTCGTGGCCGGGAGAGCGGACGTACTTGGCGAGCAGGTCGCCGATCTCGGGGTGCAGCAGGTCGTGGCCCGAGGTCGGCAGCTGGAACACGGAGCTGCCGGCGAGCAGCTTGATCTCGGCGACGAAGCGGGGGTACATCTCGCCGGCCATGATGCGGTGGGCGCAGGCGAGCTCCTTGTTGATCGCCACGGCACCGTCGCCGCCCTGCACGGGTTCGAAGGCCGCCTCCGCCGCGAGAACCATCGACTTGGCCTGTGCGACCCAGCCCATGAGCTTTCCGATCTGGGCCTGGACGGGCGGCATCCGGTAGGAGTTGTTGGCCTTGGCGAGCAGGATCGCGATACCGGCCAGGAATTCCAGCTTGGTCCAGAAGCGCGTCGCGGACTGGTGCACGAAGTTGGTGTAGGCGGGCGTCTGCCACCACTGCTGGAAGGCCAGGTCGACGTTGCGGTAGACGAGCACGTTCTCCCAGGGAACGAAGACGTCGTCGCAGATGAGCAGGGCGTCGTTCTCGTCGAAACGGGAGGACAGCGGGTTGTCGAAGACGCTGCGGGCCTGCGCCTCGTAGGAGGTACGGGAGATGAACTTCAGCCCGGGGGTGGCGATCGGGACGCTGAAGCACACCGCGTGGTCGACGTCCTGCGGCGCGAGCGGTTCGATGGTGCCGACCAGGATCTCGTCCCCGAACACGGCGGCGGTGCCGATGGTCTTGGCACCGCGGACCACGATGCCGCCGTCGCGCTCTTCCACCACACGGGCCACCAGGTCGTTCTCCTCCTGCTGCGAGGCGGCCCGGGTCCGGTCGAAGCGCGGGTTGGTGATGGTGAACGTCGGGTAGAGGTCGCCTTCGGACATCCGCCGGTGCAGGGCCCTGACCTGGGGTGCGCCGTCATAGTCCGGGGTGGTGAAGCGGTCGGCCACGGCGGCCATGCCTGCGATGCCGGAGGCCATGTAGTCGGGGGTGCGTCCCAGGTAGCCGAAGCTCGCCTCCGCCCAGGTCTTGTGAGCGACGCGGCGGGCGACGAGGTCGTCGTAGCTGCGGGGTGTCAGGTGCGCCCGGTGGACGGCGCCGTCGGTGAGGGCGGCCGAGTGCGGCGAGTCGTTCGCGAGGTCGAAGAGGTGGGCCAGGGAGCCTGCCGTGCGCCGGAACGCCGGGTGCACGGTGATGTCCTTGACCCTTTCACCGTCGATCCACACCTCCCGGCCGTCCCGCAGGGATTCCTTGTACTGGGCGCCGGACCTGGTCATGCCGCTCCTTCAGGTGCCTGTTGTGCTGGATGAGGAAGTCCGCTGTTCGAGCGGAGAACTCCTCGGTTGAACCGGTGGCCGGTCGGCCGGCGGACCGGGTGATCAGACGATGGCTCCGGGGGCCGCAAGCAGCTCCCGGAGGTGGGCGAGGACCCGCTCCGCTGCCGGCCGGCCCACGTGGGCCGGCCGGTAGAGCACCGTGCCGCCGTACTCCTTGTCCTCGCCGCCCCAGAAGAGGCTGAAGTCACGCCAGTCGAACCCTTGGGGCCTGACGGGCAGCACGTGCACCTTCACGCCGGGGAAGAGCGGCGTCTCGTATCCGCCGTACGAGAAGTTGAACATGTTGACCTTGATGGTCGGCGGCGAGCCGAAGGACTGGAGGATCAGGTCGGAGTAGGCGTCCCGGTGCGCCTCCGCGGCGAGCCAGGACTCCCACACCGTTCGGACGAGGTCGGCGAACGGCCGGCCCGGCACCACCTGGATGCGAGCGGGTTTGGAATTGACGTAGAAGCCGACGGCGTCGCGCTTGTCCCGGTCCTCGCGGTTGGCGGTGTCCGTGGCGAACACCAGGTCGTACTGGCCCGTCACCCGTGCGATGCCGACCGCGGTGGCGCACAGCAGCACCACGAACGGGGAGACGCGGGCGGATCGGGCGGCCCGGCGGACCGCGTCCGACACCTCCGTCCCGAGGCCGAAGGGGATCTGGGCGATCTCCTTGGGCGAGGAGAGGGCGGGCGGCTCGGTCGGAGCGGGCCACTTCACCGACCGGGGCGCGTCATGGAGGGTCCGGCTCCAGAAGTCGAGGGTGTCGCGTTCGATCTGCGGCCAGGCCTCGCGCTGGGTGCGCGCGAAGTCGCTGTAGCTCAGGGGGAGCTCGGGGAGGTCCGCGGTCCGTCCCTCGGTGCGTGCCCGGTATGCGGCGGAAAGGTCGCGCCACAGCACGGGTACGGACCAGCCGTCGTACACCAGGTGGTGCACGGTGAAGGAGAGCAGGAGCTCACCGTCGAGCTGGTGCAGGGCGGGGCGGAACAGCGGCTTCCCCGCGAGCACGTCGGCAGTGCCGTGGCGTTCGTCGAGGAGGGTGGACACCAGGGTGTCTTCGGTGTGGCCGGACCAGTCACGCGTCCGCAGTGGGACGAGCGGCTCCGGGTGGACCCGCTGGAGGTCGGTGACACCGTCGCTGGAGATCGTGGTGCGCAGTACGGCGTGCCTGTCGGCCAGGTCGTGTGTCGCGGCGGCCAGGGCGGAGCGGTCCACGGGTCCGTCGAGACGGAACAGGCAGACCATGTCGTAGCGGTGGATGCAGTCGGGATGGCTCCGCATGTTGCGGAGGGACTCCGCCTGCTGGAAGGACAGCGGCGCCGTGGCATCGGGCGTGGGGCCCGTCATCTCGGTCTCCGTTTCTGTGCCGGTGTCCGGGGCGGCCGGCCGCCCCGGCGCTGATGCGGTCGGTTCAGTCGGCGTACGCGGTGGCCTGGAGGCCGTACAGCTCGGCGTAGCGGCCGCCCAGCCGCATCAGCTCGTCATGGCTCCCGGATTCCACGAGCCTGCCCTTGTCCAGGACGAGGATCTTGTCGGCCCCGGTGACGGTGGAGAACCGGTGGGAGACGATGACGGTGACGGCGCCGGTGGTGCGGCCGAGCGTCCTTGCCCGAGCCATCTGCTGTTCGAAGATGGCCTGTTCGCTGGGCGCGTCCAGGGACGCGGTGGGCTCGTCGAGGACGAAGAGCAGCGGGTCGGTGCGCATGGCCGCGCGGGCGAGCGCGGTGCGCTGCCACTGGCCCTCGGAGAGGTCCACGCCGCCGAGCTCGCGTCCCAGTTGGGTGTCCAGGCCGTCGGGGAGGCTTGCGAGCAGGCGCGTCGCATCGGTCTCCTCCAGCGCCCGCATGATGCGCTCGCGGTCGTCGACGTGCGGCAGGTCGCCCAGCCCGACGGTGCGGGCGAAGGTGGTACGGAACCGACCGAAGTCCTGGAAGGCGGCGGTGGACCGAGCACGCCACGCCTCCGTGTCGAGCTCGGCCAATCCGCGGCCGTCGACGGTGATCGTGCCGCTGTCGGCCCGGTAGAACTTGCCGAGCAGCTTGACCAGGGTGGACTTGCCCGATCCGTACTCGCCGACGACGGCGATGACGGCCCCCGCAGGCAGCGTGGCGGTGACGCCGTCCAGGGCGCGCCGGTCGGTACCCGGGTACGTGTAGCTGACATCGCTCAGGACGATGCCGTCCGTGAGGCGGGCCGGCGGCCGCTCGGAGCCGGTGGACCGATCGGCTTCGCCCCGCAGATGGCGGCGCAGCCACAGGTAGGGCTCGAGGACCCGGCGCGAGCCGGCCGTCGCGGTGGTGCTCTGCACGGTTCCGGCGACGGTCTGACGCAGGCTCGCAGCGATGGTGACGGTCAGGACGAGGTCGCCGACGGTGCCGTGCCCGTGGGCGGCCCGATAGGTGATGAGGGCGAGGGCGCCGACGAAGCCGGCGGTGAACACCAGCCAGCCGGTCAGCTTCCAGGCCGCCGCCACGAACTGGGCCCGGGTGCGGGGGCCCATGGCGTCACGCCAGGCCTGCGCCTGGCGATCCACGATCTGTCCCGCGGAGCCGGACACGCGCAGCTCCTTGCCCCCCGACGCGCCGACAGCGAGTTCGGACAGGTGCTGGTGGAGCCGGTACGCCTCCGCGGTCTCGACCTCGACGCGCCGGACGACCCCCTGGCCGCGGTGGTCGCACCACACGGGAATCGCCGCGAAGAGCAGCAGCAGGGCGAGCCAGGGGCTGACCGACCCGAGGAGCAGCACCGTGATCAGCAGTTTGAGGGCGTTGGACAGGGCCATCACCGCGTTCCACATGCTCATGGTGATGTGGCCGGTGCTGGAGCGGACGATGGAGACCCGGTCGAGGAAGTCGGTCCGCTCGAGGTGGTCCAGGCCCTCGGTCTTGGCCAGGTCCCGGTGGACCTGGGGATGGAGTTCCAGGCGTCCGAGGCGGTCGTTGGTGGTCACGCGCAGGATGCCGGCGGTGTCCTGGAGCACCAGGTTGAGGGCGTAGACGATGCCGGCGACAGCCGCGGCCGCGATCGCCCTGCCGGTGTCACCCCGGACGATGGCGTCCACAGCCTCGCGCAGGGCGAGGGCACACAGGGCGACGACCAGCACGGAACACACGACGGCAGCCAGGGTGGCCACGGTGTAGGCGCGCTGTCTGCGCAGCGACAGGCCGAGCAGTTCACGCCAGAGCTTCGGGTACGTGGTCACAGCGAGATTCCCTTTCCTGCCGGATCGTCGTCGCCGATCCGCTCGTCGTCGCCGCCGCGAAACCGCTCGGCCTGGATCTCGAACATCTCCGCGTACTGGCCCCGCTGGGCCATGAGCTCCTCGTGGGTGCCGGACTCGGTGATCCGTCCACCGTCCAGCAGGACGATGCGGTCGGCTTGGCGGACGGTCGACAGCCGGTGCGAGATGAGCACGACGCTCGTGTCCCCGCGGTTCTTGGCGATGCGCTCGAAGACGTCGAACTCGGTCCGTACGTCCAGGTGGGCGGTCGGCTCGTCGAGCACCAGGAGCCGGGCTCCTTGACGCACGGCGTACAGGGAGCGAGCGAGGACCACTTGCTGCCACTGTCCGCCGGACAGGTCGACGCCGCCGGTGCGCGCGCGGGCGAGCGGGGTGTCCCAGCCGTCGGGGAGCCGTTCGAGGACGTCCTGGAAGCCGGCGTCCCGGGCTGCTTCCTCGACCAGACGCTGGTCGCGAGGGACGCCACCGTGGCCGAGCGCCACGTTGTCTGCGGCGGAGAGTTGGTACTTGACGAAGTCCTGGAAGACGACCGAGATCCTGGCACGCCACGTGGCGGGGGCGATGTGCGCCAGGTCGTCTCCGTCGGCGGTGATCCGGCCGCCGGTGGGTTCGTACAGGCCGGACAGCAGTTTGATGAGGGTGGACTTTCCTGCGCCGTTCAGGCCGACGACGGCGAGCAGTTCACCCGGCTCGATCTGCAGGTCGAGGCGGTCGAGTACGTCGTGCTCGCCGCCCTCGTAGCGGAAGGAGACACCCTCGAAGCTGACGAGAGGAGGGGTGGCGCGGTC
This sequence comes from Streptomyces sp. NPDC048338, assembly GCF_043201055.1. Taxonomy (NCBI): domain Bacteria; kingdom Bacillati; phylum Actinomycetota; class Actinomycetes; order Kitasatosporales; family Streptomycetaceae; genus Streptomyces; species Streptomyces sp. NPDC048338. The sequence continues at coordinate 176,854 of NZ_JBICYQ010000007.1, forward strand.
GCGGCAGCGCGCGTCGGCCACCTGCTCGACGTCCTCCTCGGAGCGGCCGCTCGCCACTGTCCCGCGGAGCGCGTCGTAGGCCTTCAGCACCCGGCCCGCACCGATGATGTTGTACATCTCGGAATCCGGGCCGAGGACCTGGAACAACGACCAGCCCGCGGCGAACACGGCCGCCGCGATACCCACCGAGTGGTGTCCTTCGGCGGCGCTGCGGGCCACCAGGACGTAGGCGGGGACCAGACCCGCGAGCACGAGCAGCAGCTGCTTCCAGGAGTCCCGCACCATACCCGCGATGCGGTCCCACAGCGGCGCGTTGGCGGTGCGGATGTGCTCCTGCATCCGCTCGACCATCCAGTCCGCGAAGCCGAAGGTCCGCACGTCCTTGCCCTCGCCGGGCGAAGCGGCCGCGTGCCGCCACACATCGGCGTGGAGTTCGCCCTTGGTGGCGCCCTTCCACAGCGCGGACAGCGCGAACTCGTCCCGCGTACGCATCACCCGGTTGAGGGCGGCGGGCAGCAGCACCATGGGCACCAGCCACCAGGTGTACGAGGCGAGGACGGCGCAGGCCGCGACGGCACCGAGCATCGCCGCGCCCCACCGGAGCTGTCCGACCGCGCCGTCGGCCGGCGTGCAGTCGTAGCCCCTGCTGCGGTCGGCCATGGCCTCCCTGACCAGCACCTGCACCTCGGGGCGTTCGAGCGCGTCGATGCGCGGCGTGCCGGCCACGGTCCGGGCGACGCGTTCGCGGTGGTTTCCGTCGATGCGCGCGGCGGCGAGGAACTTGAGCGGGGCGATGAGGGCTTCGGCGACGTGACCCGCCACCAAGGTCGCGGCGAACACCGCGAGGGGCCCCAGGGCTGCGGAGAACAGCCCGTCGCCGGTGGACTCCCCCAGCTGCCCGACGAGCAGAGCGAGCGCGGCGGCCGTCGCCGCCGGGGCCAGGCTCTCCACGAGAAGCAGGACGATGAGCGGGGTGACGACGGTGGCGCGCGCGGACGTGAGGATCCGCAGCAGTCTGATGCGTTGGGCGAGGGCATCCATGGGGGCTCCAGCGGGAACGGTGCGGGACGGGACTCGGGGCCGGCCCGGGATCAGCGGTAGGTCTCGAGCGATCCGGTCCTGCGGATGTCGAGCGAGACGCAGTGGAAGGACCCGCCCAGCGAGCGCGCGTGCGTCAGTCGCTGCGGCAGAACGTCCACCCCGTGCTTCTCCAGCGTGCGGATGAGTTCGGGCTGGCGGTCGTCGGCGACGACCAGGCCGGGCTTGAGGACGAGGAGGTTCATGCCGATCCAGGTGGAGCAGTACGGCCGCTCCCCGACGTAGCCGATGTCCTCCAGTTCGGGGCACCAGACCTTGTCCCAACCGCGCAGGAAGTCGGGCATGTTCTTGTCGTTGACCCGCTCGGGGTTGAGCAGGACCAGACCGGGCCTCAGCGGGACGATGGTCGAGTCGACATGCGTGGACGCGTACAGGTCCCGGCAGGGGTGGACGGTGTAGGCGTCGCCGAGGGTGGACTGGAGCCACTTCCAGCCGCGGTCGTTCCCGCTGTCCGAGACCAGGTAGAGGATGTCGGTGCCGAAGCGCAGCACATTGGCCGCATCGAAGGCGGGTTCGATGTCGAGCAGCCGCCGGCCCGGCTCCCGCGACACGTCGTACATGTCGTCGCCGAGGCGGGGCTTGGGCGCGGAGAGCCATCGCGTCCCGGAGTCGAAGTACTCCAGGAGCAGCTTCTTGTAGGCGAAGGGTTCCAGGAATCGGGAGCGGAGGACCATCGGGGTCTCGATCACGGTGTCGCCGACGGTCAGCAGGACGTCGCGGGGGCAGTAGTTGTAGTGCCCGTCGGTCTGCCAGTCGGGGGTGGCCACGGTGGCGGCGTGGTCGGTGTCCTCGGGGCGGCGCACCTTGACGCCGAGGCGCGTGAGCGCCTGGCACAGCTCCTCGAGGTCCTCCCTGGTCTGCTCGACGACGTGCTGCGGCACCGGCCCGGAGGGGATGCGCTCGGGAGAGCCGAACTCGGCGTAGTCCACGGTGAAGAGGTCGGTACCGGGCAGCGGAACGCGGGCGCCCTCGATGGATCCGATGACGACTTCTTCCAGCGGGTCCCACTCGTTGTGGACGTCGACCAGGCTCATGCGGAACTCCTCAGTTCGATCGAAATCTTCGCTCGGGCGCGAAAGGGGGAAGGGACGAGGGCGGAGCGGTGCGGCTCTGCGGTGAGCGGCATCGTCGCGGTCACGCCGGGGTGGAATGCATCTTCGGAGGTCGGACGATGTTCATCAACTCCGCCATGAGCCGGGCGTTGGCGTACAGCCCCCAGCCCAGGTCCGGGCGTGTGCCACCCTCGGGGTCGCGGAAAAGGCCGCCCGCCTCCTGGACCAGGAGCACTGCGGGCGCCTGGTCCCAGGCGTTTCCGCCGTCGTCGAGCACGGCGTCGAGCCTGCCTTCCAGCAAGGCTGCGATCACCGACACCTCGTCCTCGGTCCACCGGACGTGCGGGGCCAGTGCGGCAGCGCAGGGCGAGCCGGGGTCGACGAGCCCTCCCACGCGGGCGTCGGAGAGCCGCGCGGTACGGGAGAGGGTCAGTGGCCGGGTGGTGTCCAGCGGATCGTTCGTGGTGCTGCGGTAGGCGCCGGCACCGCTCAGCGCCCACCAGCGGAGACCTTCGACGGGGCGCGTGAACACAGCGACGGTGAGATGCCCTTCGACCTCCAGCGCGATGTGGGTGCCCCACGCCCGGGTACCCGCCAGGTACGACCGGGTGCCGTCGATGGGGTCCAGGATCCAGCGGCGCGACGTCGGTGCGCCGCTGGATCCGCTCTCCTCGGCCAGGACGCCGTCCCCAGGTCGCTCCTTCGCCAGCAGGTCCAGGAGAGCCGCTTCGACCGCCAGGTCGGCCTCACTGACCGGGGACCCGTCGGCCTTGGCCTCCGTGACCGGGGAGCGGCCGAACCAGGACAACGCGATGCGATCGGCAAGGTCGGCCATGCGGTGGGCGAGCAGCACGTCGGGGTGTGCGGCCGCCCGGACGGCGCGCGACGTCTCGGCAGTGCTCACCGGACCTGCCCGAGCGGGTCGAGGGCGATGACGCGCAGTTCCGCGGTGTAGTGCTCGCCTTGGTGGTCGGCGAGCCACGTGCCGTCCGTGTCCGGAAGCATCTCCGTGAGGCCGATCGCCGCGTCCTGGTCGGCTTCGGCCGCCTGCCGAACCACTTTGGCGAACATGTTGACCAGGGCCAGGCTCGTGAAGTCCACGAAGACGGGCTTGTCCTCCAGGGGCGACTTGTAGAAGGCCCGCTCGGGAAGGCCGCGTCCGGCACGCCAGGCGCGAGCGCCAAGGTAGCGCGCGGGCTCCTTCTTCAAGGCCGCCCAGGCGAGGTCGGCGGCTCGGAAGGACCAGGCTTCGCGGGCCACCACGAGCCGGTCGACCGTGATCCGGGGCCGATGCGGGCGGGAGGCGAACGGTTTGAAACTGTTGACACTCAGCGTGCTGAGGGACTCGCTGAGCATCTCCAGGAGCGGCGCTTCGAAGGAGCCCGATCCGTCGCGTACGACCAGAGAACCCTGTTCCTCGTGGACGAAGAGGTCGGCGAGGGCGAGCGGGGTGCCGGTGGGGTGGACGCTCGGGGTGCGAAGTGTCCAGCAGGTGGTGTCGGGTGCCAGGGTCGCGGACGGCGGGGCCAGCCGGGAGGTCACCGGCAGCCAGTCCTTCGGCGGAACGAGGTAGATGCGTCGGCCGGCGTGGTCGGCCGCGTCCGCTGCGCGGACAGAGTCGGGCAGAGGGTGCTGCTCGACGAAGAGCCTGCTTTCCAGGGAGTTGAAGGAGGCGTGGAGTTCGCCGAGCACCACCTGGTAGTCGCCTGCGGCGATCGCTTCGGGCGAGGCCGCGGCGATCATCAGGTCGGGTGCGTGGTGAATCGCGGTGGCCCAGGCGGGCGGTGCCGCCGGGAACTGCGCCCGCACGCGGTCGGCCAGCCGTCGGGAGTCGAAGGAGCGCCGCGCGGCGCTCGTTCCCTGTTCGTCGGCGCCGTCCAGCACGCGCTGCCAGCGCTCCTGGAAGTCGGCGACGGCCCGGCGGACGGGAGCGGAGAGCGACCGCGGCGAGAAGTACATGTGCGGTGTCGCCGCGCCGAGAAGCCTGGTCAGCGGCATTTCCGGGGTGCCGGTGCGCCGCACCCAGCGCTGGTGGATGCCGGTGAGAACCTCCGTGTACTCGGCACCGATGCGGTTGACGAGCCAGCGGGCGCTATCGAGGACGAGTCCGAGGGGGCCGGACAGGTCGTCTCTCAGCGGGGCGCCGAGTTCGGCGTGGACGGCGCGCACGGTGTCCTCGTAGACGACTGTGCGGCCTGCGTAGATGCGGCCGTGATGGCGTACCGCCGCCTCGCCGGTGATCTCCTGGAAGACGGCGTTGAGACGGTCCATGGCGGCGGTGAGCCGCTCGGCGTCACCGGCGGCGGCCGCGACGCCGTCCCGGGCGACCGTGAGACGGTCCAGGACGGCCAGCGCCTTGTCGCGCAGGGTCGGATCGCCGATGCGGCCCAGCTTCCTGCGGAGCGTGGTCTCCGGCCAGGCTTCGATGGGCCCTTCGAGGTCGAAGGCCAGGACGCCGTGCTCGGTGAGCCGGTGCACCGTGGTGAGGAGGTCGCCGTCCGTCGCGAAGTCCCCCGGTGCGCCGACCAGCTCGCGGGCCAGCTCTCGGACCGTGCGGTCCCCGTCGCATGCGGTGAGCAGGGCGGCCTCGGCGGCGGTGAGGGGCAGCGGAAGCCTCTCGGGCCGGTGGGCCAGGAGGCCGTCGACCCGGACGCCGGGGTCGCGACGGGGCGCAATCCACGGTTGGAGCGTCGGATCCGCGGACAGTCTCCTCGCGACCGCGTCGATCGCCCAGTTCTCGAAGTACACGGTGCGTCGGGCGAGAAGGCGGTCGCCGGCGGTGACACGCAAGGGGTTGGGGTCGTCCGTGAAGGCGGCCCAGCCCACGGGGCCGAAGAATCCGATCGTGTCGTTCTTCAACGCGTACCTCTGCAGGTGTCCCACGATCGCCATCTCGTGGTTGCGCCCCCGTACATTGCGCGGTTCGCCCGCCGCCGCCTTGTCGAGACAGTTGGCCACCAGAGCGCGGTTCTGCCAGGTGACGGCCTCCCGGAAGAGCGGGTCCGCGGCCATGCGGCGGACCGTCGCGCTGAGCCGGGCCTCGGCCTCGGTGAAGGCGGCGGTGTACTCGGCGGCGTCGGCGGTGCCCGCGCCGTGCGCATCGGCGGCACGGGCCAGGCAGTGGTCGGCGAGGTCGGCCGCAAGGCGGGCGGGAAAACCGGCGCTGCGGAGCGCGGCGTCGCGCCAGACGCTCCACCCGGACCCGCCGAGCGGGACCAGGTGAGGCGCGTTCGTCGGCGTCATGGGGTCAACTCTCCTGAAGGCGATGGATGGTCACTGGCTGCCCGCTCAGAGGCTGTTGGTGGACTGGCCGCCGTCGACGACGAGCGTGGTGCCGGTGATCCACGCGGCGGCATCCGACGCGAGGAAGAGAACGGCGTGCGCGACGTCGGTGCCCGTGCCGAGCCTGCCGAGGGGCACACCCCCCACCAGCCCCTGGGCGACGCCGTCCGCGGAGAACACCTGTGACATGACGGCCTCGGTGGGCACGGGGCCCGGCGCGACGGCGTTGACGCGGATGCCGCGCGGTCCCCACTCGCGGGCCCAGCTCGAGGTCAGCGAGACGATGCCGGCCTTGGCCGCCCCGGCGTGCGAGCAGTTGGGGAAACCACGGTCGGCGTCCGGCACCACGACGGAGACCACCTGGCCGAAGCCGCGCTCCAGCATGGGCCCCACGAAGGCGGTGGTGACGTTGAACGTGCCGATCAGGTCGATGTCGACGACGGTTCCGAAGGCCCTGGCCGTCATCCGCTCCGCAGGCATACGGAAGTTCGCCGCCGCGTTGTTGATCACGGTGTCGGCGGGACCGAGTTCGGAGGCGACCCGGTCCGCCAGAGCCCCCACGGCGGTGGCGTCCCGCACGTCGCACACCACGGTCATCGGCGCCCGCCCCGTCTCCCGGTGCAGCGCGGCGGCTGCCTCGTCGAGCCGTTCGGGCTGCCGGGAGGCGATCGCCACGCGTGCGCCGTGTCGCAGGAACTGGGCGGCGATGTCCCGGCCGATCCCGGCGGAACCGCCGGTCACCACGACCACCCGGTCGCGCATGAGGTCCGGGACGAAGGGGCCGCCGCGCTCGGCGACGGCCCGCTCGGGGGCCATCAGCGACCCTGCTGTTCGCGGACGGCACCGGCGAGGAGCGCCACCGTCGGACACTCGAACAGGAGTGCCACGCTCAGTTCGACACCGAACCGGTCATGGATCCGGCCCATGAGTTCGATCGCGGTGAGGGAGTTCCCGCCGAGCTCGAAGAAGTCGGCGTCCTCGTCGATGTCCGGGATGCCGAGGGCCTGGGACCAGAAGGTGCGGATCTCCCTGGCGACCTCGTCGCTCTCACCGTCCCCGGGGCCACCCGCCGTCGCCGCGTCGTCGGCCGCAGGCAGGGGCGCCGTGGCCGGCGGGGCCGGGACGGGAGCCGTGGCCGGGTGAGGCGCCGCGCCGGCCGGAACGACGGCCGCGGTCGCCGCCGCCGTACGCGCGACGGAATCCGGCCGTTCAGCCCACCGCTGCGGCCGTGCGTCGGCGAGCGGGAGCGGCGCACCGTTCTCGTAGCTGCGGACCAGGACGTGCGCGGGGGTCGGCGCGTCGAGGAGTCGCAGGAAGAGGCGGACGCCCTGGTGCGGTTCGAGGCCGCTGTGCTCGTCGACGGCTCCCGGCAGCGCCCGACCGCCGACGGGCGTGCCGCCTCGGGGGGCGGGCTGCTCGGAGAAGGCACCGGTGACGGCTTCGCGGGCCGCCTTGCGCATGGTGAATCCGTCGATGGCCACAACCAGCCGTCCGTCCGGATCGATCAGGTCGATGTCGACCGTCACCGCGTGCTGGTCCGCGGGGCGGTACCGCAGATGGGCCCAGAAGCGGACGGGGAGCCGGCCGAAGGCGGTGACCGAACGGTAGTGGAAGGGAAGCCTGCTGAAGTCGGCGGGGCGCTGTGCCGTGGCCGTCGCCCCGTCGAGGAGCGCGGGGTGCAGCTCATGGGCCGGGAGCTCGTCGGCGAACGCGGCGGGGAGAACGAGTTCGACGAGGTCTTCGTCGGCGCCGCGCACGGCGCGCCCGATGTTGTCCCACCGCGGTCCGAAGGTGACGAGGCCTGTATCGCCCTGGGCCGGGGCCGGCGGAACGGCGTCGTTCTCGATCCGCGCCTCCAGCAGGGGCAGGTCGATCCGGCGGGACAGGGATTCCACCAGGCGCACCGCGCCGGTGGTGTGCTCGGTCCACTCCCCGCCTGTCACGTCCCGGGACCGGAGGGTGAACCGCTCCACGTCACGGCCGGGGCGGGCGATCACTTGGAGCTGACGGGTGGACGCGACCGCCAGCGGGCGCAGGAACGTCACGTCCTCCAGACGCGTGGCCACCGGCTCACCGCCGCGCCCCTGCCATGCGCGCAGGACGAAGTCGATCTGGCCCGTGCCCGGCATGACGGGTACGCCGTCGATGCGGTGCTCGTCGAGAACCCAGTGGGTCGAGGCGTCGACCACCTCCTCGGCCACGATCGTTCCGTCGTCCGCTGTCCGTTCCGGCCGCGGAGCGGCGGGAACCTCCTGCGCTGCCATGCCCACCCGACGCCAGCTGGGCCAGCCGATGCTCACGCTGCGCGTGCGCCCCCGGCCGGCGGTCACGTAGGCGTCGAGGAAGGCGTTGGCGGCGGCGTAGTCGCCACTGCCCACGAGGCCGTGCGTGCCCGAGCGGCTGGAGAAGGCGACGAAGAAGTCGAGGGCGGGCCGCTGGCCGGCCTCCACCGCCTCGTTCAGCAGCAACGTGCCGAGAACCTTGGGCCGCACCACCTTCAGCACATCGGCGTGGTCACGGAGCTGGATGACACCGCCCCCGGCGACGCCGGCACAGTGCACGATGCCGTTGACCGGTCCGAACCGCTCGACGGCGGCCGCGACCGCCGCGGCGGTCGACTCCGGGTCCGACACGTCGCAGGCGATGACGGCGACCTCCGCACCGAGCGCCTCCATCTCCGCCACGGCCGTACGCACCCGCGTGGCGGCTTCGGGGGCCAGTGCGGGAGCGCCGCCGGGCACGCGTCGGCCCAGCAGGGCGATCCGTGGACGCAGTCCGGTGTGGACGAGTCCCTTGGCTGTCTCCAGGCCGAGGCCGCCGAGACCGCCGGTCACCAGGTAGACGCCTTCCTCGCGCAAGGCGGTACCGGATGCCGGGACGATGTCGAGGGGGGTCTCGGTGCGCTGCCAGCGGCGTGCGCCACGCCAGGCGGCGAACGGCTCAGGGTTCTCGCAAAGGAACTCGTCGGCGAGGAGGCGCTCGTCAGACCGTGCGCCGATGTCGACGAGGCGGCATCGCGCTCCCGGGGCTTCCTCGAGGTAGGTGGCGACCAGACCTGTGAGCATGGCCTTCATCGGGTGCGGGGACTCTCCGCCCGACACGTCGACGGCCCCTGAGGTGACGACGGTGATCTCGGGCAGCGCGCCGTCGACGGGCCGCCTGGCACCGATCTTGAACAGGTCGAACAGGCTGAGGCAGCCTGCAGCCAGCTGGTCGTCGCAGTTCTTCGTGGTGGGAGCCTCCCAGGAGGCGGCCGCCCAGGCGTGGACGTAGCCGTGCGGTTCGGCGGAGCGGCGGCTCAGCTCGTCGAGGACTGCCGCCAGGTCGTCGGTCCGCCCGGGTCGCACCGTGAACTCCTCCTCCCCCAGGGCCAGGCGGTCGCCGGGCCGAACGCGGAAGACCTGGTGTCCCGCCTGGTGCAGGGCGCCGAGGACGGGGCGCGCCTGCGCGTGGTCCGCGGGCAGGAGAGCGAGGACGCGGCCCGGGGTACGAGGCGACGCCGTCGGCAACGGGGTCTCGTACCAGCTCAGTGCTGAGAAGGGGGACACGGCGGGCTTCTCCTCCAGGGTGGTCTCGGAGTGTGCGGGGAGTTCGGGGGTCTCGGCGGCGGGTGCGGAGCCGGAGGCACGCGGCGCGGGGTCGATCCAATGGCGCTCGCGCTGGTACGGATAGCCGGGCAGCGGGACGCGGCGGCCCGCGGAGGGCGCGGGACGATCCAGCTCGTGTCCTTCGACGAACACCACGGCCAGGGCAGCCAGCCAGGCGCGCAGATCCGCTTCGACGTCAGGCGTGCGGGGGGACGTCGGGACGATGCCGCTCGCGCCGCGCACCACGGCGGGGTGCTGCCGCACCAGTCCGCTGAGCGCCTGTCCGGGACCGACCTCGATGATCAGGTGGTCGCCGGCGGACAGAAGGTGCTCGACCGCCGGGTGGAATCGAACAGGCTCGACGAGCTGGCCGGCCCAGAAGCCGGGGGACACGGCCTGTTCGGCCGTGATCTCGCGGCCGGTCGCGGCGGAGACCAGACGGAGCCGGGGTTCGCGGAGCTCGACTCGGGCCAGCACGGCTGCGAAACGCTCGGCCGCCTCGGTCATGGAGGGGCTGTGGAAGGCGTGGGAGGTGTGCAGCATCTGGCTGCGGACTCCCTCGTCGGTGAGGCGGGAGCGCAGCGCCTCAATGGCGTCGGCAGGCCCGGAGACGGTGGTCTGGGCCGCCCCGTTGACGGCGGCGAGCGCGACACCGGCCGCCGCCAGGTCGCCGAGGTCGGTCGCGGGCAGGGAGACGGCGAGCATGGTGCCCGGCGCCATCTGCGCCATGAGGCGACCCCGGGCCGCGACGACCCGGACGGCGTCCGCCAGGTCGAACACGCCGGCTGTCGTGGCCGCGACGAGCTCGCCGAGGCTGTGGCCGAGAACGACGGTGGGCCGCACGCCCGCCTCGCTCAGGGCGCGTGTCAGCGCGTACTCGACCGCGAACAGTGCGGGCTGCGCGAGTGCGGTCCCCTCCAGGGCGTCCTGCTCGCCGTGCTGCCAGGCATCCCTGAGTTCGACGCCCTCTTCGGCGAACAGGTCGAGGCACTCGTCGAACGCGGAGGCGAAAGCCGGCAGTTCGCGGTAGAGGCCCTCCGCCATGCGTACCCGCTGCGAACCCTGACCCGGGTAGAGGAAGCACAGCTCGCGGGAGGCGCCTCCCGTCTTGGGGCCGCGGTGGACACCACGGGCGTCACCGGTCAGCAGCTCGGCCGCCTCGGCGGGGGTCGCTGCCACGGCCGCGGCACGCACGCGGTGGTGGGTCCGGCCGCTGAACAGGGTGTGTGCCGCGGCGTCGAAGTCGGTGACCTCGTCCGCGAACGCCTCCGCCAGTCGCTGCCGGGTCTGGTCCAGGGCATGGGCGTCGCGCGCGGACCAGACCAGCAGGCGCGGGGTACCCGACGGCCCGGGGACGCTCGGTGCGGGCGGCTCGGACACGATGACGTGCGCATTGGTGCCCCCGACGCCGAATGAGCTCACCGCGGCGGTGCGGGTGCGGTGCGGGGCACGCGGCCACGGCCTGACATCGTCGTTGACGGCGAACGGCGTGGCGGCGAAATCGATGGCGGGGTTGGGCGTCCGGTAGTTGATGCTCGGCGGGATCTCCCCGTGCTCCATCGCCATGATCGTCTTGATGAGGCCGCAGATCCCCGCGGCGGGGCCGAGGTGCCCCACGTTCGACTTGACCGACCCGATCGGGATGGAGCCCGGGGCCAGCGGTCCGGCGGCGAGCTCGCGGTACGCCTCGTCGAGTGCGGCGACCTCCAGCGGGTCGCCGATCTTGGTGCCCGTGCCGTGCGCCTCCACGTAGTCGATGTCAGCTGGGTCGAGACCCGCTTCCCGCATGGCCTCCTTGATGACGCGTACCTGGCCCGAGACGCTGGGAGCGCCGAAGCTGACCTTGTCGGAGCCGTCGTTGTTCACCGCGGTGCCACGGATCACCGCGCGGATGGTGTCCCCGTCCCTCAGCGCGGCCGGCAGCGGCTTGAGGACGACGACCCCCGCACCGCTGCCGAAGACGGTTCCGTCGGCGGCCGCGTCGAAGGGGCGGCAGACTCCCTCCCGCGAGTAGATGCTCGCGGGCCCCCACTGGTAGCCCTGGCCGAACGGGAACTCGATCTCGACGCCGCCCGCGACGGCGATGCCGCAGGTCCCGGCACGCAGCGCGGCGACGGCGAGGTGCAGGGCCACCAGAGAGGTGGAGCAGGCGGTGCCCACCGAGATGCTGGGCCCCGTGAGGGAGAGCCGGTACGAGGTGAGCGTCGCCAGGTACGAGGCGTTGCCCGCGATACCGAGGGTCGTGGGATCGACCCGGCCGGCGGCGGCGTTGCCCGAGAGGTGATGCAGCAGGTATCCGCTGCCCGCGCTGCCACCGAAGACGCCGGTCGGCTCGGCTTCGGCGAACGGGTCGTACCCGGCGTTCTCCAGAGCGGCGTGCACGGTCTCCAGGAAGACCCGGTGCTGCGGGTCCTGGAGGGCCGCGTCGCGCGGGGTCATGCCGAACAGGGCGGCGTCGAAGCGGTCCGCGTCCGGCATGAGCGGCACGGCTCTGACGTAGTCGGGATGCGAGATCTCGGCCTCGGTGGCGCCCCGGGCGAGGAGTACATCGTCGGCCGGCCGGTCGACGCAGTCCGCGCCGGCTCGCAGCTTCCGCCAGAACTCCGCGGTGTCCGCCGCACCGGGGAACCTGCCCGCGTAGCCCACGACGGCGATCGGTTCCCGGTGCGGTTCGGTGGTTTCTGTGGCCATGGCCGTTCCTTTGTTCATGGGCTTGTCACCGGTGGGTCATGGACCGGTCGAGGTACGCGGCGAGAGCGCGGACGCTCGGATGCGAGAAGAGGGCCGTCACCGGCACGTCGGCGTCCAGCCGCGTGGCGATCCGGCGTTGCAGGTGCAGCAGGGTGAGCGAGGTGAGTCCCGCGTCGAAGAAGTTGCGGTCGGCCGCCACCGGGGTGCCGACGAGTTCGACGACGAGTTCCTGGAGCACACGCTCGTTCGGCGTGGTGCCCGCGGGCAGCCGCCGCGGCGGGCGAGGGGTCGCTCGCGGACCGTCCGCGCGCCCACTCGGCCGTCCCGCGCCGGTCGCGCGCACCTTGCGACTGGCGTCAAGGGTCAACTCGTCCTCGTGGGAGGAGACCTCGGCGGGTACGGCATGGCGCGGGAGGCGCCCACGCAGATGGGTGCGCAGGGCTGCGACGTCGATCTCCCGACCGGTGTGCGCTCCGACGTGCAGGGCGAGAACCGGGCTCGCGGCGTCGGACCGCAGTCCGGCGCGCGCCAGTGCGACTCCGGGGAAGCTCCGGGCGACCGCTTCGATCGCGGCGAGTTCGATCCGGTGCCCGTCGATCGACACCTGCCGGTCGAGACGACCCGTGACGACCACCGAGCCGTCCGGGGTCGTGTACCCGCGATCTCCCGTGCGGTAGAGCCGGACCCCCGGCACGCCGAACGGATCGGAGGTGAAGCGGTCGGTGCGGGTCGAGTCCCCCGCGTACCCCAGAGCGAGGGCGCGTCCACGCACGACGGCCTCGCCGCTCTGCCCCGGTCCGAGGGGCAGCCCGGCCGAGTCGGCCACGTAGACGTGCCGGCCGGCGACGCCCCGGCCGACGGGAAGAGGTCGCGCTTCCCCACCCTCCGCGGGTGCCGGGACTCCGTGGGCCAGCACTTCGGCACAGGCGGCGAGTTGCGGCGTCTCCGTCGTGCCGTAGCCGTTGACCACGGCCGCATCGGTGAACGCCCGGACGCGGCTCAGCAGCCCGGCCGGGAACACGTCGCCTCCGACGACCACCAGGCGCAGCGCGTCCAGTCTGCCGTGCGCCACCGACGCGATGAGCTCCAGGAGCCCGGGGGTGGCGTGCAGCACGGTGACCCGCGTGCTCTCCAGCCAGGTGAAGAGCTGTTCGGGGCGCCGGCTGAGCCGCTCCGGCGGCACGCAGACCGAGGCCCCCGCGGTGAGCGGCACGAGGATGTCGCGCAGCACCGGGTCGTGGGCCGCGCCCGAGAGCATCGCGAACCTGTCGTCGGCGCGGACCGCGAACCGCTCGCGGTACCAGCAGACCGCATCGGCCAGGGCTTCGGCCGGAGCGCGGACCGCGGCGGGTGTGCCGGTGGTGCCCGAGGTGAACAGGACATGGCTCGTGTCGCCGCGCCGCGGCCAGGCAGCGGGCCTCGGCGCCGCCCGGGCGACCCGGCCGACCGGCAGCACCTCGGGATCGGCGGCGTCGACGAGGTCGACCCTCAGGTGCGCCGTCACGGCGTCCGCGCAGGCGCGCTGGTGGCGGACCGGGGCCTCGGCGGGCACCAGGGCCACCGTGGTGCCGGTGCGCCAGAGGGCGAGAAGGGTCTCGGGTAGCCGGTCGTCGGTGCGTGCCCACAGCGCCGCGGTGCGGCCCGCCCCGGCCCCCTGGTCGGCCAGGCCGGAGGCCAACCCGGCGACGGATGCGCCCAGTTCGGCGTAGCTGACGTCGCCGTGGCCGCCTCGGACGGCGATCGCGTCGGGTGTCGTGCGGACGAAGTGGTCGATGCGGGCCCACAGGTCCGCGGGATCAGCGGGCTCGGGCAGCGACCGGGGCAGGTCGGCGGGTTCCTCGCCGAGCCGCAGCCCGGAGAGGGGCGCGCGGGGGTTCTCGGCCGCACGGGCGAGCAGGCGCAGGTACTGTGCCGCGAACTCCCGCACCACGGAGGCGTCGAAGAGCGCCGCCGCGCCGACGACGCTCACCTCGTACCCCGAGTCGCCGCGTCGGACGTACACGGCGATGTCGAACAGAGCGGAGATCACCGGAACCGGCACCTGCCGCACCGGTACGCCGCCCGCGCGGCAAGGCGGGGTGAGGTTGCTCAGATCGTTGAACCACGCCTGGAAGAGCGGGTTGCGGCCCGGCACGGGCACCGGCGCGAGGTCCGCGACGATCTCGTCGAACGGCACCGAGGCGTGGTCCGCCGCCGTCACGGAGGCGTCCCGGCAGTGGAGTACGACATCGGCGAGCGTCGTCGTGGCTGCGGTCCTGCTGCGGACGACGAGTGTGTCCACCAGCATGGCGGCCAGCGAGAACTCGGCCGGCGTGCGCCGGGCGTCGGACGGGACTCCGATGTTCAGGTCGTCCTGCCCGCTCCAACTGTGCAACAGCGCCGCGAAGGACCCGAGGAGGAAGGCGGTGGGTGTGGTGCCGAGGGAGGCGGCCGCGGATTCGACCGCGGCACCGAGCTCCGCGGGCAGCGCGCGGGTGACGGTGTGCGGTACGAAGTCCGCCACCGCGGGGCGGGTGGCCGCCATCGGCATGCTCAGCTCGCCCGGAGCGTCGACCAGCTCGCTGCGCCAGTAGGCCAGGTCGGCCTGAGACCGCTCCGCGTCGGAATGATCGAGCTGTGCTCGCACCCAGCGCCGGAAGGAGAGCGGGGCGGGCTGCGCGAGGACGGTCTCCGGAGCCTCGTAGGCGGCGACGAGATCCGCGAGCAGGAGGTCGGCGGCCCGCTGGTCGGCGATCAGATGGTCCAGAACCAGGACGACGCAGGACCCTTCGGCCCCGGTGCGCGCGAAGGCCCGCATCATCGGTGCCGCCTCGTCCAGTGGCAGAGCCGCGCACCCGGCGGCGAAATCCTCGGGCGTACGCGGGTCGTGGGCGGCGTCGGTCACCTCGGCGCGGCACAGGACCTCACCGGCCGGGACGAACCGCAGTTCGGGCACGCCGTCGCGGTCCTCGTCGATGCGGGCCCGCAGCACGTCGTGCCGGACGGCCAGGGCGCGGAGCGCCCGCTCGAGCCGGGACGTGTCGAGCCGGCCGGGCAGTTCGGCGGCGACCACCACGTGATGGGCCGTGGGTGCTCCGGAATTGAGCCGACCGATGTACCACAGCCGGCGGAGCGAGGGCGGCAGAGGCATGCGGTCGGGCAGCGGATGATCGGCCTGGGTGGTGTCGTCCGCCTCCGTCCGGGCCTCAGGGGTCCGGTTGGCGACCGTCTCGCGCAGTCGCGCGAGGGACGCGTCGTCGCGCAGGAACAACGTCAGCGGCAGCCGCACCCCGAAGCGCTCGTGGACCGCGCCGACGAGCAGTGCCGCGGCCAGGCTGTGTCCTCCCGCGGCGAGAAAGCCGGTGTGCTCGTCGGCGCTCGATCCGACTGCCTGTGCCCACAACTCCGCCATCGGATCGCTACCCGGGGCGGTCGAGTCGTCGGCGTGCGGGGGTTCGGCCTCACGCGCGGCGAGGGCGTCGAGGATCAGCTTGCGAGCCGCGGCGCGGTCGGTCTTGCCGGTGCCCCCCAGAGGCACACGCCCACTCCACACGTAGAGGGAGGGGATGTACGCGGCGGGAAGCTGTTCGGCGACGTGGGCCCGGAGGGCGACGTCGGCGGGTTGCGGTCCGGTGGCGTCGGCCGGGACGAGGAGCGCGGCCAGTTCGGGATCCCATCGTCCGGGGCGCTGGACAGGGCACACCACGGCCTGCCCCACGGACGGGTGTCGTTCCAAGGCCCATTCGACCTCCGAGGGCTCGATGCGGTTGCCCCGGATCTTGACCTGGTGGTCGCTGCGGCCGAGGTAGTCGAGCGTGCCGTCGGGCTTGCGGCGTACGAGGTCGCCGGTGCGGTACATGCGTGAGCCCGGCGCCCCGAAGGGGTTCGCGACAAAGCTCTGGGCGGTGAGGCCGGTGCGGCCGAAGTAGCCGTGTGCGAGGCCCTCCCCGTCGATGTAGAGGTCGCCTTCCTGCCCGGACGCGACAGGGCGCAGCCCAGCGTCGAGGACGTGCAGGCCCGTGCGGCGGATCGGTCCGCCGATCCCCGGGGCGATGCCGGGTACGACGTGCTCGTAGGTGGACCAGACCGTGGTCTCGGTGGGGCCGTAGAGGTTGGTGACCGACGCGGCGCGTTCGGTGAGCCGGTCGGCGAGTTCCGGGGGCAGCGCCTCGCCGCCGGTGAGGACGCGCATCCCCTGGACGGCCTCGGGTCGGGTCGCCAGCAGCATGCGCCACAACGACGGAGTCGCCTGCATGAGGCCGGCACCGGTCTTGACGACGAGGTCCGCGAGCCGGTCCGGATCGGCCACCGTGCGTTGGTCCGCCATGACGACCGTGGCATTCGACACGAGCGGGAGGTAGATCTCCAGAGCTGCGATGTCGAAGCCGACGGTCGTGACGGACAGCAGCAGGTCCCCAGGGGTGAGCGCGAAGAGATCGGCCATGCCCGCCAGGAAGTTGCCGAGCGCGCCGCGGGACACCACGACGCCTTTGGGGCGGCCGGTCGAGCCGGAGGTGAAGATCGTGTACGCGGGGTGGCGCGGCAGGACCTCGATCCGCGGCTTCGGGGAGTCGGGTATCCCCCGCGGCTCGGACGCATCGGGTTTCGGGTCGAGGTGCCACACGTCGGCATCCCCCGCAGGCAGGGTGGGTGCCGCGTCGGGGGTGGACAGCACCAGGCGGGGGCGGGCATCGCCGAGGATCATGGCCACACGGTCGGCGGGGTGGGTGACGTCGACGGGCACGTAGCCGGCGCCCGCCTTGAGCACCCCCAGGAGCGCGACGACCAGCCGGGCCGAGCGGGGCACCGCGACGGCGACCCGGTCACCGGGTCCTACGCCGTGGGCGATGAGCCTGTGCGCGACGCGGTCGGACCAGCCGTCGAGATCGGCGTAGGTCAGCCGTTCGTCCTCGCCGAGCACGGCCGGCGCGTCCGGTGTCCGGGCGGCCCCGTGTCGGACCGCCGCCACCACGTCGCCCCGATGCGGGAGGGGCCGTCCGGGCTCGTCCGCCGTCGGCCGCGGATCCAGGTCGGTCCAATGGCTCTCGACGTACGCGACGGCGTCGTCGCGGCTCCCTCGAAAGACCGGCCGCCAGCCGTCCGGTACCGCGGAAGGCTCCGGCCACAACGAGTGCCGGCCCTCCTCGTTGACGAGCACGTGGAAGGTGGCGTCCTCACGTGTGAAAGGGCCACTCATGGTTTCGGCTCCTTGGTCTGAAGGGTCGTGGCGCCGGTCAGCGTGACCGGTTCTGGCGGGTCGTGGAGCCGGTCCGCTCGGCGAGCAGCGCTGCGAGGCGGTGCGCGAGGGCGAGGGTCGTGAGTGTGGGGTTGGCGGCACCGAGCCGCGGGAACGTGGCCGGGCCCGCTGCGTACAGGCCTGGCACTGCCCGGAACTCGTGTCGGTCGTCCAGCACCCCGCCGAGAGGCAGCGTGCCCCCCTCGTGATCTTCCGTGCCCAACTGGTTGCACCAGGTCACGGGCTCGCCGGGACGCGCGGTGGCGAGGTTCTCCGGAAGGGCGAAGTCATTGCCGCGTCCGGGGTCCTCGTAGTCGGAGAAGTCGAGGGCGCGCTCCTTGAGTCCCACCGCGCCGCACAACTGCCGGTAGCACTCGGTGATGGCCTCGCGCTGGGAGCGGAGCAGGACACGGTCGGCGTCCGACGGACGGGAGCGGACGGCGAGCGGCCAGGGCCGCCGCTCACCGGGCGTGCAGGAGACCCGGCTGGAGTCCTGGTCGAGCTGCTCCCCCATCGCCCGGATCTCCACCACGACGCTGCCGTCGGGTTCCTCGCCGTGAACGTCGACGAAGAGGTTGGAGCGTGCACCGGGGGCGCAGGGCGCGTAGTACGAACCTGTGGGCAGGACCTGGTTCAGGCGCTGCGCCTGCTCATCGGCGAGCCTCAGGAACACGCCCTGCACGATGTGGTCCGCGAGGCCGTGCAATTCGACGGGGCCGTCTGCGCCGGCGTCGTGGAGCGCCTGCAGTGCGAGACCGCTGCTCTGCAGGGTGCCCGCGCAGAGCACCACCTGCTCCGCGGCGATCTCCTGCGGTGCCCCGTCCCGCCGTTCGACCGACACGCCGCACGCTCTGCCGTCGCGCACCAGGACATGGGTCGCCTCGGTTGCGGTGAGCAGGCGGACGCCGCGCGGAGCGGCGCGCCACGTGCCGGTGAGCGGATCGCGCCAGTCGTCGAGCGCGGAGTAGGCGTACCAGCCTCCGTCGGAGGCGAGACGGCGGGCCATGGGGGTGGGCCGCAGGTGCAGTGCGCCGACGTGAGTCTCCGGTGGGCGCGGGGCGGGCGCGCTGCCCGGGGCGTGGCGGTGCGTCCACGTGTGGAGTCGCTCGCCGACCCGCTCGTACAGCGACGGTCCGCCGCGCCACGACTCCGTCAGGTCGCGGACGACGGCGCGCGGCCACCACGGTTCCGCCAACGCCCACGGCTCGATCGGCAGGGTGACTCCGTACCAGTACAGACCGCGGCCGCCCAGCCGTCGGCGCATGCCTGAGCTGCCGCCGTAGTGAGGTGGCGTGAGGGACGTCCACGGGCGCGTGAACGCCGGATCCGTACGAGAGTCGAGCCACAGGCGCAGCGCTGTCCGGGCGTCATGGGCCACGTTGACGTGCCTGAGGTCGTCGGCCCCGCCCGCCTCGATCAGGAGGATGTCGTCGCCACCCTGACGAGCGAGCTCGTCGACGAGTTCGAGACCGGCGAGTCCGGCACCCACCACGATGGTGCGGGCGAAGGCGGGCAGGGGTCCGCGGTGAGCTGCACTGGGCATGGCAGGACCTCCTCAGGGTGCGGACGGGGACGCGGGGGCGGGTGCGACCGCAGGATCGAACAGGTCGTAGGCCTGTCGGAGCGCTGCCACCGGATCGGCTCGTGGGATGAACTCGTGGCCGATGAAGCCGGAATAGCCCTGCTCCCGGAGACTGAGGGCGAGGGCTGCCCAGTTGATCTCCTGCCGATGGTCGAGTTCCTGGCGACCAGGAACGCCGGCGGTGTGGAAGTGGCCGATGCGGTCGAGGTGAGCTGCGATGGTGCGGAGCAGGTCACCCTCCATGATCTGCATGTGGTAGGCGTCGTAGAGGATCCGGAGGGCCGGCGACCCGACGCGGTCGACGACCGCCGCGCCCCAAGCGGTGGTCCGGCACTGGTGGCCGGGGTGGTCGATCTTGGTGTTCAGCGGCTCCAGGAGGAGTCCCACGCCTGCCTGTTCGGCCTCCGCGGCGAGCGGAGCAAGCGCTTCGGCGCAGATCTCCACGGCCTCCTCGTCGCCGGCGGCGGCGGTCACGCCCGACATCACGGACAGGTGGTGCACGCCCTCGCGGTGGGCGGTGTCCAGGGCACGGCGCACCTGCTCGGTGAGGTCGGCGTGCTGGGAGGGGTCGTTGAATCCGATGTCGATGGACGCGTGACCGTCCACGACGACCAGTTCGAGACCGAGGTCCTTGGCGCGCGACCATAGCTCTTCGGGCAGGAAGTCCACACCCTGGTAGCCGATCGCGGCGGCCTCGGCGAGCAGGTCGGGAACGCGAACGGGGGCTTCGGCGAAGGACCACCAGGCGAAGCTCTGTCGGTAGCTCACATCAGTCCTCTGGCTGGTCGGGGGGCGGTGCGCGCGGCGGCTGCGAGCAGCCGCCGCACCCATTCCTTGAGGAGGGCGTCGAGGCCGTCGGTGGCGCCGACCGCTTCGACGATGCGGAAGTAGTTGCCCACTTGGTGGGCGGCTCCCAGTACGGGGGCCAGACGCAGAGCGCGGGACACCGTTCGGGGGGACAGAACGTCTGCCCATGCCTGCGCGAACTCGGCTTCGGCGCGCGCTCGTTGACTTGCCGTGGCCTGCATCAGCGGCCGGGCCAGTTCGGCGAAGGGGTGCGTGAGGGCAGCGTCGGTCCAGTCGATGAGCGCCCAGGATCGGCCGGTCCAGAGGGCGTTCTCTTCCTGGATGTCGCCGTGAACAAGCACCGTCGGCGTGCCGTCGCCGTCCGCTTCCTCCAGCAGCCGTGTCAGCTCGGGCAACGCGACCGCGAGACGCTGGGCGTCCGGGCCGCCGAGCAGGTCGGTCCGGTCCACCAGCAGTTCGAGGTCGGCGGTGATGCGGGCGGTGCTCCTCTCGGGGCAGCCGAGTGCGATCAGTTCGGCCGAGCGGCCGATGGAGGCACGCTGCACGCGGACGGCCGCCGCCAGGGGGCCCTCCTGGAGTCCGGTGCCGTCGCGGTCACCCTCGGGGAGTCCCTCCGTGAGCAGCCAGCCGGGACCGGAGCCCAGCACGGGGGCGGCGTGCCGGGGCTGCACTGAGGCCACCCAGCGGGCGAGAGCGCCTTCGTGCGCGAACACCGGAGGGACGGCCTTGAACCACACGGGTCCCTGGTCGGTGGGAACGAGCAGCACCGTCGAGATGCTCCAGCGGCGCACCAACTCGGGAGGGCCGGTGCGCACCCGGCCCTGCTGGGCGAGCTCCGTGTCCACCAGATCGACCACGGGTCCCGTGGCCCCGGCGTGTTCCCAGATCGCACGGTTCACCGGCTGCTCCCGGGTACGAGGTCGGCAGCGTGCCGCCGGACCTTGTCGAAGGCCTCGACCACGGCATGCAGATGGTCCTCGGAGCCGAGCAGCATGGGGTGATGCAGGACCACGGCACGCCGCGCCTCGCGATGGGCTGCGGGCAGGTGGAAGCGGGCGGGGTCGAAGCCGGCCGCTCGTCCCTGCTCGGCGACTCCCGGCAGGCGTCTGGGGTCGTACAGCGGGTGTGCGTTGAGCGGCTGGTACGGCGGATGGATCCAGTAGCCGAGCTCGGCCCCGAGGGCGTCGGCGACCGTGGCGGCGTCGTGTCCGCCGAAGGCGCCGTCCCGCAGCCTGATCACGTAGTGGTAGTAGGAGCGCCGGTCGTTTCCCGGGTACGGATCGACGGGTTCGAGGTCTCCGTACTGCGTGAGCAGCTTGTCCAGGAGCTCGGCGGCGGCGGCACGCTGCCTGTTCTGTTCGTCGAGACGCTCAAGTCCGTCGAGCAGCAGCGCGGACTGGAACTCGCTGAGGTGCATGTTCCATCCCTGCACGGCGGGGACCTCCTCAAGGTCCGGCCTGCCCACGGTGTGCGGACCTCGGGCATAGCGGCGTCCGTCGCCGCGCAGCATTTCCGCACGGTCCCTGACCTGTGCGTCGGAGGTGACGAACAGGCCGCCCTCCCCCGAGGTCAGGGTCTTGCCCTGTTGGGCGCTGAACGCTCCGGCGATGCCCAGGCTTCCCGCGCCGCGTCCGCGCCAGCTCGCGCCGTAGGACTGGGCGGCGTCCTCGATCAGTGCGAGGCCGTGCCGGTCGGCCAGCTCGCGCAGCGCGTCCATGTCGGCCATCGCCGAATAGAGATGTACGGCGATGATCGCGGTGGTGGCGGGGGTGACGGCGGCCGCCACCGCCGCGGGGTCGATGCACAGGGTGCGTGGATCGATGTCGACGAGCACCGGGATGGCACCCGCGCGGGCGACGACGGAAGCGCTGGCCACCCAGGTGAGTCCGGGAACGATCACCTCGTCGCCCGGGCGCACACCGACGGCGTGGAGGGCGGTGAGCAGGGCGCTGGATCCGTGATCGACGGGCAGGCACCAGCGGGCACCGGTGAACTCGGCGAATGTGGTGGCAAGTTCCGATTCGAGGGCGGGGCGTCCCGTCCAGTGACCGCTGACCGCCCAACGGCCGCTGTGGAGGGTGTCGAGGAGTCGGCGCTCGGCACCGGGACCCGGCTGGGGCCAGACAGGCCAACCATCGGTCCAGACGGGGTTGCCGCCGTCGCGGGCGAGGCGGGTGACGCTCATCGGGCGCCGCCGGGCATCAGGTCGGTGACGGCTTCCTTCACGACCTCCAGCGGGACGGCGGTCAGGGGAAGGTCGGCGGTGCCGTAGGGGACACCGTGCTCCCGCAGCAGGACCATCGCCGCCTCCTCGCCCGAGACGGGCAGGTAGCCGCGCTTGTTGTCGACCCTGACGACGTCCATGACCTGTTCGACGGAGATCCGCTCCGGCACCCGGGTGGGCGCGCCCAGGGCTTGCGCGAGTTCTTCGTGGACGGTGACGGAGGCGTCGTCGAGTCCCCCTCGGGTCCGGGAGATGCGCGCCGCGGCGAGCATGCCCAGCATCACTGCCTCACCGTGGGAGAGTCCCTCGGCGCCGCGCAGTCGCTGGTCGCACATCTCCACCGCGTGGCCCACGGTGTGGCCGTACTCCAGGACGAGGCCCGAGCCCTGCTCGTAGGGGTCCCGGCGGGTCACCGCCGTCTTCGCCGTCAGGCTCTCCTCGAGCAGCCACACCAGCGTTTCGGGGGCGGCGAGGTTCCCGGCAGCCAGGCGTCGGCGCATCTCGGGTATCGAGTCCGGGCGGATGGCGAGACAGTTCTTGGTCGCCTCGCACAGTCCGGAGCGCAGCTGCTTGTCGGGGAGGGTCGCGAGGAGGCGGACGTCGAGGTAGACGGCTTCAGGCGCACGGTACGTACCGATGTGGTTCTTGCCACGGCTGCTGTTGATCGCCTGCTTGAGCGAGATCACCGAGTCCATGGCGGCCACGGTGGTGGTGGGGACGTGGACCAGACGGACTCCGCGGAACAGCAACGACGCCACGACGCCGGCGAGATTTCCGGGAACCCCCCCTCCGAAGGCGACCACGACGGAGCGGCGCGAGGCGCCGGCTGCGATGACATGCTCCACGTGCGCGGCGAGGTTGGGGAGGGCCTTCATGCCGTCCCCGGGGGGCAGGCTGAGGACGTCGACGGGGGCATGCGCACCGAGTCCGCTCAGCAGGCGTTCGCCGTGCAGTGCCAGAACGTGGTCGTCGGTGACGACGAAGAATCGGTCGGCCCCCATGGCGCCGAGCTCGTCGACGATCCGGTCCAGACAGTCGACGCCGTAGTGGTACGGATAGACGACGCCCCCGAGGTCGACAGGGCGCGTGTTCCAGTCGGTTTCAGCCATGACGCGATTACTCACCTAACACGAGAAAGAAGGGTCGCTGCGGGCGGAGTTCAGCCGGGCGGGTGCGGCTCAGGCCTCGGGGAGGTAGCGCGTGAGCCGCCGCCACATCGCTGACGTCTCCAGGTTCTCCGCCGGGGCGTCGCGGAGGATCGTCGCGTACTCGGAGATCTCGCTGAGGATCCAGCGGACCTCGTAGAAGCGCAGCACCTCGGGGCGGCAGTGAGGCGCACGGCCGAACGTGCGCCTCACGTGGAACCAGTCGCGCTCTGGCGGCCCCCACATCGCGCCGCCCCAGTCGGCGAGGAGGAAGCCGTCCGCGGCACGAAGGACGTTGGGGGCGCTGGGTTCGCCGTGCGTGAGTCCGAACCCCTCGGCCAGGCCGCGGTCGGATCCGTGACGCGCAGCCAGCTCTCCGCGCTCGGCACACAGCTCTTCCAGGTCGGCACGGTGGTCCGCCAGCAGACGGTGGAGACGTGCGGGCAGCCCTCCACTCGGCCCTGGACCGTCGGCGAAGTCCAGGGCGGCCTCGAGGTCGGCCGCGAAGCTGAGGGAGAAGTCCTCGGCGGGGAGATCGGCGGGGACGCGTACGGTGTGCAGGCGTCCGATCATGCCCACAATGGCGTCGAACTCCTCCTCGCTCACCGTGCCGGGGTCGGTCTGGGCCGCGTCCACCCGAGGGAACACCACCACCGGACTGCCGTTCACCGTCCGGACGACGGAACCGTCCGTCCCGGTCAGCGGGGCGAGTACCCGGTCGAGCCCCGCGTCACGCAGAAGCGCCGCCGCCTCGTACGCCCCGGGCACATGACCGCGCAGGTCGCGACGCACGCTGATCCACAGGTCGTCGGCGACGAACGCCCAGCTGTCCTCGCCGAGCGGCTGGAACTCCAGCGAGCCGACTGACCGCCCGTAGCCGGCCTCGACCGCGATCCGAAGCTCTTCGGAATCGACGTGGTCGGGTGGCAGCAGCACGGGAGTCTCCTTGGTACGTCGCTCGGATGCATCCGGGCATCGCGAACTGCCCCTTGCAACAGGGGGATACGGGATGTGAATACAGGAACTGTAGGTCCGCCCAGGGGCGGATGCGCGCGTTCAACCTGGGCCGGTCCGTCCCGGCCGCGTCTGCGGCACCGGGTCGGGTCACCAGGTCAGGCGCTGCGGCGGCTGCGGTTCTCAGCCTCGGCGGCGAGGCGGCTCCACTGCTCGGCGCAGTGGTTGGCCAGCTCTGCGATGGTGGTCAGCCAGTGCGCCGGAACCGCTTCCAGCGCGCGGGACCAGTCGCCTTCGTCGAGAAGGGTCACGCCGATGACCTGGAGGAGGCGCCTGCCGTGCGTCGAGTACTTGAGAGCGGGGTCCCGGCTGAGCAGCCGGTGACGGGAGCGGATCGCCCCGATTCCGCCCGGGGGCGGTGGGGATGCCGTCCGGTCCTCACCCGGACGCCGGATCTCGCGGGCGCGGCCGGCCGGCACCGGGTCGAGTCCCTTCTCCATCCGGACGCGCACGTCGTGGGCGGTTCCGATGGAGATGCCCGCCTCCGCGGCCACCTCGCGCAAGGTGACGTCCGGACGCGAGGTCAGGATCTGGCTGGCCTTCAGCCGTCCCGAGGCCGCACTGAGCGGCCGGACACGGCCGTCCCGACCGACCCGGATGTTCGACTGCGGAGTCTCCTCTGTCGAACGCCGGCGCATCGCGGCGACAGTCTTCGCACTCAGCCCGGCCACGCTCGCCACGGATCGGTCCGACCACGACGGATGGGTCGTGATGATCCGTTCCGCGGCGGCACGTCGCTCCGCCAGCGAGAGCGGCATACCGTGCCGGACGTTGAGGCGCACCGCCAGGAGGAAGGCGTCGTCCGCGTCTCCCTCGAAGAACTTGACCGCGATGTCGCCGCGGCCGAGCAGGCGGGTGGCGTGCACACGGTGGACACCGTCGATCACCCTCATGGTCGCGCGGTGGACGATCACGGGCGGTAGCTGTTCCGGGACGTCCGCGAGGACCTGTACGTGACTGATGTCCTGCGCGACCTGGCGCGGGGAGTGCCCCAGGACCAGGGAATCAAGAGCGACCTGCACGACGGGGGCGCGGGTGAGAGCCGCTGTCGCCTTGCCGAGCTGCTCTTCCGAGGTTTCGCTCGGTGGGGTCGGTACATCGGAATGGATCACTTTCTGGGGCTCCATGGGCGTGCGGAACCTTTCTGTCTGACAGCGACTCAGGGGCACCCACCGTTCGGAACACGCCGTCGGCGCAGGGCTTGTCGTCGCACGAGTCGGCCTCTGCGCGGTCGAGACGTGGCCCTCTGATGACATCGCCCGCGCCGCGGACGGACGATCACGAAGGCTCCCCGGTCGAGGAGTTGGCGGGTGAGGTCTTCCGGCGTGCGCAGTCCGGAAGCGTTCGGTCTGATGGATGACAGGACTTCCCTGCCTGCACGGCGACTTCGGCGGTCCTCGCGGACCGGTTCTCGCCCGTCCGCTTCGCCGACGGTGCGACCGGGGACCGTGCCATGCTCCGGAGACAGCAGGGGTCCGTCCCACTGGACAGGCGTGCCCGCTCCGTCGACGCAGTCGCCCACGGGTCGCGGAACGATCGCTGCGACCTTCGACCCGTTTCCGGCGAGGATGAGTTCGGCGTGGCCATGCAGGGGTCGAGGCCGGGCCTCGACGCCGGGACACCCGGGAGCTCGATCGGCACCACGTGTCCGAACTCGGCGAAGGCGTCGCGGCGCGTGTTCGGCTTCTCCGTCGCGGTCGTCACCGAGGCGCGGCGGGCCAAGGAGACCGCACCCGAACCGATCTGATTGTCCATCAGATCATCCTCGGCAGCGAGGAGAGCCGGTTGGACGCGCCAGCCCCCGCACTCCTGGCCCGCGTCGAGCGTCCGACCACGACGGGCCGAATACCGCGTCCCACTGGAGAGTCGGCGGGCTGGAGGATCGACGGGAAACGGAGCCGGTCGACGGCAACACGTCGCCGGTCGGACCGCCGAGCATCCGCCCCGGACGGACTTCCCCACCCCTGGCGTGTTCGCTCTTCACCCCAGGTCCATTTTCATGGGGTGGGTGCCACCCCGGGGAGCGGGCCGGTCCCGCCGTCCCCGGCGGCGGGGACCGGGCCCGTCACCCCCAGCCGGTGTCCGAAGTCGCCCCGGCCTGCGTTCTGTGGGTCACCGTGCGGCCGCCGTGCCCGTCGGACACATCTGCCTGAAGGCTGAGTGCGGTGACCGCGGCGACGGCCGCAGTCACCGCCAGGATCCATTTCTTGATCTTGATCATGTTCTTGCCCCGTGGTCTGTGCATGTTGACGTTCAGTCCGTCCGGCGGGAGCGCCCCGCCGTTCGGCCCACATCGATTCTTGCCACGCGGACGAAGGAAGGCCAGGCCATTCATGGATCATGAATAGGCATGGGCAGAAGAGGAGCCTTGCACGAATGAAGATCAACTATGCGGTATCGGACGAACCTGCCCGCCCGGCTGTGACGGCGATCACGAGGGCCGACGGGTACCGTGAGGCACTTCTTCGCAGCTCTACGACGCGTGAGAAGCTGGTTCACTGGGTCACACCTGACGAAACGGCAGTAGCGACCGGTCAAGCCATCGACCGGCTGCCCGCCCTGCATCTGTCGGCGACCCCGACCAGGGCGCGCAGCACGCGGGCCTGGCCCCGAACCACCGAGGAGACGAGGGATCGATGGCGCTCGAAGAGGGCTCCCGGGTGAAGCTTGCGGCGGACCTCCGGCTGGCCGGACAGGTGGAGCCTGCCGAGGGCACGTTCACCTCGACGGATGCCGTCGTCGGGTCCTTCTCCCTGGCGGCGGGCTCCGAAGGCACCGTGGAACGGGCGGACGCACTCGCGCTGGAACCGAGCCGGCAGGTCCGCGAATACCTGCGGCTCAAGTCCCTTCTCGACGACTTCGGCTCCCACATGCCTCCCGGGAGCCGGCAGCAGCTGGAAGAGCAGGTGGGCGCCCTGGAGGCCGACTGGAACGCTCACCGGAAAGCCGAGCCGCGCGTGAGGCTCCGCGTCCGCCTCGACAACGGATTCATCCTCGACGACGCGGACGCGACCCTCTTCACCCCCTGCTGAACGGCCCCGCGCGGAAGCCTCCCCACCGAGGCGTCCGCGACCCGGACAGGACCCAGGGGGCGTCTTACCGGTGCGATGCCGGCCCGATCGACAGGACACCCCTGGCGTCTGCGGTCGGCCCGGCCCGGTCTCACCTCAGGTGCCGGCCGAAGAACCGGCTCCCGTCCTCCACTTCGAACCACGGGGTGCCGGTGTGCCCGCCCAGGTTGGCGTGCAGCGTCTTCTCCTTGGTGCCGAAGGCGTCGAACAGGTCCAGGGCCCGCTGCCGCGGGTTCCCTTCGTCGTCCCATTGCAGCAGGAAGAGCAGCGGAATGGTGACCTCCCGGGCCTCCTCGCGCTGTGCGTGGGGCACGTAACCCCCGGCGAAGAAGCCGGCGGCCGCGATGCGCGGCTCGACCACGGCGAGGCGGATGCCGAGGGCCGTCCACCCCGAGTATCCGACCGGGCCGCCGATCCCGGGCAGGGAGAGGAGGGCGTCCAGCGTGGTCCGCCAGTCCGGTACCGCGTTCTCGACCAGCGGGCCGACGAAGGACTCGAAGATCTCGTCGACCGGCTCGCCGGCCCGCATCGCCCGCCGGAAGTCGGCGCGGGCCTGCTCCTCGGCGGCGGAACGGGGCCGGTCACCGCACCCGCGGGCGTCGATGGTGGCCACCGCGTAGCCGTGCGCCGCGGAGTGCCGGGCCCGGGCCACCAGCCGGGCGGCCCCCTTGGGCAGGCCGTTGTTGTGGGCCATCAGGATCAGCGGGGCCGGTGCGGCGGTTTCCGGCGTCCACAGGGTGCCGGGGATCTCGCCGAGGGTGAATTCGCGTGCGACGACGCCGTCGTCGAGGCGCTGTTCGGAAGTGAACTGCATGGGTCGTGCCTTTCGGGAGCACTCGTGAACGGCGCTCCCGGACGACCTATCGCCCGACCGTGACCCCGGAGGGGAGCACCCATGTCGATACTGCGTTCACGGGTACCACCTCCTCATGTCTCGCACGGCCTCCGGAAACGTAGCAGGGGCCGTCGTGCCCCGACAATCGGATTCCTGCGCGGACTCCGTGGCCGGACGCCATGGAGCCGGACCACGCGAAGCCGATCGGGGCCTCGTCGCGGCTTCCCGGGGTGAGGCCCTGCGACGGCGGGGGCTGAGCCCGGACCGGGGTCAGGACTTCGGCACGGTGTTGACGTAGTCGGTGCCGGCGCCGTAGAAGCCGTCCACCGCCTGCTGGACATCCGCCTGGGAAACGGCCTCGTCGGCCTTGTAGTAGAACCAGTTGACCTTCATGTCCCAGGTGCGCGTGCCACCGGTGAAGGGAAGGTCGATGAACCAGTTGCTGAAGTGGATGTCCATCTCCTCGCGCGGGACGTACTTGCCGGAGCTGGTGAACAGCTTCTCGCCGTCGAGGGAGTAGGTGACCTTGCCGTTCATGGCGGTGACCATCAGGGTGTGCCAGCCCTCCAGGTTCCGCTTGAGCGCGTGGGTCACCCGGTCCGGCGGATCGGCCTTGTACCAGCTCGTGGTGTCGAGTTGGGGGCCCACCGAACCCCAGCCGCCGTTCGGCAGGTACTCGTAGTCCAGTTCGCTGTACTGCGTCGAGGAATCCGAGGCGGAGATCGGAAAGAAGGTCTCGACGACGTGGTCGCCGTCGCGACCGCTGGTGGGCTTGTCGCTGAAGTGGACCCGGGCGGCGAAGGTCCCGGTGAAGAGGCTCGTGCCGGTGCTCTGCACCTCGACCTGCCTGGTGCCCTGGACGGTGCCGTCGGTGGAGGACTGCAGGTGCAGGATCCTGCCCCCCTGGGCGGTCGCGTCGGAGGGAAAGCCGACACCTGCGGTGGACCAGGTGTCCTTGATCCCCGGGCCGCCCCCGCCGCTACGGACCTGCCAGCCGTGGGCGGCGAGCGCGGGGTCGTCGGGGCCGCTGTAGTGGAAGTTGTCGAACAGGGTTCCCGGCGGTCCGGACGGGGTCTCCGCGGCGCGGGGGGCGGCGCCGGCGCCCCCCTTGCCGGACACGGGGCCGCCGGAACACGCGGCGAGTACGCACAGCAGGGCAGGCAGCGTGAGCACGGTCCACGCGCGGCGACGAGAGGTGCGGCGAGGCTGGCTCACACGGGCTCCTGGGGAGGTAGAGGCGGTACCTGGACACGCTCTTTCGCAAGAGGGTCGATGGCGACGAGCGGTCGCGAGGGGGTCATCCTAACGACGGCCCGAACGGTGTCGCGCAGGTGGTCGAGGTGCCGGGAAAGGCCGCACCGGCTCTCGGTGGACGATGCCGTGCCCGACCGTGGTGCGGCGTGAGGAGCTCCCGGGAGAGGTCTGCCCGTGGTGGGCCAGGAAACGTAGCGGAGCATTGCAATCCGGTTACAGCGCCTTCATGGATCGCACCAAATCCTCACATCGAGCTCAATTCGTGAAGGGGCGGTGCACTAGCGTTCGCCCTGCCATCCAGCGGTCTACGTACCCTGCACTGAAAGGCCTCGCACGGTGCGCCCAGTCATCACCTCCGTCGACCGCGGATCGACGCGCCAGACATCTCCTGACATGTACGGGTCGTACTTTGAGGAGCCCGAGCCCGAGCCCGCTCCCGCACCGGTGTTCGTCGACCAGTCGGGGCTGCGTGGCCGTCTCCTGCGGGGCCTCGGCTGGCCGGTCTCCGTGGTCGGCGCGATCCTGGCCGTCGCCATGGGCAGCAGCCTGATCGGTGTGCAGGCGGACGCCCCGGCGATGGGCATACCCGCGCAACTCTCGGGGTCGTCCGCCCCGTCGTCCCCACCCGTGCCGTCGCTGTCGCCCGTGCAGTCGCTGTCACCCACCCCGTAACGCTCGTCGCCCTCGCCCCGGCCCCCGTCCTCACCTCGGGCGCCGGGCGGTCCGCGACACCCCGGCCGAAGACCTCGGCCACCGCATCGAGACCCACCACCGCCGCGCCGCACGGGGCCACGCCTTCGGGCCGACCGACCAAGCACCCCTGATCGACCGCACCACCCATCTCCAGGAGCGCCATTGTCCCGCCACCAGCGCCGCCGGCAGTCCCTGCTCAGGCCGCGCCGACTGGCCGCGCCGCCGCTGCGCTTCTTCATGCCGCTGTCCCTGCTGGCCTGCCTGCTCGCGCTCCTCGTCCTGCGTGGCCTCGCCACGAACGAGGCGTTCCACGACGACCGGATCGCCGTCTCGGTCGACAAGACGACCGTGCCGCAGAACCTGCTCCGGGGTGGTCCGATCATCGACGCGCGCGGCGCCCACAACGCGCACCCCGTGAGCTACCGCATCCCGGACCGCACCGCGGTCCTGAGCTTCGACGACGGTCCTTCGCCGGAGTGGACCCCGAAGATCCTGGAGGTGCTCGCGGCCCGCGGCATCCGTGCGGACTTCTTCGTGACCGGCGCGATGACCACGCGCAACCCGGAGCTGATCCGGCAGATCGTCGCGGGCGGCCACGAACTCGGCGTGCACACCTTCACCCACCCCGATCTGGTGTACCAGTCCCACGCCCGGATCAGCTGGGAGATGGCACAGACGCAGCTCGCGCTGGCCGGGGTCGCGGGGATCCACAGCGCGTTGTTCCGCCCGCCGTACTCCTCCGACACCTCGGCGCTGGACGACTGGAACTACCCGGTCATCAAGTACCTGGGCGCGCGCGGCTACCTCACCGCGTTCATCGACCGCGACACCGACGACTGGAAGCGTCCCGGCGTCGAGGAGATCGTCGAGGCGGCGATGCCGTCCAGGCCCGGTGCGGGCGAGCTGATCCTGCTGCACGACGCGGGAGGCGACCGCACCCAGACCATCGCCGCGCTGGTACAGATCATCGACAGGCTGCAGGCCCAGGGCTACCGCTTCACCACCATCTCCGAGGCGCTCGGCGCCTCCGGCGCCAACGTGCCGGTGCACGGCTTCCAGCTGTGGGCGGGCAAGGGATTCATCTGGGCCACCCAGGCCGCCGTGCACACCCTGCCGGTGCTGGTCGGGCTGCTGGCCCTCGTCGGCTTCCTCAACTTCGGCCGGTTCGCGCTGATGCTCGTGCTCGCACCGCTCCACGCCCGCCGCTCCAAGCGGACGGACGCCTGGGGGCCGCCCGTCACCGAGCGGGTCACCGTACTGGTCCCCGCCTACAACGAGCGCGAGTGCATCGCCAACACCCTCCACTCCCTGACCGCGAGCGACCATCCGATCGAGGTGATCGTCATCGACGACGGCTCCACGGACGGCACCGCGGACATCGTCGAGGAGATGGACCTGCCGTTCGTCCGACTGATCCGCAAGGTCAACGGCGGCAAGTCCAGCGCCCTCAACGCCGGCATCGCGGCCGCCTCGCACGACATCATCGTGATGATGGACGGCGACACCGTCTTCGAGCCGTCCACCGTGCGCGAGCTGGTCCAGCCCTTCGGGGACCCGGCCATCGGCGCGGTCGCGGGCAACGCCAAGGTCGGCAACCGCGAGAGCCTGATCGGCGCCTGGCAGCACATCGAATACGTCCTCGGCCACAACCTGGACCGCCGGATGTACGACATGCTCAACGTCATCCCGACCATCCCCGGCGCGGTCGGCGCCTTCCGCAAGGAGGCCCTGCAGCGGGTCGGCGGGATGAGCGACGACACCCTCGCCGAGGACACCGACATCACCATCGCGGTGCTCGGCGACGGCTGGCGGATCGTCTACGCCGAGCGCGCCCGCGCCTGGACCGAGGCTCCCGCCAGCCTCCAGCAGCTCTGGTCCCAGCGGTACCGCTGGAGCTACGGCAGCATGCAGGCGATGTGGAAGCACCGCGGCGCGGTGACCTCCCGCGGCCCGGCCGGGCGCTTCGGCCGGATCGGGCTGCCGCTCGTCGTGCTGTTCGGCGTGGTCGCCCCGCTGCTGGCGCCGCTGGTCGACCTGTTCCTGCTGTACGGCGTGTTCTTCGGGGACGCCCCGATCACCCTCACCAGCTGGGGTGGCTTCATCCTGCTCCAGGGCGCACTGTCCTGGTACGCCTTCCGGCTCGACGGCGAGAAGCCCTGGCACCTGATCAGCCTGCCGATCCAGCAGCTGGTCTACCGGCAGCTGATGTACATCGTCCTGCTGCAGTCCGCGATCACGGCGATGACCGGTGGCCGACTGCGCTGGCAGAAGCTCCGGCGCACCGGCGAGGTCGCAGCGCCGGTGGAGGCATGACCGTGACCGCGTCCGTCGAGTTCCCGCGCACCCACGACACCCTCCGGTTGAGGGTCCCCGCCGATCTGCGGCCGGAGCCTCGGCCCGAGGGGGAGGGTCCGGCCACGCGCAAGGGCGGCCGAGACCGCTATCTCGACCTGCTGCGTGCGCTGGCGCTGGTTCGCGTGGTGCTGTACCACAACTTCGGCTGGTTCTGGCTGCCCCTCGTCTTCCCGTCGATGGGCGTGATGTTCGCGCTGGCGGGCTCGCTGATGACCCGCTCGCTCAGCCGTCCCGCTCCCGGCGTGATCCGCGGCCGGCTGCGCCGGCTGCTGCCGCCGTTGTGGCTGTTCGGCGCCGTCATCATCACGCTTCAGGTCCTCGACGGCTGGGGCCCCGACTCCGACGGCCACCCCACCTGGTGGTGGGCCAAGCTGGCGTTCTGGATCCTGCCCCTGAGCAGTCCCCCGTACGCGGACGACCTGCCCGGTTTCCACGAGGTGGGGCCCACCTGGGCGGTGCAGATCGTCGTCCCTCTCTGGTACCTCCGGGCCTACCTGTGGTACGTCCTGCTCTCACCGCTGATGCTCTGGGCCCTGCGACGGTTTCCGGTGGTGACGCTGTTCACCCCCCTCGCGCTGTCGATCGCCCTGAACACGTTCTTCGCCGACGAGGAGTTCGTCTACGGCCGGGTCTGGGAGACCGCCGGCGACTTCACCATGTTCGGCTCCTGTTGGATCCTGGGCATGGCCCACCAGGAGGGGCTGCTCAAGAAGATCCCGCAGTACGTGCTGCCGTCCGTCGCGCCGCTGATCATGGTGGCCGGTCTCTGGTACCTGCAGACCCGGCCGGTCGATCCGACCCAGCCGACCGACATCGATGCCTGGCCGATCGCCCAGGCCCTGTGGTCCTTCGGCTTCGTCGCGATCCTGCTCCACATCAGTCCGTCCTGGGAACAGTGGCCCAGGCCGCTGAAACGCTGGAACGGCCTGGTCAGCCTGCTCAACGCACGCGCTGTCAGCGTCTACCTCTGGCACGAGGCCGCGCTGGTGATCGCCGTCCCGCTGATCGACCCCCTCTGGCGCGTCCCCTTCTTCTACGAGAACCTCCCGTGGCTGCTGCCCAGCCCATGGTTCACGCTGCTGGTGGCGATCCCGCTGCTCGGACTGCTGGTGCTGGCCTTCGGCTGGGTCGAGGACGTGGCCGCCAAGCGCTCGCCACGGCTCTTCCCGTACCCGCGCCGCCAACGGGGCAGGCGGCGGGCCGCCGGCTGACGGGACTCCTGCGCCGCGCCCGGCATGGGTGACGGCCGCGCCCTGCAAGGGCAGCGCCGAGGCGCTCGGTGCGGAACGCCGTCGGCGTGGCCATGCTCGGCGTCGGGCACAGGCTCTCAGAGGCGGAGGACGACCAGGGCGGTGTCGTCGGTGATGCCGGCGGGCGGAATCAGGTCTCTCAGAAGGGCGTCGGCCAGGTTGTCGGGGTCGGCGGTGCGGTGGCGGGTGAGAGAGTCGGCGAGCCGCTGGAGACCTCTGTCGATGTCCTCGCCGCGGCGTTCGACGAGGCCGTCGGTGTAGAGGACGAGAGTGGAGCCCTCGGTGAATCCGGTCTTGACCTGGGGGCGCGATCGGTGGTCGGGGCGGGCGCCCAGCGGGGGGTCGGTCGCCCGGTCCAGAAACGTCACGGTGCGGTCCGGGTGGAAGAGCGCGGGCGGCGGGTGACCGGCGCTGCTGTAGGTGAGTGCGCGCCCGGCCCAGTCGATGAAGACGGACACAGCGGTGGTGGACTCCGCGCCGTCGACGGAGCGGGCGTACAGGTCCAGCGCTTCCAGGGCCTGCGCGGGGCCGGCCGCGACCCTGCTGGCGGCGGACAGGGCGCTGCGGAGCTGACCCATGACGCCCGCGGCGTGCAGCCCGTGCCCGACGACGTCACCGACGGCGACGGCGGTGAGGCCGCGGTCGGGCATGTCGATCACGTCGTACCAGTCACCGCACACGTTGAGGGAGCCGGTGGCGGGCCGGTAGCGCACGGCGGCACGGTGGTGGTCGAGCGGGACGGGCGCGGGCAGCATCGCCTGCTGGAGGTGCAGCGCGACCTCGCGTTCGCGGGCGTGGGCGTCGCGAAGGCGCTGGTTGAGCTCCTGGAGTTCGCGTGCGCGCGTGTACAGCTCGGCTTCCAGGACCCGGGCACGGTCACCGCCGCCGCGGGTGCCACGGGCACGGATGAGCTCGGTCACCTCCTCCACCCGATGCAGCACCAGCACCAGCGTGCCGTCCGGACCGAGCACGGGGACGTTGATGGGACTCCAGTACCGCTCCTCCCACACCCCCGGCCGGTCAGGGTCCTCCACGTCGTAGCGCTGCAGCGCCATGCTGTCGCTCTCCCCGCCGGCCACGACCCTCCGCAACGACGCGTGCAGGTTGCGCATGCCGCTCGCGGCCGGGTCGCCGGGGTTGTCGGGGAACACGTCGAACAGATAGCGACCCACCACCTGCTCACGCGTGCGGCCGGACAGCGTCAGGTAGGCCTCGTTGGTGTCGGCGAAGACGAGGTCCGCGGTCAGCAGGGCGACGGCGCCCGGCAAGGCGTGAAAGACCGCCTCGAAGTCGATGTCGGTGGGACGCACGCTTCACCTGCCTGCACGGGACCGCTGCGATCTTGTACTCCTCCCACCATAGGCAGGACGGCCCGATCCGACCCGATGGCACGGGATGACGAGCGGCGGTCGACGGGCATGCGTGCGAGGCGACGCCGCCCTCTACTGCCAGGTCGCGGTGTCGGGATCGATGCCGTGGGCGTGAGCGTTCGCGTCGATGGCGCGACGGAACCAGGTGGCGAGGCCGACGCGGATGCCGTCGTAGTGGGCGGCGAATCCGGGGTCGGCTTCGTACCTGCGGCCGAGACAGATCTGCATCTGCCGGGTGAGGGGAAAGTACGAGCCGAAGACGGCGCGGTGTCGCTCGACGAGTCGATTCGCCTCCGGGCTGCCGGGTGTGACACCGGCGTCCATCGCCTCCCCGAGTGCGCGGTCGACGTCGGCGACGGCGTCCGCGACGGCCTGCCATTCCTCCGGGCCGCGACCGGCCGAGAGTTCGGCGTACTGCCGCCATTGCGCCGTGTCTCCGTAGCGCCGGCGTGCCTCGGCGGGCCCGCTCGGATCCCACTGGGGCCCGAAGATCGCGGCCTGCTGCTCGCCGGTGAGCAGCAGGCCGCGTTCGTGCGCGTCGATCATCCGGTCCAGTCCGGCGCTGAGCCGCTGGAGGCGGTCGATCCGTTCCGCCACCTGAGTGCGCTGTGCGCGCAAGGCGCCGAGCACATCCGCGGCCGCATCGTCGAGGACGGCGCCGATCCGGTCCAGACCGAGACCGAGTTCGCGGTAGACGACGATGCGGTGCAGGCGTTCCACGTCGCTCGCGGTGTAGAGCCGGTATCCCGCAGCCGTGCGCATCGAGGGGCGCGCCAGACCTGTCTCGTCCCAGTGGTGCAGCGCACGGACGGTCACGTCCAGACGCGCCGCCACCTGCCCGACGGTCAGGCCCTGGGCGTCAGTGGCTTCAGGCATGCCGCTCATTGTCGCCGCGACCGCCGGCCGGAGGGGTGATCCCGATGGCTTCCAGGTTCCTCGCCTCCTGACCGGCCGGGTCGAATGGCTTCGCCGCCGTGAAGACGATCCGTGCGTTCTCGGGGGTGATCACCTCCACATCGCGGGTGTTCCAGGGCGTGTCCCGTGGACCGTCGGTCGCGTTCGGATCCAACGCCCGGCAGGCTTCGACGAGGGCATCGACCTGGCTGAGCACCCCCGCGAAACTGAAGCTCATCGCCGGCGGCTGCTCCGGAACGTTCTCCGCCGAGACGAGGAGTACGTCCTGGAAGGCCCACCGGCGCAGATGAACGAGGGTGCCGGGGATCCTGAACAGCTCGAAGAACCCTAGCCCGCGGATCCAGAAGTCCACCGACACGTCCAGATCTCTCGTGGGGATGGAGACGAACGCGGGCATTCCGTAGATGCCGGCGAACGGCTCCGGCGGAACCGCGTCCGGACCGGGAGTGGGCACGGGACTCATCTCGAACGCGTCGTAGTAGTCGCTCATGCGCCCTACCTTCCGGCCTCACGCAACGTGAGGGTCAAGTCCGGGGAGCAGCGCCCTTGGCCTTGTCCTCGACCTCGGGTCGCACCGTCCATCGCCCGTGAGGCGGAGCGAGTCCCGCCCGCGGGGTGATCCGCGGCACGTGTCCGACCGGGCTCGGCCCGGCTCCCCGTCCCTGGCCACCGGCCGGGAGGCCGCCCGGTACTACTTCTGCCATGCGCCGCCGGCCTTGTGGGGCCCGTTGCCGGCCGTACTGACCGCGGCGTACCGGAAGCGCCGTCGCCCAGCCGAGAACCCGCTTCCGGCGGCGTGAGTGCCGGGACGGGAGATCGTCTTCCGACCGACGCGAGGGTGTCGCCCCAACCCCCTTCGCGTCGCGCTCAGGTTGCCGCCCGTACCTGCGTGAGCAAGCGTGTAAGGAGGACTGGAGGTCTCCGAGCAGGACGATCTCCCCTCGTCCGACCCCAGGAGGAACGCATGACTCACCCCGAGCAGGACCCGACCGAGCAGGAAGGTCCGGCGGACGGCGGCGCGGCCGGCACACCTGGAGAGCACGACGGCGGTGCCGACGGCGGAGCCGAAGGGCCCGCGGACGGCGGCGCGGCCGGCACCCCCGGAGAACACGACGGCGTTGCCGACGGCGGAGCCGAAGGACCCGCGGACGGCGGCGCGGCCGGCACCCCCGGACAGCACGACGGCGGTGCGGACGGCGGCGTTTGAGCACCACGTCCACGACGCTCCGGGACACCGCGTCCGAGACCGGGGGCGGTGTCCTCGAAGCGTGTCTGATCCACCTCGGTCGCGAGGAGTTCGCCCGGGACGTCTGGGGGCGGGCTCCGCTGCACTCGCGCGGAGCCGGTGACTTCTCGGACCTGTTCTCGGCCGCCGCGGTGGACGAACTGATCTCCCGGCGCGGGCTGCGCACGCCGTTCCTCCGCGTCGCCAAGGACGGTTCCACCCTGCCGGAGTCGTCGTTCACCTGTGCCGCAGGAGTGGGCGCGACGGTCGCGGATCAGCTCGACGACACCGCTGTGTGGCGGGCCTTCGCCGGCGGCAACACCCTGGTCCTGCAGGCGCTGCAGCGTACCTGGGAACCGATCACGGACTTCGTGTCGCGACTCGGCACGGAACTGGGCCACCCCGTGCAGGCCAACGCCTACGTCACCCCGCCGCAGAACCGCGGGTTCGACGATCACTACGACGTCCACGACGTGTTCGTCGTGCAGATCCACGGCACCAAACGCTGGACCGTCCACGAGCCCGTGCACCCGGATCCGTTGCGCGACCAGCCCTGGACCGATCACCGGGCCGCGGTCGCCGAGGCCGCCCGGGGAGAGCCCTGCCTGGACACCGTGCTCGAGCCCGGCGACGTCCTCTACCTGCCGCGGGGATGGCTGCACGCCGCCGAAGCGCAGGGCTCCGTGTCGATCCATCTGACGCTCGGCGTCCACACCTGGACGCGACACGCGCTGGCCGAACAGCTCACGCAGGCCGCCCTCGCCCTGCTGCGTGACGACGCCGAGATGCGCGGCTCCCTTCCCTTGGGCGTGCACGGACCGGACGACGAACTCGCCGTCGTGCGCGAGCGCCTCGTCGCCGCGCTGGCCGAGGCCGATCCGACGCGCCTGTTCCATCGCACCCGCCGCAGCCAGTCACGCCCCGCGCCCTTGGGACCGCTGGCACAGCTCGCGGCCGTGGACGACCTCACCCGTGATGCGTCCGTGCGGCTTCGCGAGGCGCTGGAAGCACGGCTCGACGACGTACGCCTGACCACCCGCGTCGGATGGCTGGACATCCCGGAGACCGACCTCCCGTCGGCGCGCAGAATCCTCGACGGGAATGTCCACAGGGCCGGCGACCTCGGCCTTCCCTTCGTCGAACGACTCCTGCGCGCGGGTGTACTGGTGGCTGCCGCGACATGAAGCGGGCGACATGACGGCTCACGAGCGCTTCTTCTGCGCCGAGGCTGC
Organism: Streptomyces sp. NPDC048338; assembly: GCF_043201055.1. Taxonomy (NCBI): domain Bacteria; kingdom Bacillati; phylum Actinomycetota; class Actinomycetes; order Kitasatosporales; family Streptomycetaceae; genus Streptomyces; species Streptomyces sp. NPDC048338. The sequence goes on from NZ_JBICYQ010000007.1 coordinate 214,751, forward strand.
TCGCCTCCGCGGCGACCCGCTCGCGGGCACAGCGCCGTACGGCTTGGTCTGGATCCTCGTCGAGTACCGGGCCGGCTGGCCGACCAATGGGTACGACGGCCTCGATCTGGAGCCCGGCGTCAAGGCGCGGGTGTACTCCGCCGCCCAGGCGGTGCGGGCCCGCATCCTGCTCGTCAGACGTCAAGGACGGCGCCGGCCGGACGGTCCGCCGCGCTGGGCCGTCCTGCGGTACGAGAGGGACGGCACCCACCGTCAGGCGTGGGGCACCTGGCAGAGCGACAAGGACCTGGCACAGATCGTCGACGCCCTGGACGCGCCCGGCGAACGGGATCGCCCACCCGTCGTCCTCGTCTGCGCCCACGGCCTGCACGACACCTGCTGCGCCGTCCGCGGCCGTCCGGTGGGACGTGCGCTGAGCGATCGTTGGCCCGACCTCGTGTGGGAATGCACCCATGTGGGAGGCGACCGGTTCGCCGCCAGCATCGTCGTCGCACCCGACGGCGTCTACTACGGCAACCTCGACGCCCCCTCGGCGACGACGATGGTCGAGGAGCACCTGGCGGACCGCATTCACGCGGATCACCTGCGCGGATACACCGACCTCACACCGCCCCAGCAGGCCGCTCTGTCCGCTGTGCTGCGGCATGCGGGTCCGTCCGGCCGGCACGACTACGTCATCGAGGAGACGGTCCGTGTGGACCGACGCTGGCGGATCCGTGTCGCCGGCCGCCTCGCCGGGCTGTCGACCTTCGAGGTGGAGGTCCACGGCCACCGGACGCCTCCCCATCGGCTGACCTGCCGCGGGCTCTCCCCCGCCTCGGCGGCGTACTACGAGATCGCGTCGCTGCACGTCGGATCGACGTGACGCTCGCAGCCGGTCCGCGGAGTGCCGGAGCGGCCGGCCGGGCCCTCCCGCGTCACGGCGCATCGTCGACGGGTGTGGAGTCAGTGATCGGAGTAGCTGAAGTCACCCATGGTCCAGGCGCTGACATCGGCGATCGAGACGCGGTACATCCCGCCCGTCTCCGGGATTCCCACCGTTCCCTGGAGGATCCGGGCCATGTGGAAGTGCAGATGCGTGGGCGGCCCGTCCTCGCGTGCCGGGGTGGTGAAGACGGCGGAGAACTCGCGCAGTCGGACCGAGTCCGCCAGGACCTCCGAGACCCGTTGCCTCCACACCGCTTCGGGGGCCAGCCGACCGGTGATGAGGGCGCCGCCGACCACCACGGTCAGGGACATTTGATTGCTCTGCTCGGACTCCACCAGCGTAGCGACATCAACGAGCAGCTCGTCAGGCTTCGACATGAAAGCCGATTCTACGGGCTGTCCCGTCTCCTCAGGCGGCGCGCCATCGAGCGAGAAGGGCGGTCGTCGCCGCTGCTCCCGCCACCGGCGGCGCATCGCCGCCCGGGCTCGGGGACCGGTCGGCCGGGGGGACACCCGTCGAGGCCGCCTGCCGCATCGTGGTCCCGGAGGACCTACGGGCGGGTTCGGTGCCTCCCCCCCGTCAGAGGTGACCGTCCAGGAATCCCCGGACCTCGACGTCGGTCGCAGGCCCGGCGCCGTGCGCCACCGCCTCCTCCTTCGTCAGCAGCACGTAGGACAGGGCTCCGGTGATCCCGTATCGCTCGGTCACGGCCGGACAGCGCGTGATGTCCGTGCGGACGACCGCCACGCGGCCCGCGTACTCGTCGGCGATGCCACCCATGACGAGGTCCATCGCCCGGCAGGGGTCGATCGCCTTGGGCCACGTCCCGATGAAGTACGCCAGGACCGGGGATCCGCTCATCCTGAGGATGAAATCGAACTCCGCGTCCTCACGGGGTTGATGGACCCGTTGCGCCATGGAAGCTCCTGACCTCGTGTTCCGTCTCACCGTCCCATCATCTCCCGGGACGGGTGCGGCGGACCGGCCTCCCCTGGTCCGGAGCGTGCTGTCCGTGATTCCGTGTGTCGCGGGCATATCGAAAATCGCATACGTCCCCGCAACGGGCTTCCGTGTTCAGTGAGCGCATGGACCACGACCCGTCACCGCCGGCGCCGGCCCCTGCGCGCAGGATCGTGCTGAACCGTCAGGCGAACTCCGAGAGGGTCGACGCCACGCCGACGACATGGGGCGACGGCGACTCGTACCCTCGGAGCATGCGAGCCGGGCGGTGCGCCGCCGCTCGCGGGGGCACCGACTCGGGTGTCCGGCGCACGCTTGTCCGGCGGGCGCGTGTCCGGCGGGCGATCCGCAGCCTCGCCGAGCCGGACCCGTGGCAGCGCGGCCTGCCGGTCGCGGCACTGGCGCTGGTGCTCGGCCTGCTCATGCTGATGCACGCGGAGATCACGGACAGGGGCGGTCTCGGCAGCCTGGTGGAGACGTCCCTGCCCTGGTTCGGCCTGTTCGTCCCGGTGCTCCTCGCCGGGGCGCTGCGGCGCCGCTCCGCCGCCGCGGGGGTCGCACTCCTGCTGCCGGTCGTGGCGTGGCTGCACCTCTTCGGCGGACTGCTCCTCGACAAGTCCCGGCCGGGCGGCGACCTCATCGTGGTCAGCCACAACGTCAACGCCGAGAACCCCGACCCGGCCCGCACCGCCCGAGACCTGGCCGCCTCCGGGGCGGACCTGCTGGCGCTCGAGGAGATGACGCCACAGGCCACGGTCGCGTACGGAAAGGAGCTCGCTGGGGCATACCCGCACCACACGGTGCAGGGCACGGTCGGGCTGTGGAGCAAGCTGCCGCTGTCGGACTCCCGGCCGGTCGACGTCCTGCGAGGCAATGTCGGACCTCTGGCGGAGACTCGGCGTGCCGAGGACCTCCCCGTGGACCCGCCCCGGGCACTGCGCACCACGGTGGCCACGGACCACGGGCCGCTGGCGGTGTACGTGGCGCACCTGGGGTCGGTGCGGCTGATGCCCAGGCACGGCTTCTGGACGGACTCGCGCGACGTGGGTGCGGTCGCGCTCGCCGATGCCGTGGCCGCCGAGCGGAACACGCGGGTGGTGGTGCTCGGCGACCTGAACGGCACCATCGACGACCGCGCGTTCGACCGCCTCACCTCCCAGCTCCACTCGGCCCAGGAGGCGGCCGGAGCCGGCTTCGGCTTCAGCTGGCCGGCGGCCTTCCCGATGGCACGGATCGATCAGATCCTGGTCAGGGGCGTGGAGCCGAAGAAGTCGTGGGTGCTGCCGGCCACGAGCAGCGACCATCTGCCGGTCGCGGCCGGCATCAGCTGGTGACCAACGTCGCCGGGCCGGACCTGCGTGAGTGGGGACAGCTGCGGGAACAGACTCGGTCGCGACCGGTCGCCGATCTCCGGTCACCCTTCACCGGCGCCCTGCCCAGCCCGCCCGCCCCGGAGGCCCGCGCCGTCAGGCAGCGAGGGTCTGATCCAGTTCGATGTGGAACAGGTCCCGGGTGCGGGTCAGGTCCAGGACGTGGCGCACGGGCCTGGCCAGCGGGCCGACGAGGATGAGCCGGCCCGGCAGGTGGTGGGCGGTGGTGAGTTCGTGGACGAGCGCCGCGTCGGCGAACTCGACTCCGGCCAGGTCGAGGACCATGCGTTCGGTCCGCGAGGAGCGCACGGAGTCGAGCGCTTCGTGAAGGCAGCCGACGGTCCCGAAGTCGAACTCGCCGCTCATGCACAGGACGGCCGTGGCGGCGCAGCCGGTCGGGGCGTAGCGGACGAGGGCACGCCCGCGGCTGGGTCGCCATGCCGGTGCGCCGTCGACGAGGAGGAGTTGCGGGCGGGGGACGTTTGCCGGGGGCGTTGAGTCGGACACGGTGATGCACCTCGCTGCTGCACTGATGGGAGAACCCTCCGCAGTGCGCTCTCGCTGTCCTCCGCGAGTGTCAGGCGTCGTGGCCTGGTTTCAGGGCGACATCGCCGCCGGCGGGAAGGAAGGTCGCCGGCAGCGACCCGGATGTGGTCCGGTCGCTCCCCCCACCCTCCTCCTCTCGCGGAGCAAAGTCACATCTGCAGGTCAGCCTGTCCGGTCGGGTGCACGCCGAGCGCGCCACGGGGAACGACCCTCGCGTCTCGACCTGTTCACCGATACGACGCTCCGTGCACCGTTCCCGCGCACGGCCGCGACCGTGCGGGTCGGTCGTCGCGCGGGGGCGCGCTCGGCGAAACCCGGCCGTCCCCGGGTCCTGTCGCACCCGTGACGGGTGGCACCCGGGCGGGCGTCCGGGGGTCATTCGGGGCGGCTGAAGCGGTGGGCCGCCCAGAGCAGGGCCATGGTTCCGGCGGCCAGCAGGAGGGTGCCTTCCAGGAGCAGGGGAGGTTGCCGGCCGGACCATTCGATGCCCGCGGTGGCCGCCTGGTCGGGGACCCGTAGGGCGATGCAGCGGCGCAACAGGTCCACTCCGTAGGCGAGCGGGTTGACGGCGGTCAGCGTGTGGGCCCAGCCCGGCAGGTCCTCCAGGGGGAAGAAGCCGCCGGAGAGGAACAGCAGGGGCATCATCACCAGACCGAGCAGCATGTGGAAGATCTCGGGCCGGTTGAGGCTCACGGCCAGGGCGAGGGACAGGGACGTGAGGGTGAACGAGGTCAGGATCATGCCGGCGAGGAGCAGGGCCAGGAGCAGCGGGTCGTAGGGCAGGCCGACGACGCCGGCGAGGCCGAGCAGGACGGCGCCCTGGACCGTGGAGACGATGGTGCCGCCGGCGCAGCTGCCGAGGAGAAGGGTGGCCCGGCTGACCGGGGCCATCAGGAGTTCGCGCAGGTAGCCGCTCTGCCGGTCGGTGATCAGGCGGATGCCGACCATGACGGCCGGTGTCTGGACCGTCATCATCAGCATGCCGGGGAAGAGGTAGGTCTGGTAGCCGACTCCGAGGGAGGAGTCGGGGATGAGGGCGGCCAGGCCGCCTCCGAGGACGAAGAGGTACAGCACCGGTTGGAGCAGCATCAGGGCGGTGTGGGTGGGCTGGGCCCACAGGCGCAGCAGGTCGCGGTGGACCAGGGCGTGGACCGCGCGCAGTTCGCGGCGCAGGCGGGTTGCCGGCCCACGGCCGGTGCCGCCGGAGGCGCCGAAGTCGTCAGGGGCGGTGGCGCCTGAGGCACGGAGTGCGGGTGCGCTCATGCGGACTCCTCGGTCGCCGTCGTGGTGCCGTCCGGAGCCGGGGCGGGCGGTGCCGGGTGGGGCCGTGGGGTGTGGATGCTGCGGCCGGTGTGGTGGAAGAAGACGTCGTCGAGTGTCGGCGGGGTCGCGGACGCGGAATGCACCGCGATGCCGTGGGCTTCCAGTGCCGCGCACAGGCGGGGAATCCAGGCGCTGCCGTCGGGCACCCGCAGGGACACTCCTTCGGTGTCCAGGGTGACGGCGAGGCCCGGCGGCGCGGTGCGGCCCACGACCTGTCGTGCTGCCGCGTCGTCGCTGGTGCGCAGGGCCACCCGGTCGTCCCCGATCGCGGCCTTCAGCGCGAGGGGCGTGCCCTGGGCCACGAGCCGGCCGTGGTCGATGATGCCGAGGCGGTCGCAGTTCTCCGCCTCCTCCAGGTAGTGGGTGGTGACGAAGAGCGTGCTGCCGTGCTGGTCGCGCAGGGCGCGCAGGTGCTCCCAGACCTGGGCGCGGGCGTGCGGGTCGAGTCCGGTGGTCGGCTCGTCGAGGAACAGCACCCGGGGCGCGTGCAGCAGGCCGCGGGCGAGTTCCAGGCGGCGGCGCATGCCTCCGGACAGGGTGCGTACCAGGGAACGCCGCCGGTCGGTCAGTCCGACCATGTCGAGCATCTCGGTGGTGCGCAGGCGGGCGTGGCGGCGGCGGAGTCCGTAGAGGCGTGCGTGGATGTGCAGGTTCTGTTCGGCTGTCAGGTCCGGGTCCAGGGCGCTGTGCTGGAACAGCATCCCGACCCGTCGTCGGACCTGGTCCGGCCGGGCGAGCACGTCGGCGCCGGCCACCGTGGCCTGTCCGGCGGTGGGGCGGGCCAGGGCGCACAGCAGGGCGAGGGTGGTGGACTTCCCCGCGCCGTTGGGGCCGAGGAAGGCGTACGTCTCGCCTTGGAGCACGTCCAGGTCCAGGCCGCGTACGGCGTGGGTGGTGGTCCCGTCCGGGCCCGGGTAGCTCTTGACCAGACCACGCGTGCTGATCGCGTGCACCGGCGGGGCCGCGGGCTGTGTGGTGTCCGGGCCCGCGGGGGCGGCGGTCAGGAGGGGTACGCGGGTACGAGCACCGTCACCGGCATGTGGCTGCATGGTCGGGTCCTCCTTCACGGGGTGTCGTACGCATGCCTGCCGGCCGCAGGGGCCTTCGCTCCGGCCGGCGGCCGCCCGAAGGCGGCCACCGGCCGGAGGATCTCGGCTAGGCGCAGCTGATGCCCACACAGACGGTGTTGAGCAGCGTCAGCAGGCCGACGCACTCACACGTCGCCGCGAACGGCGCTCCGTCGACGCCGACCGGGTCGGTCTCCGGAAGGGCGTGCAGGTGGGCCAGCAGCTCGAGAGCCTGGTTCTCCATGACATTCTCCTTCTCTCAGAGGTGGCGACGGGGGTCCCCGTCGCTCAGCCCGGCTGCTGGACCATCCAGTGCCGGGAGTCCGTGTGGCGGGTCCGCAGGAGGAACGCCAGGATTCCCGCGGACCCGTCGCTCCAGCTCGTCGAGACGTCCCCGTACTCGTTGGGGAAGACGACGTGGCTGTCGCGGTGGGCGCGTTCGGAGACGATGAGGCGGGCCAGGTCCTCGGCCATCGCGCGGTAGGCGGGGTCCCCGGTGGCGTCGGCCATGTCGAGGAGGAAGTCACCGTTGCCCGCCAGTCCGTGGCACTGGGCCAGGGCGGCCCGGGAGGCTCGCTCCATGACGGCGTGCGTGGCGCCGCGGGCGAGATCGCCGAACCGCTCGTCCCCCGTCCGCTGCCAGAGGCGGACCAGGAAGGAGCCGATGCCCGCCGAGCCGTGGCACCAGTACGGGGCCGTCGGCACGTCCGTGGCCTGGGCCGGCCACTGGGCCGCCTGCCCGACCATCACGGCTCCTGCCACCAGCTGCTCCCCCGCCGCCACGGCCAGGTCCATGTGCTCCGGCTGCCCGGAGATGGCCGCCGCGGCCAGGAGGAAGCAGCCGATGCCCGACGTTCCGTGCGCGAAGCCGAGATAGCGTTTGCCGGCCTCCTCGGACACGGCTTCCGCCGGGACGGGCCAGCTCACGCCCGACGGCTCCGGCCGCGCGGCGGCGGCCAGCCGGTCGGCCGCGTCGACGACCAGCTCCGCCAGGCGCGGATCACCGGTTCGGTGCCACAGATGGGCGGCGGCCAGTCCACTGCCCGCGGAGCCGTGGGTGATGTCGTGGCTCGGCGTCGCCTCGGAAGGAGCCAGCGCGAGGGCCGACGCGTGCGCCTTCAGTGTCCGGTCGGCGATGGCACGCCCGGCGTCGTACAGCGCCCAGGCGATTCCGCGGCCTCCGAAGTGCAGCCCCGGACGGATGGAACGGGTGTCGGTGCGCGCGGCGATCCAGTGGCCCGCGGTCGAGATCAGCTCCGGCAGGCGCGGGTCCCCGGTGAGTTCGAAGTACCGTGTCAGGACCGCCAGCACACCTGCCGCACCCTGTTGCACGGTGCAGGGGTCGGTCTCCCCCGCCAGGGTGGACACCGGCCACAACCACCGGTCGTCGGCCGGAGTCATCGAGTCGACGAGATGGTTCACCATCCCGTCGATCGCGGCCTGCGTCGCGTCGCACGGTTCGGCTGTCCGCGCCGGTCCGGCCGCGGGGTACGGCAGGCGTGCCACGTCCCTCCCCGGAGGGGCTTCGCCCGTCCCCGCCGACCTCGCGGCGGGACACTCCGGCCGGGCCGGGTCCGCCCCGCCCAGCGCCTCACGCGCCCGGGCGGGGTCCCAGCGCTCGGCGGGATCGTCCTTCATCAGCCCGAGGATCGTCTCCGGCAGGCCGTCCGGCGGGCGCAGCGTTCCGGCGCAGGCGCCCAGCCACTCGGCGAACCGCTGCTCCGCAGGTCTGGTGTCCGGTTCCTCGGTCAGCAGGTTCGGTACCTTCCCGCCGAGCACGAAGCACACGGTGGCGCCCAGGCTGTAGTAGTCGGCCGTCGGGGAGACAGGGGCGTCCACCAGGCGCTCGGGGGCGCTGAAGCCAGGGGTCCCCACCCGCGTCGGGAGGGGGGCGTCGTCCTCCAGGACGGCGAGCTCCAGGTCGATCAGGCGCAGTTCGCCGTCGGGGCGGACCATGACGTTGCCGGGCGTGAAGTCCCTCAGCACGCAGCCGTGGGCGTGCGCCGCCGCGACCAGGTCCACCAGACGTCCGATCTGGGCGAGCGCGTCCGCACGGTAGCGTTCGCCTCCTACGTCGCGGAAACGCTCGGCAACCCAGGTACGCAAGGGCACACCCGGCACTTCCTCCTGAGCGAGGAACAGATGCCCGCCCATGTCGAACATCGCGAGCGGCTCCGGTGCCAGGCCCGTGCCCTTGAGTCTCTCCAAGGTCCTGGCCTCGGCCCGCAACCAGTCCCGGACGTCTGAACCGGACGCGTCGCCCTCCACATGCGGCCGGGCCTCCTTGATCACCACGGGTGCGCCCGTGGTGACGTCCGTGCCCCGGTACACACCGCCCTTGTTCGTGTGCCGGATCGCCTCCCGTACCGAGAACCGGCCGCCGAGCATCACCGGGCTGCTCGCCGCTTTCTCCTGACGTGGCGGAAGCGGCACCGAGGCAGGGAAGGGACACACCGCCCAGGAAGGCGGACAGTACTGACCGGTGCGCTTGTCCTCCACGGGATTGCCGTCGGGGTCCTCGATGAACCAGACCAGCAGACCCTGGTCCGACAGCCGCCGCCGGCCGACGAACGCGCCGTAGCGGTAGTGCACCAGGCTCTGCGGAGCGTAGGGCTGGTCGGACAGGATCCGTGGACCGGCGAGGCCCGCCGTGCCCTTGTGCAGCTCCAGCGCTATTCGGGCCGCGTCGTCGTCGGTGGTCGGGTAGACGGTGATGAACTTGCCCGAACTCCCCCGTGGCGTGGCACGGGAGTTGAGCGCGCCCACCTGCTCGAGCGACCGGACGAACTTGAACGCCGACTCCTCGCGCAGCAGCACGTCCAGAGCCTTCACGAGGACCGCCGGCGCGGAGGCGGCCGTCGCGGACACGTGCAGCTTCCAGCCCTGCCGGCGTCGTACACCGGACTGGCGGGTGAGGCGGCACCACATCTCGTCCGCGTCGGTCGTCCAACGCGTGCCCGTACCTGTGCCCTGTAGCGCCCGGCGGAGCAGACTTTCGAGGTCGACTTCGGTCACGTGACTCGTCATGCGTGTCCCTCTCAACGGCGAGAACCGCTGGTTGGAAATGCCTTCGGTGAGAAGAAAAGTACAACGCGCGCCCGGCAGAAGTCATTTGATCCAGCGAGCGCACGGTGTTGTTGCGGCAATGGATGGCGCAGTCCGGCGCAAAGAGAGGCGCACTTGTGTCGCCGGGTCATCGAATACTTCATCCGTTCGATGGAATAGCCGCCCCTCACTCGGGAAAGACAGACGTCCCGAATTGATTCGTCACGCATCCCACGGGTCCCGGTGATGGCGATCCGGAGGAGCCGTGATGCCGGCCGGGGCGCCACGCCGACCCCACAGCCCCCTCTTCACCCACCAGGCCCGTTGCACTCGACGACGAGCGCCCCCCTTCGCCATCAGGCGGCCCCCCGTTGTCGATCGGTCGGTGAATGTCGAGCACGAGCAACGGCTTCGGCCCGACGGACACCGTCGGCGCGGACCGCCGCCGCACAGCCTCCCCCTCCCCCGGCCATCCGGTAAAGAGTTCGATTTCGCCATAACTCCAGCCGGCGAAGAGTCATTTCCGGAAACATCAAAGGAGCCGATATCGGCCACTCGACCACGTCCACGCACGCATTTCGCAGTCGACGGACGGCGCACGGCCGCTCGAATTCAAGTCACGTGGCGAATTTACACTTCACGGGTTCCCCCATGAATACAAAAACCTCTGAGGCGGCCGGTGCGGCAGAGACATGCGGTGCCCTTTTGTCGACCCGTCGGAAGCGTTCCGGGCGTGCGGAGCCGACGCCCCGCTACGCGAAAGGGGGCCTCTCTGATGCTGCCGGCCGCGGACCGGGTACAGGGGTCTGAGGCAGCCGTACAGAAGATCCGCAAGGAGGGCGTCTCCCCATGCTCATCGATCTGACAGGACGGACCGCACTGGTCACCGGCTCCACCCAGGGGATCGGTGCCGCCATCGCCACCGGCCTGGCACGGGCGGGAGCCCGCGTGGGCGTCAACGGGCGGACCGGGGAACGGGTGGAACGGGCCATCGCGAGCATCCGCGCCGAGGCCCCTGACGCGGATCTGGTTCCCGTGGTCGCCGATGTCACCGGCGAGGAGGGTGCGCGGCGTGCCGCCGACGTGCTGCCCCATGTGGACGTCCTGGTGAACAACCTGGGCGTCTTCGGGGAGGCGGACCCGCTGGAGATCAGCGACGACGAGTGGCGGCGCTACTTCGAGGTGAACGTGCTGGCCGCGGTGAGACTCATCCGTCAGTATCTTCCCGGTATGAGCGCACGCGGCTGGGGGCGTGTGCAGAACATCGCGAGCGACTCGGCGATCGTGATCCCGGCCGAGATGATCCACTACGGCATGTCCAAGACGGCCCTTCTGGCCGTCACGCGCGGCTTCGCCAAGCAGGCGGCGGGTACCGGTGTCACAGTCAACTCGGTCATCGCGGGTCCCACGCACACGGGCGGGGTCGAGGATTTCGTGTACGAGCTGGTCGATCGCTCCCTGCCCTGGGACGAGGCTCAGCGCGCCTTCATGCGCGACCACCGTCCGCAGTCGCTGCTTCAGCGGCTCATCGAGCCGGAGGAGATCGCCGCGATGGTGGTGTACCTCGCTTCCGACCAGGCGTCCGCCACCACCGGCGGTGCGCTGAGGGTGGACGGCGGCTACGTCGACTCGATCCTTCCGTAGCGGAGGCGCCGGCGTCGTACGGCCGGCGCCGGATCCCCGCGGATACCGGTCGCACGGCCCGCACCGGACCCCCCGACTGCCGGAAGCGGGCGCCCGTCGACGGCGGGGGTCGAACCCACGATCCCGGCTGGCGGCGGCCGGGACGTCGGGGCGCCCGGGGTGGCTCGGTGCCGTCCGGTACGCCGGACGGCACCGAGCGACCGGTCACTGCAGGACGGCCTCGGCACGCATGGCGAGGAAGTTCGCCTTGTAGGCGTCGTGCGCCGTCGCGCCGGCGAGACGGATCAGCGCCTCGTCGTTCTCCCGGAGGGAGGAGAGGTCCAGGTTGTGCGAGCCCGTGAACGTCCACTTCGTGTCCGGGTGACCCGCGTAATTGCCCTCGACGAGCAGATACTTGGAGTGGACGAAGTAGCCGCCGGCGTCGAGGTGGTAGGGCTTGATACGTGCGTGGCCCTGCAGGGTCGCGAGGTCGTTGGAGTCCTTGTAGACGATCTCGATCCAGCAGTCCTGGTCGGCCAGCGAGCGCAGCTTGGTCGCGATCTCGTTCCGGTGCAGAGCCCACGCCGAGATCCGCACGATGGTCTTGTGGGAGGTCGTGCCGACCGTCGTGTTCCCGGTGCAGGAGACGTTGTTCAGGAACCCGAGCACGACGTCGCCGCTCTGCTGCGGGAAGAAGTAGTACTTCGCGTCACCGGCTTCGCCGGTCCGGTAGTAGTCACTCGTCTTGCTCATGGCGGCGAGATCGTTGAAGTAGTCGGTGTACGCCGTGTAGAGGGCGGTGTTCCCGACCACGGTGTACGCGTTGTTCCACTGCCGGGTGGTGGCCGACACCGTCTGGTTGGCGGAGCTCTGGATGACCACGTCCTCGGCGACTCCCGCGCTGCCGACGCGGGAGAATGTGAAGAACTTGTTGTGGTTGATGGGGTTGGTGCCGCCCGCCGCGATGCAGGCGCCGCCCGCGCTGCACACCTGCACCCAGGAGCCCTGGGACTTGTCGGTCCCCAGGGCGGCGATCAGGTTCTGTGCGGGCGCCGGGGTGGGCGCTTCGACGGACTTGTGGTCCAGGACCACGCGCACGTTGACGCCGCGGCCGTGCGCGGCGACCAGGGCGTCGGTGAAGTCCTGGTCCTGCATGACGTACAGGGCCGCCCGCAGGGTGCGCCCCCCTTGGGTGTTGTCGATCGCCGCGATGATGTGGTCCTTCACGGCGTTCTGCTCGGCCGCCGTCCCCTTCGGGTTGTTGAAGACGGCACCGGTGACAACGGGTGGCACGTCCTCCGCGGCGGCGGGGGCGATGCCCGAGAACACGAGAGCGAGGGCGACCGACACGGTCGCCCAGAAACGCTGGCGTATGACTCCTCCTCGGCTGAATGGTGGCATGAGCCTGCCATGAGCCGTCCGTGACCAGGAACGGAGGGTCCCCCAAGACGCAGGACGCGGGCCGGGGACCGTCCCGGCGACCCTGACGCGGCGGTGGCCGCACGGTCAGAGGGCCGGGAAGGAGATCCGGATGGCATAGCGGCGCTCGAGTGCGCGGATCCTGGCCGGCAGCGCGGTGTTCAGCGCGACGATCTCCTGATGATGGTCGGCGCGGAAGCGTTTCCCGAGCGCCTTCCGCAGCTCGGAACGGACGTCCTCGGCCGGCTTCATGCAGGCGGCGTACGCGCGGGCCAGGGCCCGCTCCCCGGTGGTGTCGCCCGCTTGCATGCGCCGGTCGACGAGGGCGAAGAAGGCGTTCTCGTCCGGCGCTTCGACCTCGAGAGCGGCCAGGCACGGGCCGAAGCTCCCGAGCGCGGCCAGGACCCGGGGGTGGGTGCGCAGCGACGACTCCTCCTGGAACCAGCTGCCCTGCACGCCCACGTAGAGAGTGCGCAGGCTCTGGTCCACGGCGGCGCCGGCCTTCATGCAGCGGTCCTGGATGTCGCGCCCTGCGCCCTCGGCGGGACGGTCCCCTGTGGCGTCGGCCGCGCCCGGGACGATGACGCCGTTGAAGCCGTTGCGGTCGATGAACGGCAGGTCGGGAATGTCGGAGAAGCGGACGAAGGCCGGTGGTTCGTGCGGCGGGGCGGGCGTCTGGCGCTCGCCCAGGCAGGCACGGAGAGCCGTGTCCGCGGCCAGGCGTCCGAAGGCGTCGAGGCCCTGCGTCAGGCGGGTCTGCTCGCCGGTGGTCGGGAGCACCATGTCCGCGATGTCCGCGGGCATCGCGGACGTGACGGCGACGGCGGGGACCGGCGGTGGCGCCGGGGCGGCCGGCTGCTCGGGCGCGCCCGAGCACGCGGTCAGGCCGGTCAGGACCCCGGCCGCGAGAAGGAGCGGCGCCGGTCCGGCGGCCGCGCGTGAGAACGGGATGCGGCGGGGCATCGTGCCCGTACCTCCATGGTGCGTGGTGAGTCGCGCCTGCCCGGCCGTCCTCGCGGGCGGCCGGGCAGGCGACAGGGTGGGGCCGGGTGTCAGTGGGCGACCTGCACGGCACCGCCGACGTAGTTGTACGCCGCCACACCGAACCAGCGGCCGGTGGTGAGGTCGGAGACCAGGATGTACTTGTTCACCGGGTAGCTGCCGTTCGGGATCCACTGGTACGGCCGGGAGGCCCACGTCCAGGCACCGGAGGCGTTCACGTACCGGGCACGGTAGGAGTCCCCGCCGGCACCACCGGGCGCGGAAGCCTCGACCACCTGCACGTCGTGGCAGCCGCTGCCGGACTTCTGGACGGTGCTCCAGGTGTCCTGACGACCCGTGGTGAGCCAGTCGCGCTGGCAGCCGTCCGCCGCGGAGGCGGTCGGGGCGAGCGCCATCAACGAGGTCGCGACGGCGCCGGCGAGGGCCAGCGCGGCCGTCGTCTTCTTCATGAGGAGATTCCTTCCTTGCAGCGAGCGCCGCCCCGACGGGGGCGACGGCAGCGCTCACTCTCCTGCCGTGGACGCCCCTACGTATTGGACAAATGCGCGATCCTGACCGCTCCTCCGACCTCGCCGTCGCCCCTCGTGATTCCGCCTCGCACAGGGGCGCCGTCCCGGCCGCGTTGCCGAGCCGCCGCAGAGAGATGCTGCTGCAGACGCGTGGAAGACGGCCGGGGTGGAGGTCGGCGCGACCTGCGACGGCCGTGTCGCACGCGCTGTATGACCGGACTGTCACAAGATCTGTTCTATGGAACATCACCGACTCGGTAGCCGTCTCGGGATGTGGCGGGGCCCCGGCCCCGGCGGAATGTATCGGCGAGCAAGGCTGGGCAGGGATGACGACGGTAGCGGTGACGGGTGGAGACGCGGAGACTCCGGAACCCGAGAAGGAGTCGGCAGCGGCGACGGCCGCGGACAGCGGTGGGGCGCCCGCATCGGACGACCGGACAGCAGAAGAGGCGCCGGCCCGCGAGAACGCCGAGGCACTGGAGCCGGAGGCGTCGGCCGAACCCGCCGGATCGCCCGAAGACGGCGACTCCGCCGAGCCGGAGGCCGCGGCCGAGACCGGCGATGCGTCGGCGGCCCCCGACGCGACGGAGGAGGACGACGCGGACGCACGCACCGCTGCGGACGAGCCGTCCGGACCGACCTCGCAGACCGAGGACGAGCGCGAGACACCGGACGGCACGGTCCCGGAGGCGCCCGCTGAAGACCCGTCCTCCGAAAGCCCTGCCGCGGAATCGGCTGCGGGTGCGTCGGAAGAGGCGGCAGATGATGCGCCGGACGCGAAGACGGAGGCCGCTGTCGCCGTTCCTGATCGGAGAGGGCCGGACGCGGCAGCGCCGGACGGCGAGCCTTCGGAGCCCGTCCCCGACGAGGAAGCCCCGGCGGCCGCGGCGGACGAAGGGACATCGACGTCCGGACCGGATGAGGAGCCCGGGACGACCGTCCTGGGCACGGGGCCCGCGACGACCGCACTGGACGAGCTGCCCCCGATCGACGGACGGGACGAAGAGCCCCGGACAGCCGAACCGGCCGAACCGGGCCCGGTCGGGCCGCGTCGGCCCACGCCCTCGTGGGCGCGGTCCGAGACCGACGCCCAGAGCACCCGCACGCTCGCCGCGCCGCAGGATCTCGACACCCCCACGGCGAACTTCGCCACTGCCGCCACTCCACCGGCCGCCTCCCGGGTCTCGGCCCAGCCCGTGGCTCCCGGGGCACCGGCATCGACCGAGTCCCCGGCTCCCGCCGGCGCGCCCGCCGCCCCCGCGGATCCCGCCGCGGCCCCGCTCGACCTCCTCGCCCAGCTGACCAACACCCCTCCCCCGGCCGAGACCCTTCGCCGCACCTCGGTGCGCCGCCTCAAGGTGTGGACGCCCCTCCTGCTGCTCCTCGCCGGGGCGGTCATCGGCGCGCAGATGCTGCGCCCGCTGCCCGAGCCACGACTCGTCGCGTCCGAACAGACGCACACCGTGGAGGGGCGCCTCGACATTCCGTGGCCGGCGAAGGGTCAGGGGGCCGTGCGCATCGCCGGCTCCGGGACCATCAGCACGTTCGGCGTTCAGAAGCCGGTCCCGACGGCCAGTGTTGCGAAGGTGATGACGGCGTACGTGGTGCTCAAGGACCACCCGCTGCGCAAGGGCGAGGCCGGTCCCACCATCACGATCGACTCCAAGGCCGTCGCCGAGGGCGCTTCCGCGAACGAGTCCCGCATCGAGGGACTCACCGAGGGCAGCACGTACAGCCAGCTGGACATGCTGAAGATGCTGATGATCCCGTCGGGCAACAATGCCGCCCGGCTGCTGGCGCGTTGGGACACCGGCAGCGACAGCGAAGCGGCCTTCGTGGAGAAGATGAACGCCGGCGCCCGCGAACTCGGCATGACCGACACCAGGTACACCGACCCCAGCGGCCTGGACGCGGGCACCGTGAGCACCGCCGTCGATCAGCTCAAGCTCGCCGAGGCGGTCATGAAGAACGATGTGTTCCGCTCCGTGGTCTCGCTGCCCGACGCCGAGATCAAGGATCTCTCCCAGCGGCTGATCAACAACAACACCCTTCTCAACGCGCACGAGTTGAGCATCCGAGGCATCAAGACGGGGTCCAGCACCCCGGCGGGCGGCGCGCTCATGTGGGCCGGTTACAAGTCCGTCGGCGACGAGACTCCACTGATCCTGGGAACGCTCATGGACCAGCACGCGGACGGACCCGACCCGAACGCGACCCGCAGCCTGGCCCTGGTGCTGGCCAACAGCCGGAAGGTCATCGAGTCGGTCCGCGGAGCGCTGACCGCCGAGCCGGTGGTCCGCAGAGGCCGGACGGTCGGACACGTCGACGACGGGCTCGGCGGACGCACCCCCCTGGTGGCGACGGCGGACCTCAACGTCGTGGCCACACCCGGCCAGCGTCTTCGACTCGTTCTCGGAGCCGCCGCGAAGGGCGGATCGGATGCGCCCATTCCGCACACGGCCACGGCCGGCACCCAGGTCGGCGTACTGACCGTGGGCGAGGGAGCCGGGGCCAGGAGCGTACCGGTCGCACTCGGCGAGAACCTGGCAGAGCCCTCGTTCGGCACCCGTCTGACCCGCCTCGGCTGACAGCGCCGGGCACCCTCGACACGGGGGGGGCCGGGCTCGGGCGGCATCGTCGTCCCCTCCGCCGGGCCCCCCGGAGGGGATCCGGAGGGGATCCGGCGGAGGGCACGGCGGCGCTCGAAGTCCTCACCCACTCCGGACAGAGCGGTCATTCGTCATGTTCCGCCACCTAAGGGATACAGTCGGCGGGTGGCCGAAACGAGGGAGCACTCTGAGGGAGCGGGCCCGTTCACGACGCGGGTCACCTGGGGTCCCGAGGGCGGCGGCATCGCCGTCTGGGAGTCGCGGCTCGCGCGGAAGCGCGCCCGCCTGACGGTTCACGCCGAGGGGGACACCGAGCCCCGGCCGAGGACGGCGGACAGTCTGTCCGTCGCCCGTGCGCGGCGGTTGAACACCATCGCCGCGGCCGCGTTCACGGTCGGCGGCGCGCTCTTCGCCCTGGGTGCCGGGCTGGCGCAGTTCGGCCCGGGCGACATCACCAGCGCGTGGATCTACTTCACCGGCGGGCTGTGTTTCAACACCGGCGGCTACGCGTCCCTGCTCCAGGCGATCAACACACCCCACCGGGACGGCCGGACGGGCCGGCTGGCCACGCGGCGCTGGCGCTGGTGGAGCTACGAACCCGCTCGGATCGACTGGCTCAGCACCTTCGTGCTGTTCGCCGGCACGCTCGTGTTCGGCATCAATCTGGTGGGCTCCCTGCTGCACGGGCTCTCGACGCAGCAGGTGAACCGGCTGATCTGGGCACCCGACATGGTCGGCTGCGCACTGTTCCTGATCTCCGGTCACCTCGCGCTGGTCGAGGTCTGCCATGGTCGGCCGCGGCTGCTCGTGCGGGACCTCGGCTGGTGGATCGTGGCGGTGAACCAGCTCGGTTCGGTCCTCTTCATGGTCTCGGCGATCACCGCCTTCGTCCGGCCCTCGACCGGTGCCCTGGTCAGCGTGGCCGTCACGAACTGGTGCACGCTCCTGGGCGCGGCGTGCTTCTCCGCGGGCGGAGTGCTGCAGTACTACGAACGGCCCTGACCGGTCACCCCAGGGCAGTCGCCACGGCCCCGGCGGATCTCTCGCCGACCACCCCACGACGCGCCGCATGGGACGACCGCCCTCGCGGATCGCGGCCTCGCACCTCACGGTTCACGGTCGCGCTCGCAGTCAAGGCGCTGTGGGCCACGATCATGAGGCTGGCCCTCCGCGACGACACCTGAGCAGTGCTGTCCAGCTGACCCTCGGCACCCCTTGACCGAGGGTCAGCCGTCACCGCCGACGACCGCCGCACACGGCAGGCTCCACCGCGCCGCCCCTCCCGATGCTCCCTGACCGGCGAGGACCAGGCAGTCAGTCAGGCAGGCAGTCACAGGGTGAGCAGGCGGACGAGCAGGGCCACCAACGTGCCCCCGGACAACACCGCCCCCACCACGGTGAACACCAGGTCGACCGCCGCGGTGTCCCAGCCCTGGATCGCGAAGCGGCGAGGGTCCTCCGGGTCGTACCGGACGGTGACCGTGGTGCCCACGCCGAAGCCACTCGCGATCCGACCGCGGCCGAACCGGGACGGGTGTTCGCACGTGTGGCCGTCCGGCGTCGTCCAGGCCGCGACCGGGTAGCGGAACGTGGCGCCTTCGTCGTCGCGCCTGACGTCATGGCGGACGATCCGTCCCCGCGCGGTGACCCCGGTCCGGCGCAGCGCTTCGGCCCGGCGGAGTCCGTACACCCCGAAGCAGAGGAAGACCACGCCGACGAACAGCGGGATCAGCGAGAAGAGCCAGTCACGTTCCATGTGTGGTGCGACGCATGCGTGGGGGTGTCGGTTGCGTCGTACGGGCCCGGTGTGACGTGGTCGCCCCCACTGGCCGGGAGCGTCCTGGCGAGGCGCATGGGGCGAGGAGCCCGTGTCCGACGTCGAGGCCCCGGAGGAACGCCGCCCTCGACTCGCGTTCTGTCTGCCGTCTGCCGGGCAGACGAGACGCACAGGGTGGTCGGCCGGAGGAGAGACGATGACACAGGATCCTTCATTGAGAGCTGTCGGGTGGGCGCGTTCGCTGCCGATCAGCAGCGGCGTGAAGACGGCACGGGACTGGACGCGGGAGCACCTCACGACACTCGGCTGGTCGCGGACGGCACCGGACCTGGTGGACTCGGTCGTGCTGACCGTGTCCGAGATGGTCACCAACGCGCACGTCCACGCCCACAGTGCCGCGCAACTCATCCTCACCTGGGACGAGGAATGCCTGCACGTGACCGTCCACGACTCGTCCATGGAAATGCCGGAGCAGCGAAACGCGGACGACAAGGCCCTCGGAGGCCGCGGGATGCTGCTGATCGATGCCCTTGCCGACGACTGGCAGGCCCGCCGCTGCCCTCGTGGCAAGGACGTCACCGCATGCTTCCAACCACCGGCTCCGCCCGCCTGCCCGGCGTGAGAGCCGTCCTGCTCGGAGAGCGCCGGCTGCCCCCGTCCCCTCCGCACACGCCCTGTCGCCAACCCGAGGACGAAGTCCGGGTGGGCAGCGAATGCGTCGGCGTGCCGCGTCACTCCACTCCCGGCGCCGGAGCGAAGGGGTCGCCGGAATCGTGTGGCCCCCAAGCATCGTCGGGGGCTTCCCCGCCCCTCCTGAGTGCGGCAACCTGATCCTGGGGGTGGAGCATGGGTGAGCGTCGGCAGTCACGGCAGGAGCTGAACCGAGCGCGCAGGCGTGACGGGTTCATCGGCCGCCATACGGAGCGCCAGTCCTTCCATGCGAACCTGTGCCTCAATGCCGGGGAGGCACACTATCTCTTCCATGTGCATGGAGTGGCTGGGGTGGGCAAGTCGTCGCTTGTGCGCCATTGGGAGGGGACCGCCCGAGGCGTCGGTGCGCTCACTGCGGTCGTCAATGAAGACGTCAACGACCCCGTCGAAGCGATGGAGGCCATCAGCGCCCAATTGGCGCGACAGGGCCGGGTACTGGGGAAGTTCGACGCTGCCACCGAGCGCTACCGCAAGCACCGTCACGAAGCCGACGCAGCCCTTGCCGGCCCGGCCGGGGCATCCGAGAACGGATCCGCGTCCGCGTCGAGTCGCACGGCCGCCCACTTGGGGATAGGCGCCCTGAGCTTGGCGCCCCTCATCGGTCCCGTCTCGGCGGGGCTGGACCCGGAGGCTCTGGCACGCGGCACGGACCGGCTGCGTGCCGCGATCAGCAGCCGTCTGCGCAATCACCAGGATGTCGAGCTCGTTCTGCACCCCCTGCGCGTCCTCACCCCTGTCTTCATGCGAGATCTGGCGGAGGCGGCCGAGGACCACTCCTGGATCGTGCTCTTCTTCGACACCTGGGAACGCACCGAACCCTTTCTGGATGCCTGGCTGCGCAGCTTGGTGTTGAGCGACAGCCACGGTGACCTTCCGGTGAACGTCATCGTGGTCATATCCGGTCAGGCCGCCCCCGTCGCACGCGAGTGGTCCGAGTACCGCGACGTGGTCGTCGACATCGAGTTGGAGGCCTTCACCGAGGCGGAAGCCCGTACGCTGCTCACGGCCCGCGGCGTCACGGACGAGGCTCTGGCGGCGTCGATCCTGCGCATGTCCGGACGTCTGCCCGTGCTGCTCGACACCCTCGCACGCGTCCGTCCGTCAAGCGCGAACGGCTTGGAGGACGCCTCGGAAACCGCAGTCGACCGCTTCCTCCACTGGGTGAGCGACCCGCATCGGCGAGCCGCCGTCCTGGCGTGCGCCCTGCCCCTCCACGTCAACGAGGACGTCTACCGCGCCGTCGCGCCGCAAGAAGTCGGGACCGAGTACGCGTGGCTGCACGGGCTCCCGTTCGTCTCCGGACAGGGCGGCCGCTGCCGCTATCACGACGTCGTACGCGCCAGCATGCTCCGTTTCCAGCGCACCCGGTCTCCGCACGATTGGTCCGAACGCCATACCCGCCTCGCCGAGGCCCATGCCCGATGGCGCTCTCGCCTCGAACGCACACTTGATCCCGGCCGCAGGTGGACGAACAGCGACTGGCGGGAACATCGTCTGAACGAGACCTACCACCGTCTGTGTGCCTCCCCGCACTTCCTCGGAAGCACACTCGAAGAGTTGGTCGAAGCATGCGCCGAAGGCCTGCCGGTGGTGCGGCAATGGGTGAACGTACTGTCTCGAGCCGGCGAGGACTGCGCCTCCGAGTCACTCACCGCTTGGGGCCGACGCCTCGAATCCGCCCTCGGTCGGGACCCCATCACCAGCACCCTCACCGCACTCATCACCACTGATTCGCTGGGGCCCACTGCACGGGCCCGCGCCCACCAGCTGCGGGGCCGGCAGTACATGCGTGCCGCCCGCCACGGGGCTGCTCTCTGCGACTTCGATGCAGCACGCACCCTGGACCCTGCGATCGCCGCGATCCACTCCGACCGAGGCACCGCGCTGACCTGGCTGAGACGTTTCGAAGAGGCTGTCGTCGACTTCGGCCGCGCCATCGAACTCCATCCCGACGACGCATGGGCCTTCACCCGACGCGGCGTGGCACACCGCCTGGACCGCCACTACGAAGAGGCTGTCGTCGACTTCGGCCGCGCCGCCGGACTCCAACCCGACGACGCATGGGCCTTTGCGCACCGAGGGCTGGCCCATCGGCTGGCCGGCCGCTACCACGAGGCGATCACCGACCTCGACCACGCCATCGCACTCAACCCCGACTACGCATGGGCCATCGCCAACAGAGGCGAAGTGCATCGCCTGGCCGGCCGCTACCACCAGGCCATCGCCGACCTCGACCACGCCATCGCACTCGACCCCGACGACGCATGGGGCGCCACCTACCGAGGCGATGTGCACCAGTTGTCAGGCCGCCACGATCTGATGTGGAACAGCAACCACGACACCGGCATCGATCCCGACTACCCGTGGGCCGTCGCCAACCGAGGAGTGGCGCATCGGCTGGCCGGCCATGACGACCGAGCCATCACCGACCTCGACCACGCCATCGAGCTCGACCCCGGATTCGGGTGGGCCATCGTGAACCGAGGTCATGTGCACCGAAGAACGGGCCGGCACGGCCAGGCACGCTCGGACTTCGAACGTGCCCTCACGATCGATCCGGACAAGGCGGAGTACCTCCTGAACAAGGCGATCCTCACCAGCACGACCGAAGGACTTCGTGCCGCCTCCGACAGTTGGCGTTCGCTGGCCGAGCGCCAGGGCGACCTCGGAGACGCGTACGACCTGCTCGCCGCCTTCCTGGCGTCGCTGATCACCGGAAGTCCGGGGCAATCACGCATCGCCTTCCAGCGGTTCATTCTCGAGGAGCCGAGCTCGGACGTCACGGATGACGCCGTCGGGTTCCTCGATGACCTCATACTCGGCACCTCGATGGAGCGAGACCGTGTTGCCGGCTACCACCGGGCGCTGTCGCACCGACGGAGCCAACTGCGGGAGTAGCGCGCCCGGGCGCAGGGGCGACGACGGACTGCTTCTCTCTGTTCGACTGCTTCTTCTGTTCGACGCTGGAAGATCGCGTGCGGCCGGGTCACGGTTCGGACATCTCGCGGCATCTCGCCTCCTGACAGGGATCACCGCCCTCGTCGCAGGACGGATCACGCCGAGCCGCTACGGACCGGGGTGTAGTGGACGACGGCGTTCTGGCACGGGCCCTGGGCGTACACGTTCAGCGCGTCGGCCTCGGCCTGGTCCGCGCTCAGGCCCCAGCGGAGCTTCGTACCGGTCCACTCGGCGACGTAGCGGCACGTCGCGTCCGGCGACGGCGGCATCCAGGCACGTGGGTCGCGGTCCGACCTCGACCGCTGCACGCGCGCCGTGACGGCGACCAGGCTCGCGGCCGCGCCCTGGTCGTTCGCGTACGCGTCCCTGCGTGACGCGGTCCAGGCGTACGCGCCGGAATCCCATGCCTCGGCCGGGGGAACCAGGTGGTCGACGGTGAGGGACTGGGGGTCGGTCACCTCCTGGCCGTCGTAGTAGGACAGCCATTCCCCCTCCCCGAGCTTGCACCCCGCGGCCACGGGCGGCGCCTCGGTCGCCTCGGCCAGCAGGACCTCCGCCCGGGTGTCGCAGCCGTCGGCAGGGTCCAGGCCGGTGTTCCAGTAGGTGAAGGCGTCGCGGGTGTATCCCGCGCGGGACTCCTCCGCGATCGTGAGCCGGTCCAGCGCGAGGGACAGTTTCATCACCTCCGCCGCGGGCTCGGGGGCCGGGGCCCCGAAGGCGGGGGAAGGCGCGGCGAGCGGGGGCAGGGCGAGAGCGAGTGCGACGAAGCCGTGAGCCATGTTCTTGATCATGGCCTCAGGCATATCGCGCCCTGCTCCACGTCGTGGAGCGCCCGGGCGGCCGGTCGGCCATCCGGAGGAGCGCGTTCACCGGAGAACCGTTCCAGCCCGGCGCTGCCCGGCGCCTGCTCTCAGGGCCGGGACCTGCCGGAACCGGAGGCGCTGAACCCGGCGGCACCGTGGAGCGAGGGTGGACGAGAGGTCCCGGGCTGCCGAGTTCCGCGGACCTCGGCAGTCCGGTCCTCCGTGCTCGCTCAGCCGGTGTGGAGGATCCGGAAGCGATCGGGTCGCCGGGGGTCGCGGTCGACGACCTGGACGGGTGGCCAGGCCCACTGCCAGACGTCGACGCCCGGCGGGCGGGAGAACCGGATCGGCCCGCGGGTGCCTTCGACGGCGAGGTGGGGCCAGGAGCCGGCGAGGCCGGACCGGTCCGTGCCGTGCGAGCGCAGCGCGGCGGCGAGGACGGTCACCGTGTCGTAGCCCTCGAAGGCGACGAAGGAGGGCGCTTCGGGCAGCTGCTCGCTCAGGGCCTTCTCGACGCGTGCGCCGAGTGGGCCGAGGCGCTCGGGCAGGTAGCGCAGGAAGGGGATCGCGGTGCCGTCGTCGCCGAGCAGGTCCGCCCATTCGGTGAACTCCGGCTGCCCGGCCGGAGCGCCGATCAGGAGGTCGGTGAGGCGTCGGTCGCCGCGGACGGCCCGGACGATCGGCACGGCCGGGTCCGGGTGGCCGACCAGGAGGAGGAGGGCCGTCGCACGCGCGTCGACGAGGGCGTCGCAGACGTCGGCGGCGGCGAGCGAGCCCATGTCCAGTTCGACGACGGCGCCGCCGTGCGGAGCGAGGTGGTCACGCAGAACGCGGGTGCCGGAGGCCCAGTAGACACTCGGCTGGGTTGCTACGGCGACGCGCGTGTGGCCCGCCCCGAGGAGGAAGTCCGCGTAGATCCGCCAGCCGTGGGACTGCGCCGGGGCGAGGCGCGCCACCCGTTCCGTCGGCCGGTCGGTGAGCGCGTCGAGCACCGCCGACGAGCAGAGAAACGGCAGGCCGAGGGCGTCGGCCCGGGCGGCAGCGGCGCGAGCCACGACGCTGTGGTACTCCCCCGCCAGGGCGACCACGCCGAGGTCCGCCAACTCCTCCACGGCCGCCGCTGCCTTCTCCGGGTCGGCCGCGGTGTCCCGGACCAGCAGCTCCAAGGGCCTTCCGCCGATCCCGCCGGCGTCGTTGGCGTCGCGAACGGCCAGTCGGAGTCCGGCGAGCACGTGCCTGCCCGCCTCGGCCCAGCCGGGCCGGGACAGCGGGACGAGAACGCCGATCAGGACGGAGGGCCCGTCCGCGTGCTCCCGGCCGGGCGTCGATGGTGGCGTGTTCATGCGTCGGCGTCTCCCTGTGGCGATGCGGTCGTGCCCGGATGGCGTGGTGGCAGGGCCTGGTCGTCCGCGCTCGTTCCGGCCGACCGTGGCGGGCGCGCAGCTGGACGATCACGGCGGACATTGCATCCACCGTCCTCGCGTCTCGGCAACCCCTTTACTCGTCCGCCGAACTGCCGTACCGCACAGGTCCTTTGACCGGCGACCGTTCTCCGGCGTCCGACGCGGCCCGGCCTCGCGACCGGAGAGGCCGGTGCCGCGGGTCCCCGCCCCGACCCGGCTCGTCCCCCGGGCCGTGCGCTCCGCTCGCGGCGGCTCGTGCCTACAGGGGCCGCAGCCGGGAACGCAGGAGGCAGAACTCGTTGCCTTCCGGGTCGGCCAGGACGTACCAGCTCTCGTCACCGGTCTGGCCCACGTCGGCCGGTTCGGCGCCGAGTGCGAGCAGCCGCTCCAGCTCGGCGTCCTGGTCCCGATCGGTGGCGTTGACGTCGATGTGGAGGGGAAGCTTCCCGACCCGTGGGGCGCTGCTGGGGCTCAGGACGAGGGTGGGCAGGCCGGTACCGTCGCCGGGCGGCCCGATCTCGATGCTCCCGTCGTCCTCTCTGTCCAGTTCGACGTAGCCGAGGACCTCGCTCCAGAACACGGCGAGCCGCTCGGGATCGGCGGCATCGATGACCAACTCGCTGATTCGGCATGCCATGCGGGCCAGTGTACGGAGGCGGCCGCGGGGCGGGCGAGGCGCTGGAGGCGGGCTGATCGCGCCGTGACGCGGGGGCGGACCGGCAGCCGCTCACGACGGCACCGCGACCGGCGGGGCAGCGCGCCCTCCCGCTGCGGTTCAGGGAGGGGCATCCCGCCCGGGGGCGCGATCGGCCTCTCCGCGGAGACCGCCGTCACACCGCCTCCGCCTGTCCGGGGTGTTCGCGTCCTGACAGAATGACGCCGCCCGAGCGATGGCGACCGAGGAATCCGGTGTGAATCCGGTGCGGTCCCGCCACTGTGACCGGGGAGCGACTTCCATGCGTGGTCACCGTCCGCGGGCGGGAAGGCCGGGAGGAGTGTCGATCCGGGAGCCAGGAGACTCACGTCGTCGCGATCTCGCCGACACCGGGGCGGATCTCCCCGGAGGAGAGTGGTGACTTCGCCATGCCCGCGACCCTCGACACGAGTCGTGCCCCTGCCCCCGCCGGCCTCACGGCCGCGCCCTCGGCCGGGGCTTCGCCCGCCTGTCTCCCCGCCCGCGGCGCCGTGGGCGCGGGCGGCGCGCCGCGGACCGGGGCGACCCGGGAGGCCGGGCGGGTCGGCGTCGACCGGGCGCCGCACGGGACCCGGCCCGACGCCGTGACGCGCGGCGGCATCCTCGCGGGAATCTCCCGGCCCGGCCGGCGGACCGCCGTCGTCACCGGCTTCCTCGACTGCCGCGCCTGCCGCGCCTGAGCGCCCGGCCGCCCCGCGGCGCGGGCCCGGGCGCGGATGACCCGGCCCCCGGCGCCCTTGCTTCCGGGCGGCCCGGCGCGCCTCCCGAGGCACGAGGGCGGCCCCCGCCCGGTGCGCGACGTCGACCGACCCCCACGACAGAAGGACGCGGTTCATGGACATCACCACAGAGGTCTACCCCGGCGAGGCGGCGCTCCGTCTCGTGGACGAGTTCGACCATCTGCGCCGGCTCGCCGCGCGCGGACGGGTGCCCGAGCAGGACGACCGGCACGCCAGGGAGTTGCGGGCCCGGATCGCCGAGCAGGCGCGGACGCCCGGCTTCCTGGCGGTGACGGCGCGGGCGGACAGCCTGCTGTGCGGGTTCGGCACGGCCACCCGCACCCCGGTGCCGTATGCCGGCGACCTGTTGCCGGGGGACCACCGCGCGCAGGAGTGGCTCGCCGGAGCCGTGCAGGTGTCCGACCTGGTGGTCGCCCCGGCGGCCCGGGGCCGCGGCGTCGCCACGCGGATCCTGGACACGCTGACGGTGCCGGCGCTCGACGACCGGGTCTGGGTGGCGCCCGACCACCGGGACGGCGCGGCGCTGGCCTTCTTCCGTCACCGGGGCTGGCGCCAGACCGTGTTCCCCGGTCCGGGCGCGGGCCCGTCGCGCGCGCTGTTCCTCGGGCCGCGTCACCCTTCGCTCGCCGGGAAGCCCGTGATGGGCTGCTGAGGTGCGCCGCCGCGCCGTCTCCGCGCGGCGGATCGGGCGACCAGCACGGGAGGCGGTTCGCGATCAAGAGCGTCCCGGAGAGGTCAAGGTCACAGCTGATCACCCTGCTGCTCCTTTGTGCACCTGGCCTAGCATCCGGACATGACTGTGCTGCCTGAGGACGGCCTCGTGCTGGCCGCCGACTTCCCCGCAGCGACCCATGCGCAGTGGCAGCGCCTCGTGGCGGGCGTACTGAGCAGGTCGGGCAAGGACGTCCCCGATACCGAAGCCGAGGAGGCGCTGTCCACGGCGCTGGAGGACGGCCTGCGGGCCCGTCCGCTCTACACCGCGGACAGCCCCGCCGCCGACGCCGGCCTGCCCGGTTTCGCCCCGTTCGTCCGAGGCGGGCGGGCCGAGGGCAACACCGCCGGCGGCTGGGACGTGCGCCAGCGCCACCGGACCGCCGATCCCGATGCCGTCCTCACGGACCTGGAGAACGGCGTCACGTCGCTGTGGCTGTCCGTGGGTCCGGCCGGCATTCCGGTGACGGAGCTGGACCGGGCTCTCCGGGGCGTCTACCTCGACCTGGCCCCTATGGTCCTGGACGCCGGTGCCGAGACGGCGGCCGCGGCGCAGGAACTGCTCGGGCTCTACACGAGCCGCGGTGTCGCCCCCGAGGCGGCGCGCGGCAACCTGGGCGCCGACCCGCTCGGCACGGAAGCCCGCACCGGCTCCGCCTACGACGGTGACGGGTTCGCCGCCACGGTCGCGCTCGCGCGGCTGAGCGCCGAGTCGTACCCGGGGCTGCGCGCCCTGACCGTCGACGCCCTGCCGTACCACGAGGCCGGCGGTTCGGCGGCGCAGGAGCTGGGCAGCTCGCTCGCCACCGGCGTCGCCTACCTGCGGGCCCTCACCAACGGCGGCCTCACGATCGAGCAGGCGCTGGGGCAGCTGGAGTTCCGCTACGCGGCCACCGGCGACCAGTTCCTCACCATCGCCAAGCTGCGGGCCGCGCGCCGGCTGTGGGCCCGTGTCGCGGAGGCGTGCGGATCGCCCGCGGCGGGCGCCCAGCTCCAGCACGCGGTGACCTCGCCGGTCATGATGTCCGCGCGCGACCCGTGGGTGAACATGCTGCGGACGACGGTCGCGACCCTCGCGGCCGGAGTCGGCGGCGCCGAGTCGGTGACCGTCCTCCCCTTCGACCACGCGCTGGGCCTGCCGGACGCCTTCGCGCGCCGCGTCGCCCGCAACACCTCGAGCATCCTCATCGATGAGTCCCACCTGGCGCGGGTGATCGACCCGGCCGGCGGCTCCTGGTACGTGGAAGCCCTGACCGACGAACTCGCCGAGGCCGCCTGGGACTTCTTCCAGGAGATCGAGCGGACGGGCGGCCAGGCGGCTGCCCTGCGCTCGGGCACGCTGAAGGAGCGGCTCGCCGCGAACTGGGCCGAGCGTTCCAGGGCGCTGGCCAAGCGCCGCGAACCGGTCACCGGCGTCAGCGAGTTCCCGCACCTGGCGGAGAAGCCGGTGGTGCGCGAGCCGGCGCCCGCCGAGCCGGACGGGGGCCTGCCCCGCGTCCGGCGCGACGAGGCCTACGAGGCGCTGCGCGCCCGCTCCGACGCCCACCTGGCGGCGACTGGCTCGCGGCCGCGCGTCCACCTGGTGGCCCTCGGCCCGGCCGCCGCGCACACGGCCCGGCTGACGTTCGCCGCCAACCTCTACCAGGCGGGTGGCATCGAGCCCGTCACCGACGGGTCCTTCGAGGAGAGCGGCGCCACGGAGGTCTGCCTCTGCTCCAGCGACGCCCTGTACGAGGAGCGGGCCGAGACCGAGGCGGCGGCCCTGCTCGCCGCCGGCGCCCGGCACGTGACCCTCGCCGGCCGGCCCGGCTCGTACGCCGGCGTCGACAGCTATGTCTTCGCGGGATGCGACGCGATCGCCGTCCTCTCCGCCACCCTCGACCGCATGGGAGTGTCCTGATGGGAATCCCCGACTTCACCGGGATCGACCTCGGATCCCCCTCTCCGGCCGGCAGTGCCGA
Source organism: Streptomyces sp. NPDC048338 (assembly GCF_043201055.1). Lineage (NCBI taxonomy): Bacteria > Bacillati > Actinomycetota > Actinomycetes > Kitasatosporales > Streptomycetaceae > Streptomyces > Streptomyces sp. NPDC048338. The sequence continues at coordinate 242,910 of NZ_JBICYQ010000007.1, forward strand.
GGAGTGGCGCGCCGCCGTCAAGCGGGCGTCCGGCGGGGACGACCTGCTCTGGGAGACGCCCGAGGGCATCGCGGTCAAGCCGCTGTACACCGGCCGTGACCTGGAGGACGTCGACTTCCTCGGTACGTACCCGGGCGTGGCGCCGTACCTGCGCGGCCCGTACCCGACGATGTACGTCAACCAGCCGTGGACCATCCGCCAGTACGCCGGCTTCTCGACCGCCGAGGAGTCCAACGCCTTCTACCGGCGTAATCTGGCCGCCGGCCAGAAGGGCCTGTCGGTCGCCTTCGACCTGCCGACGCACCGCGGCTACGACAGCGACCACCCGCGCGTGACCGGCGACGTCGGCATGGCCGGCGTGGCGATCGACTCGATCTACGACATGCGCCAGCTCTTCGACGGCATCCCGCTGGACAAGATGTCGGTGTCGATGACGATGAACGGCGCCGTGCTGCCCGTCCTCGCCCTCTACATCGTGGCGGCGGAGGAGCAGGGCGTCTCCCCCGACAAGCTCGCCGGGACCATCCAGAACGACATCCTCAAGGAGTTCATGGTCCGCAACACCTACATCTACCCGCCGAAGCCGTCGATGCGGATCATCTCCGACATCTTCGCCTTCACCTCGCAGCACATGCCGCGCTACAACTCCATCTCCATCTCGGGCTACCACATCCAGGAGGCGGGCGCGACGGCCGACCTGGAGCTGGCGTACACGCTCGCGGACGGGGTCGAGTACATCCGGGCCGGACGCGAAGCGGGCCTGGACGTGGACGCGTTCGCGCCGCGCCTGTCGTTCTTCTGGGCGATCGGCATGAACTTCTTCATGGAGGTCGCCAAGCTGCGTGCGGCCCGCCTGCTGTGGGCCAAGCTGGTCCGGGAGTTCGACCCGAAGAACTCCAAGTCGCTGTCGCTGCGCACCCATTCGCAGACCTCGGGCTGGTCGCTGACCGCGCAGGACGTCTTCAACAACGTCACGCGGACGTGTGTGGAGGCGATGGCGGCCACCCAGGGCCACACCCAGTCGCTGCACACCAACGCCCTCGACGAGGCCCTCGCGCTGCCGACGGACTTCTCGGCCCGCATCGCCCGCAACACGCAGCTCCTCATCCAGCAGGAGTCGGGCACCACCCGGGTCATCGACCCCTGGGGCGGCAGCGCCTACGTCGAGCGGCTGACCTACGACCTGGCGCGCCGGGCCTGGCAGCACATCCAGGAGGTCGAGGCGGCCGGCGGCATGGCGCAGGCCATCGACGCGGGCATCCCGAAGCTGCGCGTCGAGGAGGCCGCGGCCCGCACGCAGGCCCGGATCGACTCCGGCCGCCAGCCGGTCATCGGTGTGAACAAGTACCGCGTGGACGGCGACGAGCAGATCGACGTGCTGAAGGTCGACAACTCCTCCGTCCGCGCGCAGCAGATCGAGAAGCTGCGGCGGCTGCGGGCGGAGCGGGACGAGCGGGCCTGCCAGGACGCGCTGGAGGACCTCACCCGGGCGGCGGGCGGTGAGGGCAACCTTCTGGAGCTGGCCGTGCGGGCGGCCCGCGCGAAGGCCACCGTCGGTGAGATCTCGGACGCCCTGGAGAAGGTGTACGGGCGGCACGCGGGCCAGATCCGTACGATCTCCGGCGTGTACCGCAACGAAGCAGGCGAGTCCCCGTCCGTGGACTCCACCCGCGCGCTGGTGGACTCCTTCGAGGAGGCCGAGGGCCGGCGCCCCCGCATCCTGGTCGCGAAGATGGGCCAGGACGGCCACGACCGCGGCCAGAAGGTGATCGCGACCGCCTTCGCCGACCTGGGCTTCGACGTCGACGTCGGCCCGCTGTTCCAGACCCCGGCCGAGGTGGCCCGGCAGGCCGTCGAGGCGGACGTGCACATCGTGGGCGTCTCGTCGCTGGCGGCCGGTCACCTCACGCTCGTCCCCGCGCTGCGGGACGAGCTCGCCGCGGAGGGCCGGGAGGACATCATGATCGTGGTCGGCGGTGTCATCCCGCCCCAGGACGTGCCCACCCTCCTGGAGATGGGCGCCGCCGCGGTCTTCCCGCCCGGCACCGTCATCCCGGACGCGGCCGCGGACCTGGTGCGCCGGCTCGGCGCCGACCTGGGGCACGATCTCTGACCCCATGGCCATCGACATCGACATCTACGAGAAGGGTGTACGGGACGGGAAGCGCGCCCTCGTGGCGCGCGCCATCACCCTCGTCGAGTCCACCCGGCCCGACCACCGGGCCCTCGCCCAGGAGCTGTTGACCCGGCTGCTGCCGCACAGCGGCCGGGCGCGGCGGATCGGGATCAGCGGCGTGCCCGGGGTGGGCAAGTCGACCTTCATCGACGCCTTCGGCACCATGCTGACGGGCCTCGGGCACCGGGTGGCGGTGCTCGCCGTCGATCCGTCGTCCACCCGCACGGGCGGCTCGATCCTCGGCGACAAGACGCGGATGGAGCGCCTGGCGGTGGACCCGTCGGCCTTCGTCCGCCCCTCCCCCAGTGCCGGCACGCTCGGCGGGGTCGCCAAGGCGACCCGCGAGTCGATCGTGGTGATGGAGGCCGCCGGCTACGACGTGGTCCTGGTGGAGACGGTCGGCGTCGGCCAGTCGGAGACGGCCGTCGCCAACATGGTCGACTCCTTCCTGCTCCTGACCCTGGCCCGCACGGGCGACCAGCTCCAGGGCATCAAGAAGGGCGTCCTGGAACTCGCCGACGTCGTGGCGGTCAACAAGGCGGACGGCCCGCACGCGACCGACGCCCGCGCCGCCGCCCGTGAACTCGCCGGCGCGCTACGGCTGATGCACGGCCGCGAGGCGGTCTGGACACCGCCGGTCCTCAGCTGCAGCGCGCGCGAGTCGACCGGCCTCGACGAGGTGTGGGGGCGGCTGGAGAAGCACCGCACGCTCCTCGACGCGGCCGGCCGACTGGACGCCCGGCGCCGCGACCAGCAGGTCGACTGGGCCTGGACGATGGTCCGCGACGAACTGCTCGCGCGGCTGCACGCCGACCCGGCCGTACGGGCGCTCACCCCGGAGGTCGAACGGCAGGTCCGGGCCGGTGAGTTGACCGCGACCCGGGCGGCGGAGCGCATCCTGGGCGTACTCGGGGACGGAAAGGGCTGAGGCGTACGCGGGCCCTCCCGCCGGGGCGGCGGCGGCCGCGCGCCGCGGCCGGACCGGAGGCGGGGCGGACCCGGGCGGGGCAGACCCGGGCGGGGCGGACCCGGGCGGGGCGGGCGTGACCGCTCAGCGGGCAGCCGCGGGGCTGCCCGTGAACTTCGTGTTGCCGCGTCGTCGCGTCGGCGGGTCGTCGGCGATACTCACCGGACCGGCGAGGGGCGGGGAACGGGGAACGGGGAGCAGGGTGGACTGGACGGTGGGGGCGGGCCTGGCCGCCGGTCTACTGATCGCGCTGGTGACCGCTCCCGTCGGGGTGTCGGGCGCGGTGTTCCTGCTCCCGGTCCAGCTGAGCGTCCTCGGCGTGCCGAACCCGGCGATCACCCCGACGAACCTGCTGTTCAACGTGGTGGCCGGGCCCGGCGCGCTGTGGCGCTACCGCCGCGACGGGGCCCTGCGCAGCGGCCTGGCCCGGCGTCTGGTCGCCGGCACGCTGCCCGGCGTGGTCGCGGGCGCCGCCCTGCGCGTCTTCGTCCTCCCGGGCCCGGGGGTCTTCCGGGTGCTGATCGCCGTTCTGATGCTGCCGCTGGGTCTGTGGCTGTGCGTCCGCGCCCTGGCCCCGGGCCTCGGCCGGCCGGCCGAGGCGCGGGAACCCTCGCCCGGGGCGCTCACCGCGCTCGCCCTCTCCGTGGGGGTGATCGGCGGGATCTACGGCATCGGCGGCGGCTCCCTGCTCGGCCCGGTGCTCGCCGCCCGCGGCCTGCCGATGGTGCTGGTGGCGCCGGCGGCGCTGGTGACGACGTTCGCCACGTCGATCGTCGGCGCCGTCGCGTTCGCGCTGTTGTCGCTCGCGAGCACCGGCGACGTCGCGCCGGACTGGTGGCTGGGATCGGCGTGCGGGGTGGGCGGGCTCGTCGGCGGGTACCTCGGCGCCCGGCTCCAGCCGCGCCTGCCGGATCGGGCCCTGCGCCTCCTCCTCGGCACGCTCGCCACCGCGCTGGGCGCGCTCTACGCCGTGCAGGGTCTCGGCTGAGCGACGCCGCGCCTGCCGGCGCCCGGCGAATCCCCGTCCACCGGGCCGGTGTCCGCGTGCGCGGCCCGCACCTCGTCGGCGTACGGGAGGGGGACCGCGCGGAGTCCTGCCCGGCGGCCGCGGACCTCAGGCGGCCTGGGGCGAGGGGGCCGGGATCGGGGTGAGGGAGGCGTACTCCAGCGGCGCCGACGGGTCGACGGACACGTTCAGCGGCGCGGGCTCGGCCCCGGAGCGTACGAGGAGGTCGCCGACGGCGGCGATCATGGCCCCGTTGTCCGTGCAGAGCGTCATCGGCGGGACGCGGAGCTCGATCCCGTTCCTCGCGCATCGCTCTTCGGCCAGCGCGCGGACGCGCGAGTTCGCGGCCACACCGCCGACCACGATCAGCGTCCGTACGTCGTACGCCGCGCAGGCTCCGAGCGCCTTGCGGGTCAGCACGTCCGCGACGGCCTCCTGGAGCGCGGCCGCCCCGTCGGCGACGGACGGCTCCCCGCCGCGCAGCCGGTGCCCTTCGACCCACCGCGCGGCCGCCGTCTTGAGGCCGGAGAAGGAGAAGGCGTACGGGTCGTCGCCGGGGCGCGTGAGGGGGCGAGGGAAGACGACCGCGCGCGGGTCTCCCCCGCGTGCCGCCCGGTCGATGGCCGGCCCGCCGGGATAGGGCAGTCCGAGGATGCGGGCGACCTTGTCGAAGCACTCTCCGGCCGCGTCGTCGAGGGTGTCCCCGAGATGCACGATCGGCTCGCGGACCAGATCCCGGACGAGCAGGAGGGACGTGTGGCCGCCGGAGACGATCAGCACGACGCACGGGGTGGGCAGCGGCCCGTGTTCCAGGGTGTCGGCGGCGACGTGGCCGGCGAGGTGGTGGACCCCGTACAGGGGCACCCCGGCCGCGTAGGCGAGGGACTTGGCGCCGGCGAGTCCTACCTGAAGGGCTCCGGAGAGGCCGGGCCCGGTGGTGACGGCGACGGCGTCGATCCGACCGAGTCCCAGTCCGGCCTGATCGAGGGCCCGCCGGACGACGGGGTTGAACGACTGCAGGTGGGCGCGTGCGGCGATCTCGGGGACCACACCGCCGAACCGGGCGTGCTCGTCCATGCTCGACGCCACGACGTGCGCCAGCAGCTCGCCGTCGCGCACGATCCCCGCGCCGGTCTCGTCGCACGACGACTCGATCCCGAGTACCACCGGTCCACTCATGACGCACTCCTCTTGCCCATCTGCAACTGCAATATATGTGCAAGAAGAGCTACCAGGAGGTTCGCCCTCGCCTGTTCGCCTCATCGCCGGGGCCGCGGCTCGTGCTCGTGCTCGTGCCCGTGCCGGTGTGGTCGAGGATCGCGGCGACGATCGTCGGCCAGTCGGCGCGCTCGACGCCGTGGCCGGCGTCCTCCAGCACCAGCAGGCGCGCACCCGGGATCTCCTCGGCGAGTGCCTCGCCGTGCGCGAGGGGGAACATCGGATCGGCGGCGCCGTGGACGACGAGCGTGGGCACGGCGATCGAGGTGAGCGGGGCGCGGGGCAGCGGGCCGTCCGCGAGCGAGTCGTGGTTGCGCGCGGCGGCGGCGTCGTGGGCGCGCCCGATGTCGCGGCGGACGAGGTCGCGGGCGGCCGCCTCGTCGAACGGGCGCCGGCCGCCCGCGAGCATCCGCGCGTACGCGACCTGATGGCCGGTCACCGACTCGCGGTCCGCCCAGTCGACGTGCGCGGCCGAGACGAACCGCATGAACTCCCGCGTCGGCGCGGGAAGCTCCCGCCCGACGGGGACGGCGCAGGAGGTGCTGATCAGGGTGAGGGAGAGGACGCGACCGGGGTCGCCGAGGGCGAGCAGCTGCGCGCACGCACCACCGGCCGAGACACCCACCACGTGTGCGGCGGTGATCTCGTGGGCGTCGAGCACGCGGGCGGCGTCGGCGACCAGGTCGGCGCTGGTGTAGCCGGGGTGACCCGGCTCGTAGGTGACGGAACGGCCGGTGTCACGGTGGTCGTAGCGGATCACGAGGCGTCCGCCGTCGGCGAGCAGCCGGCAGAAGTCCTCCTCCCACCACAGCATCGAAGCACCCGCGCCCATGACGAGCAGGACGGGGGGATCCCGCGGGTCGCCGAACGTCTCCGTGCACAGGCCGATGCCGTCCACGTCGATCAGGCGCTCGGCCATCGCCGCCGCTCCTCTCCGCACGCTCCGGCTCTCGTCTCCGGCCCCAGTGTGACCGTGCCCGTACGTCGGGGCACCCGGAAGCCGAACCGTGCCCGCGTGTCGGGACACCCGCAGACCGGACCGGTCGCCGCACCCCGCGGGCGAGCGGATCACGGCCCGTCCGCCGCGCCCCGGCCGTCGGCCGCGCCGCCGCCGAGCAGCAGCTCCGCCAGCGCCGTACGCGTGTGGTGCACGGACCGGCCCGTGCGGGTGGTGGTGACGAGCCCGGCGGCACGCAGCGCCGAGGCGTGGGCGGAGGCCGTCGCGGCGCTGACGCCGATGCGTCGCGCGAGCCCCGTCGTCGTCCGGGCCACGTCGAGCGCCTGCAGGAGAGCGAGCCGGGTCCGGCCGAGGACTCCGGCGAGCGCCTCGTCCGGTGCGCCGGGCCCCGCCGGCAGGAGGGGCAGCCCCGGGGCGACCGGATAGGCGAGCGCCACCGGGCGGCCTGGGAGATCCTGGACGAGCGGGCCGCCCCGCCAGTGGAAGGTGGGTCGCAGGACCACCCCGCGTCCGGCGAGCCGGATCTCCCGGATGCCCGTCGTGTCCGGCCGCGGCCATTCCCACACTCCGCCGTGCAGCCGTGACCCCGAGGCCAGACGGGTCAGCGCGGCGCCCAGGCCCCCTTCCGCGACAGCGTGGGCATGGCGGGCGAACTCGTTCCGGTGCAGGTCCTGAACCTGTGGCCACACCGGCGCGAGGACCGTCTCGTGGGCCGCCCGCTGGGCCCGACCGAGTGTCCGCCAGGCGTCGGCGTCCCCGGCGTGCAGGGCACGGATCCACGGCGGAACGAGGCGTCGTCCCGCGTACACCTGCTCGATCCCGGCCCGTACGGACGCGGGGCCTGCCGCCCTGATCAGGGCGAACCCCTCGTCCGGCGTGTCGCCGAGGACGTCGAGGAACGCGGGCGCCACCCCTGCCGGCACCAGATCGGCGAGCGGCTCCACCGCCGCCGGCAGATGGCGCGCGATCCTGTTCCGCCAGCGCCCGAGCAGCGGTTCCTCGTGCGGGGCGACCAGCGTCATCAGGGCCGCGTGCAGCTCCGGCAACGGCGAAGGCCGCGCGGCGAACCGCACACGCGTGAAGTCGTCCCACGTGAAATGGATCCGGATCATGCACGTCCCCCCGCCCCGCGCCGGCCTTTCGGCCCAGGCCACAAGGCTAGCTCCGCCGTACGACCGGCTTCGAGGATGCCTCCCATGACCCCTTCCTTCACACCCGCACGCCGTTCCCTGACCAAGGGCGCCGTCGCCGGCGCGATCGGCCTGCTGTGCGGCGCCACCCCGGCCGGCGCCGCATCCCACGGCACACCGCCGCTGCTGCGCCTGCCGGCACCGAGCGGGCCCCACACGGTGGGAGCCAGGACGCTGTATCTCGTCGACTCCTCCCGCAACGACCCGTGGGAGCCCGGGGTCGGCGTACGCGAACTCATGGTCACGGTCCTGGAACCGGCCACCGCGGACCGCCGACTTCCGCGCGCACCGCAGCTGACACCCGCCGCCGCGGCGGAGTTCGCGACCTACGGGCCACTCATCCATCCGCCGCTGCCGCCGACGGGTGTCGACTGGGCGGCCACCCTCACCCATGCCCGCGTCGGCGCTCCGCACCTGTCATGCCGGCGGCCCACGCTGCTCTACAGTCCCGGCGGCGGCGACGCCCGCGCGATGGGCAGCGCCCTGGCCGTGGACCTCGCCTCGCACGGCTGGACGGTGCTCACCGTCGACCACCCCGGGGACGCGAGCGAGGTGGAGTTCCCCTGCGACCGGCCGGGCAGGGCCCGGGTCCGCCCGACCACGTTGTTCGGCCCGCCGGACGCGGCCACGTTCCGCACGATGCTCGACACCCGGGTCGCGGACCTCCGCTTCGTCCTCGACGAACTCCGCCTGGAACGCGTCGGGATGTACGGTCACTCCGCCGGCGGCACGGCGGTCGCCCAGGCCCTGCACGAGGACCGGCGCATCGCCGCGGCGGCGAACCTGGAGGGATACCTGGACCTGATGGACGGTGAACCGCTGCCGGTGGCCCGGTTCGGGACGGACCGGCCGTTGCTGCTGGCGGGCACCGACGGGTTCCGCGACGCCCGGCTCGACCGGTCCTGGGACACGCTGCTCCGCCACGGCGGCCCGGTCACCCGACGGCAGCTCGACGACGCCCAGCACTGGGTGTTCACCGACTACGCGGCCCTGGTCCCCCAGCTCCACCACGCCGGCCTGATGACCACCGCCGGTCGCACCGCCATGGTCGGCCGCGCCGCACCCCGCGACACCGTGCCGGCCGTACGCACCCTGCTGCGGTCGTTCTTCGCCGCCCACCTGCGCCGGTGAGCCGGCGCCGGGGACGGGGCCGGAGGCCGCACCTCGGGAAGGCGTCTCACGGGCCGGCCAGCCAGCGGCGGATCACCTGCAGGCACACCGCGGCGGCCACGACCAGCAGTCGCTGCTCGCGGTCGGCGTGCCTGTCCAGCTCCACGCGGTACTGCTGGAGACCGTCGAACGCGCGGGCGGTCGAGACCGTCAGCCGGCCGGTCTCACCGTCGTGTCGGTCCCTCACCGACCAGGTGCGGCCCATGAGGGCGTTCCGGGTGACGCGCAGGGTGCCGGTGCCGTCCTCGGTCCGGATCTCCAGCAGTCGCGTGTGGCTGTAGCGGTGTGGTGAGCGGACCTCGCCGATCGGCGCTCCGCCGGGGTCGCTGACCTGGAAGCGTGGCCGGGCGAGTCCCTTTCCCGAGACCAGGTCGACGGCCAGGACCGGGCGGTCGGCGAGGTCCCGAAGGACGTACCCGAAGCCGACGGGTTCGTGGAGATGCGCCAGGACCGTGCCGTCCGCGGCCAGCAGGTGCATCCGCGGCCCGTGCCGGGGGCGCAGGATCGGCCGGCGCGGCTCGGTGAGGATCACCGCGCCTCGGCCTTCGAGGACCGGGTCCCTCTCGTCGCCGCCCATGCCGCCCCCCTCGGGCATCGCCGCTGCCGGTACGAGCGAGTATGACGTCCGGCCGGCGAAGCGGGAACCGGCCGGGCGCCGCGGGGGCGGGCGTTGCCGGGATGCCTCGGGCCGAGAGCGCGCGGCGGAGTCCGGGCGGCCGCCCGGTCGTCCGCACGGCGACGCACCCAGCGGATGGCGAGTGGTCGCATGGGTGATCGGTTACCGCACTCCTCCTTCCTTGGTCGGCCCATCCAGCAGTTTCAGGGCGGCGTCGGCCAGTCTTCGTGCCGTGATCCGTGGTGCGTCGGCGGGCAGGATGAGATGGCTGATCGTCATGCGCACGATGACGTCCGCCGTCATCTCGAGAGTCTCCGTGCCCTGCTCGGGGTACCGCGTGCCCAGCCAGTCCTTCACCAGGCTCTGGCCCGCGTCGAAGATGGGGTCCGCTCGGGCGGTGAGATAGGGGAGCAGGCTGTCGGAGCCGTGGCGGGCGGCTGCTATGACGGCCCGTATGAGGGGTTGACTCTCAGCCTCCCTGAGCACGTACAGGATTGCGGCTTCGAGACAGGCACGGGAGTCGGGGAGGCCGGGGTGGAGTGTGTCGGCCACACCGGCGAGGAATTGCCGGGTCTCACGGACGACGAGTGCGCGGCCCAGACCGGCTCGGTTGCCGAACTCCTTGTAGACGGACGGGCGGGAGACCTGAGCACGTGCCGCGACGGCCGAGAGGCTGACCTGGTCCCAACCGGCTTCGCACGTCAGGTCGCGGGCGGCATCCAGGACGCGTATTCTCATCTGCTTGCGCCAGGCGATCCGTGGGGGGTCGGGTGCTGGTTCACCTGCGAGGTATTCCGTTCCGCGCCACTGTTCGATTGCCATGGCAGCCAGTCTGTCAGGGGGTTCGAGGCGCCGGAGCGGGAGTGGATCCGCGGCCTGACGGCGGATGAGCACGCGGTGGTGCCGACCCCTTGATACGGGGGAACGAGGTCGGCACCACGTCCGGGGGTCCGGACGGCCCGGACCGTCAGGAACGCCTGCGGCGGGCAGCGACGAGGAGGCCGCCGCCGATGGCCAGACCCACTGCCGCGACGCCGACGGGGAGCAGGGGATCGGAGCCGCCGGTCTGCGCGAGCGGACCGTCTCCACCGCCGGCCTCGAGGTCGGAGCCGCTGTCGCCGTCGGCTCCGTCCGGTCCTTCCCCGCTGCGCGAGGCGCCGGTTCCGCCGGGCTGCGCTCCCCCGGTCCGGGCGTCAGGCTGCCGACCGGTGGAGGTGGACTCGTCGGCGCCGGGTTCGGAATCCCCCTGCGTCTCGTGATCTGCGCCGGCGCCGGCCGCGAAACTGAAGGCGCCACGGTCGGGTGCGCCGCCGGCCCGGCGGAGGCCGGTGGGGACAGCGGCGAACGGAGTGCCCGAGCCGATGGCAGGAGAGCCGTCCCCGAGCCTGAAGTCGGCGTCCGCCGCAGTGCCGGCGTCGGCGAACTCGGGGTCGGCGACGATGTCGTTCGGGCCCCTGACCTCAGGCGGTTTGCCGCCGAAGTAGACGTTGTAGTCGTAGGTCACGTCGACATTGCGAGACGTGCTGTTCGTCGCCTGGCCGGGCCGGCCGTACGCGATGTTGTTGAGCAGGCGGACATCGGTGCTGTCATGGGCGTAGATGTTGGCGTAGCTCTTCATACGAGTGCTTCGGCCGTTCATGTACGCGGTGTTGTGGACGATGTCGACGTGCCCGCTCTTGTAGGCGTGGATTCCTGAGCCGCCGTTGTCGTAGGAGATGTTGTCGGCGACCAGGACGCGTCCACCGTAGGCGGGATGACCGGCGTCGCCTTTGAGGGTGTCGATGATGATGCCGTTGCCGTCGGAGTAGCAGCGGCACTTCTCCCATTTGATCTTGGTCTCGTTGTCGTGGACGCGGTTGCCGGTGATGCGGATCTTGTATGTCCTGGCGTCGGCGCCACCGACGTCACGCGGGGTGAGGACGGAGATGCCGCTGGTCGCGTAGACCGTGTACCAGGAGGTGGAGTACACGTGATTGCGGGAGATGGTCACATGGTCGGCGTCGATCGCCGATATGCCCCCGCCGGCGCAACCGTGCACCTCGTTGCCGGTCACCTCGATGTGGTGCGGCAGGGCGCCCGTGGACCTGTTGCGTTCCACCGAGATGCAGTTGGTGTTGTAGGTGGGGTCGCCCTTCCTGGATTCCCGTTCGGCCCGGGTCAGGTTCAGGGCGGCGTTGTTGCCCTTGATCTCCAGGTTCCTGATGGTGACGTAGGACGCGCCGTGGACGCTGATGCCGTTCCATGCCTTCACCGGGTGGATCACCGGGTGGTGGCCGGGATGTGCGGTGAAGGTGATGGGCGCGCCGGGGCGGCCCGAACGCTTGACCGTCACCACGTTCGAGCCTGCGGCGCGTTCGGAATAGGTGCCGTTCATGATCGAGACCGTGTCGCCGGGACCGGCGCTGTCCGCGGCCTTCTGAATGGTGCGGAAGGGCGCTCCGGCCGAGGTTCCCGGATTGCTGTCGTCGCCGCCGGGGCTCACGAAGTAGGTGCGGTCCGCGGCGTGGGCCGTGCCGGCCCCGAGGGCGACGACGCCGAGCGGGACTGATGACGCGACAAGTGCTGCGGTGACGGCGAGGGTGTGCGTGCGTTTCATTGTTGCGTGGTCTCCGAGGTTGTCCGGACGAAGCGGTCCACGTCCCCCGTCGGCCGAGCAGCCTTGCGCAGGAAGATGGGCGCAGGGCTGAGGCTGCAGGAGACGCCCGCGGCCGGGGCCGTACGCCGGGTCGAGGCGCCGGTCCCGAGGGCGCGGCATGCAGCTGCGCTCCGAAGTCCGCTGCGTGGGGGGCGAGTTGCGTGAGTGACAGTCGCAGACCCAAAAATCGAATGCAACCCCGGACTATCTGTAAACTTTCTGACAACCTATCAGGTAAGTGCCCCGAACGGTGCCCGCTCGGATCACCGCTGCTGCCCGGGCGGGCGGGCGGACCACCGCACAGGTGCCGGTGGACAATCCGCGTGCACCGGGCGATCGGGGTGGGGAACACTGTGCCGATGAGCTCCGCAGCCTCCCGGACAGCGCAGGAACGGGCCCTTCGGCATGTCGCGGAACTGGCGTCGGGTCCTCCGATGGACCCGGCACTGCGGGTGACCCTCAACTTCCACCCGGACCGTCTGCTGCACGGCAGGCCGATCCTCGACGCCATGGCCGAGGACGGCGTCTACCACTCACAGTTCGTCACCGGGACCGGCAACGGCGGCCTGACCGCGCATCCGGGCGGCGACCGGTGGCGCTGGGAGAGCCGGATCTTCGACGGGGCGTACGACGAAGCGACCGCTCATGAGCGGCCCGTCTACGGCGCGTTGAACTTCCGTCGCAAACCGGTCGGCGGGGCGCCTCGGTTCGGCTCGGCGCACTTCCGGCTGACGACCCGGACGCTGACGCGCAGCACGTTCTGCTACCCGGACAGTTTCCTCGAACCGTCGGATTTCGGTGTCGCGACCCGCATGGGGCTCATCGCGCTCGCTCTCGCCGATCGCCAGGACCAGCTGGACGATTACATCGAGGCCCAGGTGCACGGACCGGTCCGGCTGCGCTGCCATGTGGAGGCGCTGGTCCTGGATCCGTGCTACCGAGGCACGGCGGTCGAGCACGCGGCTCTGCGTCTCGGCTGCCCGGTGGAGTGGCACCCCGGCTTCCGACTCGGGGTTGAAGAACTCCGACGTCACCCCGGCTACCGCGGTCAGGAATACGTCGACCTGGGCACGCGGATCGCGGTCGACGGCATGCTCGATCCCCGGATCGTCGGAGACGCTGCACGTGCCGGCCTCCATGACCCCCAGGCGGTCAAGAAGGTGTGGCACTACCTGGCGCGATTCGGCGCCATCGCCTCAGTGATCACTGACCGGACAGACACATTCGATTGACCGACCAACCCTTCGAAGAGGCACGCGCCGGCCAGGAGACCCCGGCCGGCTGCTCCCGCGGGGCAGTCGGGCCCTGGTCAGATCGTGACGGGGCCGTGGGCGGTGGCGAACTCGACCGAGACCAGGCCCGGTTCCTCATCCTCGACCCAGGTGACGTCGATCTGGTCGAGGGGGTGGTCGGCCGGTTCGCCGAGGAATTCGGCGATGGAAGCGGCGTCGCCGGCGATGGAGACCCCATGGATGGTGGTGGAGGTGCGCGGGTCGGCGCTCGGGCGCTCCTCGATCGGGACCAACCATTCGAGAAAGTAGGGCAGTTGCGGGTCCTCCATGAGTTCCAGCAGGCCGATCTGCTTCCACCTCAGGTCGAACCCGTCGGGGCGGACACGGTGGCCCTCGGCCGAGGTGCGGCCGAGGCGGGCCTCGACCGGGGCGATGTCGTCGACGGAGACCACCCAACCGAGCCAGCCGCCGCCCTCGGCGGCGCGGCGCGCGACCGCCTGGCCGAAGGGTGCGCGGTCGGCGGCGGGGTGGTCGAGCGTGGTGACGACCTCGACGTAGGCGCCCCCGCTCAGCGGGAGAATGAAATTGCGGGTGCCGAATCGCGGGTGCACGCCCCCGTCGACGAACCCGGCGCCGAGGGCCGATCCGATCCACTGGACGGTCGAGACGAAGCTGTCGCGGGCCACCGCGTAGGACACGTGATCAAGTCGCACTGCGCCATCATCACCCGACAACCGGTACAAATCCCGACGCCACGCCCGCCGCCCCGGCCGCGTCTGCCGTCCTGCCGGGAAGGCCGGGACCCCTAGAGCTCGCGCGCCCGCAGGGTGTCCAGGTGGGCGCGGGCGGCGTCGGCGGCCTGGGTGAACCAGTCGGCGATCACCGCCGTCTCCTCCGGGGTGAAGCGCGCCAGGATGGCTTCCAGCCGGGCGTAGAAGGGCTGATAGAGCTCGACCAGCCGGGCGGCGGCGTCCGGATCGGCCACGACCCGCACGCGGCGCCGGTCGCCGGGGTCCGGGACCCGGTGTGCGTAGCCGGCCTTCTCCAGGCGGTTGAGGACTCCGGTGACGGCGCCGGTGGTGAGGTTCGCGCGCTCGGCCAGGTCGCCGGCCGCGAGGGGCCGGTCGCCCGCGCCGAGGATGTGGCCGAGGCAGGTCAGGTCGGTCACGTTCAGCCCGAGGGCCTGGGCGACCTCCTGCTGGCCGATGAGACCGAGAGCCACGTACGCGTCCATGCGCTGGATCGCCTCGCCGGCGGTGACCGGGGGGCGGGTGTTGCCCTGCACGCGAAGACTCCTTAGCATCTAAGTTACTTAGCTCGTGAGATAAAAGTTCTCTTCCGAGCCTCATCCTGCCTGCTCACATCACTCTCGGGAGCATCCATGAGCGTCCATGGCGACGTCGATCTCGGCCATACGGTGGCCGGCTGGACCGGAACCACCCTGGCCGGGGTGGGCTGCGCCGCGACAGGTGCCGGGCTGTGCCTCGGCCTGGCCCGGGGCGTGTGGCTCGGCGCGCTCCTGCTGGTCGCCGCCGTCCTCGCGACCTGGATCCTGCACCTGACGGGGTGGGGCAAGCCCTCCGGCCCCCGCCCGGCCGATCAGTGGGACTGGCGGGTCCGGGACGCCGGCGCGCGGCACGGTCACCCGGGATGCGTGGGCTGCCGCCTCGCGGGGCGGCGAGGCGCGGCCCGCGAGGCGGCGCGCCCTCACCCCTCCCCCGTGCCCGTGCCCCTCTCCGGCTCGCCCGCCGGCGTCGAGGACGGCCCGCGCGCACCACGGGTGCACGCGGGCCGCTGACGGACCTCAAGGACCCGCCGGATCACCCCGGCCCCGCTCGCCCACACCTTCCCGGCGCGACAGGGAGACCCCGGGAGCGCGACGCCGGGTCACGGCAACGAACGGGTGAGCCAGAAGACTTCACCGTTCTCTTCGGTGGAGACGTGATCCCGTTCGAACCCGAGCTTCTCCAGGACACGGAGCGACGGGGTGTTCCAGACGCCCACGGTCGACCAGAGCCGCTTCCGCCCGGTCGCGGCAGCGGCTTCGAGCACCGCGGCGGCCGCCTCGGTGGCATAGCCGCGACCGTGCGCGCGCTGGAACAGCTCGTACGCGATCTCGGGCTCCTCCAGCGTGGCGCGGCCGATGATCAACCCGCAATAGCCGATGAAGTCCCCTTCGTCACGGCGCTGGATGGGCAGCAGGGCGATCCCCGTCTTCTCCGTCGCCGCGAGCAGTTCCGCTATGGACGACTGGATACGTTCGACCGGGGGCGTGCCGTTGCCGCGTTCGGAGAGGAGAGCGCAGAACTCGGCGGCGTCCGAGGCGGCCCACGGCCGCAGGATCAGCCGCTCGGTCTCCAGGTGGAACGACATCGTCTCGTATGTGGACATGGCCCCTACTCTGCCTCAGGCGTGTCTCCGCGCACCACGGCGATGGGGGCGCCAAGCGGCCGGATCCGGCCGTCGAGGCCGACGGCCACGACCTGGGCGGATCCGTCGGGCGTGCCCGTGATGCCGATGGCGGGAGAGCGGCGGCGGGGCGCCGCGAAGAGGCCGTCGAGGGGCAGGGGTTGCGGGTGGGCGGCGGCTATCGGCGGGTTCGCTGGGCCTCCACGATCTGCCGTACGGAGCCGTCGACGTCCGCCCGGGCCTGGACCCGCTCGGCGAAGCCGGGGAACTGGCCGGCGATGGCGCTGAGCAGCCGCAGCTCCAGCGGCGCCACGTTCACCTCGCACCGGTCGCGGTGCACGGCGCGTACGACGCCGTCGGCGACCTGGCCGGGCGTCACCGTCCGGATGCCGTTCGGCGGTGCGGCGCCCGTGTCCGCGAACATCCCCGCGTCGCGGACGAAGCCGGGCTGGACGAGCGACACCCCCACACCGGTTCCCCTGAGTTCCTGCCGCAGGGCCAGGGCGAATCCGCGCAGCCCGAACTTCGTCGCGTTGTAGAGGGAGGTCGACTTGGTCGCCGCCTTGCCCGAGATGGAACCGACGAGCACGATGTGGCCGCGCCCTCGGTCGACCATGTGAGCCGTGAGCAGCCGGGACAACAGGACGGGCGCGCGCAGGTTCACGTCGAGGGCGCGGTCGAGCTGTTCCTCGCTGTAGTCGAGGAGGTCGCCGCTGGCGGGCAGGGCGGCGTTCGCGACGAGGACGTCCGTCTCGGCGCAGGTCTCGGCGAGCCGGACGACGTCGGACCGGACGGCCAGGTCGGCGACCACGGTGCGGGCCCCGCAGGCGTCCGCGGTGGCCTTGAGCGCCTCCTCCCGGCGGCCGGTCAGTGTGAGACGGGCCCCCTGGGCCGCCAGGCGCGCCGCCAGAGCGGCGCCGATGCCCCCGGTCGCGCCGGTGAGCAGAACGTTCGATCCGGATATGTCCACGATGACTCCCGTACGGCTGCCGCAACTGTTCGTTCGAACGAACAGTAGGGATCGCCCCGCCTCACTGTCCACACCCCGGGCCGCCCGACCACCGGATCCGGCCCGGCCGGCCGGGCCGCGCGATGGGGCAGAATGCCGACATGCCCCACGCTTCCGACACCCGCCAGAGCATCATCGACGCCGTGCTGCGGATCATCGGGCAGGACGGCATCGCCGCCGTCACCAACCGGCTGATCGCCAAGGAGGCCGGCGTCTCGCTCGGTTCGGTCACCTACCACTTCGCCACCCAGCACGAGCTGCTGCGCGAGAGCCTGCTGCACTTCGTGGCCGAGGAGACCCGGCACTTCACGGCGCTCGCCGACGCGTGCACCGACGAGCCCTTCGACATCGGACAGGCGGCCGAGGTCGTGGCACAGGTCGCCGGCGGCAACGCCTTCGACAGCCGCCACATCGCGCCGTTCGAGCTGTACGTCCAGGCGGGCCGCGACGAACGGCTGCGCGCCGCCGCGGCCGAGTGTTTCGCCGCGTACGACCTGCTGGCCACCCGGATCCTGACCCAGCTCGGCGTGCCGGACCCCGAACGCCTGGCGGGCGCGGCCGTGGCCCTGGTCTTCGGCCAGCAGCTGCGCCGTCTGGCCACCGGCGCCCCGGCCGAGGACCTCGTCGACACCCTGCTGATACTGACCAGGTTCGCCCCGCCGCAGGTGTCGTAGGACCTCGGCCCGACGTCGGCCACCCGTCCGTCCGCGCCATGGCGCCGTGCGCTCGGGCCCGCCGAGGCGGGTGCCCGCAGGCCACGGGCCGAACGGGCCGGGCGGGCGTCACCGGGAGCGAGCGCCCTCGACCGTTCCGTGACGCATGGACCCCCCGGGGCCTGACCGCCGCACGGGTGGCAGGCCGGGAGCACCCCTCCTCCGCCACACCTCACCGCGTGGCCAGATCCTGTGATGTAGTGGCCTGACAGCCAATACCGCTGCGCGCCGGACTGCCGGATCGTTGACCACGTCGCGCCGGGAGTCCCCCGGTACGAGAACCACAGAGATCGAACGGAAACGAGGCGGACAGCATGCGCGCGGTGGTCGTGGAGCAGTGGGGCGGACCCGAGACCCTGGTCGAGCGGGAGATCGAGCGCCCGGTGCCGGGCCTGAACGAGGTGCTGGTACGGGTCCACGCGGCCGGTGTGAACCCGGTCGACTGGAAGACCCGCGCCAGCGGCGCCCTCATCGAATGGGGCGCGGCCCCCGTGGTCGGCTGGGACGTCTCCGGCACGGTCGAGGCGGTCGGTCCCGGTGTCGGCGTCTTCCGGCCCGGTGACGAGGTCTTCGGCATGCCGCTCTTCCCCCGTCAGGCCGGTGCCTACGCCGAGTACGTCGTGGCCCCCGCCCGGCACCTCGCCCCCAAGCCCGCCTCCCTCAGCCACGTCGAGGCCGCGGCGCTGCCGCTCGCCGCGCTGACCGCGTGGCAGGCACTCGTCGACACGGCCGACGTCCGGCCGGGCGAGCGCGTCCTGGTGCACGCCGCGGCCGGCGGTGTGGGTCACCTCGCCGTCCAGATCGCGAAGGCCCGCGGCGCCCACGTCATCGGCACGGCCAGCGCGGCCAAGCACGACCTGGTCCGTTCGCTCGGCGCCGACGAGGTCGTCGACTACCGCGACGTCCGCTTCGAGGACGTCGTCGCCGACGTCGACGTCGTCCTCGACGGGCTCGGCGGCGAGACCGCCGAGCGTTCGCTGAAGGTCCTTCGCGCGGGCGGCCGCCTCGTCACCCTCCCCGGCCCCGACGACGTCCCCACCGCCCCGGAAGGCGTCCACGCCCAGTGGATGCTGGTCGAGCCCGACCACCTGGGCCTGCGCGAGATCACCGCCCTCGTCGAGAGCGGCCGGCTCAAGCCCGTGGTCGACACCGTCCTGCCGCTGTCCGAAGCGGCGAAGGCCCACAGCGTCGGTGAGCAGGGCCGCACCACCGGCAAGATCGTCCTCACGGTCGCCTGACCCGGCACTCGCGAGGCCGCACGGCGCACCGGCAGGCCGAGGAGGAAGCGGACCCGACTCCCCGGCCGCCGGTCCGGGCGCACGCCGGCGCCCGCGCGCGCGGGCCACGACCCGCTCCACCGGTCCGGGCGTGCCCGGCGTCGGCCCGTACGGGCGGTGGCCCGGCACTGCCGGCCCTCCGGGAACGGGACCGCCCGCCGGGTGACGCGTGCCGTCTCCCCGGCGGACGGGCGGACGGGTCGTCAATTCGGGTCAACCACAGGCGCGGTCGATCGCGTCACCCCCTTCCCCCCGTGAACGCGGCCTACATTCTCCGGACATATCGCCTCGATCCGTTCGAGGCGGGCAGGTCCGGAGGGTCTTATGAGTGCAGTCGACACCACCCGCGCGGTGCCGCCGGGCGTGCGGCGACGACAGAGCGAACGGCGGCCGGACGGGACGATACGAGGCGGCCTGTTGCCCGTACCGCCGTCCGACGCCGAGAAGTACGGGTACGTCCGGCGCCGGTTGTGGTGCCTGACCCTCACCTCGCTCGTGAGCGTCGGCTGCCTGGCCGTGAGTCAGTACCGGCTGATCGCCTCCACACCGGCCCTGTGGGGGTTCGCCCCGTTCCTGGTACTCACCGCCTTCTATTACCTGATCTCGCTGCACACCAACCTGTTCAGCCGCGACTTCGACCTGTCGTCGCACCGCACGCTCGTCGACGGCTGGCGTCCGGCCACCCCTCCCACCGTCGACGTCCTCCTCCCGGTGTGCGGAGAACCGATCGAGCTGCTGCACAACACCTGGACCCACGTGCGGGCGCTCGCCGACCACTACCCGGGCGTCTGTCTGCCCCTGGTCCTGGACGACTCGGCCGACCCGGCCCTGCGCGCCATGGCGGCCGACTTCGGTTTCGGGTATGCCGCCCGCGCCGATCGCGGCTGGTTCAAGAAGGCAGGCAACCTCCGCTTCGGCTGCGACCGGACCGACGGCACGTACATCCTCGTCCTCGACGCCGATTTCGCGCCCCGCGCGGACCTGCTGCACGAACTCCTCCCCTACCTGGAGGCGGACGCACGGCTCGCCATCGTCCAGTCCCCGCAGTACTTCCGGGTCCTCGACGCGCAGAACTGGATCGAGCGCGGGGCCGGCGCCGTCCAGGAACTGTTCTACCGGGCCGTCCAGGTGTCCCGGCAGAGCAACGACGGGGCGATCTGCGTGGGCAGTTGCGCGGTCTACCGGCGCACCGCCCTGGAGGAGAACGGCGGTACCACCCTCATCGAGCACTCGGAGGACGTGCACACCGGCTTCGACCTCCGGCGCCTCGGCTGGGACCTGCGGTACGTGCCGCTCGCCCTGTCGGCGGGCGTGTGCCCCGACAGCGCCCAGGCGTTCTTCAACCAGCAGTACCGCTGGTGCGCCGGCTCGATGAGCCTGCTCGGCAGCGCCAAGTTCCGGCGGACCGACCTCCGTGCCACCAGCAGGCTCTGCTACCTGTCGGGCTTCTTCTACTACGTCCACACCGCCCTGTTCACCTTCGTGGCGCCCCTGGTCCCGCTGCTCCTACTGCTGGCGTTCCCCGAGAAGGCCAGCGTGGACAGTCTGTGGCTGGTCCTGCCGAGCGTCTTCTACACCACGATCGTGTTCCCGTCGTGGCATCGGGTCCCCTACCGCCTGGAGGCGTGGGCGGTGCGCATGATGTACGGCTGGGCCCACGTGTTCGCGATCTGGGACGCCCTCCGCGGGCGGCGCATGGGCTGGCAGGCGACCGGCTCCTCAGCGGCCCGGCGGAGCGGGGCCACCCGGCACCGGGCCGCGGTGTGGCTGTGGGGCGGCGGCACCGCATTGGTCTGGGTGGCCGCCGCGTTCTGGCGCACGCTCACCCTCGACCCCGTCGACTTCGCCCTCCTGCTGTGCTCCGGACTCTTCTACGCGCTGATCGTGGCGAGGGTCCTGCTGCTCCCCCGCGCGAAAGGTGCCCGCTGATGCGTGCGACCCGTGCCTCTGCCGCTCTGCTCTCCTCCCTCGTCGTCCTCGTCGTCCTCGTCGCCGGCTCCGCCCTGACCGGATGCTCACAGGGGTCCGGTGGCCGGCCCGCCGCCGGTGCGCCGGCGGCCGGGGGTGTCCCGTACGACGTGCGCCCGTTGCTGCGGCCGGAGAAGAAGTACCTCGGGGTCTCCCGGCCCGGCGCGCCGCATTCGATGAAGCCGGCACGCGACTGGGCCGAGTTGGTCGGCAAGGACCCGAACCTGATCGCCTACTACGCGGCCTGGGGCGACGGTTTCGACGCCTCGGGCACCCGCAACGCCTGGAGCGCGGGGGCGCTGACCGTCGTCTCCTGGGAGCCGCAGAACACCACTCTCTCCCGGATCGCCGACGGATCCACCGACGACTACCTCCGCGGGTTCGCGAAAGAGGTCCGCAACCTCAACCTCCCGATCGGGATCAGCTTCGCGGACGAGATGAACGGCGACTGGGAGAAGTGGGGTACCCGTGGGACGACACCGAAGGAGTACGTCCGGGCCTGGCGTCACGTCCACGACGTCTTCCAGGACGTCGGCGCCACGAACGTCATCTGGGTGTGGTCGCCGAACATCATCGAGCCGGAGACCCAGGAGGATCTGAGCCGCTACTACCCGGGCGACGGCTACGTCGACTGGGTCGGCCTGGTCGGCTACTTCACCCGGTGGGATCCGCACACCTTCGACGGTCTCTTCGGGTCGACCCTGGCGGAGGTCCAACGGTTCAGCCGCAAGCCCCGGCTCCTGCTGGAGACGGGCGCCATGCCGGGACTGCACCGCAGGAACGACGTGCGCGCCCTGTTCGACGGCGTCACCGCCGCCCCGGACATCGTCGGCTTCGCCTGGTTCGACCGCAAGGCGCGCGCCGACTGGCGGCTGGCCGTGAGCACCGACGGGGTCGCCGAGTTCCGTCGTCTCGCCGCGAACGACCTCTACGGCTTCGACGTACGGAGAGTGCGATGACCCCCGCGGAACCCACGCTCCGGACCGCCGCCCCGCTGCCGGCCCAGCAGGGCGACCAGCGGGCCCCCGCCTACCACCTCGCCGAGATGCCCGAGTCCGCCTGGAGCCATGCCGGGGGCCGGCGGCGCACCTGGGTCAGCCGGGCGGCCCTGCTGGCCGTCCTGGCCCTGCAGGCGGCGCTGTCCCTCCGGTTGTCCAACACGGCGTTCCAGGACGAGGCGCTGTACCTGACCGCCGGTCACGCCGAGCTGGACCACCTGTTCCACGGCGCTCCCGCGCCACGGCACTACGCCGCCTACTTCTCGGGCTCGCCGCAGCTGTACCCCGTGCTCGCCGCCCTCGTGGACAGCCGGTTCGGACTCCACGGCGCGCGCCTGCTGAGCCTGTGCTTCATGCTCGGCGCCACCGGACTGCTGTACTCGTTCACGCGGCGGCTGTTCAACGAACG
The DNA here is from genome assembly GCF_043201055.1 of Streptomyces sp. NPDC048338. Lineage (NCBI taxonomy): Bacteria > Bacillati > Actinomycetota > Actinomycetes > Kitasatosporales > Streptomycetaceae > Streptomyces > Streptomyces sp. NPDC048338. The sequence continues at coordinate 264,861 of NZ_JBICYQ010000007.1, forward strand.
GACGGGGCTCGCCGCCGCGGCCCTGTTCGCCGTGCTCCAGTCGACCGTGGTCATGGGGTACTTCGCCACCTACGACGCGCCGGCCGTGTTCCTGCTGGCGCTGGCCGCCTGGATCGTCGTACGCACGGCCCGCGCCGCCGCCCCGGCCGTGCTGCTCGCCGCGCCGGTCATGGTCCTCGCCGTGGGCGTGAAGTACGCCGCCGGCCTGTACCTGCCGACCCTGGTCGCCCTGGCGCTGCTCACGGCGTGGCCGGGCCGGGGCGCGAAGGCACTCCTGCGTCCGCTGCTCCTCGTGGCGGCCACGGGTGTTCTGGTGGCGCTCGGTATCCACGGCACGGATCTGCTGGCCGGCGTGCAGCAGACCACCACCGACCGCGACCACGGCAGCGACGGGGCCGCGCTCCTGCTCGGGCGGTCCGCCGAGTGGGGCGGCCTGATGTTCCTGACGGCGGTCGGCGGCGCGGTCTCGTACGCCCGGCACGGCCGCCTGCACGAGTCGCCGACCGCGTGGCGCCTGGGCGGACCCGGCCGCCGGCGCCGGGCCCTCCTGGGTCTGCTGCTGTGCGCCACGGCGCTGCTCGCCCCGGCGTACCAGGTGCACCTCGGGACCATGGTGTCGCTGTTCAAGCACGTCGGGTTCGGTCTCCTGTTCGCCGCCCCGATGGCCGGCGTCGGCCTGACCAGGCTGGTCGGCGCACATTTCCGTCACCCGCAGCTCGGCATCGCGCTGTGGACGGCCGCCGTGTGCCTCGGCATCTCGCAGGCGGACGGGCGCTTCGGCAACTGGCCGGACTCCACCGGGATGGTCCGGACGATCGCCTCGGAGGTGAACGACCGCGGTCTCTACCTGAGTTCGACCCCTGAGGTACCCGTGTACTACCTGCGCGACAGGACGTCGCCCGACCGGTGGCGAAGCGTCTTCGGCATGGACTACACGAACCCGAGCGGCCACTGGTTCACCGGGGACGACGCCTACCGGGCCGCCGTGCGCGACGGCGCGTTCGACCTGGTCGTGCTCGACGGGTTCACCAACCCGCGCGTGGACCGCGTCATCACCGAGTCGCTGCGTGACAACCCGCACTACCGGCTGCTCGCCCACCTGAGGCCCGCCTCCCCGAGCGGAGACCAACGGCACCATCGCTACCGGATCTGGGTGAAGCACTGACGACCGCTCCCGTGGACGGACGGTGCGGGGTGCGGTCCCCTTCGCCGGGGTCGCCGGCACAGGCCGGAGGGCCCGCCTGACGTGCGACGACGGCCGTGACGGATAATCGCCGACGCACCACAGGAACGGGGGGACGTCCATGAGTTCGGCAGGTCACGGTGACGACGGCATGGCCCCGCCGGAGCGGTTCGAGTGGTTCCGGGACGCGGTGTCGGACCACGTGATGCCGGTGAGCCTCAGCACCGACCACGTCCAGGACTTCCACGCCGAGGTCAGCGCCCTGGACCTCGGTCCGGTGCAGCTCTCGGCCATCACCTACTCGCCGGTCCTGTCGCGCCGGACTCCGGCGCACGTGCGGCAGGGCGACCCGGAGCAGTACCAGCTGGCCCTGGTGACCGGCGGCGCCTTCCGGATCGCCCAGCGCGACAACCATGCGGTCGTCAGCGGAGATCTGATCCTGACGGACACCTCGCAGCCGAGCGAGGGGTGGAGCGGGGACGAGCGCGCCACGGCGCTCATCCTGCAGATCCCCCGCGCGGTCCTGCCGCTCCGGCACGACCAGGTGGACCGGATGGTGGCGCGGCGCATCCCCGCCGACCGGGGAACGGGAGCGATCCTCGGCGCCTTCCTGGGCAGCGTGCACGCCCAGGGCCCGGACTGCGAACCCGCGGAGCTGGCCGGTCTGGGTTCCGTCGCCCTCGACCTCGCGACGGCCTGCCTGGCCCGACAGCTCGGCAGTCCCGACACGGCGCCGGCCGAGGCACGGGCGCAGGAGATGTACCGGCGCGTCACCGGCTTCATCGACAACAACCTCGGCGACCCGGACCTGACGCCCCGGGCCGTCGCCGAGCGGCACAACATCTCCCTGCGCACCCTCCACTCCCTCTTCCGCGACCGTCCCCTCAGCGTGGCGGCCCGCATCCGCCAGGGGCGGCTGGAGCGCGCGTACGCCGACCTCGGGCGCCGGGAGTTCGCCGGCGAGCCCGTGCAGACGATCGCGGCCCGCTGGGGCTTCTCCAGTGCGACGTCGTTCAGCAGGGCCTTCCGCGAGCACTACGGCACCACTCCCACCGAGCGTCGCGCGGCCGGCGCCTGCCCGTCCGGGATTGCACGCGATGTCGAGAAGTCCCGCACTCCCCGCACAGCGACCCCCGGTTCGACGCCCTAGGTTGGAGGCTCGGGGAGGAACGCCGCAGCAGGGGAGCGGCGTTCCCCTCACCCCGCACGGAAGCAGGCCCACCGGTGGGCCGCTGCCGGGACCCGCCGGGACCGCCGAAGAATCGCCGAGCGCACGGCGATGAGTTTCCCCGCGGACGTCGGTCTTAGATCATGCTGGTGCCCGAAGCCGAGGATGCACCACCGGCCCCCCGCTCGGACGGGCGGGCCGCAGACGGACCGACGAACACGGAAGACCGAGGATCCCGCGATGCGTACTCTGATCACCACCGCTTTCATCTCGCTCGACGGCGTCGTGGAAGCCCCGGGCGGCGAGCCCGGATACCGGAACTCCGGATGGACCTTCAAGGACGTCGAGTTCCTCCCCGAGGCGTTCGAGATCAAGGGCCGAGAGCAGAAGGAGGCGGCGGCCATGCTCATGGGCCGCGCCAGCTACCAGGCCTTCAGCCCCGTGTGGCCCGACATGGCGGACTTCGCCGACTACAAGGTGATGCCGAAGTACGTCGTCTCCACCACCCTCACCGAGGACGACCTGGTGTCGAACTGGGGCGAGACGACGATCCTGCGCTCCCTCGACGACGTCGCCGCGCTGAAGGAGACCGAGGGCGGCCCGATCATCGTCCACGGCAGTGCCTCCCTCAACCAGTCCCTCTCCGACGCCGGCCTGATCGACCGTTACCACCTGCTCGTCTTCCCGCTCCTGCTCGGCGCCGGCAAGCGGCTCTTCAGCGCCACGGACAAGGACACCCAGAAGCTGAAGCTGGTCGAGCACGAGGCGTACGCCAACGGCCTGCAGAAGAACGTCTTCGACGTGGTCCGCTGACCCCGCGGCCGGGACGTGCTCCGGCGCTCGGGGACGCGCCGCCCGGCGGTCGGGGAGCTCAACCACCGCCGGACGTCCGGCGCACGGCGCACCGACAGGGGCCGGCGCTCGGGCGGGGGCGTGCGGCCGCCGCCCGAAGTCCACCCGGCCGGCAGACACGCGACCTGGGCCGGGACCCGGTCCAGGAAGTATGATCAAGCGATGTCTGACTTGACCGACACCACGCCCGGCTGGCTGAGCACGGACGAACTGAGCAGCGCCAGGGCTCGGATGCCCATCCTCTACGTCGAGGCCGTACCCGTACGCGTGGACGACAGCGGTGAGGTCGTCAGCATCGGTGTTCTCCTCCGGATCGGTGCGGAGGGCAGGATCAGCCGCACGCTCGTCTCCGGACGCGTCATGCACCACGAACGCGTCCGCGACGCCCTGCTGCGCCATCTGGAGAAGGACCTCGGCCCGGTGGCCCTGCCCCGGATCCCCGCCTCCCTCCAGCCGTTCACGGTCGCCGAGTACTTCCCCACGGCGGGCATCACCGCCTTCCACGACCCGCGCCAGCACGCCGTGTCCCTGGCGTACGTCGTGCCGGTGACCGGCGACTGCCGACCCCGGCAGGACGCCCTGGACCTGGTCTGGATCACGCCGCAGGAGGCGGCCTCGCAGGCCCTGCAGAGCGAGATGCCCGGCGGCCACGGCGTACTGCTGAAGCAGGCTCTCGCGCACGTGGGACACACGTACTGACGCCGTGACGCATCCTGCGGGCGACGCCCTTCCGCGGGGTCGCCCGCGCGGGGCCGGCGGGCACGCGGACACGAGGTGCGTCGCGTACGGGTGGCCTTCCCCGGGCCGGTCCCGATCGGCCGGCCGTACGGCGCCGTGAGCGCCGACGCGTTCCGGGCTCAAGGAGCGGCAGGGGCGGGCGCCTGCGTCGCGAGCCGGCGGAGGGCGGCCCGGTCCGTCTTGCCGTGGGTGTCGCGGGGCAGCGACTCCAGGTGCACGAAGCGCCGGGGCAGCAGGTGCACGGGCAGCGTGAGGCGCAGTGCCCGGACGAGGTCGCGCCGGTGCACGGGGCGGCCGGTGTAGCAGGCGACGAGTTCGGCGGCCTCTCCGCGTGCGTCGACGATCACGACGGCGTCGACCACGTCGGGAAGACGGCGCAGAGCGGTCTCGATCTCGCCCGGTTCGATCCGGAAGCCCATGATCTTCACCTGGTCGTCGAGCCTGCCCAGATGGACCAGCTGTCCCTGTTCCAGACCGACGCGGTCCCCGGTGCGGTAGTGGCGGGAGGGGTCGGGGCGGCCGGGGCCGGTGTGGCCCAGGAAGCGGCCGGCATCGTCGGCCGCGTCGAGATACCCGTCGAAACGCTGGGGGCCGCGTACGCACAGCTCGTTCAGGTCCGGGGTGACGAGGTGCTCCAGGCTGCCGTAGACGCGGCCGATCGGCACCGTGTCGTTGGCCGTGCGGGGCCAGCGGCGGGGGTCCCGGGGCAGCCGATAGCCGGTACAGCCCACGGAGAGCTCGCTGGGCCCGTAGACGTTGTCGATCAGCGAGTCGGGCACCGCCGTGTGCCACAGGGCCGCCTGTTCACGCGTCAGCTGCTCCCCGCCGAACATGCTCTGGCGCAGGGCGGGCACCGGCCGGGTGGGCAGGGTGCCGAACCGGGCGCTCACCGAGATGGCCGAGGGTACGGAGAACCAGTGCGTGAGGCTTCTGCGCCCGAGGTACTCGGCGGGGTCGAACATCTCGGACCGGTCGGCGACCACGAGGGTCGCGCCGCCGCCCCAGGTGACGAAGAGGTCGAAGACGGAGGCGTCGAAGGTCAGGTCGAAGGTGTGCGACATGCGGCAGCCGGGGCCGATGCCGTACCGGGCGATGTTGTGCTCGACGAACGGGACGACGTTGCGGTGCCTGACCGGAATCCCCTTGGGCCGGCCGGTCGTTCCCGAGGTGAACAGGACGTACGCGAGCCGGTCGGGTTCCGCCGCGTACGGGGGGAGGTCGCCCCGGGGCGTGGCCGCGAGTGCCTCGTCGGGCGTCGGCGTCAGAGTGGGGAGGCCGGCCGCCCAGTCCGGGCCGGGGTCCGGCCACACCGTCGCGTCGGCCAGCACCAGGTCCACGCCCGCCAGTTCGCGCACGTCGTGGATGCGGGCGGCCGGATAGGCGGGGTTGAGGGGTACGACGGCCGCTCCGAGCCGCAGCGCGGCCAGGTAGCCCACGCAGGCTACGGCTCCCCTGGGCGCGAACAGGCCCACCCGGGCGATCGGTCCCGCCGTGTCCGCGATCCGCCGGATCCGCTCCGCGAGGGCCTCCGCGGCCGTCAGCAGGTGGCGGTAGCTCACCGTTCTGCCGGGCAGCTCCAGGGCGGGCGCCTCCGGAAGCCGCTCCGCGGTACCGGCGACCAGCCGGTAGAGGGTGGTGCTCATGAACGGTCCCCCTGGGGCTGCCTTCGGGCACGCGCCGGAAGCGCTGCCGGGTCGGTGGGGGCGGGCGCAGCCTCGCCGAGGACGCCTCGCGTCCAGGCGACGGCATGACACAGCGCGTCGAACAGCCTTGCTCCGTCGCCCACTTCGCCCCCCGTCGGTCGGCCCGACCGCCGGAGGCCCCCGGTGCGCGGTCACGGAGGCGAGCAGTCTCGCGTTCCGTTCGGCGGCGGCGGTGGCGACCGCGGCGTCGAACAGTTCGGCATCGTACTGGTGCACAGGCACGATGTCCCCGGTCCGCGCGGGGTCGTCGGGCAGGGACCGGGCGCCCGGCGGAGGGAGCCGCGCTGCCGCGAAGCGCCCCGGACCCGGCGTCCGGTCCTCGGCGGGGCCGCGTCGGCGGGCGTGGTCAGGTGGTGGGGTGGCCCGCGCCGTCCGTGCGGTCCGCCTGGCTGGAGAACTTGTTCAGGAAGACGTCGTACCGGCCGTCGGTGCGCTGGGTGACCGTCGCGCCGTCCTGCCAGATGCCGTTCTCCGCCCACCACTGGGATCCCGTCGGGTCTCCCTGGTTCTGGTGGACGTTGTGCATGCCCAGGTCGCCTTCGGGGTCGTCGTCGAAGGGTTCGCCGAAGACGAGGATGCGCCGCCCCGCCTCCAGGATCTCCTCCAGTGCGGCGGCGGCGTCGACGTTGGAGCCCGCGTGCCACGGCCGCGAGCCGAACAGGCCGAGGAGTTCCTGCAGCCAGTCCGGCGGGCGGCGCCGGAAGAGTACGCCGGAGTGGTCCACCAGCGCCGGGTGGCGGAGGTAGTCCAGTGCTCCGGAATCCGGGGTGCGGGCCAGGTCGTGGTAGCCCGGGGCGAGGGCCGCGGCCGGACCGAGGGAGGCGGCGTCCAGGGTGAACGCCTTCCACTGCACACCCACGTTGGACTTGTGGCTGTCGACGTCGACGGCGCAGTGGTAGCGCCCGGCGGGCGCGTCGACGTCCAGGTTGACGTGGAACCAACGGCCCTGGCTGTCCGGCTGATCGCGGTGGTACCCGTGGAGCGTCCCCGCGAGCACCCCGTAGCGTGCGAAAGGCATACCGCCAGTGAACCACCGACGACGACGCTCCGCCCGACGATGATCACGTTCCGTGGCGGCTGCGGTCGTCCGCGAAGTCGCGACCGGGCGGGGACGTGATGTCCGGGCGGGGGAAGAACTCCCGTCGGCAGTGCGGGTGGGCGAGGGGATGGTCGAGTGCCTCCCGGACGGTACGGAGGGTGCCGTGCGCGCGGTCGGGGTCGTCGTGGCCGGCCCACCCGCAGTCGGGGCCGTCGTACACCTCGATCCAGGTGCAGTGCAGGTCGCCGGCGGCGGTGTGGAGCGCGCCGGTGTGAGCGGTGGAGAGTGCCTGCCAGGAGAGGGCGTCGCGGGCCCAGGACTCCACGGGACGGCGGACGCCGTCGGCGTCGGCGACGGTGTCCAGCGGGTGTTCCCGCAGCAGGTTGTTCCCGTCGAAGCGGGGGACGCTGAACCCGTCGGCCCGGGCACGGGCGACCGCGAGGGCGGCGCGGAGGAACGCGCGGGCGCGCCGCACGGCTTCGACGTGGCGTGCGGTGAGGTCGCCGTGGAACCGGGCCGTGAGGGTGGTGAGCGCGGTCTGGTGACGGGCCGTCCAGGTCCAGGAGCGCTGGGGCCGGTCCACGTGGTGGAGGACGGCGAGCGCTCCCTCGCGATACGCGGCGGGCAGGTCGGTGGCCGCCCAGCGTTCGGTGAATCCGGCGACGGCCCGGTCGAAGGAGGCGACGGCCTGGTGGAAGGCGAGGGCGGCGGCGCGGGTGAGGGCGAGGGCGCTGCGGCCGGGCCGGATCACGGCGAGCGCGGCCAGGAGCCGCGACTGCGCCGTGGTGAGGATCCGCCAGGCGGCGGTGACGCGGGCGGTGGCGTCGGCGACGAGGGCCACGAGCCGGGCCCGGGCGGAGCTGCGGCGCAGCGAGGTGGTCATCAGGACCCTCCGGCGGGACGGGCGGGCCCGGGGACGCCTGCCCGGAGGCGAGCAGGCCACGCGCCGGGGCCGGCGTGGTCGGTGGCGAGGGCGGTGCCGATGCGGCTGATCGGCCCGGTGCGTACGGCGGCGTCCATGCGGCTCCTCCGAGGGTCGAGTGGGAAGGACGGGCGGATGCGGGCCCGACTCCGGCGCCCCACCGGGGCCGGGCCCGTACGCGCTCGACGTCCGCCGGTAGCCTCGGCGGACGTGGCGTCCGGTGTCGCGTCTCCCCTCCTTCCTGGCCGTGGTGCGGGCACGGCCGGTCTGGCCACCGATACGGATTCCGGGGCCGGCGTACTCAGTTCACGCGCACTCGGTTCGCGGGAGTTCTCGCCGACGGCTTCGTCTCGGGGGCGCGCGACGACGGGGAGTGCGGCAGCGTGCCCGGACGGCATAAGGTCGGCCCCGCGCGCGCCGCGCGGGTCGCCGGCGGCCGCGTGTGGCATCGGAACGGACCGGCGTCGTGGACCGGCGTCGTGAACGGACGGACTCGTATGGAACTGCTCCCCTTCGCCGCGGCGCACGCCGACACGGTGGCGGGCTGGCCGGTCTCCGCCCAGGAGGTCGTCATGTGGTGCGGGCGGCAGGAGTTCCCGCTGGCCGCGCGGACGGTCGCCGAGTGGCAGCGGGACGAGGACGTGCGGGCGCACGTCCTCGTGGTGGGTGCGGACGTCGTCGGGTACGGCGAGTTGTGGTTCGACGCCGAAGAGGACGAGGTCGAGCTCGCCCGGATCATCGTGGCTCCGGGCCGCCGCGGATCGGGATGGGGCCGCGCTCTCGTCCGCGGGCTTCTCGCGCACGCGGTCGCCGCGGGCCACGCCGACGTCTTCATGCGGGTCCACCCCCTCAACGCGGCGGCTCTGCGCTGCTATCGGGGCGCCGGATTCGTCACCGTCGACGCCGATCTCGCCGCGACCTGGAACGCCGCCCAGCCGACCGCCTACGTCTGGCTGCGGTACGAGGCGGACACTCCGGCGACCGGCTGAGCACCGGCGGACGACACGGGCTCGCCCGGTCCTCCTGCTCATGTCGCACGCCGGTGCGGTGGAAATCATCATCGAGGCGCATGAACGGGTGCGCGGGCGACGTGATGATGGCGCGTATGGCAGCAGACATCGGCATCCTCGCCCAACGGACCGCGGACCGGCTCGCCGAACGGCAGGTCGGGGTCGTGGTGGCCGCCGTCGCGGGCGGCCACGTGGAGATCAGGGGCGCGGGGAGCACCGGCGGCGACACCGGCGGAACACCGGACGCGCACACCCTGTTCGAGATCGGTTCGGTGACCAAGACGTTCACGGCGCTGGCGCTCGCGCGGATGGCGGCCGCGGGCACCGTGCGTCTCGACGATCCGCTGGCCGGGCTGTTGCCCGACGGCGCGGCGGTACCGTCCCGGGGCGGCCGGCAGATCACCCTGCGGCATCTGGCCACCCACACCTCCGGTCTGCCGCGGCTGCCCAAGGGGATGCTGCTCCGGGCGCTGCTGCGTCCCGGGACCCCGGACCCGTACGCGGGCTGCACCGCCGACGTCCTGCTGTCCGGCCTGGCCCGTACCCGCCTCGGTGCCACGCCCGGGCAGCGCGTCCGCTACTCGAACCTCGGAGCCGGACTGCTCGGGCTGGGCCTCGCCCGCAGGGCCGGCACGGGCTACGAGCAGCTGATCACGGAGCAGATCTGCGCCCCGCTGGCCATGACCGACACCGCCGTGACGGTGGATGCCGCCCGCGCGGTGCGGGCGGCCGGTGGGCACGACGGCAGGCGGCGGCCCACCCCGCCGTGGAACCTGGCCGCCCTGGCCGGCGCCGGCGCCCTGCGGTCGACCGCGACCGACCTGGTGGCCTATGTCCGCGCCCAGCTGGACGGCGGCCCGCCGGAGCTCGCGGAGGCGATCAGGCTCAGCCGGGAGGTCGAGCACCGCAGGAGCCCCTTCGCATGGATCCACCTCGGCTGGATGGCGCACCGCCTGCACGCCCGCCAGGGTGCCCGTCTGCAGATCTGGCACAACGGCGGCACCGGCGGGTTCAGCTCCTTCGTGGGCTTCGACCCGGAGACGGGGACGGGCGTCGTCGTCCTCGGCAACACGCGGCACTCGGTGGACGCGCCGGCCTTCGGGCTGTTGCGCGAACTGCAGGCCGCGCGCTCCTGAGCGGAGCCGCACGCGGCGGAAGCCGGCAGGAGCCGGCGGGGACAGCCGGAAGCGGCGGGGAACGGTGGCAGCCTTGCCGGAGCCTGCGGGAGCGACGGGCCGCCGAGGCCGCGGCGCCCCCGTGAGGCGGCCCCGGCGCCGGGCGAAAGGGAAGCCGCGCGCCCCGTCCGTCGCCCGGCTGCCGCGTCCGGCTCGCCCGAACGCCGCCGACACGATGGGATCGGCAGGGTGCGAAGCAGCGATCCAGGGGCAGGCGAACAGTGATCGCGGCAGACCGCTCGGAGCCGCAGAGAGGGATGAAGACCATGACACGACCCAGGATCCTCGTGGTCGGAGCAGGTTTCGCCGGCGTGGAGTGCGTCCGTCGGCTGGAGCGGAGGCTCTCCCCCGGCGAGGCGGACGTCACCCTCGTGACACCGTTCGCCTACCAGCTCTATCTGCCCCTGCTGCCCCAGGTCGCCTCCGGCGTGCTCACGCCCCAGTCGATCGCCCTCTCGCTGCGGCGCAGCAGCAAGTACCGCACCCGGATCATCCCGGGCGGGGCCATCGGGGTGGACCTCAAGGCCAAGGTGTGCGTGGTGCGCACGATCACCGACGAGATCGTCGACGAGCCGTACGACCACATCGTGCTGGCCCCGGGAAGCGTGACCCGGACGTTCGACATCCCCGGCCTGACGGACCACGCGTTCGGCATGAAGACGCTCGCCGAGGCCGCGTACATCCGCGACCACGTGATCTCACAGCTCGACCTCGCCGACGCCAGCAAGGACCCGGCCGAGCGCGCCTCGCGCCTGCAGTTCGTGGTGGTCGGCGGCGGCTACGCGGGCACCGAGACCGCGGCCTGCCTGCAGCGGCTCACCCACGCCGCGGTCAAGCGATACCCGCGGCTGGATCCAAAGCTGATCAAGTGGCACCTGATCGACATCGCGCCGAAGCTGATGCCCGAACTCGGCGACAAGCTCGGCCGCAGCGCACAGGAGGTACTCCACCGGCGCGGCATCGAGGTCTCCCTGGGCGTGTCCATCGACAAGGCGGCGGCCGAGGAGGTCACCTTCACGGACGGGCGGGTGGTGCCCACCCGCACGCTGATCTGGACCGCGGGTGTGGTGGCGAGTCCGCTCATCGCGACGCTGGGCGCCGAGACGGTCAGGGGACGCCTCGCGGTGACTCCCGAGATGTGCCTGCCGGGCGACGACGGCGTCTTCGCCCTCGGCGACTGCGCCGCCGTACCCGACCTCGCCAAGGACGAGGAGGGCGCGATCTGCCCGCCCACCGCACAGCACGCGATGCGGCAGGGCCGGCACGTCGCCGAGAACGTCATCGCGGCCCTGCGCAAGCAGCCGTTGAAGCCGTACGTCCACAAGGACCTGGGACTCGTCGTCGACCTCGGAGGCAAGGACGCCGTGTCCAAGCCGCTCGGTGTGGAGCTGCGCGGCCTGCCCGCCCAGGTCGTGGCCCGCGGCTACCACTGGTCGGCGCTGCGTACCGGCGTCGCCAAGGCCCGGGTGGCGACGAACTGGCTGCTCAACGCGGTCGCGGGCGACGACTTCGTCCGCACCGGCTTCCAGGCCCGGAAGCCCGCCAAGCTGAAGGACTTCGAGTACACCGACAGCTACCTGACGCCGGACCAGGTGCGGGAGCACGTCGAGGGGTCGCGCCGCGGGTGATCCGTTGGTGATCCGGGGTGCCGGGGCGACCCGCCGGTGCTCCGGGTCGATCCCGGGGCCGGCCGCCGGTGCGAGGGGGGCGGCGGCCGCACGTGGGCACGCCGCCGCCGCGCCGCAACACACCCGGTCCGACGCGCCGCCGACGGCCTCCCGTGGATTCCTCGTCCGGGCCGGTGCACGACGGAAGGGGGCGCGGCACAGGCCGCGCCCCCCTCCCGCGTGCCCCCCCGGCGCCGGGCCGCAGGGGGGGGGGGGGGGGGGGGGGGGGGGGGGGGGGGGGGGCGGGGGGGGGGGGGGCGGGCCCCCCCCCCCCCCCCCCCCCGGGGGCCCCCCCGCCGGCGCCGGGCCTCAGGTGACGGCGGCGAGGTGGGCGAAGACGACGAGGTTGTCCTTGTAGTCGCGGGCCTTCTTGTCGTACACGCCGGCGCAGGTGATGAGGCGGATCAGCGGCCGGTCGGTGTCGGCGTACACCCGGTCGTCCGGGAAGGCGCCCTTGGAGAAGGTCTCGAGCGTGTCGACGGTGAAGGTGGCCGTGCGGCCGTCGGCCCGCCGGACGTCGAAGCGGTCGCCCGGAATCAGCCTGTCGAGTCGGGCGAAGACGGCGGCGGACGTCTTGGTGTCCACGTGGCCGGCGACGATGGCGGTGCCGCTCTCCCCGGGGCTCGTGCCGTCCGCATGCCATCCGACGAGGTTGGTGTCGTTCGCGGGCGGGGCTTCGAGTTGCCCTCCGGAGTCGATCGCCAGATCGGTGAACGGAGCGTCCACGCCGATCCGGGGAATCACGAGCCGTACCGGCGCCGAGCGGGGCAGCGAGAGCGGTTCCGCGGGACGTTCGGAGGCGCGGGCCGGTGGTGCCGAGACCGGCGGCGCCGGCGCCGGTGGCACGACCGGGTCCGGTGTCGGCAGCCTCCCGAAGAGGCTCAGTGCGAGCACCACCAGGCCCAGGGGCCACAGGATCGCGGCGATCTTCCGTCGCCGACCGCGGCTCTCTCCGAGGGGAACCGTCTTCCGGGACATCCGCCACCTCCGCGGCGCGCACAGCATCGAGTGCGGTCCGAGTCCGTCCGACCGCTCGTGTGGGGGCGGTGGCCGCCGTGTGCTGTCCGTCGCCGGACGGCGGCCACCGCCTGCCCCTGCTCATCGCAGGGGTGTCCTACCTGGGGGAAGCTCAGGCCGTGGCACCGGCCCGGCGGCGGCGCAGCAGGTAGACGCCGGCGCCGGCACCGCCGAGGAGCAGCAGGCTCGCGGCGGCGACGTTGGTACCGGAGTCGGCGAGGCCGCCGCCACCGGTGTGCACGCCGCCGTGCGGCTTCTCGTGCTCCTTCTTCGGGTGCTCCTTCTTGTCGGACGGGTCCGCGGCGCGCTTGTCCTTGTCCCAGTCACCGTCGTTCACGAGCGACAGCGCGCCACCACCGGTGTGCACACCACCGTGCGGCTTCTCGTGGTCCTTCGACCACTTCCCGTCCTTGTCCTTCTCCTTGTCCCAGTCACCGTCGTTCACGAGCGACAGCGCGCCACCACCGGTGTGCACACCACCGTGCGGCTTGCCGTGGTCCTTCGACCACTTCCCGTCCTTGTCCTTCTCCTTGTCCCAGTCACCCTCGCCCACCAGCGACAGCGCACCACCACCGGTGTGCACACCACCGTGCGGCTTGCCGTGGTCCTTGCCGTGGTCCTTGTCGTGCTCCTTGTCGTGCTCCTTGCTGTGCGACGAGTCGTCCTTGTCCCAGTCTCCGAGGGGTGCGGCGATCGCCGTGGGGCCGGCGATCGTGAGCGCCACCGTGGCGGTGGCGGCGAGAAGGATGCGGGCTGAGCGCATGATCTTTCCTTTCGTCGCCGGCGGCGTCAGCTGACCGTTCGTCGGCTCTTTCTCTACGCGGCGGCGACTGAACCACCGTCGAATCCCCAGTGAGGTGGCGCCACCGGGGGACGCCCGGGACAGGGCTCAACGAGTGGTGCTTCGCCGTCGGTCATCCGTTGGGCGGTACGCCACACCGTGGCGGTGTTTGACGGGGCGACAGGCGGTGCGGGTCGGCATGTCGAACAACCGTGGCGCCGGGCGTGGGCCGGCCCGGGCCGGGGCGGCTCATCGTTTCGGCTCGTCCGGCTTGCGGCCCCAGACGGTGAGCATGCCGGCGGACAGCGCGGCACAGGCGTCGGAGTCCAGGTACCGGATCGCCGCGTCGACGTCCTCGTCGTCGACCTGGCCGGTGGCGGTCATCGCCGCTCTGCCGCGGTCCCATGTGTCCGCCCAGAAGCGGCTGATGGGGCTGCCCGGTACCAGGGGCGGCACGTGGATCTCCGCGGCGACCTGGTCGAGTCCCGCCGCGCGCAGCAGGTGCGGGTAGGAGGGCACGCCGGAGACGTCGGTGCCGATGGTGGCCCGCAACCCCTGCCACATGGCCCGCATCGCCGTGGTGTACGGCGTGTCGGGGGCCCGGTCGCTCGTCAGGTCGACCGCGTCGCTGAGGACCAGGACGCCGCCGGGTTCGACGAGTTCGGCGAGCCGGGTGATCAGCTGTTCGCGCTCGGCCAGATGCATCAGGACGAAGCGCGCGTGTACGAGCCGGAACCGGCCGGGGTCGAAGTCGGGGGCGGTGAGGTCGGCCTCCAGCACGTCGAGCCCGGGCACGGGACGCTCGGCGAGGAACCGTACGTCGCGGTCCACGGCGAGGACGCTCGCCACCTCGGCGTCGGCCAGCAGGCGGCGGGAGACGGTGCCCGTGCCGGCGCCCAGGTCGAGGCAGTGCCACCCCGGACCGGCTCCCAGGGCAAGCAGCCGCGCCACGGTGATGTCGTCGTAGGCGAGGGCACCGAAGTCGATGCGTTCGCCCTCGCCCGCCTGTTCGGGGCGGAAGACGGCCTCGCCGTAGCGGCCGCCGCCGGGCGCCTCGCCGCGCGGGACGGCGGTCACGTCGTCGCCTGCGGGGCGCCGAGGGTATCGTGCGGCCCCACCGGTCGGGGCAGCGGGTCGTCGAACATATTCATGGCCGGACCTCTTCGCGCGCTGGTGCGGTATCCGGCGGCCCGTGCCGGGCCCGCCGCACCGATCCTCCACGGGGGGTCGCCCGCCCCGGCGAGGCGCGCCGGGCCTGCGCCGATCGGCCCAAGCGGGTGCCGCGGCGACGGGGACGGGCGGGCGGATCCGGCGGACAGGACACCCCCTACGGCGAGGCGGGGTCGGACGGGGAGGCGGCCGTCCCGCGGGCGGCCGCCGGCGCGGCCCGGCGCATCCGCCTCTCGCTGCTCGGCTCGCTGGTCGGTGGCAGGTTGACCTCGTCCCCGGGCGACGCTTGGGTAGGGGGTTCGGGCCCGGGCGAGCGGGGCGCATCATGGCCTGGTGGGGAGCGACGCCTCACGAGGCCGAGTGGGAAAGGCTGGGGCCGGACGTGGAACCGCTGAATGGTTCGGGCAGGAGGCGGGGAGCGGCGCGGCTCCTGGCCCGCTGCGCCCTGTTGTTGCTGGTGGCGTCGGTCCTGGTCGTGTTGCTGGTGGTGGGCACGGCCGGGCCGCTGGTGCTCGTGAGCGGGATCGGCGGCATCGTCGTCTCGGCGGTGGGTCTGTGGTGGCTGGTGGCCCGGCGTGGACTGCTGCGCGTGGCCGGCGTCCTCCTTGCGGTCGGCGCACCCGTCGGGGTGCTGCTCCACTTCACGTCGGAGGGCGTGTGGGGCAACGCCCTGCTGGCCATCGGCCTGTACGGGGTGGCCCTGTTGTGCGCGCGGGCGGCCGTGCGTGCCACGGGGAAGGCGTACGTGATGCGCGGCAGGACGAGGCCGGTTCCCCGGCGGCCCGTGCTGATCATGAACCCGGAGTCGGGCGGCGGCAAGGTCGGCCGCTTCGGGCTCGTGGAGCGGGCCGAGCAGCTCGGTGCCGAGGTGCACCTGCTGGACACGAAGGCCGGGACCGATGTGGAGGCGCTGGCGCGCGAGGCCGTGGCCGCGGGGGCGGACCTGCTGGGGGTGGCGGGCGGTGACGGCACGCAGGCCCTGGTGGCCCGGGTGGCGGCCGACAACGACCTGCCGTTCCTCGTGATCTCCGCCGGTACGCGCAACCACTTCGC
Source organism: Streptomyces sp. NPDC048338 (assembly GCF_043201055.1). Lineage (NCBI taxonomy): Bacteria > Bacillati > Actinomycetota > Actinomycetes > Kitasatosporales > Streptomycetaceae > Streptomyces > Streptomyces sp. NPDC048338. The sequence continues at coordinate 280,339 of NZ_JBICYQ010000007.1, forward strand.
GATGGATCTCGGACTCGACCGTACGGACCCGGCCCGGTGCCTGGACGCCCTGACGGACGGCGAGGAGGTGCGGGTCGACCTCGGCTCGGTCAGTGGCCGGCCTTTCGTCAACACCGTGTCGTTCGGGGTCTACGCGGACATCGTGCAGCGTCCGGAGTACCGGGACGCCAAGGCCGGAACGGCGCTCGACCTGATGCCCGACCTGCTCGGGGACAGCAGCCGGCGCCTCGACGCGACGGCGGGTGACAAGCGGCTCCTCGACCAGCAGGCGATCCTGGTGAGCAACAACCCCTACGCCGCGCCGGATCCGATGGCCTCCGGCCTCCGAGCCCGCCTCGACCGGGGGAAGCTCGGTGTGATCGGCCTTCGGGTGGAGACCGCCGGGCAGGCCGCCGACCTCGCCGTGCGGGGGACGCGTTCGTCGGGGCTCAGCGTCCTGACGGCGCGCGGGGTGGAGGTCACGGCCGACGCCGACACCATCCCCGTCGCGGTGGACGGCGAGGCGCTGACGCTGCCCACGCCGGTCGTCTGCACTCTGCGCCCGCGCGCCCTTCGTGTCCTCGTGCCCCGGAACCGGCCCGGCACCGCCGCCCCGAGTTCGCCCCTGAACTGGCGGTGGATCACCGCGCTGGCCGTGGGCCGCGCGCGCTGAGGGCGGCCCGGGGTTCCGTCCGGGCAGTCGTCGCGGGCCTGCGAATGCCGCCCGGACGGGCATGGGGAGCTCGGCCTCGGGTCGGCGGGCGGCACCCTACCAAGAGGAACGCCTCCCCTGACGGAGATTCACTCACTCTCCGCGCTCGGACGCTTCCTTCCGGTAGTCATGACCACGGAAGGGAACACCGTGGTCTTCAGTCTGAGCCGCCGCTGGAAGCTGGTCCCGAGGAACAGCGCCTGCCCCCACACGTCCGACGACGCGCGCGGAGACGCCGCTCCGGCGGTGCGCGTGCCGCGCGGACCGGATCCGGCGCCCGACGCGGCGGACCGGCAGCAGGCGGAGGAATTCGTCCGCCAGTTCCACGAAGAGCAGCCGCGCGCCGCCGGCGACGTGGACGGGAGGGTCCGCGAAGTACTGGAGGAGATCGACCGCACCGGCACGTACACCCACTCCCCCGCCGAACTCTCCTTCGGCGCCCGCGTCGCATGGCGCAACGCGGCCAGGTGCATCGGCAGGCTCTACTGGCGCAGTCTGGTGGTGCGGGACCTGCGGCACGTCACATCCGCCGACGACATCGCCGCACAGTGCTTCGACCATCTGCGGTCGGCCGCCAACGGGGGCCGGATCCGTCCGGTGATCTCCGTCTTCGCGCCGGACGCGCCGGGCCGTCCCGCGCCGCGGATCGTCAACGACCAGCTCGTGCGGTACGCCGGACACCCCGGGCCCGACGGCCGCTGGATCGGCGACCCGCACGGCGCCGATCTCACCTCCCGGGCCCGCGACCTGGGCTGGAAGCGCGAGGAAGCGCGCTTCCAGACACTGCCGCTGATGGTCCGACAGCTCCCCGACGCCGCGCCCCGCTGGTACGAGCTGCCGGACGACGCCGTGCTGGAGGTGGCGCTGAGCCACCCCGACCACCCGTGGTTCGCGGACCTGGGGCTGCGCTGGTACGCCGTGCCCGCGATCAGCAACATGACCCTGGAGATCGGCGGCGTGCGGTACCCGACGGCGCCGTTCAACGGCTGGTACATGGGAACCGAGATCGGCGCCCGGAACCTGGCCGACGCCGAGCGCTACGACCTGCTGCCGGTCGTCGCCGAGCGGCTGGGGCTCGACCGCTCCTCGGAGCGCACGCTGTGGCGGGACCGGGCGCTGGTCGAGCTCAACGTGGCGGTGCTGCACTCCTTCCAGGAGGCCGGCGTGACGATGAGCGACCACCACACCGAGTCGGACCGGTTCCTCCGTCACATCGCCCAGGAGAGCCGCCTGGGGAGGCCGACGCCCGCCGACTGGAGCTGGATCGTCCCGCCGGTCTCCGGTTCGGCGACCCCGGTCTTCCACCGGTACTACGACCCCGTCGACCCCTCGCTGCGGCCTGCCTTCGTCGCGCGCGAGACCTGATCCCGGCGGCCCCCGCGTCCGCCGCGTCCGCCGCAGTACGGCGACAGGGTCGACCCGGGCTTTCAGTCTGGTGTAAATGTGGTGCGGATTCGCACCACTGATGGCATGCTGAACGCGCCCACGCCGACCGGACCGAAAGGCCGCACCATGAGCCGCCTCCCCTCCCACCCCGACAGCGAGCGCCTCTCCGTGACGCTCTGCCCGCCGGCGGTGACCGCCGTCTCCGAGCTGGTCGCCGCGAGCGGCGTCAGCAAGGCCGATGTCATCAACCGGGCGATCCTGCTCCTCGGGTACGTCGAGCGGGAGCGCGCCAAGGGGCACGACCTCATGATCCGCGACGCCGAGGGGACCCTGGAGCGCATCCACATCCTCTGAAGGGCCCGGCCTCCGCGCCGACACCCTCACCAAATCGCTCACATGTTCGGTCGGGTGTCTATGCTGGACTCCATGACGGCAGCACGTACGGACATCCCGGGCTTCCAGGGGTCCCTCTTCGACCAGGGCGCGGACATCGGGCCCGGGGCGCTGGACGGCGTCCGGCGGACCGCACTGGGCCAGGGAGCCTGGGTCGACCACCTGCCCGGGTGGTTCGACGGCGCCGACGCACTGTTCGACGACCTCGCCGCGCGCGTGCCGTGGCAGGCGGAGACGCGCCGGATGTACGACGGCGTGGTGGCCGTGCCCCGCCTCCTCGCGTACTACCGCGAAGGCGCCGAACTCCCTCACCCCGCCCTGCTGGACGCGCGCGAGACCCTGAGCGCCCACTACGCCCCCGAACTCGGCGAACCCTTCGTCACCGCGGGCCTCTGCCTCTACCGGGACGGCCGCGACAGCGTCGCCTGGCACGGCGACCGCAACGGCCGCTCGGCCACGCAGGACACGATGGTCGCCATCCTCTCCCTGGGCGATCCCCGGGCGCTCGCCCTCCGCCCTCGGGGCGGCGGCGCCGTCGCCCTGCGGCTCCCGCTGGGCCACGGCGACCTGGTCGTGATGGGCGGCTCCTGCCAGCGGACCTGGGAGCACGCCGTCCCGAAGACGACCCGCGCGGTGGGCCCCCGGATCAGCGTGCAGTTCCGCACCCGGGGCGTGAACTAGGTCCGCCCGGACAGGACCTTGAGGGTGCCGTCCGGGGCGGTCGCGAGCCCCAGCGCGCAGGTGTGGATCGGGAACACCCGGGCAGGCGGAGGGTCATGGGCCGGTGGGCCCGGCACCGTTCCGGCGGGGCGGCCGACGTGCCGACCGGCCGGGGCGAGCGGCCGAGAACACGTATCGGACGGTTCCGAGAATCAGAGGAGTGACGCCATGACCGAGAACCCGTGGAGCTACGGAACGACGACGGGTCACCTCACGGGCACGAACCTGATCGGATGGAGGGTCGAGGCGACCGACGGCCACATCGGCAAGGTCGACAAGCACTCGGACGAGGTCAACGACGCCTACCTGGTCGTCGACACGGGCGTGTGGATCTTCGGCAAGGAAGTCCTGCTCCCCGCCAGCACGGTGACCCGGATCGACCTGGACGAGCACACGGTCCACATCGGGCTCAGCAAGGAGCAGATCAAGGACTCGCCGGAGTTCCACTCCGACAAGCACCTCGCCGACCAGCAGTACCGGGAGGAGATCGCCCAGTACTACCGCACGGGCGGCCCGTTCCCGGGTGGATCGCGGCCTGCCTGAGGCGGCACCCGCCCCGACGGCACGCGAGCGGCCCCTGCCCCTTCGGGCCGGGGCCGCTCGCGTGCCCGGTCCGCGGGCCGGACAGTCGCGCCGCGGCGAGCGCCGCCGGGGCGGTCACGGCGGTGCTCGCCGCGACCGCGGGGCGTTCCGCGGGGCGACGGACTCGGCGTGCCGGCGGCTGTGACATCTCCCACCCCTCCTTGCCGGATCAAGGAAGGGTTACCTAAGTTCCCTCCATGACCTCTCACGTCCCCGCGTCCCCCGCCCCGGACGGCTCCGGCCGCCCGGAGTCCGCGCTGGTCGACTTCACCGTCGACCTCACCGCCCAGGAGGCCGAGCGCCAGGTCCTCGCGCTGGACGCCATAGGCCCCCACTGGGACCCGCTCCAGGTGATGAACGGCGAGGAGGCGGCGTACGACCTCCTCTACTCAGGGCTCGACGCGGACCAGCAGCGCCTGTACGACGAGCTCGTCGCGTCCGGCGTACTGCCCCGGCGCGGCGGCGGCCATGCTCCCGCTTGACCCGCAGGCGGACCGCGGGCGACGCGCCTGGGTGGCCTGTCCGGAGTGCGACGACAGCCGCGGCTGCGCGCCGTGCGAACAGGGTCGTACGTGCCCCGAACACTGGCGCTACCTGCTCACCAACAAGGGCAGCCTGCTGCACCTCCAGTGTCCGTCGTGCACCCACGTGTGGGCGCACGAGAGCGGCTTCGGCGCCACCCGTTCCTTCTGGCACCGGATCACCAGCGGCCGGCCGCGCCCCTGAGTCCTCGCCGGGCGCCGCTCACAGGTCGTCCGGCACGCCGTCGCACGCCGCCTCCGGCCCCTGACACCGGCGGCACCTGCCGCGGCGGTCCCGCGCGACGAGGCCGAACGGTCCGCCCTGCCCCGGGAACCCGCGGCACGCCCGCCGGCGGACGTATCCTCGCCCGGGGCACGCCGAACGCAGGGACGGACGAGGGCGGAACAGGTGGCGGACGGAAACAGCAACGGACGGGCGGACGCGGCCGGCGGCTCGCGGCGAACCACCACGACGCCGGCCCCGGCAGGGACGCCCGTGACCGCGGGCGCGAGCACCGCCCCTGCGGCGTCCGCCGCGACCCCGCTCAGTGCGCGAGCACGCGAGGCCGTCCTCCAGCGCATCGTCGACCGGCGCTACGCGCAGGGCGCCCGCCTCGTCGAGCGGGAGGTCGCCGAGGAACTCGGCATGTCCCGCGTTCCGGTCCGCGAGGCGCTGCGCGCGCTCGTCGCGGAAGGGCTCCTCGAACTGCTGCCGCACAGCGGCGTCCGCGTCCGCCGACTCGAACGCGCCGATGTGGAGCACCTCTACGAGGTGTGGGAGCCGCTGGCGGTGCAGGCGTCGAGACTGGCGGCGCGGGCGTCGGCGCACGGTGACACCAGCGGGCTCGCGGCCCTGGAGACGACCCTGCGCCAGGCCGAGACGGCGGCAGCGGCGGACGAGGGCCGACGCGAGGTGGCCGCTCACACCGCGTTCCACGAAGGGGTGGTGGCCATGTCGGGCAACCCCCTGCTCGTACGCACGATGGAGCAGCTCAGCTGGCAGCTGCGCCTCCTCTTCGGGCTGCGCGAGGAGCCCGCGCACATGCGGGCGCAGCACGCCGAGATGTACCGGCACATCGCCTCCGGCGACCCGGAGGCGGCGGCCGCGAGCACGCTGCTGCACGTACGGGACAGCAGGGCCGTGGCCCTGTGCTCGCTCTTCGGCGACGCTTGACCTTCTTTGTATACCAGGATGCGGCGATGCGCATCGATCTCGATACCCCCGACGCCTACGAGCGGGTTCGGATGCGGCATTTCGGGCGCCACCGCTGATCATCCTTGCCTCGCGCTTTCGGGTTGGTATACAAAACGGGGAGCCGTCGGCCTACTCCCCCAGGAGCTCCCATGTGCGTCGCAGCCATACCGCCGCCCCCCGCCAGGCTCACCCGTCGCGGAATCCTCGCCGGAGCGGCCGCGCTCGCCGGAACCGTGGCCGCGGCCGGTACGGCGGGGGCCACGGCACATGAGGCGGCGGCCGGCGGCGACCGCACCGCGGGGGCGCGCGGCGGGCACCTCGTCATCAGGAACGGCACCCTGCTCGACCCCGCCACCGGCGAGGTCACCGAGGACGCCGTCGTGGTCATCCGGGACGGGACCGTCCGCGCGGCCGGACGCCAGGGCTCCGTCGCCGTACCGCGGGACGCCGAGGTCCTCGACGCCCACGGCCGATGGATCCTGCCGGGACTGGTCGACGCGCACATCCACCTCAGCACCGCCGCCGAGGCCCGTGACGCCGTCCGGAAGGGCGCGACCAGCGCGCGCAGCGGATCGACCTCGTTCTACCAGGACATCGCCGTCCGTGAGCTGGCCCGTCACAGTCCCGGCCTCGCGCCCCGGCTGACGGCCGCCGGCGTCTTCGTCACCCCGGACCTCGGCGAGACGGTGCTCGCCGACCCCGACCTCACCCCGCTCGCCCGCCTCCGGGAGGGCGTCCGCTCCGCCGAGGCGCTGCGGCGCGTCGTCGAGGTGAACCTCGCCCGCGGCGCGGACGTGATCAAGACCCGGGTCAACGAGCGGGCCGGACTCCCCGAGCAGGACCCGCTCACCCAGGTCTACTCGCACGAGCAGCTCGCCGAGATCGTCGCCGCCGCCCGGCGAGGCGGCAAGGGCGTACTGTGCCACAGCTACAGCGAGCAGGGCTGCCACGACGCGGTGACCGCCGGCATCCGCTCCCTGGAGCACGGCGCGTTCGTCGGCGAGCGCACGCTGCACGTCATGCGCCGCAGGGGCACGTACTTCACGCCCACCCTCACCGCCATCGCCGGCCTGGCGGAGTCCGCGAACCCGGTCCTGGCCGAGCGCGGGCGCTCCTACCTCCCCGTCCTGAAGCGCGCGGTCCTGGCCGCCCACGAGCTGGGCGTCCCGCTCGCCGCGGGAACCGACTCCTCCGGCGGCACCGTGCGTCCCATCGGCCGGGAGGTGGAGCTGATGCGCGCCGCCGGCCTGCCGGCGCTGGACGCGATCCGCACGGCGACGACCGGCGCCGCCCGCCTGCTCGGGGTGGAGCGCACCGTGGGCCGGCTGGCGCGCGGCTTCGCGGGCGACGCGATCCTCGTGGACGGCGACCCGCTGGCCGACGTCTCCGTGCTCCAGCGGCCGGTCACAGTCGTACGCGCCGGCACCGCGGTCTGATCCCGCGCGGCGCTCCACCGACACCGCACCGGCCGGCACCCCGGCCCGGCCCGGTCAGGGCGAGGCGGCCCGTACCCGCGGACCCCCGCGGCCTCGCCGCGATGCGACCCGAGCCCCGGCCCTCCCCCACGCGCACCGCCTCCGCCCTCCCCCTCCCCCGCACACCCTCCGCCGAAGGAGCCTCCATGCAGCAGTCCTCCGCCTTCCCCGGCGCCCTCTCCCGTCGCACGGTGCTGGCCGGCGCCGCCGCCCTCGCCGGCACGACGGCCACCACGGCCGCCACCGCCACCACCGCGCAGGCCGCGGACGCTCCGGCCGTGGCCGGCACCACGACAGCGGCGGCGTCCCGGGACGCGGGGCGCCCCGCCAAGGCCGTGGTCTTCCGCGACGTCCGCCCGTTCGGCACGGCGACGGCCCGTGACCTCGTGGTCGTCGACGGCCGTGTCTCGGACTCCCCCGCGCCGCGCGGCGCGAAGATCGTCGACGGTGGCGGCAGGATCGCCCTTCCGTCCCTCGTGGACGCGCACATCCACCCCGACAAGACGACCTGGGGCGGCTCCTGGGTCTCGCGCCGGCCGGCGAGCGGGATCGCCGACTACGTCGCCCAGGACGTGGAGTTGTTCCACAGCCAGCGCCGCCCCGTCGCGGAGCGCGCGTACGGTCTGATGGCCCACGCCGTCACGCGCGGCACACGGGCGATGCGCGCCCACGCCGACGTGGCCCCGGCCTACGGGCTGGCCGGGGTGGAGGGCCTGGCGGACGCCCGGGAACGGCTGCGTCACGCGCTCGACGTCCAGATCGTGGCCTTCCCCCAGCACGGCGTCATCCGCACCCCGGGCACGGCGCAGCTGCTGGAGAAGGCGGCGCGCACGGGCGCCATCGACATGATCGGCGGCATCGACCCGATCGGCTTCGACGACGCCCTCGACGAGCAGCTCGACCTCGTCTTCGGCATCGCGGACCGCCATGGCATCGGTGTGGACATCCATCTGCACGACCGGGGCGAGAAGGGGATGGCGGCCATGCGGGGCATCGTCGCGCGCACCCGCGCCCTGTCCCTCGCCGGCAAGGTGACCGTCAGCCACGTGTTCTGCCTGCCCGGCCTGTCGGACCGCGAACTCGGTTCGATCGCCGCGGACCTGGGCGAGCAGGACATCGCGCTGACCACGGTGGCACCGTCCGACTCCCTGGTCCTGCCGATCGCCAGGCTGCGCGAGCACGGGGTGCGGGTCGGTCTGGGCTCCGACGGGGTGCGCGACTCCTGGAGCCCGTTCGGCAACGCCGACATGCTGCACCGCGCGCAGCTGCTCGGGTGGGTGACGGACGTGCGTCTCGACGAGGAGCTGCCGGACTGCTACCGCGTCGCCGCGCACGGCGGCGCGGACGTCATGGGCCTCGCCCACGCCGACCTCGAACCCGGCGCGCCGGCCGACTTCGTCCTCGTGCGCGGCGAGTGCCTGCCTCAGGTCGTCGTCGACATGCCCCGCAGGGACATGGTCGTGCACGGCGGCGTGGTCGTGGCCCGGGACGGCGCGTTCCTGGACTAGGGGGTGTCCTGTCCGGGCCCGGGCCCCGGACGGAGGACCGCGCGCACCCGGTCGTGGCGGACGACCGCCGGGACCGGGTGCGCGTCAGGCCGTGCGGACTACTTCCAGATCGCGGCGACCCATTCGGGATGGTCCACGAAGGGGTTCCTGTTCTTCTGTATGCCGAATATCCGCTCGTTGCGCGCCTTCTCGAACGCGTCCGGCGGATCGGCGTCGTTCCACTGCCGCAGGGCCGTCAGGCTGCCCATGAAGGGCGCGCTGCCGTTGCCGACCCGGTCGTTGGGTTCGAGGTCGGGGAAGCCGTCGGATCCGTCGTACCGGACGGCCATGTAGAGGATCATGCGGGCGACGTCGCCCTTGACGGCGTCGCGCGGCTCGAACGAGTCGCCGTCGACCTTGCTGCCGGGGGCCTCCTCGACCGGGTCGCCGCCGTTGTCGAAGTCCAGGTTCCCGCGGGTGGCGTTGACGGAGGCGTCCTCCGGGCGCAGGTGGTGGATGTCGGTGCCGGGTCCGGTCGCCGTGCCGAAGTCGCCGTGGCTCTTGGCCCAGACGTGCTCGCGGTTCCAGTCGTCGGCGCCGCTGCCGTGCGCGGCCTTCGCCTGTGAGCGACCGGAGTAGAGCAGGAGCACGTTGCCGGAATTGTCCGGGTCCTCGTCGGTGGTCTGCAGCGCGTCCCAGACCTCGTCGTAGGAGAGCTTGGTCTGCTGGCTGATGATCGCGTGCAGGGCGGTCTTCAGCTCGTCGCCGGTCTTCCCGACGGCGCCCTCGTAGTAGCTGTCGTCCAGCGCCTCGGCCGCCGTCGGGGCCGCGCGGCCACCGGACGGGGAGGCGCCGGCCGGAGCGCCGGTGGCGAAGGCCGAGGCGGGTACGGCGACGGCCGCGGCCGCGACGACGGCCAGGACGGGGCGCCGCCAGGGGCGGTGCTTGTGGTGAGCGGACATGAAGTGGGGGGTGTCCTCTCCCTCTCGGCGGGCACCTCGTTCGGGTGTCGGCGCGGCCGACCTCCACGTGGTGCCCGGCAGGCGGATCATGACGGAACGTTCGAGCCATCGAGCTTGGCATGTCCCGACCATCCGCGAGTGGACGGTCCGCACCCATCCTGTGCCGACACCGTGAACGCCCCGCCACACACCCCGGGACGGTCAGCCCGGCAGGTCCCTGCCGGTGGACCGCACGCCGGAAGCGGCCGAGTGGAGGGCCCGCAGGGCCACCAGGAGCACGCCGATGTCGTCCAGGTAGACCGGGTCGGGGATCAGGTCGACCGGCGAGATCGTGTACAGCACCGCCGTCCAGAACAACGCCTTGGAGCGCAGCGGCACGCCGGCGTCGACCAGCAGCCTGCGGGCGCGGAAGACGCGTACGAGCAGGACGGCCGCGAACCCCGCCGTCACGAGCGCGAGAACCACGGCCACGATGAGCCAGACTTCACTGTCCATGGCGCACTTCTACCCTGTCGCGGCCGGGCCAGCGCCCTGGGGGGTGTCGGTGTCTTGCCGATCAGGCCGGAGCCGGGAGCCCCACCGGCGCGGACCCGCCGCCGTGCCGGCGACACGCTCCGACACGACGTCAGGGCGAGTCGGGGCGACGGCCTACCTTGACGGGATGGAGCAGGACGACATCGAAGGGACCGGGCACGCGTCCGTCCCGGCCGATGACCCGCAGGCCGCTGCCGAGCGGCTCAAGGAGCGGCTGTACGCGACCATCACGATGATCTCCGTGGTCATCGGCCTGTCCGTGGCCGAGCACCCCTCGACCGCCGGGGCCGCGGCCACCGTGGCGACGGCGGCCGTGGGCCTGTGGCTGGCGGCGCTCGTCGCCGATCAGCAGGCGCACCGCGTGGTGCACGGCCGGCTCGCCTCCGGCGCGGAGTTGCGGCGGATGCTGTGGGTCGACAGCCCCCTGCTGCTGTCCGCGGTGGGGCCGCTCGTACTCGTCGGCGCGGCGGCCCTGGACGTGATGTCGCTCGACACCGCCCTCGTCGCGTCCGCCGGCGTCAGCGTCGCGAGCCTCTTCGTCTGGGGCTGGTACGGCGGCCTCCGGATGGGCAGCGGCGCCGCCTTCGCCCTGCTCGGCGGTGCCGTCGACGCGGCGATCGGGCTGGCGGTCGCGCTCGTCAAGGCCTCCGCCGGGCACTGACCGAACCGGCCGCGATCCGCCGAGCACGCCGAGGGGCGCGCGGGCTCCTCGCGGTCTCCTCCTCCGGGGTCCGCGGCGCACCCGGACGGAGCCGACGGCGGTCGCCCCTGCGGGTCACAGGCCGAACTCGAGGTGCTGGATGTCGGTGAACCGGACCTCTTCGAGCGAGCCCGCGCGGCGGCCGCCGTCCTGGAAGTAGACCTCCTTGAGTGCCTCGGCCGCGATCCGGCGGAGCTGCTCGTCGCCGGCGCCCTGGTCCTGGGCGTCGAGGAGGCGGGCGGCGTGCTGCGGGGGCAGGGCCACGGTGAGATGGCGGACGCGGTCCTGGTCGGTGGAGCCGATCGGGGCGGTGTAGCCGAGCCGGGCGCGGGTGTCGAGGACGATGCCGGTGGTCGTGGCGGCCTGCTGCCGGGCCTTGGCGCGGATCTGCGGCTGCCAGCGGGCCTTGACCTCGGCCTCCAGTCGGGCCGCGAGGTCGGGCCGGGGGCGCTTCGCGGTGCCGGCGACGTACCGTTCGACCTGGCGCTGGGACACGGCCAGGAGCGCGGCGACGGCCCGCGTGCCCTTGAGCTGTCGTACCAGGTAACGCATCTGCGCGCCCGCCGACTTGGGAGCGGGGCGGGTGAACGCCGACTGCACCGCCTTGTCCAGGCCGTCGCCGAACATGCTCATCGCGCTCTACTCCCCGTTGTCCGTGCCGGTGACGGTGCCGTCCTTGATGTAGCGGGCGAGGTTGAGCTCCGGAGCGTCGTACTGCTCGCGGATCCCTTCGCCCCACAGCACGCTCTGGGTGCCCTCGTGCTTGACCATGCCGGGTGAGACGCCGAGCCGCCATCCGCCGGGCAGCGGCTTGCCCTCGCGGTAGGGCAGGAAGTCCAGCGGCCCTTCGCCGTCGACCGCGTAGACGGCGCAGTCGGAGAGGACGGCGACCGGGTACTGCCCGGTGAACGCCGCGTGCTTGACGATCTTGCGGTGCATGTTGGTGCGCGTACGGGAGATGACGGCGGCCCGGATGTCGGGGCGCCAGGTCGGCCGGGCGAGGGCGCGCCACGGCTTGCCGGGCGTCCAGCCCTCGCCGCGCGGGCGCTCGCGGAGTTTGCCGATGCCGCCCTTCACGGTGGCCTTGATCGCGGACACCGCGAGGGCGAGCTGCGGGTCGCGCAGGCGGTGGCCGTCCATCGCGGTCAGGAACTCCGCCGGCGACGCGTCCGCCGGCACGCCGAGGTCGGCCATGGTGGCGACGTAGGCGTCGCGCAGGCGGCCGTACCAGCCGTCGAGATAGCGGCCGTTGTCGTACCGGACGTAGGCCTCGACCGGCGAGACCTCGTAGCCGAGTTCGACGGCGTAGGCGACCGTGGGCGTCGCGTACCAGGCCGGCCCCTCGGGGTGCTCGCCGGTCGGCGTGAACGGGCTGGGCAGGAGGGCGCCGTCGAGTTCCACCCACTCCTTGCCCGACCTCACCCTGGACAGGTCGACATGGGAGAGGTCGACCAGCCACGAACCCGGCAGCTTCGGGTCGAACGGCGGCCGCCGCACGTGTGTCGGCGCGCCGAGACCGACGACCAGGCCGTTGGCACCGGCGGCGAAGGCCATGTTGACGTCGATCCCCACCAGGTTGCGGCGCAGGCACTCGGCGTCGGTGAGCGGGCGGGCCCAGTCGTACGCCTCCTCCCTGAGGGTCTCGGCGGCGGTCCGCTGGTGGAACCGGGGGAGGTCGGCGAGCAGCGGGTGTCCGTCGGGGGCCTCGCACGGCGCGGGGTCGACCGGCTCCGTGCCCAGCGAGCCGGGGTTGTGCTCGCGGTGCCGCACGCCGGCGGCGTCCGGGGCGGAGGCGCGGGTCGGCGGGTGGACGGCGGTCATCAGTTCCAGGCCGGTCACCGCCGTCGAGCCGCGCGGGGTCATGACGCGGGACGCGTAGATCCCCAGGAGCTGGGCGAGTTCGGCCGGGGGCAGATCGGCGGCGTCGCCCCAGTGGCGCGGGTCGAGCGCGTCCCACGAGGGGATGCACAGTTGCACGCAGGCGCGGGTCGAGCCCTGTGCGGGGCGGTAGATCCGTGCCCAGGGCCCGAAGCCCCGCCGGGTCAGCTTCCAGTCCGCACGGGCCAGTCGACCGACGGCCTGGTGTCCTTCCGGCAGCCGTCCGGCCAGCCGCTCCTCGTCGGTGAGTTCCGTCGGCAGACCGAAGCGTTCGAGTGCGGACCGCGTCAGGACGAGGAGCGGGTCGGCGTCCCGGCCCGGCCCGGAGAGGCGGGGCTGGCCGAGCCGCGCCTCGGCGAGGGTCCACTCGACCAGGGACGGCAGGGAACCCGCGGGGACGTCGAGGACGAGACCCCCCACGCAGTAGGCCGACACCCGGCCGTCGGCGTCGGCGTCGAGGACCGCGAGCGGTCCGTGGGCGAACCGGGGGTCGTCACCGGCGCCGGCGGGGGCGGTCCGCGGGGCGGACTTCGCGGTCCGCGGCCTCTCGGCCGGGCGGGGCGGGGGCGTTCGGCGCGCGGGCGCGGACGGCCGCGCCTCGGCGGGCGGCGAGACGGCGGCGGGGGGCGCCGGAGGAGCGGCCGCCGGCGCGGCGGGATCGGACCCGGACGTGGCGGGTTCCTCGGCGGCGGGGACCGGCCCGGGGCCGGGCTCGACCGCGGGGGGCGCGGCCGCCGTCGGGGACGCCGGCGACGGGGCGGGTGCCTCGGCGGCCGGCGGGCGCTCCGGCTCCTGCGCGGGGGCCGCGGGGTCGGGTGCGGGGTAGAGCCGGGCGAGGCTGCCCAGGAGGCGGGCGTACGCGTCTCGTTCCGGCGGCCTCGGCTCGGTCCTGCCGGCCTCCCAGCCGCTGACCGTGGCCCGGCGGACCTGGAGGGCCGCGGCCACCTCGTCCAGCGTCAGACCGTGGGCCAGGCGCAGCCGCCTGCGCTCCCCCGGTGCCGGGAGCGGGGAGCGGGACGCGACCAGTGCGTCGACCGCGTCGAACAACTCGGACACGTAAGCACCTCCTGAGGCGTGACCCTACCCCTCCGACCGTACGGATGGCGTACGCGGGGCGTACGCCATCCGTACCTGTCGTGGAGGAATCCGTTCCGCCGTCCGGGTGCGCCGGGTGCGGCACGGCCGCCCCGGGCGGCGCCGAGGTCCGTCGCCTCGGTCCTCGGGGAGGACGTACGTCATCGCCCGGTACGCGCGGTGGCCTCCCGGGGTGGTCCGTGGCCGTGGAACGCCGGCCTCCCGTCCGTGGGGACGGGAGGCCGGTCCCGTGGGGGGAACTGTCGGCCGCGGGCGGGTCCGTCAGGCCAGGACCCGCAGCGCGCCCGGCTGGACCCGGACCGTCACGGGCAGGGTCGCGTCGACCTCGCCGTCCGCGCCGTACGGGATCGGGCGGTCCGCCTCGATGCGGATCTCCTTGCCGCGCAGGATCTCGACCTGCGGACGGTGCACGTGGGCGCCCGTCTTCAGCTCGTTCATCGTCGCGAAGAAGTGCCGCTTGGGGGCGTCGCCGATCACGACGACGTCCAGCACTCCGTCGTCGAGACGCGCGCCGGGAGCGACGTTCCTGCCGAAGCCGTAGTAGCCGGAGTTCGCCGCGACGACGGTGTAGCCGGCACGTTCGTACTCCTCTCCGTCGACGGTGATGCGGTACCCGGCCGCCCGCCAGGCGAGGACGGCGCGCAGGCCGCCCGCGTAGTACGACGCCGCGCCCCGCAGCAGACGGGAGGCGTTGGCATGGCGGTTGGCGACCGCGTCGACGCCCGCGTACACGCTTCCGAGGACGGAGAGCCGCGCGTGCGCCGCGGACTCCACCTCGATGGTGTCGACGGCCCGCGGCGTGCCGTGGAGCAGGACCTCGGCGAGTCGCGGGGCGTCGGTGGGCAGCCCGAGGGCGCGGGCGAAGTCGTTGCCGCGCCCCGCGGGCACCAGGCCGAACACCGTGTCGGTGCCGCTGAGCGCGCCACCGACGCAGCCCGCCATCCCGTCGCCGCCGACGGCGAGCACGACGTGCCCCTGCTCTCCCGCCCGTTGGGCGAGTTCCCGCGCGTGGTCCAGGCTGCGGCTGTACACGGTGTCGAGCCGGGCGCCCGCCTCGCGCAGCAGCCGGGCCAGCGGGAGCAGGGCGGCCGTCCCGCTGGAGCCCCCTGCGGTGGGGTTGACGACGGCGGTGAACTGTCGCATGGATCGAGCCTCCGGACGGGAGATGGGGATCGGCGGACGGGCGGGGCGGCTCAGCGGACGGGGATGAGGACGCCGGGGCTGAGGACGCCGGACGGGTCGACCTCGGCCTTGACGGCCTGCAGCATGCGGATCCCCAGGGGGCCGATCTCGCGGGCGTACCAGTCGCGGTGGTCGGTGCCCACGCCGTGGTGGTGGCTGATGGTGCCGCCGGCCGCCAGGATGGCGTCGTTGGCGGCCCGCTTCACCGGCTCCCAGTGCGCGACGGCGTCCTCGCCCTGGGCCGAGACGACGGTGAAGTAGAGCGACGCGCCGTTCTCGTAGGTGTGCGAGATGTGGCACATGACCAGGGGCGGGGTGCCGGCCTCGGTCAGCGTGCGGGTGAGCGCTTCGCGCACCGACGCGTAGAGCCCGGGCAGCGTGGACCAGAATCCCGCGGTCTCCAGCGTCTCCGCGAACGCGCCGGCGTCGAGGAGCGCGTCGCGCAGGTAGGGCGCGTTGTACCGGCCGTGCTCCCAGCGGTCGCCCGGCTCCTCGCCGACGTACTCGCCGCCGCAGGCGAGCAGGATCTCGCGGGCGGCGGCGCGGCGGGCCGCCGTCTCCTCCTCGGTGCCCTCGTATCCGGCGATCGCCATGCAGCCCGAGCTCTGCGGGGCGTCGGCGGCGCCGATGGCGTCCGGCTGCGCGAGGCCGATGAAGGTCTCGGTCTCGTCGGACAGCCGCAGCACGGTGGGGCGCGGGCCGTCCTGGGCGAGGCGGCGCAGTGCGGTGGACCCGGCCTCGAAGGAGGCGAAGCGCCAGCCTTCGTAGACCCGCCTGGCCGGGAGGGGGCGGATGCGCACGGTCACGGCCGTGATGACGCCGAGGGCGCCCTCGGAGCCGAGGACGAGTTGGCGCAGGTCGGGGCCGGCGGCGGAGCGGGGGGCCCGGCCGGTCTCCAGGGTCCCCTCGGGGGTGGCGACGGTCAGGCCGAGGACCATCTCGTCGAAGCGGCCGTATCCGGCGGAGGCCTGGCCGCTGGAGCGGGCCGCGGCGAAGCCGCCGACGGTCGCCCACTCGAAGGACTGCGGGAAGTGGCCGAGGGTCCAGCCCTGTTCGTTGAGCAGTTCCTCGCACCGCGGTCCGCGCAGGCCGGGCTGCAGGGTCGCGGTACGGGACACCTCGTCGATCGCCAGCAGCGCGTCGAGGCGGCGCAGGTCGAGCGCGACGAAGGGCCGCTCGGTGTCGGGGGCGAGTCCGCCGACGACGGACGTGCCGCCGCCGAAGGGGACGGCGGACAGGCCGTGCGCGGCGCAGGCGCGCAGGACGGCGAGGACCTCGTCGTGGCTGTCCGGGAGGACCACGGCCGCCGGGATGTCGTCGACCTCGCCGGCGCGGATGCGCAGCAGGTCGGGCGTCGACTTGCCGCGGGTGTGCCGGATGCGGCTCTCGGCGTCCTCGCGCAGGGCGTCCTGCGCGCCGAGGGCCTCCCGCAGCGCGTCCCGCGCCTTGTCGGTCAACGCCGAAGCGGGGACGTCGATCGCGTCGAGGACCGAAGGGCCGTCCTCGCGGGGGGTGACGCCGAGCAGGTCGCGCAACAGTCCGGTCACCGCGTCGGGCAGGGGGGCCGCCTTGGCCGGGTCGCCCCAGCCACTCCACAACATGTCCACTTCGAGAACTTCCTCACGGTCTGTTTCACGGACGGGTGCTGCCGCTCGGCCCGCACTGGCATTACACTGTGACAGATGACGCCCATTCGTCACAACCACTCGGATGCAGATCCCGTGCTCGACGCGGCACGCGACTGCGTGCTCGCCGTCGGCGTACGGCGCACGACCCTGACCGACGTCGCCCGGCGCGCGGGCGTGTCCCGGATGACGCTCTACCGGCGCTGGCCCGACGTGCGCAGCCTCGTCGGCGACCTGATGACCCGTGAGTGGATCGCCGTGGCGGCCGGCGCCATGCCCGGCTCCGACGACGGCCGCCCCGTCCTGGAGCGGATGGTCGACGGACTCGTCGCGGGAGCCGCGGCCTTCCGGGCCCACCCGCTCTTCCACAAGATCCTCGACGTCGACCCCGAACTGCTGCTGCCGTACATCCTCGACCGCCGGGGCGCGAGCCAGGAGGCCCTTCTCGACCTCCTCGTCACGGCGCTGACCGAAGGCCACGAGGACGGTTCCGTACGCCGGGCGCACACGGACCTCCAGGCGCGGGCCCTCCTGCTCGTCGTCCAGTCCTTCACGCTCTCGCTGCGCACGATGACCGAAGAGACCGATCCCGAACTGAGCGAAGCCGCCTTCCTCGGAGAGCTGCGCACCCTGCTGGAGAGGACCCTCAGCCCATGAACCCCACGAGCAGCCCCGCCCTGCCCGGTTCCTCGCTGGACGCCGGACGCCGCAGCCGCGAGCTGGCCGGACTCGCCGACGGCGCGGAGGTGGACGTCCTGGTGGTCGGACTCGGCGCGACCGGCGCCGGCGCCGCGCTCGACGCGGCCACCCGCGGGCTCCGCGTCGCGGCGATCGACGCCCACGACCTCGCGTTCGGCACGTCCCGCTGGAGCTCCAAGCTGATCCACGGCGGCCTGCGCTACCTGGCGACCGGTCAGCTCGACGTCGCCCACGAGAGCGCCGTCGAACGCGGTGTCCTCATGGAGCGCACCGCCCCCCACCTGGTCCGCGCGCAGCCCTTCGTCCTGCCGCTCACCCCGCTCGTCAGCCGCGGCCAGGCCGCCCTCGCCCGGGCCGGCTTCGTCGCGGGCGACATGCTGCGGGTCGCCGCCCGCACGTCGCGCGCCACGCTTCCCGCGCCGCGCACGCTGTCCGCCGTCGAGACCCGGCACCTCGCCCCGGCCCTGCGCCCCACCGGGCTGCGCGGCGGACTGCTCTCCTGGGACGGCCAACTCACCGACGACGCACGTCTGGTGACGGCGATCGCCCGCACCGCCGCCGCCCACGGGGCGCGCATCCTCACCCGCACCCGCGCGCTCGAACTCACCGGCGACGGCGCGCTGGTGCGCGACGAGACGACCGGCGAGGAGCTGCGCATCCGCGCCCGCGCCGTCGTGAACGCCACGGGTGTCTGGGCGGGCGGCCTCGTCGACGACGTACGGCTGCGGCCCTCGCGCGGCACCCACCTCGTGCTGCGCTCCGAGGACCTCGGCCGGCTCTCCGCCGGCCTGCACATCCCGATCCCCGGCGAAGCCAACCGCTTCGTCCTCGTCCTGCCGCAGGGGGACGGCCGCGTCTACGTCGGTCTCACCGACGAGCCCGTCGACGGCGACGTGCCGGACGTGCCGGAGGTCCCCGAGACCGACATCGGCTTCCTGCTCGACGTCCTCGGCTCCGCGCTCGACGTCACCCTCCACCGCGGCGACGTGGTCGGGGCCTTCGCCGGTCTGCGCCCCCTCCTCGACACGCAGGGCCCGGGCGGGCGCACCGCCGACATCTCCCGCAGGCACGCCGTCCTCACCTCGCCGGACGGCGTCGTCACGATCGTCGGCGGCAAGCTGACGACGTACCGGCGGATGGCCCAGGACGTGGTCGACGCCGTCGTGGAGGCACGAGGTCTCGACGCGCGCCCCTGCCGCACCACGTCCGTCCCCCTCGTCGGCGCCGACCGCCCCGCGCGGCTCGCCCGGCTCGACGTCCCGGCCCGGCTCGTACGCCGCTACGGCACCGAGGCACCCGCCGTCCACGCGCTGGGGGCGGCGGACCCCGAGCTGGCCCGTCCCGTCGTGCCCGGCCACCCCGTCACCGTCGCGGAGCTGGTGTGGGCCGTGCGCCACGAAGGCGCGCTCGACGTGTCCGACCTCCTCGACCGGCGCACCCGCATCGGCCTCGTGGCGGAGGACCGGACCGTCGCGGAGAAGGCGGCGCTCGACGTCCTCGCGTCCTGACCGCGTGCCGGTCCTCGAAGACCGCCCGGACCGGACCCGGGGGTGTCCTGTCGCTCACGCCGTGAACCCGGCGGTACCGGCGAGACACCCCCTGGGCGCTCGTCGCCCGGGGAGGTACGCGAGGACCCTGGGCGCGGGCACCGCCCGCCCGCGCCCGGGGCCCGGCGCCTCCGCGGCTACCAGCGGTTCCGGTGGACGACCTCGGCGACGGGGCGGCGGCTGACCGGGCCGAACCTGCCCTGGGGCCGGCCGACCGGGATGACGGCGAAGGTGTTCATGTCCTCCGGGATGCCGAGGGCCGCCTTCCACTCCTCCTCCAGCATCAGGTGCCAGATGGTGATGTTGGCGGCGAGCCCCAGGCCCCGGGCGGCGAGCAGCATGTTCTGCACGCCGGGGTAGACACAGGATCCTTCGGCCAGCGCGGCGAAGCGTTCCTGGGTCTTCCCCATCCGGGCCGTCGCCTCCGCGCCGAGCTCCTCGGCGTAGCGCAGCAGCCCCTCCTGCTCGATCCTCGGCTCCGGGAACCGGTAGCAGGGGATGATCAGGGCGGGCGTCTCGGCGAAGTGGTCGCGCTGGTACTCGATGGCGGCGACCATCCGCCCGTAGGCGGCCTCGTCCATGCCGTCGGGGGCGTACTTCCCCGTCGTCGCGAGGTAGGCGTCCACGCACCGCT
This sequence comes from Streptomyces sp. NPDC048338, assembly GCF_043201055.1. Taxonomy (NCBI): domain Bacteria; kingdom Bacillati; phylum Actinomycetota; class Actinomycetes; order Kitasatosporales; family Streptomycetaceae; genus Streptomyces; species Streptomyces sp. NPDC048338. The sequence continues at coordinate 299,645 of NZ_JBICYQ010000007.1, forward strand.
TCCACAGCGGCGCCAGGGAGGCCATGACAGCCGGATCCGTGACGACCACGTATTCGTAGCGCTGCATGTTGCCCCCGCTGGGGCCCCAGACGGCTGCCTGTATCAGCCGGTCGAGCAGGTCCTCCGGCACCGGTTCGGGCTTGAGGCGGCGCATCGCCCGCATGGTCGACATGGTGGCGAAGAGCGCCGGGTCCGTCGACTCGTCGACAGGGAGAGGGGAGTTCATGATCGAAAGTGTACGAGCGTGAGTGGTTTCTGGGTACTGGTGATCGACCGTCGACAGCACCGACTACTAGAGCCCTGAACCTCTTTGACACCTGTTCAGCCGAAGCGTCCCGTGGCGGTGCCGATGCCGGCGACCGTCACGAGGAGCGTCCGCGGCCGGCGGTGGCCGCGGGGAGCTGCCCCGCCACGATCGCGGCGAGCGAGAGCGCGAAGCCCACGAGTTGGACGGGGCCGAAGGTCTGGGCGAGCAGAACCGCCCCCAGGATCGTGGCGACGAGCGGTGACAGCAGGACGAGGACCGCGACCGAGGTGACCGGCAGGGCGGCGATGCCGCGGAACCACAGGACGAAGGAGATCAGCCCGCCGGCCAGACCCAGCCAGAGGTAGCCCAGCGCGGCGGCCGGCCCGATCGGGGGCGGCGCCCCTTCGACGAAGCACGTGAGGGGCAGCAGGAAGACTCCCCCCGCGGTGAGTTGCCAGCCCGCGAAGGTGGTGGGAGTGACCCCGGCCGGGCGCCCCCAGTGCTTGGTGAGCGTCACCCCCAGCGCCATCGTGGCCGCGCTCCCCAGGCCGGCCGACACCCCGACGGTGTCGAACGCCGCGCTCGGGCCGATCACCACCAGACCGACCCCGGCGAGGCCCACCGCGCCCCAGAGCAGGTGCCACGCGGACAGCCTCTGGTGGAGGACGGCCACGGCCAGGACGACGACGATCAGCGGTTGCGCCGCCGCCAGGGTGCCGGCGACACCTCCCGGCAGGCGTTCGGCCGCGACGAAGAGGAGCGGGAAGAGCAGCCCGATGTTCAGGACGCCGAGCACCGCGGCCTTGCCCCACCATGCTCCGCTCGGCATCGTCCGGGTGAGGGCGAGCGCGATCAGGCCGGCGGGCAGGGCGCGCACGAGTCCCGCGAACAACGGGTGCCCGGGCGGGAGGAGCTCGGTGGTCACGACGTAGACCGTGCCCCAGGTCAGGGGCGCGAGCGCCGTCAGGAGAGTGCGCGGCAGATCGGCTCGCGCAGCGGCGCCGAGGAGCTGCGGGGTGGTGGGGCTCGTCATGCTCGCAGTCTCGATCCGCGGTGATCGATGAGTCCAACACATGTGTGTCAGCACATCGATCGCGATCCGCGATGGATGATGCCTGCATGGAGCTTCAGCAGATGCGGTACGTGATCGCGGTGGCCGAGACGAACAGCTTCACCCGGGCCGCCGAACGGTGCCTGGTGGTCCAGTCGGCCCTCAGCCACCAAGTCGCCCGCCTGGAACGGGAACTCGGTGCCCGGCTCTTCGAACGCACCAGTCGCCGCGTGCGGCTGACACCGGCGGGCGAGGCGTTCCTCCCCGCCGCCCGCCAGTGCCTGGAGGCGGCCGAGCGGGCGACGGCCGAGGTGGCCGCGGCGGTCGGAGTGGTCCGCGGGCGGCTCGCCGTGGGCCTGATCCCGACGGTCACGGCCGTGGACATCGCGGGCGCCCTGCGCGACTTCCATGAGCGGTACCCCGACGTCCGGATCAGTCTGCGCGTCGGTGCGAGCGACGAACTCACCCACCAGGTCGAGGAGGGCGACCTCGACGTGGCCTTCCTCGGGCTCCCCACCACCGCGCGGCTCGACGGCGTCGACTCCACGGAACTCACCCGGGACCGGCTCGTGGCGGTCGTCGCGCCGGGTCATCCGCTGGCCGGGGAGACGGCGGTCGACCTGCGCCGTCTCGCCCGCGAGGTGTTCGTGGACCTGCCGGCCGGGACGGCCGGCCGCGTCCAGTCCGACCTGGCCTTCTCGGCCGCCGGCCTCAGCCGCGACGTCGCCTACGAGGTGACGAACGCGGACTTCCTGGCCCGGCTCGTCGGGCAGGGGCTCGGCATCGCCATGCTCCCGCACGCCTTCGTCCGCCGGCTGGCGGGCGTCACCACCATCGAGGTGACCGACGCGCCGACCCGGGTCGAGCACGTCGTGTGGAGCCGCGCCGGCCGCACCCCCGCGGCGAGCGCGTTCCTCGCCGCTCTCGGCATCCCGGGACCCGCCGTGGAGTGACCGGCGCGGGCTTGGACCCGGCGGCGGGCGGCCGGCGCGGGCGGGCCCGCGGTGAGGGGCACGCCGCGTCGCGACGGGCGCTCGTCGCGAGGGGGCCCGCCCTCACGCACGTGTGCTCCGGCCGGGAACCGGCCGGAGCACACGGGGGGGACCACCGCACGCGGCCACGCCCCGAGGGCGGCGCCGCGGGCTCGCGTCAGCGGCCGGCGAGCAGTTCCAGGGTGTCGATGACGCGGTGGGAGAAGCCCCACTCGTTGTCGTACCAGGCGACCACCTTGATGTGGCGGCCCTCGACGCGGGTGAGCGCCGAGTCGAAGATCGACGAGGCGGGGTTGCCCGTGATGTCGGACGAGACCAGCGGGTCGTCCGAGTACTCCAGCACGCCCTTCAGCGGGCCCTCGGCCGCCGCCTGGTACGCGGCGAGCACGTCCTCGCGCGTCACGTCGCGGGCGACCGTCGTGTTGAGCTCGACGATCGAGCCCACCGGCACCGGGACGCGGATCGAGTCGCCGGACAGCTTGCCGTCGAGGTTGGGGAGCACGAGGCCGATCGCCTTGGCCGCACCGGTCGTGGTCGGCACGATGTTGACACCGGCGGCGCGGGCGCGGCGGGGGTCGCGGTGCGGGCCGTCCTGGAGGTTCTGCTCCTGGGTGTAGGCGTGCACCGTCGTCATGAAGCCGTGCTCGATGCCGGCCAGGTCGTCCAGCACCGAGGCGAGCGGCGCGAGCGCGTTCGTCGTGCACGAGGCGTTGGAGACGATGGTGTGCAGGTCGGCGTCGTAGGCGTCGGAGTTGACTCCGTACGCGAGCGTGATGTCGGCGCCGTCGGCCGGGGCGCTGATCAGCACCCGCTTCGCACCGGCGTCGATGTGGGCGCGGGCCGCCTTGGCGGACGTGAAGCGGCCGGTCGACTCCACCACGATCTCGACACCGAGCTCGGCCCACGGCAGCTGGGCCGGCTCACGCTCGGCCAGCACCTTGATGCGGCGCCCGTCGACGATCAGGGTGTCGCCGTCGACCGAGACCGGGCGGCCCAGCCGGCCGGACGTCGAGTCGAAGGCGAGCAGCCGTGCCAGCGCGGCAGGCTCCGTCAGGTCGTTGACGGCAACGATCTCGAGGCTGCTGTCGCGCTCCAGCAGCGCTCGCAGCACGTTGCGTCCGATGCGGCCGAATCCATTGATGGCAATGCGAGTCATGAGCGGTGTCCCTTCGGTTCGACCACCACCCTCGCGCGCCCGCGCCCTCCCCGACAGCGGCGAGATCGCCACCCTCCGCAAGGATCGCGCCAGCCTCGCGGCGTGCGCCGTGGCGCTCGTCCGGGCGGGCGGGGCCAGGGGCTGTCCTGTCCGATCCGCGCGGCCGTGAGGCCGGCGGGGCGGGTCACCCCCTACTCGCCGCGGGCGAAGGTGCGCCGGTACTCGCTGGGTGAGGTGCCCAGGATCCGCTGGAAGTGCAGCCGCAGGTTCGCGCCCGTCCCCAGTCCCACGTCCGCGGCGATCTGCTCGACGCCGCGCTCGGACCGCTCCAGCAGCTCGCGCGCCATGTCGACGCGCGCCCGCATCACCCACTGCATCGGCGTGTACCCGGTGTCCTCGACGAACCGGCGGGAGAACGTCCGCGCCGACACCCCGGCGTGGCGTGCCAGGACCTCCAGCGTCAGCGGGTCGCCCAGCCGGTAGAGGGCCCACTCCCTGGTGGCCGCGAACCGCTCCCCCAGTGGTTCCGGAACACTGCGCGGCACGTACTGCGCCTGGCCACCGCTGCGGTACGGAGCCGCCACCAGGCGGCGGGCGGTGTGGTTCGACGCGGCGATCCCCAGGTCCCCGCGCAGGATGTGCAGGCACAGGTCGATGCCCGAAGCGGCGCCGGCCGAGGTCAGTACGCTGCCCTCGTCCACGAAGAGCACGTTCTCGTCCACCCGGACCTGCGGATACCGCGCCGCCAGCGCCCGCGTGTAGTGCCAGTGCGTCGTGGCGCGCCGCCCGTCCAGCAGGCCGGTCGCCGCCAGGGCGAACGCGCCCGTCGAGATCGCGGCCAGCCGCGCGCCCCGCTCGTGCGCGGCGACCAGTGCCGCCACCACGGCGGGCGGCGGATCGTCCCGGTCGGGGAAGCGGTATCCCGGCACGAAGACGATGTCCGCCCACGCGAGGGCCTCCAGGCCGTGCGCGACCGCGTACGACAGGCCGTCGCCGCCCGTCACCAGTCCGGGGGCGGCCCCGCACACCCGGACCTCGTAGGGCATGCTCCCGCGGGTCGTGAAGACCTGCGCCGGGATACCCACGTCCAGCGGCTTCGCCCCTTCCAGCACGAGGACGGCCACACGGAACAAGTCGGAGTCGGACACGAGCGAAAGCCTACGCAGCCCGCGCCGCGGCGCGCCCCGAGCCGCCCCGGGTCGCCGTCGAAGGTCACGGAGGGGTCGGAGGGGCGGCCGCCCGGCCGGACGCGGTCAGGAGAGTCCGCCGTTGCTCGTCAGCAGTTGTCCGTTGACCCACTGACCCTGCGGTGAGCACAGGAAGTCGACCAGGTGGGCGGTGTCGCGCGGGGTGCCGAGGCGGTCGAGCGGTGTCCGGCGGCGGACCACGTCGCGCAGGTCGTCGCTCATCCAGCCCGTGTCCACCGGCCCCGGATTGACGGCGTTGGCGGTGACACCGAGGTGGGCGAGCTCGTGCGCCGCGGCGAGGGTGATCCGGTCCAGGGCCCCCTTGCTCGCGCCGTAGGGGAGGTTGCCCACCGTGTGGTCGCTGGTCAGGCTGACGACGCGGCCGGTGCCGTGGGGGCCGCTGAAGCGCCGGCCGTACTCGCGGATCAGCAGCCATGTGGCGCGGGTGTTGACGGCGAAGTGGCGGTCGAAGCTCTCGACCGTGGTGTCGAGCAGGCCCGAGTCGACCGACTCGCAGTGGCACATCACGAGTGCGGTGACCGGTCCGAGGCGGCGTTCGGCCTCGTCGAAGACACGGGCGGGCGCCTCCGGGTCCGCCAGGTCCGCCTCGACGGCGGCGGTGGCCGCGCCGGCCTCGGCGAGGTCCGAGGAGATCGCCTCGCTCGCACCGCGCTGGACGCCCCACGCCATGCGCGCGTCGTACGGGGTCCAGTAGGTGAAGGCGATGTCCCAGCCGGACTCCGCGAGACGCCGGGCGATGGCCGCGCCGATGCCGACGCTGCGGCCGACGCCGGTGATCAGCGCCAACGGCCGTGCCTCCGCGTGCTGTTGTTCCTGAAAGGACGTCATGGCACGGGATCGTTCGCGACCGCTCCCGGCGACGCAAGCGCATTTCAACCCCCGGACGCCCCTTACCGGGTCGGCGGGGGACGGAGCGCGATCCTGGAAGAGGGCGTTGTGCGAGGGCGTACCGGGCCGGTTCGCGAGGCGTCCGCGGGGACCGGCGCGCGTCGGCCACGCAGGCCGGATCACGCGGGTCGGATGTCATCGGCCGAATCCGTCGGCAGCCGCCCGCCCCGCGGCACTAGGCTCGGCGGGGTGAGCAGCGAACTGGCAGGTCGGACCACGGCGGACGGCACGGCGGGCGCGGGGGCCGGGGCGGAGACGGGGACGGCGGAGGCCGACCGGGGCGTGTGCGGCGCGCGATACCGCCGTGAGGAACTGGCCACAGCGGCCGGAGTGAAGGTCCGGAACCTGCGGTACTACCAGGAGCGCGGTCTGCTTCCCCCGCCCCGGCGCGAGGGTCGCATCGCGTGGTACTCCGAGGACCATCTGGCCCGGCTCCGGCTGATCGACGACCTGCTCGGCCGGGGGTACACGGTGAACGGGATCGCCGAGCTGCTGGCGGCCTGGGAGCAGGGCGGCGGGATCAGCCAACTGCTGGGCGTGGAGCGGGAGATGACGCGCGACTGGGTGCAGGAGGAACCGGTCACCGTCGGTCTCGCCGAGCTGCGTGAGATGTTCGGCCCGGCCGCGACGCCGCAGGACACCCGGCGGGCCGCGGCCCTGGAGTACGTACGGGTCGACGGGGACACCGTCACGTTCCCGAGCCGGCGCCTGCTGGAGGCGACCCTGACCCTGGTGCGGCAGGGGGTGCCGTTGGCGGAGATCCTCGACGCCGGGGACTTCGTGCAGACACAGGCCGCGGCGCTCGCGGACCGGTTCGTCGCGCTCTTCCGGCGGCACGTCATCGGCCCGGAAGGACTGGAGCGGCTTTCGGCCGCCCAGTTGGATCACGTCGCGGAGGCGGCCGGGGCGTTGCGCCCGGTGGCGGGAGAGGTCGTGGCCGCGGAGTTCGCGCGCGCGATGGCCCGCCGCGTCGAGGCGGAGGTCGCCGCGCTCCTGCGTACGGAGCAGTAGGACTTGGCCGAAAGGGGGCGCTCGCGCAACCTTGCCAACCACCATTGGCACTCTTACATTCAACTCCACGGTCATACCGGCGAGTAACGATCACGCACGCCGTGATCACACCCGTGCCGACCGGTTCGCACTCCACTGCACCCACTCACGCGAGGGGATCCGACATGGAGCACGACTTAGCGGAGCACGACTCGGGCGACGGAAAAGTCAGATGGCGGCGCTTCGCCGTCCTGACCGTCCCGGCCGTCGCCGTCACCGCCGGCCTGGGCATCGCCCTGGCCCAGGGGGCACTGGCCGCCTCCTTCGCCGTGTCCGGCCAGCAGTTCAAGGTCTCCGCCGAGAGCCTGGACGGCGAGGGCTTCGTCCAGTACGGCAGCGTGGACGTCAACGCCCGCGACGAACTCATCCCGGTCGCCGTCACCGCCATCAAGAAGGCCGAACTCAACAGCCTGTGCCAGTCGGTGGTCACCTCGCTCCCGGTGATCGGCGACGTCTCGCTCAATCTGACGGCCGGCCGCAAGACCCCGGTCGAGGCGACGAACCTCTTCGTCGACGCCACCCAGCTCTCCGGCAACGCGAGCTTCACGAACATCGAGATCGGCCGTGACGCGTCCACCCTCGACAAGGGGCCGGACGACGCGCAGGGCATGCAGGACCTGTTCTCGCAGCAGGCCGACACCGTGCGCATCACCGATCTCCGGCAGACGGCGTGGGCGACCAACGCCGGCACCTTCACCCTCTCCGGCCTGGACCTGAAGATCAGCAAGGGCAAGAAGGAATGCTTCTGACGCCCCTGCGGACGCGGTTCCGGCGGTGGCGCCGCAGCCGTCCGTTCTGGGGCGGTCTCGTCGCCGCACTCGCCGGCGCCGAGATCTGCGCCCTGCCGCTCGCCCCCCTGAAGGTCATGCTCACCCAGGGCGTCGCGGGGATCCCGTCCGTCCTGATGGGTCTCGTGATGATCGTGCTGGGCGTGTCCGTCTGGTTCGCTCCGCACTACCGCGCCCTCGCCGGGATCGTCACCACCCTCATCGCCACCGCCGCGCTGGTGCTCTCCAACCTGGGCGGCTTCCTGATCGGGACGCTGCTCGGGATCCTCGGCGGCGGCCTGATGTTCGCCTGGCAGCCGCGCGTCCCCGGGCGCGGCGCACCCGGCACCCCGGCCGGGTCCGCCGCCCAGGCCGAGTCCGATCCGACCTCGGTGTCCTAGGGGGTGTCAGGGCCCGGGATCCGCGTCCGTCCGGACACCGGCACGCGAACCCGAGCCGCCATCGGGTTCCGCCGCGGGCGGCGGGGCCGGGCCCGACGAGGGTCCCGTACGCATCCGCACCGCAACCATCCCCACACCGCACGACCATCCCCAAGGAGCACACTCATGAGCCGCACGCACACGTCCCTCGCCCTCGGACTGATCGCCGCAGGCACGCTGACGCTCGGCGCCGCCTCCGCCACCGCCGCCCCGTTACCGCTGGCCGGCCCGACCACCGTGACCCCGGCCGGCCACGCGTTCAAGGCCACCCTCAGCGGCAAGGCCACCCTCAAGGCCGGGTCGGTCACCGTGACCTGCACGGTCTCCGTCTCCACCGGCTCCGTCCCGGCCGCCCCCGGCAACCACAACCCCGCCGGCCCGGTCTCCTCACCGATCTCCGCCCCGACCTACAGTTCCTGCACCGCGAGCCTGCCCGGCGTCACGCCGACCGTGACGACCAGTGGCGGCTGGGCGGTCTCCATGCAGGACGGCGCCCCCGTCACGGCCACCATGTCCGTCCCCACCGGCGGCCTCGTGGTCCAGACCTCCGGCCTGGCCTCGTGTACGGTCGTGGCCGCCCCCACCGCGGCGGCGAGCGTGCCGGGGACCTGGGCCAACGGCTCCCCGTCCACGCTGACCTTCACCAACGCCTCGGTCCCGGTCACGGTCACCGGCGGGTTCGGCTGCCCGACGAGCGCGACGACCTCCACGTTCAACGCCGTCTACAAGGTCACGGACACCACCGACCCGACGCAGCAGATCACCGTCACCCCGTAGGACTCCTCGGCCCGGCCGGAGCGGGACTCCGGCACCGGGTCGGGGAGCAGGGCGGGCACGTCGCCGTCGTGCGGTCAGGGAACGGGGCCGTACGACGGCGCACGGCGTGCCCGCTGGCGTACCGCGCATGACACCCGCGCGTCGCGGGGCGCCGGCGCGGGCCCGGGCGTCCGCGATGTTCTCCCCCGGGCCCGGACCTGCCCGGACGGACACCGGTGATGACGGAGCATCAGCTTCGGCCTCGTGATGACGGTGCATCAGAGCGCCTCGGCAGCCCGCCGGATGGCCTGCGAATCGGGCGATCCGCACCGCGTCGCCCCGGCGTGAGCGCATTCGGACCCACTTGCTCACACCTGCGGCAAAGTATGCCCAGGAATGAATACCGATCCGGTCAGGAGAGTTCTCACCTGATCAACTACTCACCTATAGTGCCGTCGTCAGGCCTCCTTCCCGTGTGTGCCCGCTCCCGAGAGTCTGGTTGATGTCGGCGTCGTCCACTCCCTTCCGCCCTGCCCTGATCGCCTCCCTGCTGACGGCCGCCGCGGGTGGTGCGCTCGCCACGGCGGCGGCGACCGCGGCACCGGCCGAGGTCCGTCCCGCGGTGGGCTGGTTCGCCGCCTGCGGGGTCCTGTTGCTCTCCGCCGCGGCCTTCGCCGTGACCTGGTACGGGCGGACCTCCCGCACGCTGAGCCGGCGGGCCGAGACCCTCGCCGCCGAGATCGCCTCCCGGGACGCGTACTTCAGCCGCCGCACCAGCGACCTGGAACGGACGACGGCGGCCCTCGAAGCCCGGTACGCGGCGGAGGCGGCCGCCTCGGAAGCGGCCCGGGCCGCGCAGGCGGAGGAGCTGGTCCGCGCCCATACGACCGCGATCGAGAAGCTCACCGGCGAACGGACCGCCGAGGTCGAGCGCTTGGAGTCGCGGCTACGCCGTGCGGAGTCCGGCCGGTCCGCCGCGATGGCGGCGGCGGCCAACGCCGCCGGGCGGATGCAGGCACTCGCCACCGGCATGCTGGCCGACCTGCGGGAGATGGAACACCGGCACGCCGACGAGAACGTGCTGACGGACCTGCTCCACCTCGACCACCGCACCGCCCAGGCGGGTCGGCTCGCCGACTCCATCGCCGTGCTGACCGGCGCCCGCTCCGGCCGGCGCTGGGCCCGCCCGATCGTCATGGAGTCGATCCTGCGCGGCGCGATGGGGCGGATCGGCGGCTACCAGCGCGTCCGGCTCCACTCCAGCAGCGACGCGGCCGTCGCCGGTCACGCCGCCGAGGGCGTCATGCACGCGCTGGCCGAACTCATGGACAACGCGGCCAACTTCTCGCCCCCCACCGCCGAGGTGCACGTCTACGTCGAGGAGGTCCCGGCCGGGATCATCGTCGCCGTCGAGGACAGCGGCCTGGTGATGAGCGACGTGCAGCTGCGGCGCGCGGAGGCAGCGGTCGGCGCGGAGACCCAGGACCTGGCCGGCCTGTCCGGCACGCGGCTCGGCCTGGCCGTGGTGGGGCGCCTCGCGCGCAAGCACGGCCTCACCGTGTCGTTCCGTCCCTCGGCCCGCGGCGGGACCGGCGCGCTGCTGATGCTCCCCCAGGAACTCATCACCCGGCTGCCGTTGGAGCCCTCCCCCGCCGACGCCCTGCCCCCGGTGTCCGGCCGGGCGGTGTCGGCCTCCGCGGCACTCCCGAGGCAGGCGACCGAGCCGGCCCCCGCCCCGACGCCGCCGACGGGGCACGACGCGCACGCCACCGCCCCCGTCGCGGACTCCGAGCCCGACACCGTCCACGACACGGCGTCCGAGAGCACGGGCGACCATCCGCGGTTCGGCGAGAGCGGCCTGCCACAGCGCCGTCGCGGACGGGCGCTGGCGCAGGCCCACCCCGAGGGGCCGGAGGCCGCCGCCGAGAAGGCCCGCTCGGGGGGATCCCGCGGCGCCGCCGCCGCCGGGGCCGCGACGCGCTTCGGCACCTTCCGCCGTGCGGTCCGGGGCACCGCGGCCGAGCCGGGCACCTCGGCCGACCGGCTCCCGTCGGACGAGGACTCCTCCCGTACCGCAGCCGGTTCCGGGCCCGTCGACGCCTCCCGGACCGAGGAGACCTCCTCGGTCGCCGGATCCCGTCGCGCCCCGGCCGGTCCGGCGGCCGAAGAAAGCGCCGCCAGCCCGTCCGCATCCTCCGACCAGGCCGTCCGGACGTCCGCCCCGCAGACGCCGACGTCCTCGAACTCCTCGCTCCCGGAAGGCAATCCGCAATGACCGGCACCACCACCGACGAGAAGCTCAGCTGGCTCCTGGAGGGCCTGCTGGAACGCACCCCGGGCACCCGTCACGCCCTGGTGCTCTCCCGCGACGGCCTCAAGCTCTGCCGCACCCCCGAGCTCTCCGTCGACCAGGCCGACCAGCTGGCCGCGATCGCCGCGGGGATCCAGAGCCTGTCGCACGGTGCCTCCGTGGAGTTCGGCGACGGCACCGGCGGGGTCCGCTCCGCGATGGCCGAGTTCTACGGCGGCATCCTCTTCATCGTGGAGGCGGGCGAAGGCGCCCATCTCGCCCTCGTCGCCGACGAGGACGCCGACGCGGGGCTGGTGGGCCACAACATGTCGGAGCTGGTCGAGCAGCTGGGCGAGTACCTCGTCGCGAGGCCCCGGGGATGAGCGGCGGCAGACCGGGCCGGGACGACTCCCCCGACCGGCTCTACACCCTGACCGGCGGCCGCAGCCGCGCCGGATCCGACGCGTTCGACCTGGTGACCCTCGTGGTCTCCGAGAGCGACCCCGTCCCCGGCATGCAGTCCGAGCACGCCGGCATCCTGCGCATGTGCCGTTTCCCGACGGCCGTGGTGGAGGTGGCGGCCGGACTGGGCCTGCCGGTCTCGATCACGCGGATCCTGCTGGCCGACCTCCACGACACCGGCCGGATCAGCGCACGGCATCCCCGCGACTCGTACCGCCTTCCCGATCCCGACATCCTGGAGCAGGTGCTCGTTGGACTCCGTAACCTCTGAACAGCGCCAGACCCTGCACAGCACCGCCGACAACGGACTGAAGATCGTCGTCGTCGGCGGTTTCGGAGTCGGCAAGACCACCATGGTCCGCTCGGTCAGCGAGATCCGTCCGCTGAACACCGAGGAGACGATGACGCAGGCCGGCGAGGGCGTCGACGACACCGCCGGCGTCACCGAGAAGACGGCCACCACCGTGGCCTTCGACTTCGGCAGGATCTCGCTGGACGCCCGCAACGTCCTCTACCTGTTCGGCGCGCCCGGCCAGGAGCGGTTCTGGTTCCTGTGGGACCGGCTGTTCTCCGGCACCCTCGGCGCGGTCGTGCTCGTCGACACGCGGCGGCTCGCCGACTCCTGGTACGCGATCGACCGGCTGGAGCACCACGGCACCCCGTTCGTCGTCGCCTGCAACGACTTCGGTGGCCCCGCCCACACCCCGGCCCAGATCCGCGAGGCCCTCGACCTCGCCGACGGGGTCCCCCTGGTCTTCTGCGACGCGCGTTCCCGCGAGTCCAGCAAGCAGGTCCTGATCTCGCTCCTCGAACACCTGCGGACCGTCATCGCCTCGGACCCCCAGCCGACCCCCCAGCCGATCCCGGAGCCCGCCCCGTGACCCTTCCCGACGCCCCGCCCGTCCCGCTGAGCGGGCCCCGGTTCCAGACCGACCCGGTCGAGCTGTACCGGCAGATCCGGCGCGACCACGGGACCGTCGCCCCCGTCGTGCTGGACGGGGACGTCCCCGCCTGGCTGGTCCTCGGGTACCGGGAACTGCACCAGGTCACCAGCGACCCGGTGCTCTACTCCCGCGACTCCGAGCTGTGGAACCAGTGGGACGCCATCCCCGACGACTGGCCCCTGCTGCCCATGATCGGCCGCAAGCAGCCGTCCATCCTGTACACGGTCGGCGAGCGCCACCGCGAGCGCGCCGGGGTCGTCTCCGGGGCGCTGGAGGCGATCGACCCGTTCGTCCTCAGGGAGCGGGCCGAGCACTTCGCCGACGAGCTCATCGACGGGCTGTGCGGCAAGGGCTCGTGCGACATCATCGCCGAGTACGCGATGCTGCTGCCGGTACGGGTGCTGGCCAGTGTCTACGGCTTCGCCGACGAGCAGGGCCCCGGGCTGGTCACGGCCATGAACGACATGATCAACGGCCAGGAGGGGGCGCTGGAGGGCCAGCGCCACCTGGCCGGATCGATGTTCGCGCTGCTCGCCGCCAAGGCCGAGGCGCCGGGTGACGACGTGGCCTCCCGGATGCTCGGCAACCGGTCCGGGTTCACGGTGGAGGAGGTCGCCCAGGACCTCATGGTGATGATGGCCGCCGGGCACCAGCCCACCGCCGACTGGATCGGCAACTCCCTGCGCCTGATGCTCACCGACGACCGGTTCGCCGCCTCGCTGGCCGGCGGCCGGCACAGCGTGGGCGAGGCGATGAACGAGGTCCTGTGGGAGGACACGCCGACCCAGAACGTCGCCGGCCGCTGGGCCTCGCGCGACACCCGGCTCGGCGGACGCCGGATCGGCCGCGGCGACCTGCTGCTGCTGGGCCTGGCCGCCGCCAACTCGGACCCGCACGTGCGGACCGACTCCGGGGCCCTGACCGGCGGCAACAACGCCTACCTCTCCTTCGGCCACGGCGAGCACCGCTGCCCGTTCCCCGCCCAGGAGGTCGCCGAGACGATCGCCCGGACGGGCATCGAGGTGCTGCTCGACCGGCTGCCGGACGTGGACCTGGCGGTCTCCGCGGACGCCCTCAGCCGACGCCCCTCCCCCTGGCTGCGCGGCCTGACCGCGCTCCCCGTGACCTACACCCCGACTCCCGCCCTTGGAGCATCGAGATGAGCTGCCCGTACGACCCGACCGCCGCGTCCGGCACCGACGCACTCACCCTGGACCCGTTCGTCGCGGACCTCGACGGCGAGAGCGCCCGGCTGCGCGCCGCCGGGCCGCTGGCCCGCGTCGTCCTGCCCGGCGGGGTGGCCTGCTGGTCGGTCACCCACCACGCCGAGGCGCGGCGGCTGCTCACCGACTCCCGGCTGGTCAAGGACATCGACGTGTGGGGCGCCTGGCAGCGCGGCGAGATACCCCTCGACTGGCCGCTCATCGGTCTCGCCAACCCCGGCAGGTCGATGCTGACCGTCGACGGCGACGAGCACCGGCGGCTGCGCTCGCTGGTCGCGCAGGCGCTGACCGCACGCCGGGTGGAGCGTCTGCGGGCCGGCATCGAGGCCCTGACCGAGGGCATGCTCGACCGGCTGGCGGAGCGTCCGGCGGGTGACGTCGTGGACCTGAAGGCCGAGTTCGCGTACCCGCTGCCGATGAACGTGGTCGGCGAACTGATGGGGGTCGACAGCGCCGACCACCCGCGGATGAAGGCCCTGTTCGACAAGTTCTTCTCGACGCAGACCCCGCCCGAGGAGGTACCGCAGATGATGGCGGACCTGGGCACCCTGTTCGCGGGGATCGTGGCGGGCAAGATCGAAGCGCCCGGTGACGACCTCACGAGTGCGCTGATCGAGGCGTCCGAGGGCGGCGACCGGCTCACCACGGAGGAGATCACCAACACCCTCCAGCTGATGGTGGCGGCCGGGCACGAGACGACGATCAGCCTGATCGTCAACGCCGTCGTGGCCCTGGAGACGCACCCGGAGCAGCGTGCCCTGGTCCTCAAGGGCGAGGTGCCGTGGGAGAACGTGATCGAGGAGACCCTGCGCTGGTCCACGCCCACCTCGCACGTCCTGTTCCGGTTCGCCACCGAGGACATCGAGGTCGGGGACCGGGTGCTGCCCGAGGGCGAGGCCCTGATCGTCTCGTTCGGCGCGATCGGCCGGGACGAGACCCAGCACGGCCCGACGGCGGGCTCCTTCGACGTGACCCGTACGCCGAACCGGCACATCTCCTTCGGTCACGGCCCGCACGTGTGCCCGGGCGCGGCGCTGTCCCGGCTGGAGGCGTCGGTGGCGCTGCCGGCGCTGTACGCCCGCTTCCCCGAGCTGCGACTGGCCGTGCCGCGCGAGGAACTGCGGAACAAGCCGGTCGTCACGCAGAACGACCTGTTCGACCTCCCGGTCGTCCTGACCTGACCTCGGCGCAGGACCCCCGGCGGTCCGACACGGCCGCCCGCGCCCCGGAGCGGTTCCGGGGCGCGGGCGGTGGTGGTGGCGCGTACGGTGCGGGCGGCCCCGGCCCGGCGCCCCCCGCGTGGCCGCGGAGGAGTGCGGCCGCGGTCGGGCCCGCGTAGGGTCGGGAAGGCACCCGCAGTGCGCCCGCCCGGCGCGGCCGAGGAGGTGGGTCCGTGGACGACTCCGGCTTCCACGCGCTCCTCGCGGGTCTCCTGGAGGAGTCGCACCACACCGCCCCGGGGGACATCGCCCGGCTGCTGCGGGACGTGGCGCTGGCCATGGGGCTCCAGGCCGCCGACGTCTACCTGGCGGACGTCCAGCAGACCCATCTCGTGCCCCTCGACGTCCAGGCGCCGCGCCTCGGGGTGGAGGGCACGCTCGGCGGACGGGCCTACAGCACCGAGACACCCCAGACGGGCAGCGACCCCGCGTGTCTGTGGCTGCCGCTCATCGACGGCGTCGAGCGGATCGGCGTGCTGCGGCTGACCGGCACCGGCACCGACGTGCCCGACCTCGCGCACGGGCGGTCGCTGGCCTCCGTCACCGCGCTGCTGGTCGTCTCCAAGAGCACGTTCAGCGACACCCTCCAGCGGCTGGTGCGGACCCGTCCGATGACCCTGCAGGCCGAGCTCGCGTGGGCCTTCACCCCGCCCCGGACCGTCGGCACCCGCGCCGTGACGTCCAGCGCCGTCATGGAGCCCGCGTACGAGATCGGCGGTGACGCCTTCGACCACGCCCTGGGCGAGCGGCGGTTGCACCTGACGGTCGTGGACGCCATGGGTCACGACGCCGCCTCGGGGCTGTCCGCGGCACTCGCCCTGGCGGGCTGCCGCTCCACCCGCCGCCGTGGCCGCAGACTCACCGACATCACCGCCGCGGTCGACCGGACGCTCACCCGCTGGGTCCCCGAGCGGCTGCTGACCGCGGTCTTCGCCGATCTCGACGTCGCCACCGGGCGCTTCTCCTGGGTCAACTGCGGACATCCGGCACCGCTGCTGATCCGCAACCAGCACATCGTGGCGGGCGCCCTCACCCGTGAGGCCGACCTGCCGCTGGGTCTGGGGCCCCACCCCGCGTGGACTCCCCCGACGCTCCACCACGCGCAGCTCGAACCGGGCGACCAGATCCTCATCTACACCGACGGCGTCACCGAGGCCCGCTCCGAGGGGGGCGAGCTGTTCGGCGAGGAACGCCTGGTCGACACCGTGGTCCGGGCGGCGGCGGCGGGCCAGCCGGCGCCCGAGGCGCTGCGCCGGCTGATCCGCGCCATCCTCGGCCACCAGAACGGCCATCTCATGGACGACGCCACGATCCTGCTCGCGGAGTGGCACCCCCAGACGTGACCGGGGCGCCCGGGGCCGGGTGTGACGGGCATCACGGACGTTCTCGCTCGTCCGTGTCGACCGGACGCCGTGGCAGGGGCGTATGCGGGGTGAAGCAAGAGAGATCCGGGAGTGGCTGTTGACCGTCGAGGAGTTCGAAGAGTTCTACGCCCAGACGGCGGCCCGTCTGACGGGCCAGCTGTACGTGATGCTCGGTGACCTGCACGAGGCCCAGGACGTCGTGCAGGAGGCGTTCGTCAGGGGCTGGGGACGGCGGCGGCAGCTGGATCGGGACGGGCGGCCGGAGGCCTGGATCAGGACGGTCGCCTGGCGGCTCGCGGTGAGCCGGTGGCGGGTCCGGCGGCGGTCGGCGGACGCCTGGCGGCGCCGGGACGCTCCGGTGGAGGTCGCCGGGCCGGGCCCCGAGCAGGTGGCGCTGGTCGACGCTCTGCGCGGGCTTCCGGACCGGCAGCGCCGGGCCGTGACGCTGCATTACCTGTGCGACCTGACCGTCGAGCAGATCTCCGCCGAGACCGGCATGTCCGCCAGCACCGTCAAGACCCATCTGGGCCGCGCCCGCACCGCGCTGGCCGATCGTCTGCAGGACCCGCGTATCGAGGAGGCCCCCGGTGCCTGAGCCCCATCACGACCCGTTGCGGCAGCTGTTCCGGCAGGCGGCCGACTCGGGGCAGGCGAGGGCCGCCGCCCCGCCGTTCGGGCACATCGCCGAGCGGGGCCGGCGCGCCCGGCGGCGCCGGCTCGCCGGAGTCGCCGCGGCGGCGTGTCTCGTCCTGGCCGGCGGCGGCGCCGCGACGGCCGCACTCGTGACGAACCGGCCGGCGCCGGTGGTGCCCGCCACCACCCCGTCGCCCGGTGAGTCGGAGCTGCCCACCTTCGCACCGTCCGCGACCGCCTCCGCGCCGCCGGACACGCCCGCCACCGGCAACTCCACGACGCCCGGCACGACGCCGCCCGGTGGCGTTCCCTCCGGTACGCGGACCCAGCCGCCGCCCGGCGGCTCCGTCACCACCCGGCCCTGACCCCCCTCACCCGGCATGCTCGTCCACCCCGCACGCGGGGCGGTCGAGCATGCCCGCAGACACCCGAGAGAGCCCCTCCCGATGACGCTCCACCCGCCCGGAACGCGTGCGCGCACGCCCGCCGCCACCCCCCTCCGGCCCCCGAGGTCCGCTCCCGCGCCGGCGGCGCGGCCGGCCGGGCGTACCGCCGGACACGTCCGCCGCGTCCTCCGGCTCCAGCCAGGCGACGGCGAGGTGCTGACCCTGTATCTGGCCGTACGGGCCGGTGTCTGGGTGGTCGCCCACTGCACGCGCCTGCTGTTCCCCGCCGATTCCGGGAGCCGTGTCCCGGCCGGGCTCCTGGCTCCCTTCGAGCACTGGGACTGGGGCCACTATCTGCACATCGCCCGCGACGGCTACTTCCCCGCCGACCCGGGGCCCGGCGGCGGCGACAACCGCGAGGCGTTCTTCCCCGGTCTTCCGCTGCTGCTGCGGGCGGTGCACGTCGTCGTGGGCGACTGGACCGCGGCCGGCCTGCTGATCTCCTTCGCCGCGGGGGCCGTGGCCGTGGTCGCCCTGGCCCGGCTGGCCAGACCGTGGCTGCCCGACGCCGAGGGCGGGCGTCGGACGGTGCTGTTCCTGCTCGCCTCGCCCTGCGGGATCTTCCTGGCCGTCGGCTACACCGAGGCGCTGTTCCTCGCGCTGGCGCTGCCCGCGTGGCTGGCCGCGCAGCGTCACCGGTGGGCCGTGGCGGCCGTGCTGACGGCGCTGGCGACGACGGTCCGGGTCAGCGGGCTGTTCCTCGCCGCCGGGATCGCCCTGCACTTCCTGCTCGTGGCGCGGGCCGACGGACGCCATCGGCGCCGGGCGCCGTGGCTGGTGCTGCCGGCCGTGCCCGCGGCGCTGTACACGTGGTACCTCCACGCCGAGACGGGCGACTGGATGGCGTGGAAGCACGCGCAGGAGCGCGGCTGGTACCGCGACTTCCACTCCCCCTGGTCGGCGTGGTCCCAGACCTGGGAGGGGGCGTTCGGGCAGACCATGACCACGCCCTACGCGTTCATGTTCCAGGCGGAGCTGGCCGCGATGCTGGTCGGGCTCGCGCTGCTGGGGCTGCTGGTGCGGCGGCGGAGCTGGCCCGAGGCGCTGTACGTCGCCCTCACGCTCTGGGCGCTCGGCACCTCGTACTGGTACACGTCGGTGCCGCGGGCCAGCCTCCTGTGGTGGCCGTTGTGGATCGCGCTGGCCGGATGGGCGTACCGGCGGCCGCGGTTCTCCGTCGTGTACCTGTGTCTGACGGTGCCGCTGTCCGTGGTCTACGCCGTCGCGTTCATGTCGGGGCGCTGGGCCGGATAGGCCAGGGCGGTACGGCGCACGGGTGCGTGCCCGGCCGGTCGCGGCCGGGCACGCACCCGTGCGTGGCTACTTCGGCAGCCATGCCTTCCAGGTCGACTCGTTGGCCTCGACCCACTTCTTCGCCGCCTCCCGGGGCGACAGCTTCTCCTCGGCGATCATCAGGGAGACGTCGTTCTGTGCCTCGGTGGTCCAGCGGAAGTTCTTCAGGAACGCCGCGGCCTTCCCGCCGTTCCGCTCGAATCCGCTGTTGAGGAACTTCTGCAGCGGGGTGTGCGGGTAGGCGCACGCCACCTTGTCCGGCTCGGCGTCGCAGCCCTCCTTGTAGGCGGGCAGCTTCACCTCCGTCATCGGCACCTTCTGGAACAGCCACTGGGGCTTGTACCAGTAGGTGAGGAACGGCTTCTTCTCCTTGGCGAACTGCTTGATCTGGGTGATCTGCGCAGCCTCCGAGCCGGCGAAGACGACCTGGTAGTCCAGGTCCAGGTTCTTCACCAGCGCCTTGTCGTTGGTGACGTACGACGGAGAGCCGTCCAGGAGCTGGCCCTTGCCGCCGCTCTCGGGGGTGCGGAGCCGGTCGGCGTACTTGTCGAGGTTCTTCCAGTCCGTGACGTCGGGGTGCGCCTCGGCGAAGTACGTCGGGACGAACCAGCCGATGTGGCCGGTGACTCCGAGGTCGCCGCCGCGGACGATGGTCTTCTTGTCGTCGACGTAGCGCTTCTCCTGGTCCGGGTGGCCCCAGTCCTCCAGGATCGCGTCGACGCGGCCCTGGCTGAGCGCGTCCCAGGCGGGGACCTCGTCGACCTGCACGGTGTCGACCCGGTAGCCCAGTTCGTGCTCCAGCAGGTACTGCGCGACGGCGACGTTGGCCTGCGCGCCCACCCAGGACTGGGTGGAGAGCGTGACGGTCCGGGCGCCCTGCGCGGCGGCGTACGGGGAGGCCTGCTTGGTCATGTCGGCCGCGCCGCAGCCGGTCACGGCGACGGCGAGCAGGCCGAGTCCGGCGGCTCCGGCGATGATCGGAAGTCGCATGTCAGGCCTCCTTGTCGGGGGTGGTCCGGGTCGGCTGGGTCACCCGGTCGAGCATCAGGCCCAGGCAGACGATCGCGGCACCCGCGACGAGCCCGGTGGCCAGGTCGCCCTGGGCGAGGCCGAACACCACGTCGTAGCCGAGGGCGCCACCGCCGACCAGGCCGCCGATGATGACGACGGCGAGCACCAGGACGACACCCTGGTTGACGGCGAGCAGCAGGGCCGGGCGGGCGAGCGGCAGCTGGACCTGGCGCAGCTGCTGGAATCCGGTCGCGCCGAGCGAGCGGGCGGACTCCAGGGCCACCGGGTCGACGCCGCGCAGTCCCTGGGTGGTGATGCGGACGACGGCGGGCAGCGCGTAGACGACGGCGGCGGCGATCGCCGGGGCCCGGCCGACGCCGAAGAGGGCGACGACGGGGATCAGGTAGACGAACTGCGGCAGGGTCTGGAAGACGTCCAGGACGGGGCGCAGCGCGCGTTCGACGCGGGTGCTGCGGGCGGCGGCGATCGCGACGGCGAAGCCGATCACCAGCGTGACGGCGACGGCGGCGAGCACCTGGGAGAGGGTGTCGAGCGAGGCGTCCCACACGCCCAGGACGCCGATGCCGGCCATCGCGAGGACGGCGGTCAGGGCGGTTCGCCAGGTGCCGACCAGCAGGGCGAGCACGCCGACGAGCAGCAGGACCGCCCACCAGGGCAGTGCCTGGAGGCCCGAGCGCAGCGGGTCGAGCACCCACTGGGTGAAGTGGGCGGCCCAGTCGGCGGTGCCGCCGATCACCGGGACACCCGAGTAGAGGTGGGCGGTCATCCAGTCGACGACCCTGTTGACGGGTTCGGCGATGTCGAGGTGCCAGGTGCCCGGCCAGGTCGCGCGGCCCGCGAGGCGGCCGGCGACGGCCACCGCGGTCGCGGCGCCGGCGGCGACGGCCCAGCCGCGCCACCCGCGCAGGGCGGAGGTGCGGGGTGCGGCGCCGATCCGGGCGCCGGCGGCGCCGGCGGTGCGGTCGAGCACGACGGCGAGGAGCACGATCGGGATGCCCGCGGCGAGGGCGGCACCGACGTCGACCGAGGCGAGGGCCTGGTAGACGCGGTCGCCGAGTCCGCCGGCGCCGATGACGGAGGCGATGACGGCCATCGACAGCGCCATCATGATCGACTGGTTGACGCCGAGGAGGAGTTCCTTGCGGGCGAGCGGGAGCCGGGCGCTGAGCAGCCGCTGACGGCCCGTCGCGCCGAGCGAGTCCACGGCCTCCAGGACGCCGGGGTCGGCGTCGCGCAGGCCGAGCGCGGTGAGGCGGGCCATCGGCGGGGCGGCGTAGACGACGGTCGCGAGGACGGCGGCGGGGACGCCGATGCCGAAGACGAGGACGACCGGCAGCAGGTAGGCGAAGGCGGGCAGGACCTGCATGGTGTCCAGGACCGGGCGCAGGGCGCGGAAGGTCCGGTCGGAGAGGCCGGCGGCCAGTCCGAGGACGCCGCCGACCAGCACGGACGCGGCGACCGCGACGACCATGAGGGCCAGGGTCTGCATGGTGGGAACCCACATGCCGAGCAGGCCGCAGACGGCGAAGGCGCCGACGGTCGTGAGCGCGAGCCGCGGTCCGGCGACGCGCCAGGCGATGAGGCCGCCGGCCGCGGTGACGCCGGCCCAGCCGGCGGCGAGCAGGAGCAGGTAGACGCCGCGGACGGACAGCACGACGCCGTTGCTGACGTGGCCGAGGAAGTACAGGAAGACGGGGTGGTCGTCGCGGTTGTCGATGATCCAGTCGCCGGTCCGGCCGAGCGGGCCGGACAGGTCGACGGTGAGGGAGGCGGGCCAGCTGCCGCCGCCCGCGAGCAGGACGCCCAGCGGGACGAGCACGACGACGGCGACGGCGAGGGGCAGGTACCTGCGGAGGGCGGCGCGGGAGACCGCGCCCGACTCGCGCAGGGGCGCACTGACGGCTGCGGTCATGCTGCCGCCTTCCCGGTCGGGACACCGGCGACGACCGACAGCAGTTCCCTGTCGTCGACGATGCCGACGCAGCGGCCCTGGTCGAGGACCCGGACCGGGCCGCCGCTGCGGGCGACGGCCTCGATGGCCTCGGAGACGGTCGCGCCGGGGGCGAGGGCGGGGCCGTGGTCGGCCTCGTCGCCGCAGGGCGGCCGCATGGCGCTGCGGACGGTGACGACCTGCTCGCGCGGGACGTCACGGACGAAGTCGCGGACGTAGTCGTCGGCGGGCGAACCGACGATCTCCTCGGGGGTGCCGAGCTGGACGATGCGGCCGTCGCGCATCAGGGCGATGCGGGTGCCCAGGCGCAGGGCCTCGCCGAGGTCGTGGGTGATGAACACCATCGTGCGGCCCTCCTCGCCGTGCAGGCGGACGACCTCCTCCTGCATGTCCCGCCGGATCAGCGGGTCGAGCGCGCTGAACGGCTCGTCGAACAGGAGCACTTCGGGGTCGACGACGAGCGCCCGGGCGAGGCCCACGCGCTGCTGCTGGCCGCCGGAGAGCTGGCCGGGCCTGCGGTCCTCCAGTCCGCCGAGGCCGACCTTGTCGACGGCCTCGGCGGCCTTGGCGCGGCGCTCGGCGCGGCCCATCCCCTGGATCTCCAGGCCGTAGGCGACGTTGTCGAGCACCGAGCGGTGCGGCAGCAGGCCGAAGTGCTGGAAGACCATCGAGGCGCGGTGGCGTCGCAGTTCGCGCAGCCGGGACCTGTCCATGGACAGGACGTCCTCGCCCTCCATGGCGACGCTGCCGGAGGTGGGCTCGATGAGCCGGGTCAGGCAGCGCACGAGGGTGGACTTGCCGGAGCCGGAGAGGCCCATGACGACGAAGACCTCGCCCTGGTGGACGTCGAAGGAGACGTCCCGGACGGCGGCGGTGCAACCGGTGCGCTCGCGGAGTTCGGCGGGCGGCAGGGCGGCCAGTTCGGAGCCGGGGACCCGGTCGGCCCTGGGTCCGAAGACCTTCCAGAGGTTCTGGACGGAGAAGGCGGACGGCGTGTTCATCAGGCATGACCTCCCAGGAGTTCGGCACACTTCTCGCCGACCATGAGGACGCCGATCATCGGGTTCACGGCGGGCATCGTCGGGAAGACGGACGCGTCGGCGATGCGCAGGCCGTCGAGGCCGCGCACCTTCAGGTCGGGGTCGACCACGGCCTGTGCGTCGTCGGTGGCGCCCATGCGGCAGGTGCCGGCGGGGTGGTAGACGGTGTGGGCGACCTGACGGGCGTAGGCGCCGAGTTCCTCGTCGTCGGTGATCTCGGGCCCG
This sequence comes from Streptomyces sp. NPDC048338, assembly GCF_043201055.1. NCBI lineage: Bacteria > Bacillati > Actinomycetota > Actinomycetes > Kitasatosporales > Streptomycetaceae > Streptomyces > Streptomyces sp. NPDC048338. The sequence goes on from NZ_JBICYQ010000007.1 coordinate 322,323, forward strand.
GGGCAGACCTCGCGCTTGAGCCAGCCGGCGAGCGGTTCGCTGCGGGCGATCTCGCGGGCGATCTTGATGCCGTCGACGAGGGTGCGGCCGTCGTAGTCGTCCTCGTCCGTGAAGTAGCGGAAGTCCAGGGCGGGTTTGACCTCGGGGTCGGCGCTGGTGAGGTAGAGCCGGCCGCGGCTGCGCGGCTTGGGGATGTTCGGGGTCATCGACACGCCGTGGGCGGGCCGCTCGTAGCCCAGCCGCTCCGGGTTGTCGGTGAAGGGGACCTGGTAGAAGTGGAACATCAGGTCCGGGCCCGGGGACGCGGGGTCGCGCCGTACGAAGAGTCCGGCGTCGCTGTCCATCGCGGAGTTCTCCGGGATGGGTCCGTGGGTCTCCCAGACGATGACCGACTCGGGGTGGTCGAGCAGGTTCTCGCCGACGCCCGGCAGGTCGTGCACGACGGGGATGCCGAGCGCCTCCAGGTCCGCCTTGGGGCCGATGCCGGAGTGGAGGAGCAGCCGCGGGGTGTCGACGGCTCCGGCGCAGACGAGGACCTCGCGGCGCGCCTCGACGAGGAGTTCCGCGCCGTCCTGGGTGCGCACGTGGACGCCGCGGGCCCGGGTGCCGTCGAGTTCCAGGCGGTACGCCCAGGTCTCCAGCATCAGGCGGAGGTTGGGGCGCCGGTCCATGACGGGGTGGAGGTAGGCGACGGAGGCGGAGGAGCGCTTGTTGTCCTCGGGGTGGTACGCGAGGTCGAAGAATCCGACTCCCTCGTGGAAGGGGGCCTTGTTGAACCCCTCGACGCGGGGCACGCCGAGGGCACCCTGCGCGGCGTCGACGAAGTCGCGGGCGATGGCGTTGCGGTCGTTCTCGTCGACCGGGACGATGTTGTTCAGGAGCCGGTCGAAGTACGGCTCCATGGCCTGCGCGTCCCAGCCGTCGGCGCCGGCCTCGGCCCATTCGTCCCAGTCGGACGGCAGGGGCTTGAAGGATATGAGGGTGTTGTGCGAGGAGCAGCCGCCGAGCACCCGGGCGCGGCTGTGCCGGATGTGCGAGTTGCCCCGGGGCTGTTCGGTGGTGGGGTAGTCGTAGTCGAGGTCTCCGCCGAGCAGGCCCATCCAGCGGCGCAGGGTCAGGACGTCGGGCCGGTCGACGTCGGAGGGGCCGCCCTCGATGACGGCGACGGTGACGTCGGGGTCGTCGGTGAGGCGGCGGGCCAGGACGGACCCGGCGGTGCCGCCGCCGACGATGACGTAGTCGTACGTGGTGCTCATGGTGTGCTCTCCCGGCTCAGCCCGCGAACCAGCGCACGGGGCGCGGGGCGAGGTTCTGGTAGACGTGCTTGGTCTCGCGGTACTCGGCGAGCCCGGCGGGGCCCAGTTCGCGGCCGATGCCGCTCTTGCCGAAGCCGCCCCACTCCGCCTGCGGGAGGTAGGGGTGGAAGTCGTTGATCCAGACGGTGCCGTGGCGCAGCCGGCCGGCGACGCGGCGGGCGCGGGCCGCGTCGGCCGACCAGACGCCGCCGGCGAGGCCGTACTCGGTGTCGTTGGCGAGTTCGACGGCCTCGTCCTCGGTGCGGAAGGTCTCGACGGTCAGGACCGGGCCGAAGACCTCCTCGCGGACGACGCGCATGCCGCGGTGGCAGTGGTCGAGGACGGTCGGGCGGTAGAAGTGGCCGGGGCCCTCGGGGCGCCGGCCGCCGGCGCGCAGGACCGCGCCCTCGGCGAGGGCGGAGGCGACGTACTCCTCGGTCCGGGCGAGCTGCCGGACGGAGACGAGGGGGCCGCACTCGACGCCCGGGTCGGTGCCGCGGCCGAGGCGGATCAGGTCGGCGCGGCGGGCGAGTTCGGCGACGAACCGCTCACGCAGCGACTCCTCGACGATGAGGCGGGAGCCGGCCGAGCAGACCTGGCCGCTGTGGATGAACGCGGCGTTGAGGGCCTGGTCGACGGCGGTGTCGAAGCCCTCGTCGGTCGTGCAGGCGTCGGCGAAGACCACGTTGGGGTTCTTGCCGCCGAGTTCCAGGGCGACCTTCTTGACGCCGTCGGCGGCGGCACGCATCACCTGCGTGCCGCTGACCAGTCCGCCGGTGAAGGAGACGAGGTCGACATCGGGGTGCTCGGCGAGCCGTGCGCCGACGGTGCCCCCGGGGCCGGTGACGAGGTTGGCGACGCCGGACGGCAGGCCGGCCTCCGCGAGCAGGCCGAGCAGCGCGACGGTGGTGAGCGGGGTGAGCTCGCTCGGCTTCACGACGAAGGTGTTGCCCGCGGCCAGCGCCGGGGCGATCTTCCAGCTCGCCTGGAGCAGGGGGTAGTTCCAGGGGGTGATGAGGGCGCACACCCCGACGGGTTCGTGGACGACGACACTGTGGATGTCGGGCGAGCCGGCGTCGACGACCCGGCCGCCGCCCTCGCCGATGACCAGGTCGGCGAAGTAGCGGAAGGCGTCGCTGACGCAGTCGACGTCGACGCGTCCTTCCTCCAGGGTCTTTCCGGCGTCGCGGCTCTCCAGCAGACCGATGCTCTCCCGGTCGCGCTGGAGCAGGTCGGCGACGCGGCGCAGCAGCGCGGCGCGTTCGGCGACGGGTGTGTGCGGCCAGGCGCCCTGGTCGAAGGCCTTCCGTGCGGCGGCGATCGCGGCGTCGGCGTCCTGCGTCCCGCCCTCGGCCACGACCGCGAGGGTGGTGGCGTCGGCCGGGTCGAGGATCTCTCGCGTGGCGCCGGAGGCGGCGGCTCGCCACTCTCCGTCGATGTGGATGGTTCGTTGGTCCGACACGTCGCGTTCTGCCTTCCGTTCCCGTTACGTCCCCCACCAGTGCGGGTGGGCGACCGGGGGCGCTTGCCCCTGGGGCCGGGATCCATGCGCGACGACTCGGCGAACGTGGCGTTCGTCACTCCGGGTAGCCGGGGCGAGGACGGCGGCGCGGACGTGCGGGCCGGGGCCGAGAGCCCCGGACCGGCCGGGGCGGGGTGACGGTCGGGGCGGGGGGCCAGGACGGGTCGGGCCCGGTGGCCGGAGTGAAGCGGCGAAGGCGGTAGCCGCGCCCGTATACCGCGCGGCATACTCGGCTCATGGCTGACACGACCGTCAAGATCGACGACGCGACGCGGGACCGGCTCAAGGCCCTGGCCGACGGCGCGGGCATGTCGATGAAGGACTACCTGGCGCAGCTGGCCGTGGAGAAGGAGCAGGAGCGGCAGCTGGACACGGCGACCGCCGCGTTCCGTCGCGCCATCGCCGCGCCGGGGGTCGCGGACCGCTTCGACACCGACTTCGGCGGGCTCCCCGAGGCCGCCGGCCACCCGGTCTCCCGGGCGGCCTGATCCGGTGGAGCTGCTCGTCGACCACCGCTGGCTCCTGGCCCGCCAGGAGGACATCCTCCGCGCGGATCTGACCGTGGACGACCTGTCGGTGCTGGTCGGCATGGCCACCCGGCACCGGGTGAACACGCCGCGCCTGGACCGGGCCGACCCGGACGCCTTCTGGCGGGCCGCGGTGTTCCTGGAGGAGTGCGTCCTGCTCCGGCCGCTGCCCGCCCGCAACGAGTTGTACGGCTACGGTCTCGCCGTCGCCTACCTGGAGGCCTCCGGGCAACGCGTCGACACCGCCTACGAGCCGTGGCGCGACCTGATCCACGAGATCCGCGCGCTGCGCCTGGACGTGTTCGGGGTGGCCGACCGCCTCCGGTCCTGGCGCCTGCCCTGAGAGATCCGGATCGCCCGGAAGCCCTGCGGCGACCGCCGTGGAGGAGTGTCGATGTCCGAGGAGTCGTCATGATCACCTGGCGCCGGGTCACCGAGGCGGACTTCCCCCTGCTCCGGCGGTGGCTGGCGGAGCCGCACGTCGCCCGCTGGTGGAACCACGAGACGTCCGCCGCCGCCGTGGCCCGCGACTTCGGGCCGGTCGCCCGTGGGGAGGAGCCCGCCGAGGACTGGCTCGCCCTGCTGGAGGGCACCCCGGTGGGCCTGGTGCAGCGGTGCCTGTGGGGCGACTATCCGGAGTACCTGGAGGAGATGGCCGGGGTGATGGAGGTGCCGCCGGCCGCGGCGACCGTCGACTATCTGATCGGCGACCCGGCGTGCACCGGGCAGGGCCTCGGCCCCCGGATCGTCCGGGCCATGGTCGCGCGCACCTGGCGCGACCATCCGCAGTGCCCCGCCGTCGTCGTCCCCGTCGTGGCGGCGAACCGGGCGTCCTGGCGGGCCCTGGAGAAGGCCGGCTTCGTCCGGGTCGCCGAGGGCGAGCTGGAACCGGACAACCCGGTCGACGACCGGCTGCACTACGTCTACCGCATCGACCGGCCGGCCATCGCGGGGGCGTGACGCGGGAGGCCGGGGCCGCGCGCCCGCGCGGGGCTCGACCCCGGGCGGGGTACGGACCGAAGCCCGCACCGGGGCGGCCCCGCGGGTGCTCAGAGGCTGAGCGCGTCCTCCGCGTTCGTCATCCAGGCCGTCACCGAGTTCTTGTCCGGCGAGACGTTCAGACCCGGGGTCGACGCCTTGAGCGGCTTCTGCTCCAGGTCCGAGTCGGTGGTCATCGTCATCCGGATCGAGTCGACCGTCTTGCCCTTGCCGTCCTTGGGGCCGCCCATGAGGCCGGCGTAGGCGGACTGGCCGGGCGCGAGCCTGATCGCCTCCTCGATCCCGGGGGCCGTACCCCGCTCGGTGGCCTGGCCGTCCAGGTCGCCGAAGGTGACGACCGGGTGGCCCAGGACCCGGCACGGCTTGCCGCCCTTGTTGGTGATCTTCAGCAGGTAGCTGCTGGTCGTGGGCTCCGCCAGGCTCGCGGTGAACGTCACGTCGAAGGTGCTGCACGGGAAGACGTCGTAGTCCGGGTCGGTGGACGATCCGCCGCCGCCCCCGGACGTCCCCTTGTCCGGGGTCGCCGAGGGGGTCGCCGGCTTCGACGGGAGCGGGGCCTTCGTCGGCGTCGCGGTCTTCGTCGGCGTCACCGACGGGCTGCCGGCTCCGCCGCCCGAGCCGGCCGCGCCGTCGTCGGTCGGCCCACAGGCCGTCAGGGCGAGCGCGGACACGGCGACGAGGACTGCGGCTGCTCTGCGAACGGTGCTCATGATGGTGTCCCCCGATGGTGAAGCGCGAACTGCGCGATGGAGCCGAGCTGAGCTCCAGCGTCCCGCAGAAACTTCACAGGTTGGTGACGATGTCTTGCCGAAATCACCACGGTCATCCGCGCGTCACACCCCGGGCCGGCCATGGCACGACGGCGGACAGCAGGGCCGCCCCCGCCGTCAGCTCCCGGCCGCCTTACTCCAGCGCGCCCCGCTGCCCCGAGGTGAGCAGTTCCCCCACCTCGTCGGCGAGTTCCTCGTAGGCGGCCAGGGTGCGGCGGTGCTCGTCGAGCTGCACGGGGCCAGGTCCTGCGGGCGCGCGCCGAACCAGAGCTTGAGGATGCCGCGTTCGCGCGCCTCGACGGGCACGAAGGCGGGGTCGTCGAGCCAGCCGCGCAACGCGGCGCGGCCGGCGTCGGTGAGACGCATCAGCCGCCGGTTGCGCCCGCCGCTCTGCCGGGTCTCCGAGAACAGGCCCGCCTCCAGGAGGCGGTCGCACTGCGTGTACACCTGCGCGTGCGGCATCGACCAGAACGGGGCGACGGTCCGGGCGGCCTCGACCTTGACGTCGTACGGGCTCGCCTCACCCGGTTTGTCGACGATGCCGAGGACGAGGAACGAGGGCGTGGTCAACCGGGCTTCGGGCATGCGGCGACCGTATCGCGGCGCCGCCGGCGCGGTGGCGCGCACGGTCGGACGAGGGGTGGGCCGGGCCCGCGGCGGACGGTGCCGCCGGCGGACGGCTCAGGCGTTCTTCTCCATCGTGGGGCGCAGGCGCTCCAGCAGGGCGTGGAGGGTGGCGCTCTCGGCCTCGTCCAAGGTGTCGAGCGCGGTGTGCGTGGCCTGCATCTCCTCGCGCACGCGGCGGATGACGTCGCGGCCGGCGTCGGTGGCGACGACGTTCTTCACACGGCGGTCCGAGGGGTCGGCCTCACGCCGGACCAGTTCGCGGGCCTCCAGGCGGTCCACGATCCCGGTGACGTTGGACGCGTCGCACACGAGCCGGGTGGCGAGGCCGCGCATGGGCACCGGGCCGTCGAGCTGCGCGAGGACCTTGGCCTGGGTGGAGGTCAGGCCGTGGCGGGCGGCGGCGGTCGCGAAGTCGCGCCACTGCGCGGTGCCGATCACGGCGAGCAGTTCCAGGAGCTGGAGCTTGGTCGGGGCCTGCGGGGCGGTGGCGCTCATACGGGCAAGGGTACGACCGATGCTTCACATTATCAATTGTTTACTTGACCTCCTTAACTATCGACCTCTACCGTCGACGAAGTACTTGATGTTCTCAAACATCTACGCCCTGAATCTTCGAGAAGGTCCCCTCCGCCATGAGCCCCGCCTCCGCCTCCGTCACCGCCGGGCGCAGGAGCGAGACGATCGTCGTCTTCGCCCTGAGCCTCGCCGCCATGGTCGTGTCGATGATGCAGACCCTGCCGGTCCCGATCCTGGGACTGATCCGCGACGACCTCGGCGCCTCGACCGCCGAGGTCAGCTGGGTCACCACCGCCACGCTGCTGTCCGCGGCGGTCTTCACGCCGCTGCTCGGCCGCTTCGGCGACCAGCACGGCAAGAAGCCCACCCTGGTCGGCGTGCTCGTGGTGATGGTGGCGGGATCCGTCGTCGCCGCGCTCGCGACGTCCCTGCCCCTGCTGGTCCTGGGCCGGGTGCTCCAGGGCGCCGCCACCGCGATCTTCCCGCTGGCCCTCTCCGTCCTGCGCGAGGAGGTCCGCCCGCAGAAGCTGCCGGGAGCCATGGCGCTCGTCAGCGGCACACTCGCGTTCGGCAGCGGCCTGGCCCTCGTCGCGACCGGCCTGCTCACCTCCGGCGCCGGCGCCGACTACCGCGACGCCTTCTGGATGGCGACCGGTTTCGCCGTCCTGGCCCTTCTCGCCGTCCTCTTCCTCGTCCCGGCGACCCGGCACAAGACCGGTGGCCGCACGGACTTCCTCGGCGCGCTGACGCTCGGCGTCGCGCTGCTGCTGCTCCTGCTGCCGATCTCCCAGGGCCACGAGTGGGGCTGGGCCTCCGGCCGGACGCTGGGCAGCTTCGCCGGCGCGGTCGTGGTCACCGCCCTGTGGGTCCTGGTCGAGCGCAAGGTCCGCGAGCCGCTCGTCGACATGCGCATGTTCGTCCACCGCCCCGTGCTGATGGCCAACCTCGCGGGCATCCTCGTCGGCTTCGGCATGTTCGCGAACTTCCTGGGCGTCTCCTACCTCGTGCAGATGCCCCAGGCGCTCACCGGCTTCGGCTTCGACGCGTCCATCCTGCGGGCCTCCGTGGAGTTCCTGCTGCCGGGCGCGATCGTCTCGCTGCTCGCCTCCCCCGTCGGCGGCCGGATCGTCCGCGGTCGCGGTCCCCGGTTCGCGCTCGGCCTGGCCGCCGCCTTCGGCGCGGTCGGCTTCGCCTGGCTCGCCCTCGACCACGGCCACACCTTCTCGGTGATCGGCGCCGGTCTCGTCGTCGGCGCGGCCGTCAGCTTCGGCTACGCCGCCATGCCCGCCGTGATCATGTCGAGCGTCCCGCACCACCAGAGCGGCATCGCCAACGGCATCAACTCGATCTCCCGCTCCACGGGCAGCGCGATCGGCAGCGCCGTCGTCACCACGATCCTGGCCTCGAAGACCGTCGAGCACCTGCCCGCGGGCGTACCGCCGCTGCCGGCCGAGTCCGGCTTCACGCTCACGTTCGGCATCGGGGCCGTCGCCTTCGCGCTCGTCGCGGTGATAGCCCGGTTCGGCCTGCGCGGGCAGCACGGCCCCCGGGCCGAGGCCACCGCCGCGCCGACTCCCGTCGCCGCGAGCGCGCGGCACACGGAGGGTACGAAGACCACGGACGGCGCCGAGGGCGAGGACGTCGCCGCCGTGACGGCCGCGACCGGTGATCCGGCCGGGGCCGGCGCAACGGCCGAGCCCGCCGGGGCGGCCTCGGTGCGCTGACCTGCGGTCCGGGGACGAGGGGACCGAGCAGGACGCGGGCGCCCCGCCGGAGATGCTCCGGCGGGGCGCCCGCGTGCGGTTCACCAGCGGGACGGCGGCGGGGGCACCACCACGGGCGGGCGGTCGTCGCAGGTGATGGTGTTGGGCAGCAGCCGGTCGGCGAGCCAGCCGCCGTCGTTGCCGCCCCGGTCGGTGAGACCGAACTCCGACCCGGTGGCGGGGAAGTTGAACGAGCCGCAGTTGTTGACGGCGACGGCGCCCACGCCCCGCGCGTCGACGTTCTCGAAGGTGGCGGAGCCCTTGACCCGGGCGCTCAGCACGGAGGTGCCGGTTCCGTCGACGCGTACGTCCTTGAAGTGGACGGCCGGGATGTCGACCTCGTCCTTCACGCCGAACTCGCTGACCAGCATCATCGCGTTGTAGGTGCTGTCGAGGTAGTGGTCGCCGGTGACCCGGACGTCGGCGTCGATGCTCCGGTCGAGGGCGTAGAACCAGATCGCGCCGAGGCCGATCTTCCAGTTGAGGTCGAGCGTGCCGGACCGCACGGCGGTGTTGCCGGTGAAGCGGAGGGTCCCGGTGAAGGGCTCGGCGCCGAAGCGGGAGCCGGCGTGCAGCCCGCTGCCCTCGCGGACCGGGTCGGCGACCAGGTTGCCGCTGACGGTGTTGTCCCGGCCTCCGTAGATCGCGATCCCGTTGGCGAGGGTCGGCGACTGGACGGTGTTGCGGGCGAAGGTGTTGTTCGCGTCGGCTGTCCGGTCCGACCACATGGCCAGGCCGTCGTCGCCGGTGTTGCGGACGAAGTTGTTGCGGACCTCGGAATCGGTCACGCCGGTGTGGAGGTTGAGCGCGTCGGCGATCTGGTCGGCGATGACGTTGTTCGTGACCTTCACCCGCGCCATCGGGCCGTCGAACCAGAGGCCGACCTTGGTGTGGTGCAGGTAGAGGCCGTCGACGGTCGAGTCGCTCATCGCCCCGCCGATGGCGTTGACCTGGTCGGTGTCCACGCGCTCGCGCACGTCGCCCTCGATCGCGAAGCCGGACAGGTGGACGTCGCGGCTTCCGCCCTCCGCCGCGCTCCGGCCGTAGAAGCCGACCCCGGTGTGGGTCGAGCCGTCGGGGGCGGGCGGGTCCAGGGCGACCTGGCGGCCCTTGACGACGGTGTACCAGCTGCCGGCGCCGGTGATCGTGACGTCGTCCACGACGATGTGGCGGTTGACCTGGAACGTGCCGGGCGGCAGGTGAACGCTCCTCCCGGTGCGCTTGGCGAAGGCGATGGCCCGTTCGATGGCGGGCGCGGCGTCGCGCCGGCCGGTCGGGTCGGCGCCGAAGGCGCGGACGTCGACCGCGCGGAGGTCGACGTGCGGGCGTCCGACCAGCTCCGTGTCGAGCAGGTCGATGACGGTCCAGGCGGCGGGGCTCCCCTCGGGGACGGTCAGGCGTACGCGATCTCCGGCGCGGTGGGTCCGGCCCAGGAGCAGACGCTGCTCGTCGTAGAAGTGCGTGGGACGGAAGGGCTTGCCGAAGGCCGGTGTCGGCGAGGTGGCCGCCGGGACGCAGGAGCACTCGGTGGTCCACCAGTCGGGGTGGAGCAGGTCCGCGCGGGGGTCGTTGGTGAAGGGGTACTGGTTGTACAGCCAGGAGTACTGGGAGGTGAGGGTCATGACCCGGCGGTGACCGCCGTTCACCGTGACGTCCAGGGGCGCGGTGATGCCGCCGCCCTCGGGGGCGTCCGGGATGCTGTAACGGACCGTCAGGGCGTTGGCCGCACGGGGCAGGACGAACTCGACGTACCGGCCCGGGGTGAGCCGGACCGCTGTGCGGCCGGACGCCTCGGAGGCGAGGGTGTACGGCGTCCGGTCGGGTCCGACGACGGTGCCGTCGGTCCGGGCGTTCTCCGCCTCCTGCTCGTCGAAGGCGACGTCGGCGCCGCGTCCTTCGACCAGGGCCGGGTCGAGGGCCGCCCGGGTCACGACCGGTCCCGTCCCCGCGGGTGATCCGGGGCGGGGCGTGGACGAGGCGGTGGCGACGCCGTCGACCGTCACCCCGAGGACGAGGAGAGCGCAGACGAGGACGGTGGTTCTCCTGCCGGTGCGGGCGCGGGAGGGGGCGCGGCTCGGGAACATCGGGGCTCGCTTCTGTCGGGCGGTGAGGATCGCGCGGCGTACGGCACACCGGCGGCGTTGGGACATTAGGGCCGCGCCTCGCACTCCACAAGACTTTGGTCGCAAAATTGCGTAACCACAGCAGAATTCTGCGGCATAGTGAATCACTGTTGCAGCCATCGATGGCTCGTACGGCATTCGCTCCCGCCGCGGGCTCTTCGCCCTCCTCCACCGCTGAGGCGCCGGGCGCCCCCGTCGGGGGCCGAGGTCGCCCCGTTCCCGTACGAAAGGGCCCCGGCCTCGCTGTCCCGCCCGTCACCCGCCCCGCCCGAACGGTCCGGCTCTCTCCGGCCCGGCTCGCCGCTCCCGCTCCCGCTCCCGCTCCCCGCCGCAAGGACTCCCCATGACCCTTCCCGGACCGCGCCTGCGGCCGATCCGTGCGACCGCGATGACACGTCACCGTCCCACCGGCCCCCGGCTGATCGGGCTCGTGACACCGGACCTGCAGAACGCCGTCTTCCCGGCGATCACCGAGGCCGTCAGCTCCGAACTGACCCGGCGGGGCTTCACCCCCGTCCTGTGCGCGCAGTCGCGCGGCGGGAGTTCCGAGCCCGCGTTCGTCGACTTCCTGCTCCGACAGCGGTTCTCCGGGATCGTCTTCGCCGGCGGGCACTACGCGTTCGCGGACGCGCCGCACGAGCACTACCGCCGACTCGCCCGGCTCAGCCTGCCGGTGGCACTCTTCAACGCCGGCGTGCCGGGACTGCCCTTTCCCCGGGTGGTGTGCTGCGACGAGACCGCGACCGAACTCGGCTGGCGGCACCTGACCTCGCTCGGCCACGAGCGGATCGGGCTGATCCTGGGCCCGCGCAGTCATCTGCCCTCCGAACGCAAGGCGGTACGGGCCCGGGAGCTCGGGGTCGACCCGTCCCTCGTCGCGCGGACGGCGTTCTCGCTGGAGGCCGGTCAGGCCGTGGCCGCGCCGCTGCTGCGGGCGGGTGTCACGGCGGTGCTGTGCGCGAGCGACCCGCTGGCCCTGGGCGCCATCCGGGCGGTACGGCGGGCCGGGCTGCACGTCCCGCACGACGTGTCGGTGGTCGGCTACGACGACTCCCTGTACATGAAGTGCACGAGCCCGCCGCTGACGACGATCCGGCAGCCGGTCGAGGTGATGGCGCTCGCGGCCGTGGACCTGCTCTGCGCGCAGATGGACACGCCGACGGCGTCCGCGGACGAGACCGTGATCGATCCCGAGCTGATCGTCCGTGAGTCCACCGGCCGCCCCCGGGCTCCCGCCGCCTGACGCCGAACGGCCGGGCACGCCGGGCACGCCGAAACCCTGCCCGCGCCCCTGTCGGGAGGCGCGGGCAGGGCGGGAGGACGAAGGGAGCGGTGGCGGGCGGCCGGGGTCAGCTGCGCAGCCAGACCGCCGTGTCCGCGGGCAGCCGTCCGTCGGCGTCCAGCGCACCGCTGGCGAGCAGCAGTTCGTCGTGCGGCGGCAGGTCCGCGGGGCTCGCGACGAGGTTGACGACGCAGACCAGGCCGTCGGTCCGGGCGAAGGCGAGGACGCCGTCCGGGGCCGGCAGCCAGTTCAGCGGGCCGTCCCCGAACCCCGCGCCGCTGCGCCGCTGCCGCAGGGCCTCGCGGTAGAGCGTGAGCATCGAGTCCGGGTCGGTGTGCTGGCGGTCCACGGCGTATTCGGCCCAGTCCGCGGGCTGCGGCAGCCACGGCTCGGTCGTCGCGCCGAATCCGTAGGAGGGCGCCTCGGCGGACCAGGGCAGCGGGACCCGGCAGCCGTCGCGCCCCGGGTCGGTGCCGCCGGAGCGGGCGTGCATGGGGTCCTGGATGCGGTCGAGGGGGATCTCGGCCTCGGGCAGGCCCAGTTCCTCGCCCTGGTAGACGTAGACGGAGCCGGGCAGGGCGAGGGTGAGCAGGGCCGCGGCGCGGGCGCGGCGGGTGCCGAGGCCGAGGTCCGTGGGCGTGCCGAAGGTCTTCGTGGCGAAGTCGAAGCCGGTGTCGGTGCGGCCGTATCGGGTGACGGTCCGGGTGACGTCGTGGTTGCACAGCACCCAGGTGGCGGGGGCGCCGACCGGGGCGTGCTCGGCCAGGGTGTCGTCGATGGTCCGGCGCAGCCGGTCCGGTTCCCAGGGGCAGGAGAGGAAATTGAAGTTGAAGGCGGTGTGCAGCTCGTCGGGGCGCAGGTAGCGGGCGAAGCGCTCGGAGTCGGGGAGCCAGACCTCGCCGACGAACACGCCGCCGTACTCGTCGGCTATCGCGCGCCAGGAGCGGTAGATGTCGTGGAGTTCGTCCTGGTCGATGTACGGGTGGGGGTCGACGCCCTCCTCGAAGTCGGCCAGTGCCGGGTCCTTGGCGAGCAGCGCGGCGGAGTCGATCCGAACGCCGGCGACACCGCGCTCGAACCAGAAGCGCAGGACCTCCTCGTGTTCACGGCGGACCGCCGGGTGGGCCCAGTTGAGGTCGGGCTGTTCGGGGGTGAAGAGGTGCAGGTACCACTCCCCGTCATCGACGCGGGTCCAGGTCCGTCCGGAGAACTGGGAGGGCCAGTCGTTGGGCGGCAGTTCGCCGTGCTCGCCGCGGCCCGGCCGGAAGTGGAACAGCTCGCGCTCGGCGCTGCCGGGGCCGGCGTCCAGCGCCGCGCGGAACCAGGCGTGCTGGTCGGAGACATGGTTCGGGACGATGTCGACGATCACCCGGATGCCGAGTCCGCGGGCCTCGGCGATGAGCTTCTCCGCCTCGGCCAGTGTGCCGAACGTGGGGTCGATGGTGCGGTAGTCGGCCACGTCGTACCCGCCGTCGACCAGTGGGGAGAGGTACCACGGGGTGAACCAGACGGCGTCGACGCCCAGTTCGGCGAGGTAGGGCAGTCTCGCCCGGACTCCCGCGAGATCCCCGGTTCCGTCACCGTCACCGTCGGCGAAACTGCGGGGATACACCTGGTAGATGACGGCGTCGCGCCACCAGTCTTCGGTGCGGGACGAGTGAGGGGCTGCCACGTGACGGTCCTTTCGGGCAGGTCGGGGTTCTTCGCCGCCGGCCCGGTTGCTGCGGGGCATGGGACGGGCCGGCGGCGAAGGCTTCTGGGTGCGGAGGCGGTGTCGGCTGCGGCGCGGTGCGCCGGGTCAGCCCTTGAGACCGCCGGCGGTGAGACCGCTCATGATGTTGCGCTGGAAGACCAGGAAGATGAGCAGCGTCGGCAGCGAGGCGATGGTGAGGGCCGCGATCAGGACGTTCACCGGGACGCCGTTGGACAGCGAGTAGATGCCGACGTTGAGCGTCTGCTTCGACGGGTCGGGCAGGGTGAGCATCGGCCAGAGGAAGTCCTTCCAGACGCCCACGACCGCGAAGATGGACACCACTCCCAGGATCGGCCGCGAGATGGGCAGCACGATCGACCACAGCGTGCGCATCGGGGACGCCCCGTCCATGGACGCGGCGTCCAGGAGTTCCTTCGGGATGGAGTCGAAGAAGCGCTTGAGCAGGAAGATGTTGAAGGCGTTGGTGACCGAGGGCAGCCAGATCGCCCAGGGTGTGTTGAGCAGGTTGCGCTCCACGATCGGCACGTCGAGCACGGTCAGGTACTGGGGCACGACGAGGACGGTCGCGGGGATCATCAGCGTCGCGAGCATCATGCCGAGCACGGCCTTGCCGAGGACGGGCCGGAGCTTCGAGAGCGAGTAGGCGGCCGCGACGTCGAGGACGAGCTGGAAGGCCAGTGCCCCGAAGGCGTAGTAGAGGGTGTTGAACAGCAGGGTGGAGAGGTCCATGACCTCCCAGGCGCGGCTGTAGTTCTCCGGCGCGAACGATCCGGGGACCAGGGTCGGCGGTGTCTGGACGACTTCCTGGGTGTCCTTGAAGCCGCTGGAGACCATCCAGTAGAGCGGGCCGAGGAACGCCAGGGTGAAGCCGCCGACGACCAGGGTGAAGACGGTCCGGTAGACGGCCTTGCCGCGGGGGCGGGCGAGCTGCGCCGGTGAGATGAGTGTGCGTGTGGACATGCTGGTCTCCCCGGATCTACTCGTCCTCGGCGCGGCTGAGCTTGACGTACGCCGCCGAGAATCCGGCGAGGAGTACGAGCAGGAGCAGGCCGAGCGCCGCGGCGGCACCGTAGTTGTTGAAGTTGAAGGCGTACTGGTAGATGAGGTAGACGACGGTCGTGGTCGATCCCTCGGGGCCGGCGCCGCCGGTGAGCAGGAACGGTTCGACGAAGACCTGCATGGTGGCGATGATCTGCATGAGCAGCATCAGCGAGAGGATGAGGCGCGTCTGCGGGATGGTGACGTGCCAGATCTTGCGCAGGATGCCCGCGCCGTCGAGTTCGGCGGCCTCGTACAGCTCCCCGGGGATGCCCTGGAGGGCCGCGAGGTAGATGAGCGCGGCGCCGCCCATGTTCATCCAGGTCGAGGCGATGACGACGGAGAGCATCGAGAGGTCGGGGTCCTGGAGCCACTGCTGCTCGGGCAGGTGGAGGAACCGGAGCAGTTCGTTGAGCAGGCCGTACCCGGGGTCGTAGAGGTACTTGAAGAGGAGGACCGAGGCGACCGGCGGCAGCATGACCGGCAGGTAGACGAGGAGCCGCAGGTAGCCCTTGCCGTGGTGGAACTCGTTGATGACCAGGGCGACGACGAACGGGACGGCGAAGCCGAAGACCAGTGCGAGCACCGTGAAGAGCAGGGTGTTGCGCCAGGCCTGCCAGAAGGCCGGGTCGTTGAAGACGGTGGTGAGGTTGTCCAGTCCGACCCAGGTGGTCCGGCCGCTCTCGGTCTTCTGGAAGGCCAGGAAGAACTCCCTGACCATCGGGTACCAGGAGAAGACGGCGAAGCAGACGACCGCACCGATGAGGAATCCGTGCGCGGTGAGGTTGCGCCGCAGGCTCTTGGCGAACCGCCCGCCGGTGGGGGCGGGGCCCGCCTCGCGCGGCGGGGAGTGGCGGGGGGATCCCGTCTTGCTCGGGGTCAGGCTGGGGGCCGACATCGTCGCTCCTTGGTGCTGGTCTGCCGGGTTGTCGTCGTGCGGAGGTCGGGGTGCGGGCCGCCCCCTGCGGGGCGGCGGACCGGCGGAGGGCGGCGGGACCGGCCGCCCGCCGCCGGTGTCCGGTCACCCGTTGGCGAGGACCTGGTTGACCTGCGTCTCGGCGGTGGAGAGGAGCTTGGCGATGTCGGCGTTCTTGTTGGTGAGGATCCCCGACATCACGTTGTCCAGGACCTTGTAGACCTCCTGGGCCTTCGGCGGCTCGGCCTTGCCCGGGACGGGGTTGTCCATGAACGACTTGAAGTTCGCGACCGGCATCGTCGCGTGCTCGACACGTGCGGCGTCGTCCGTGGTCTTGGACTCGTTCAGCCAGAAGTTGGGCTGCGGAACGCCGACGGGCAGACCGTCCTGCTTGGTGCGGGACCAGGCGAACTGGCCCTTGCCGACGGTGAGGTTCTTGAAGTTCAGCCAGGCGACCGCGGCCTTGATCTTGTCGCCGGATATGCCCTGCTTGATCATGTAGTTGTTGCCGCCGGCCAGCGTGCTCTTCTCGCCGGGGATCGGGCCCATGCCGAAGTTCTCGTACTTGGCGCCCAACTGCTGGACCATGTACGCGATGTCGTCGGGCGCGGCGAGGAACATGCCGAGCTTGTCGGTGGCGATCTGCTTCTGGAGGTCGCCCCACTGGAGCAGCTGGGTCTTGCCCATGCTGTCGTCCTCCCAGCGCATGGCGTGGAGGTTCTCGGCGACCTCCTTGCCGATCTCGTTGTTGAACGCGGCCTTCTTGCCACCGGCGTCCACGACCTCGCCGCCGCGGCTGTACATCTGCGCGGTGAAGTGCCATCCGCCGGTGTTGCCGGCGCTGTACTCGCCGAAGCCCGCGATGCCCTTCCCCAGGCCCGCGATCTTCTTGGCGGCGGAGCGGACCTCGTCCCAGGTGCGGGGCGGGATGTCCGGGTTCAGGCCGGCCTGCTGGAAGAGCTTGCGGTTGACGAGCAGGCCCATGGTGTAGTTGCTGGTGGGCAGGCCGTAGAGCTTGCCGTCCTGCTTGAGGGAGCCCAGGACGTTCGGGTCGATGTCCTTCAGGAGCGGGACGCTCTTGTCGTTGACGTACGCCGTGATGTCCGCGGCGCCGTTGTTGTCGAGCACCTGCGGCAGGTCGGTGAAGTACGTGTAGAACACGTCCGGCTGCGACTTTGCCTTGAGCATCGCGGTGAAGCGCGGGGGTTCCAGACACTGGCCGGGAGTGGAGCGGCCCTCGATGGTGACGTTCGGGTACGTCTTGTTGAACTCGGCGACGTCCTCCTTCCACTCCTTGAGCTCGGCCGCCTTCGCCGTGGGAGGCATGCAGTCGATGGTGAGCGTCACCTTGGTCTTCGGGTCCAGCGGGGCGGCCGGGTCGGACGACCCGCCGCCCTCGGAACCGCCGCTGCCGTTGTTGCTGCTGCTCGTGCCGCAGGCGGCCAGAGCGGTCAGCGTGAGCGCGGAGACGAGGGTGACCGCGCTGGCGCGGCGCGTACGGCGGAACCGGGCACTTCTCATGGGTGGTCCCCTTCGGGCATGAACGTGGAGGTCACCCCACCGCCGGTGCGTTGTGGGGCGCCGCACACTCAACCATCCCCAACAAGTGAACGCAAGATATCGCGCTGATTTCGTAATTGCCTGACAGTCGACAGCAGGACAGCGCGGATCACGGCTTACGAAGCAGACAGCACGAGGGCAGGCCGGACGAACGGGAGCACCCACCCGTTCCACGGGCGGAGCGGGCCGTACACCCCCGGAAACAGAGGCCGTCGGGGCCGGAGACCTGCCTTTCACGACGAAGCGGGAGCGGGGCCCGCCGGCCCCGCTCCCGCCACAGCACGACGGCACACCTGGAACCGGTACGGCGCACCCCTCCCGGGGCGGCGCCCCGGTGCCCGGACACACCGGCGGCCCCACCGGCCTCCCCAACTCGGCCGCGGCGCCGCCCCGTCGGCCAGGGCCCGACGAGGCCCCCTGGGGCGCCTCGGTGGCCCGCGGCCGTCGAATGACGGGTCCCGACCCCGTCACGGCACCCCCGAAGGCGCGTACGAGGGCACACACAGTCACGCAAGGCCGGTGCAAGCAGCTGCAAGCCACCGGCACCGACCTCACCGCGCGCGGACGGGCTCCCCCCGGTGAGCCGCTACGGATTGACGTTGATCCTGAAGGTGGACGTCGTGTTGCGGATGTCGACGGCGTTGCCGCTCATCCTCAGGCCGTTGAAGGTCACCTCCCCGACGGCGGGGCCCTGTCCGGACTCGGGCATCTCGTTGGCCCACAGCCCGAAGCCGGACTTGGCGTCGTAGGCGTCACCGCTCTTGCGCGCGCCCGTGATCGAGATGTCCGAGAACACGGTGTCCTTGATGGGGAACTGCGGCTGCCCGCCGACGTAGTTCGTCTGGAACATCACTCCGCTGTAGGTCGGATCGACGATGTCGACGTGGTTGACCCGGATCCCCTGGAAGACCTTGGAGGCGGAGAAGACCCAGATGCCCGGGAAGGTCTGCGAGCCCCAGAAGTGCCCGCCGGCCCGCACGATCGAGATGTTCTCGAAGGTCGTCGGCGTGGTGCCGAAGCCGTTCATCGGGTAGCCGAAGTCCAGTGAGGAGATGGTGATCCCGGAGTAGACGAGGGTGTCCGCGATGTGGATGTTGCGGAAGGTGTTGTCGTACCCGCCGTAGACGGCGACGCCCGCGGCCCGCCAGGTCAGTGTCGAGGTCAGGTTCTCGTAGACGTTGTTCTTCATGTCCGCGCCGCCGGCGTCGATCGCCGAGAACAGCGCGAAGCTGTCGTCACCGGTGGCCCGGGCGTCGTTGTTGGTCACGAGGTTGTCGGTGGATCCGTTGGTCATGTTGATGCCGTCGGCGAACATGTCGCGGATCCGGGAGTTCCTGATCGTGATCCGGTCGGCGTTGGCGCCCCAGTACAGGCAGACCATGTGCTCGTTCCAGATGTCGTCGATGACGATGTCGGACACGTTGGCGAAGTCGAAGACCTTGCCGGGACCGTCGATGCGCGAGGTGTAGTTGCCGAAGTACGCGAAGCCCTTGAAGAGCGAGCCCTTCGCCGCCGCCTCGGCCCGGAAGCCGATGTCGGTGTTGTCCTGCGTCGAGGGCGCGTGGAACCTCGTGTACCAGGGACCGGCACCGACCACCTTGACGGCCTTGCCGTACACCTGGAACTTGCTCGCCGTCTGGTAGTCACCCGGCGGCAGGTAGACGCCGACCAGCGTGCCGGTGGAGTCCATCCGCACCTTGTCGAGCGCGTTCTGGACGTCCTGGTGGGTGAAGCCCGCGGGCACGGTGTAGGTGGCGGGGTCCGGGTTGGCCACCGGCGCGACCTGCTCCAGGTTCACGAAGTCGATCGCGTACGTGGAGGTGTTCGCGGCGTCCTTCTGGAGCCTGATCTTCGAGCCCGCGGGAACCGTCTCGCCGAGGAGCAGGTTCGCCTCGTCGTAGATGTGGCGCGGGGCGCCCGCGCCCGGGGAGTTGCCGGGGGCGGTCTCGGCCCCGTACAGCCAGGCGTACTTCGACGTCAGTGGCATCGCCTTCTTCAGGACACCGTCGACGTACACGTCGATCGTGGCGTCGATGCCGCCGCCGCCCGGCGCGTCGGGGATGGAGAAGCGGGCGACCAGGGTGTTGGTCGGACGGCGGGTGGTGAACTCGACGTACTCGCCCGTCGCGTCCAGGTCGACGGCCTTGCGGCCGGACGCCTCGCCCGCGATGTCGCCGACGGTCCGGTTCGGGCCGACGACCTGGGCGCCGCCGCCGGCGGTGCCGTCCTCCGCCTCGTACATGTCGTACGGCATGTTGGCACCGCGGCCGACGAAGAGGGGCTGGGTGGCGGTGTTGTTCTCCCGCTTGACCGGCAGCTCGTTCGCGTCGTCGGCGACGACGGTCCGGACGGTGTACGAGCCGTTGACCGCGGTCCAGGGGCCGAGGGCCACCTCGGCCGTGGCGCCGGCGGCGACGGCGCCGGAGTGGGCCCCCGTCAGCGTCTTGACGGTGGCACCCTTGGAGTCGACCAGGGAGAGCGTGACGCCGTGGCTGCCCGTCGCGCTGGCCTGGGTGCCCTGGTTCTTCACCGCCACCTTGAAGGTGACCGTGTCACCGGCGGCCGGGCTGGACGGCGACGTCGTCACCGCGGCCGCGAGGAGGTCGGAGCTGGACACCGGCTTGACCACCAGAGCGGTCGGGCTGGTGAAGGTGTTGTTGGACTCGTTCTGCTCGATGACGGCGTTCGCCTCGTCGGCGACGGCGCTGAGCTGGTAGCTCCCGGCGTCGCGCGCCCCGACGGAGGCGCTGACCGTCGTCTGCGCGCCGGCGGCCAGGGCGCCGACCTGCGCGGTGGCGACCTTGGTACCGCCCAGGCGCAGCGCGACCGTGCTGGCCGGTGCGGCGGCCGGGCCGCTGTTGCGGACGGTGGCGCTGACCGTGATCGGGTCCGACTCGACCGGCGCGGCCGGCGAGGCGGTCAGGCCGGTGACCTCCAGGTCCGGGTTGGGCGCCGCGACGCCGATCACCTGGAACTCGGCGACCTGGCCGGCGGAGGAGCCGGAGTTGGCGGTGAACCTGAGCTGGACGTCGGCCACGCGGGCCGAGACCGGGATGGTGACGGTGTTGCCGCTCGCCGGGTCGAAGGTGTAGCTCTTCGAGGCGACCAGGCCGCCGAAGCCGGAGGCGCTCTGCTCGCGGCCCAGGACCTCGACGGTCTGGCTGCGGGTCGCCCAGGACGCGTCCGGGTTGAGCTTGAGGACGACCCTGTCGACGTCGGCGTTCGAGCCCAGCTTGACGGTCAGGGTGTTCGGGTAGCTGCCGCCCGCACCCTCCCAGTAGGTGCTCGTGCTGTTGTCGTTGGCGTTGGCCGCGACGAAGGTGTGCACCACGGAGGAGGCGGCGATCTCCTTGCCGACCGCGAGGTTGGAGCCGGTACCGCCGGTGCCGTTGCGGGTCGCCTTGTTGCTGTCGGCCGACTGGTTCCCGGCGGCGTCCTTCGCGCGCACGTGGTAGGTCACGGTGGCCGAGGCCGGCTGGGTGTCGGTGTAGGTGGTGACGTTGCCGGCGACGCTGCCGCGCAGCGTGTTGTTGGCGTAGACGTCGTAACCGGTGACACCGGTGTTGTCCGAGGAGGCGTTCCAGACCAGCTTGACCTGGCCCGACGCGGGCTCGGTGAGGGCGAGGTTCGCCGGCGCGGTCGGCGCCTGGGTGTCCCCGGTGTCGCCGGTGCGGGTGACGGCGTTGCTGTTCGCCGACTGGTTCCCGGCGGCGTCCTTCGCGCGGACGAGGTAGGTCACCGTCTGGCCGGCCGGGCGGGTGTCGGTGAAGGTGGTGACGTTCCCCGCCACGCTGGTCAGCAGGGAGCCGTTGGCGTAGACGTCGTAGCCGGTGACGCCGGTGTTGTCGGTGGCGGCGTTCCAGGTGAGCCGGATCTGGTCGGTGGCCGGCTGGGTGAAGGCGAGGTTCGCCGGCGCGGTCGGCGCCTGGGTGTCGCCGGTCTCGGGGCCGTAGACCTCCAGCTCGGACAGCTGCCCGGCGGGCTGCACGCTGTTCGCCGTGACGAGGACGCGGACGTACCGGGTGGTGGTGGCGTCGAAGGTGATCGTCGCGGAGCGCCCGCTCGCGGCGTCGAAGGTGTACGCCTGGGCGGCGGTCAGGTCGGTGAAGGCCGTGCCGTTCGTGCTGCCCTGGATCTTGAGGGTCTGGCTGCGTGCTCCCCAGCCGTCGGGCAGCCGCAGGACGACCCGGTCGACGCGCACGGAGGCGCCGAGGTCGGCCTGGATCCACTGGGGCAGGGCGTTGTTGGCGCTCTCCCAGTAGGTGGCGCGGTTGCCGTCGTTGGCGTTGCCGGCCGTGTACACCTCGGTGTGGCTGCTCGCGGTGAGGGTGCGTCCGCTCGCCAGGTCGACGGAGGACCCGTCGGCGGCGTGCACCTCCAGCTCGGAGAGCTGGGCGGCCTGCCAGCCCGTGTTCGCGGTGATGTCGATCCGCACGAACCGGGTCTGGGTGGCCGGGAACGCCACCGTGACGGTGTTGGCCGCGCCCGGGGTGAAGGTGTAGGAGGCGGAGCTCTTGAGGGTGGCGAAGCCGGTGCCGTCGGCGCTGCCCTGCACGGAGAGCGTCTGGCTGCGGCTCTCCCATCCGGCGGGCAGCTTCAGGACGACCTCGTCCACGCGGGTCGCGGTGCCGAGGTCGACCTGGACCCACTGGGGCAGGCCGCTGCCCGCGCTCTGCCAGTACGACCCCTGGTTGCCGTCGGTGATGTTCGCGGCGCCGTACTCGGCGTGGGCGCTGCCGGCCGCCGCCGCGTCGCCCAGGGCGATGTTGGGGCCGCCCGCCGCCTGGGCGGTCATCAGCGGACCGCCCAGCGCCAGGAGGCTGGTCGCGATCGCGGCGCTCAGGCACCGTGATCTCCAGTTGCGGATAGTCATCTGTCCTCGATCTCGGCCTCGCGCCCGACGGCGGCGAGACGCGGCTCAGTTGGATATGTCCACGAGAGACGCAGAGTTGTAGCTTCTTTGCGTTGAACGCTCAGAGAGTTCCAGAGGATTGTGGGAACGTCTACGGCTGCGACGGGACGACTTCTCCCGCCCCAGCGGCGCGCGGCAGCCCGTACGCGGGCACGCCGGTACGGCGGCCCGCGGAAGCGGGCCGCCGCTGGGGTGCCGTGGATGTCAGCCGGTGCGGTTCACCACGAACTGCGAACCGGGCTCGATGAGGACGTCGCCCTCGGCCGAGTCGGTGATGGTCACGCCCGTCAGGGTCGCGCTGCCGCGGGCGCCGCTCATCGCGAGGACGCCGGAACCGTTGACCGACTTGTCGATCCGGACGTTGCTGATCTTCACGTCCGGCATCTCGCCGCCACCCGTCTTGAACTGGATGCCGTCGTAGGTCGAGTCGAGGATCTCGGAGTCCCGGATGGTGACGCCCGGGATGCCCTGCCCCTGCGCGAAGAGCGTGATGGCGCCGAACTCCTGGTCCTCGTGCCAGAACGCGCCGCCCGTGCGGTGCAGCGCGTTGTTGGCGATGAGGGTCTGGCCGGAGAAGGGCAGCGGGTCGTGGTCGGTGGCCAGCATGATCCCCGGGTAGTTCATGGTGTCGGAGATGATGTTGTTCTCGATGGTGTTGCCGTACCCGCCGTAGACGGCGATGCCGTTGGCGCGCCAGGGCAGCTGGATGGTGTTGTTGCGGAAGTGGTTGTCGTGACCGACGTCCACCGAGGTGTCCTTGACGTACTTGCTCGCCCACACGGCCAGCGCGTCGTCGCCGGTGTTACGGAAGGAGGAGTTGAAGACGGTCGAGTTCCGCGTGCCGTTGGCGAAGTTGATGCCGTCGGCGTACGTGTTGCGGATGCGCATGCCGCTGAACTCCAGACCGTCGCCCGGTCCCCAGAGCTCGGGGATGTTGGAGTAGTCGCGGCCGGCCCAGACGCCCACGTTGGCGTGCTCGATCCAGACGTTGCTGATCTTGGTGCCCTTGCCGAAGCGCCCGTTGAGGCCCACGCCGCCCTCGGCGTTGCCGTCGCCGCCGCGGATCGCGCCCGAGCCGAAGACGGCGATGTCGGAGATCTGCGTGTTGTGGTCGATGTCGAAGCCGAAGTTGCCCTCGTGCGGGTGGTTGATGCCACCGGCCTCGTGCGGCGGGGTGAGGGTGTACAGCTGGGAGTGCCACATGCCCGCGCCGCGGATCGTGACGTCCCGGATGCCGACCTGGTTGAACTGCCCGCGGTCGAGCGGGTCGTCCGTCAGGATCTTCTGCTCCTGACGCCACTGCCCGGCCGGGATCCACACGCACGGGATCTGGCCGTTCTGGTCGGCCGTGACCGCGCGCTGCAGGGCGTCGGTGTCGTCGAGGCCGTCGTTGGGGACGGCGCCGTACTCGGTGATGGAGACGCAGTTCGCCGGCTTGGCGGCCGGGGACGCCACCTGCTCCAGGTCGATCAGGTCGACGATGTAGAAGGACGCCTTGTCGTCCGCGTCGCGCTGGAGGCGGAACCGTGTGCCTGTCGGGTACGACTGCGCCAGCAGGGCGTGCGACTCGTCGAACAGCCGGCGGGCGTCGCCGCCGGGCCGGTTGGTGAGTCCCTCGGGATCGTCGGTGCTGCCGTACAGCCAGCTGTGCTTGGACGTGAGGGTCAGCTTGCGGACGAAGACGCCGTCGGCGTAGAGGCTGATCGTGGCGTCCGCGCCGCCACCGGCGGCGGCGTCGGGCACGGAGTTGCGCACCACGATGGAGTTGGACGGCGTGGTGGAGGTGAACTCCACGTACTCACCGGTCGCGTTGAGGCGCACCGACTTGCGGCCGGAGGACTCGGTGGCGAAGTTGGTGTGCCCGAAGGTCCGCTTCTGGTCCGAGGTGAGCAGGGTGCCCTGGTAGCGGGCGTCCTCCGCCTCGTACTCGGCGTAGGGCACGGCCGCGCCCCGGCCCACGACGAGGGAGCGGGAGAAGACGTTGTTCGCCTCGTCGGTCTCGGCGACGGTCCCGGTGGCGTCGGCGGTCGCCGTGAGCGTGGCGCCGCCGGAGGCCGCGGTCCAGCTGCCGGAGATCGCGACGTTGACCGTCCGACCCGCGGCGATCGCGCCCGCGGTGCCGTTCAGCGTGGTGGTTCCGGCGGTCAGCCGGGTGGTGGTGCCCGCCGCCACGCCGGTGGTGCCGCGGTTCTCGACCGCCACGGTGAAGGTGACGGCGGAGCCGACGGCCGGGCTGGCCGGGTTGGTCGTGATGCTGGTGACCCGCAGGTCCGGACCGGGGCTCTGGCCGACGACCAGCTTCGCCGCCGCCGTCCGGCTGTTGTTGGTGTCGTCCTGTTCGGCGACGGTGTCGGTCGGGTCGACCACCGCCGAGACGGTGTACGAGCCCATCGGGCGCTTGCCCACCGTGACGGGGACGGTCACCGAGGCGCCGGCGGCGAGGGCGGCGACCGGTGCGGAGCCGGCGACGGCGCCTTCCAGGCTGACCTCGACGGTGGTGGCGGCGGCCGCGGCGGTGCCGGCGTTGCGCACCGTGGCGTCGACCGTCACGGCGTCCGTCTCGGAGGGGGAGGACGGAGCCCAGGTCAGGTCGGTGACGGTGAGGTCGGGGTTGGGTGCCGCGGCGCCGACGACCTGGAACTCCGCGACCTGGGCGCCGGGGGCGCCGGTGTTGGAGAAGAAGGTCAGCCGCAGGTCGGCGTACCGGCCGGTCACCGGGATCGTCACGCTGTTCTGCCCGCTGGAGGGGCTGAACGCGTAGTCGGCCCGCGCCTTGAGCGAGGTGAACCCGGAGGCGGACTGCTCGCGCCCGAGGACCTGGATCGACTGGGTGCGCGGGCCCCACGCCTGGTCGGGGTTGAGCTTGACGACCACGGCCTGCACGTCGGCGTTCGCGCCGAGCCTCACCGTCAGGCCGGCCGGGAAGCCGGCGGACTCCCAGTAGGAGGCGGCGCTGTCGTCGTTGGCGTTCGCGGCGACGTACGTCTGGGTGGTGGAGGTCGCCTCGATCGGCTTGTCACGGGCCAGGTTGGTGCCCTCGACCGGCGGGTCGACCGGTCCCTGCACGCTCTCGCCCCAGATCTCGACCTCGGACAACTGCGCCGCGTTCCAGCCGGAGTTGGCCGTCACCTGCACCCGTACGTAGCGGGTGGTGACGGCGGACAGGGCGAGGGACACGGTGTTCGCCTGGGCCGGGTCGAACGTCCGGGACTGCGCGGCGGCGAGGGTGGTGAAGGCGCTGCCGTCGGTGCTGCCGAGCAGTCCGACGGTCTGGTTCCGCGCCTCCCATCCGGTGGGGAGCTTGAGCACGACCCGGTCGACGCGGGCGCTCGCGCCGAGGTCGACCTGCACCCACTGCGGGAAGGATCCGGCGGGACCTTCCCAGTAGGACGCCTGGCTGCCGTCGGTGACGTTGCCGGCCGGGTAGGCGCCGTGGGCACCCGTGGCCGTCACCGTCCTGCCGAGCGCCAGATTGGTGCTCGCGGCGGCGTACGCGGTCACCGGCAGCAGCCCGACGGCGATCAGCGCGCCTATCAGCGCGCCGACGGCCAACCGCCAGCTCAGATGTTTGCCTCTCATAGGGGCCTCTCCATGTTCTGGGCCACGGCTCGACGACAGGAGCGACGCTCGCCAGGAACCCAGCAGGTCTCTGACAATGAATGACGACGCATTACAGGCTTATTGAGCTTCATAGTTAAGTTTTTGCGTCGCCGGGGTGTCAGGTTTCTATCAGGTCACCGCTTTGTCAACAGCCGTGACAGAAACCGCAGTTGACGGACCCACTCGTTCCGGACAACGAAACGGCTCCGGCGCCGGGAGGCGACGAGGCCTCCCGGCGCCGGAGCCGGGGAGTGGAGAGAGGGGAGAGGGCGGGGTGTACGGAGGAGAGGGGCGGGCGATCAGGCGAGCGGCGGCGGCGCCGTCGATCCGCGGACCACGAGCTCGGGCTCGAAGAGGAGCTCACCCGGGTCCGTCTGCGTGCCCTGGATCTGGGCACACAGCAGCTCGACCGCTGCCCGGCCCATCGCCTCGATGGGCTGGCGCACCGTGGACAGCGGCGGCTCGGTGCAGTTCATGAAGGCCGAGTCGTCGAAGCCGACGACGGAGACCTGCGAGGGAACCGACAGTCCGCGCCGGCGGGCGGCCCTGATCGCCCCCAGGGCGAGCGGGTCGCTGGCGCACACGATGCCGGTGACGCCACGCTCGAGGAGCCGGTTCGCCGCCGCCTGCCCTCCTTCGAGCGAGAAGATCGAGCGCACCACGTGCTCGTCGGGCAGCTTCGCGCCCGCCGCCTGCGCCGCGGCGCGGGCGGCCTCGAGCTTGCGCCGCGAGGGGACGTGGTCGCTCGGGCCGAGGACGAGGCCGATCCGCTCGTGCCCGAGCGAGGCGAGGTGACGCCAGGCCTGCTCGACGGCGACGGCGTCGTCGCAGGAGACGCAGGGGAAGTTGAGGCCCTCGATGGAGGCGTTGATCAGCACCACCGGGATGTTGCGCTCCGCCAGCTGGTGGTAGTGGTCGTGCGGGGCGTCCGCCTGCGCGAACAGGCCGCCGGCGAAGACGACCCCGGAGACCTGCTGCTGGAGCAGGAGGTCCACGTAGTCCGCCTCGGAGACGCCGCCCTTGGTCTGCGTGCAGAGCACGGGCGTGAGCCCCTGCTGCGCCAGCGCGCCGCCGATCACCTCCGCGAACGCGGGGAAGATGGGGTTCTGCAGCTCCGGCAGGACGAGGCCGACGAGGCGCGCACGCTCACCGCGCAGCTGCGTGGGCCGCTCGTACCCGAGCACGTCCAGCGCCGTGAGGACGGACTGCCGCGTCGCCTCGGAGACACCGGGCTTGCCGTTGAGGACACGGCTGACCGTCGCCTCGCTGACTCCCACCTTCTTGGCCACTTGAGCAAGTCGTCGCGTCATGAGCGCAAGAGTATCGCAAGTTCCGCAAGCTGGTTGCGTCGATCTCGTACTCGTGCGCTGTGCTGTCCGTTCGTTCCCCCGGTCCGGCGGGAACACCGGGGACGAACCAGCCCGTCGAGGGCCGTTCCATGGTCCGCACCCCGACATCCGCGCGCAAGTGCTTGCGTGCGGGCGCAACGCGACGCGCGGTCCGAGCAGGCCCGCCGCCGGACGGGACCGGATCCGGGGAGGACCGGATCCGGGGGGCCACCCGACGACAGCGCGGATCCGCCGCGACGCTCCCTGGGAGCGATCCCGCGGCCGAACGGCCCCCGGGCGACGGGAAATCCCGTCTTCCCGCAGGTGATCGCCCTCGCCCGCGGGCCGCAGCCGTCCGGCCCCGCCCGGACACCGGTCCGGACATTCTCGCGATCTTGCGCCAAAGCGTTCCCTGGCGGGGTTTTGTGGGCTAACTTCTGGCCGCATCTGCTTCACCACGCCCCTCACCGCGCCACCTCCCCCCACACCTTCCCCTGACCTCCCCTACCCCAGTCCGGGTGGATCGCCATGAGCCGTACCATCGCGTTGCGCAACGTCAGCAAGAGATACGGGCGGGACGGCTACGCCGTCGAACGCGTCTCCCTGACCGTCGAGCCAGGTGAGTTCCTGGTGCTGCTGGGCCCCTCGGGCTGCGGCAAGTCCACGGTCCTGCGGATGATCGCCGGCCTGGAGGACATCACCGAGGGCGAGTTGTACCTGGACGACGTCCACGCCAACGACCTGCCGCCTCGCGAACGGGACATCGCGATGGTGTTCCAGAGCTTCGCGCTCTACCCGAACATGACGAGCCGCGAGAACATCGGCTTCCCGTTGAAGCTGCGCGATCCCGGCACCGACCACGACCCGCGCGTGGAGACGACCGCGCGGATGCTCGCCGTGGAGGACCTGCTCGACCGCTACCCCGGCCAGCTCTCCGGCGGTGAGCGGCAGCGTGTGGCGATGGGCCGGGCGATCTCCCGCCAGCCGTCCGTCTTCCTGATGGACGAGCCGCTGTCCAGCCTCGACGCGAAGCTGCGCAGCCATCTGCGGGCCGAGATCGCGCGGCTCACCGCGCAGCTCGGGGTCACCACGGTCTACGTGACGCACGACCAGTCCGAGGCCATGTCCCTCGGCGACCGGATCGCCGTCATGCGCGGTGGCGTGCTCCAGCAGGTCAGCGCCCCGCGGGACACCTACGCCCGGCCGGCGAACGTCTTCGTGGCGGCGTTCATCGGCACGCCGCGGATCAGTCTGCTCCAGGCGGTCGTGCACGCTCCGCTGGACGCGCGGATGTCCATCGTGCTCGGCCGGCAACGCCTCGTGCTGCCCGAACCCCTCAGCTCCGACCACCAGTTGCTCCGCATCCAGCAGGGGCGGCCGATCATCGTCGGACTGCGGTCGGAGGCCGTGCGGATCGCCCCGCCCAGCCAGGCGCGGCCGGGCGAGGTGCCGCTCACCGGGATCGTCGAGCACGTGGAGTACCAGGGCCACGAGGCGCTGGTGCACGTGAACACCGGCTCGCAGCCCGCCGTCGTGCCGGAACTGGAGTCGGCGCGTCCGGCCGCTGGTCCGGGTCAGCGGCGCCGTCGCCCGCACCAGAGCGGTCTGCGCAAACTGCGCAGGCAGGCGGCGGGCCGGCTGTCCGGCGCGGTCGCCACCCTCGCCCCGCCGCGGGGCGGCGGCCTCGGGGACGGTCCGGCGGGCCCGGACCTCGCCCGCGAGGCCACGGCGACCGTGCGCAGCGACCTCGTCGTCCGTACGGGCCCGCACCTGCGGGTGCGCACGGGCGCGCAGATCCCGCTGCTGGTGGACCTGGCCCAGCTCTACGTGTTCGACCACGCGGGCCACCGGATCTGCCCCGCGCCGGACGGACTCCCGGGCCTGGAGGTGTAGCGGCCTCCGTGGCGGGGACGGCCGTCCCCGCCACGGCAGCCGTACGGGGCGGGTCCGGGACCTCGCGCCCCGGGCGGCTCTACGGCTCGATCAGGCCCACGCGGATCGCGTACCGGGTGAGGTCGAGCCGGTCGCGCATGCCGAGCTTCCGGAGCAGGTTCGCGCGGTGGCGTTCGACGGTCTTGGCGCTGATGAACAGGAGGTCGCCGATCTGCTTGGAGGTGTGGCCCTCGGCGACGAGCTTGAGGATCTCCTCCTCGCGCTCGGTGATGGCCCGGTCGGGGACGGGGCGGCCCTGCCCGGCGAGGTCGAGGTACTTGCGGATGAGCGCGGTCTCGGCCCCCGGGTAGATGAAGGGCTCGTCGCGCATCGCGGAACGGCAGGCCTCGACCAGGTCCCGGTCGGCGACCGACTTCAGGACGTACCCGCCGGCGCCGGCCTTGAGGGCCTCGAAGAAGTACTCCTCGTTGTCGTACATGGTGAGGATGAGGATCCGCAGGTCCGGCTGGAGGCGGGACAGCTCGCGGGCGGCCTGGAGTCCGGTGAGGCGGGGCATGGCGATGTCGAGGATCGCCAGGTCGATGTCGCCCGCGCGTGCCCGGGCCACGGCCTCCGCGCCGTCGGCCGCCTCGGCGACGACGGTGAGGTCCGGCTCGCTGTCGAGGATGAGCCGGACGCCGCGGCGGACGAGCGCGTGGTCGTCCGCGAGCAGGATGCGGGTCCGCCGGTCCGGTGCGCCGGGGGGACGGGGTGTCGTCATCGGTCGCCCTTCTCCCTCATCGTTCCTCCTTCTCCGCCTTCGGCACGTCGAGCCGCACGTCGGTGCCGCCCGAGGGGCCCGGGCGGATCGAGAGGGCGGCGCCGACGAGCAGCGCGCGCTCGCGCATGCCGCGGATGCCCGCGCCCTCGGTCGCGTCGCCCATCCCCCGGCCGTCGTCGCGGATGAGCAGCTCGACGCCGCCGTCCGCGCCGCGCGTCAGGTGCACCTCGGCGGTGCGTGCCCGGGCGTGCCGGGCGATGTTGGTGAGCCCCTCCTGGGCGACCCGGTACAGGACCAGCTCCGTCTCGTCGCTCTGGGAGGGGAGTCCGGGACCGATGTGGGTGCGCGCGGACAGGCTCGGGGTGGTGAACTCGCCGGCCAGGGAGCGCAGTGCGCTGTGCAGGCCGAGTTCCTCCAGGACGCCGGGCCGCAGTCGGCGGGCGATGCGACGGATCTCGTCCAGGCCGGACCGGGTGGTCTCCTGAGCCTGCCGCAGATCCTCGCGCAGGCCGGCGGGGGCCTGGTCGGCCGCGTGCTTGAGCTGGAGCAGGACCGCCGTCAGGGTCTGGCCCACCTCGTCGTGGAGTTCCCGGGCGACGCGCTGCCGTTCGGCCTCCTGGGCGGACAGCACCCGTGCGCTGCTGGTGGCCCGTTCGGCTTCGAGGCGGTCGAGCATGAGGTTGAACGTGCGGGTCAGCTCGGCCATCTCGCCCGGTCCGCTCACCGCGGGCCGGTCGCCCGGACGCAGCAGGTCCACGGTGCCCATGGCGCGGGCCAGCCGGCGCAGGGGAACGAGGCCGATCCGCAGCAGGACCGCGTTGGCGATCAGCATGGCGACGAGACCGGCGCCCAGCACCATGGCCTCGCGGGGCAGTACCGGTGTGGAGACGGTGACCGGCCCCAGCAGGAGCAGGACGGCGACCACGAGCACGGCGGCGTTGAGCAGGAGGATCCGCCAGTACAACGACATCGTCCCTCCTCACCGGATCAGGTGCCCCAGCCTAAGGGCCGTCCCGGCCGTGAACCGGTCCCGACGGGCCTGTGACCTGCGGCGGGGCGCACGTCCCCGGCTCACCTTCACCCGTGTCGGGGGGTGCTGTCCATCCGTGCCGACACCCATGTTCCCGGCCTCCCGGCGGATGGCACGATGGCGGCTCCGCCCCGGTTCGACGATGCGTCGGCCGGGGCCGTCCACGTACCCCGGCGAACGAGAAGGAGGACGGGCCGTGCCCGCTCCGCGGATGAGAACGACACCCCTGCCCGGCATCGGTGTCCAGTACGACCTCACCACGCGTGAGCACCGCCATCTGTCGGTGATCGCGCACCGCGACGGCACCCGGTCGGTGAACGTCTACCGGTCCGACGACCCCGACGCCTGCGCGCAGTCGCTGCACCTGACGGAGCCGGAGACGGCCTCGCTGATCGACGCGCTGCGTCCCACGCACCACAGCCCGAGCGTGCTGCACACCACCGATCTGGGACTGGTCGCCGAGCGGATCGAACTGGCGGCGCAGGCGCACTGGAACGGGCGGCTGCTGGGCGACACGCGGATGCGCACGGAGACCGGTGTGTCCATCGTGGCCGTACTGCGCCGGGCGGAGGCGATCCCCTCCCCCGCACCGGACTTCCGGCTCGCGGGCGGGGACACCCTGATCGTCATCGGTACCCGCGAGGGCGTCGACGCGGCGGCCACGATCCTCGGACGGGAGTGAGAGGGTGCATTCCGCTGTCTTCCTGATCGAGTTCGGAGCGA
The DNA here is from genome assembly GCF_043201055.1 of Streptomyces sp. NPDC048338. Classification (NCBI taxonomy): domain Bacteria; kingdom Bacillati; phylum Actinomycetota; class Actinomycetes; order Kitasatosporales; family Streptomycetaceae; genus Streptomyces; species Streptomyces sp. NPDC048338. The sequence continues at coordinate 353,221 of NZ_JBICYQ010000007.1, forward strand.
TCATCCTGGGGCTCGGCCTCCTGGGGCGGTTCGCGGGGCGGTTCCGGTTCTCGCCGATTCCGCTGTACCTCCTCGCGGGGCTGGCGTTCGGCAAGGGCGGTCTCCTCCCGCTGGGCGCCAGCGAGGAGTTCGTGGCGATCGGCGCCGAGATCGGCGTCATCCTGCTGCTGCTCATGCTGGGGCTGGAGTACACGGCGAGCGACCTCGTCTCCAACCTCAAGTCCCAGTATCCGGCCGGTCTCGTCGACTTCGCCCTGAACGCCGTGCCCGGCGCGGCCGCCGCGCTGCTGCTGGGCTGGGGGCCGGTCGCGGCCGTGGTGCTGGGCGGGGTCACCTGGATCTCGTCGTCGGGCGTCATCGCGAAGGTCCTCGGCGACCTCGGCCGGGTCGGCAACCGCGAGACTCCGGTGATCCTGAGCATCCTGGTCCTCGAGGACCTGGCCATGGCCGTGTACCTGCCGATCATCACCGCCCTGCTGGCCGGGGTGAGTCTGGCCGCGGGCAGCGTCACGCTGGCGATCGCCCTCGGCGTGGCCGGCGCCGTCCTCTTCGTCGCGGTGCGCTACGGCCGGCTGATCTCGCGCTTCGTCTCCAGCGAGGATCCCGAGAAGCTGCTGCTCGTCGTCCTCGGCCTCACGCTTCTCGTCGCCGGTATCGCCCAGCAGCTCCAGGTCTCGGCGGCGGTGGGCGCGTTCCTGGTGGGCATCGCCCTCTCCGGGGAGGTCGCCGAGGGCGCGCATTCGCTGCTCAGCCCGCTGCGGGACCTGTTCGCGGCCGTCTTCTTCGTCTTCTTCGGGCTGCACACGGATCCGGCCAGCATCCCTCCGGTGCTCCTGCCCGCCCTCGCGCTGGCGGTCGTCACGGCGCTGACCAAGATCGCCACGGGTCACTGGGCCGCGAAGCGGGCCGGGGTCGGCCCGAAGGGCCGCTGGCGGGCAGGCGGAACCCTGGTCGCGCGGGGCGAGTTCTCCATCGTCATCGCCGGTCTCGCCGTGAGCGCCGGGATCCAGCCCGCGATGGGCCCGTTCGCCACGGCGTACGTCCTGATCCTGGTGGTCGTCGGTCCGCTGACGGCCCGTTACACCGAGCCGATCGCCGCGTACGTCGCCCGGCGCCGCGGCGGGCCGGCCGCCACACCGCCCGCCGGGGACGTCCTGGCCACGCCCCCGCCCCGCGAGTCGGTGGGCGCGGTGGACGACCCGGGGAGCGCGGGAGTGCGTTAGGGGCACCCCAGGCCCCTCCCCCGTGGACCATCGGGTCCGGCACCCATGGCGTGCGGCGCACCCCGCCGGCGTGCACGGTCGGACCCGCCCCGGCCCGCCACGGGGCGGCGCCCGACGGACTGGGCTCAGGCGGTGCGATCGCGGTCGCGCCAGGCCTCTTCCCACTGCCGTGTCAGAGCCGGATAGACGAGCAGGTGACGGAAGGGCGCGATGGCGGCCATGTACAGCCGGCCGAAGCGGCCGTTGGGCTTGACGAGGACGGCCATCCTCAGTTCGTACGAGCCGCCGGCGCCCCGCACCCAGCCGAGGTGCATGACCGCGTGCACGGTCTTGTTCGCCAGCTCGCGGGCGGCCTCGGTGTCGAGTTCGTAGACCGCCTCGAGAGGCATGCCGTCGCTGTCCGGGCCGCGGGGAGCGGCGCGCAGGTCGTCGGGCAGCCGGTCGCGGAGCGAGCCGACGCGCTCGCCGACTCCCGACGCCTCCTTGTCCCAGCCGAGGAGAGCGCCGAGCTTCCATCGCACGGCGAACAGGAACCGCACCGGCGGCGACAGCCGGTCGGGGTCTCCGGCGGCACGCAGTGCGGCCAGCATCACGGGGAAGTCGTCGGGGCCCGCTCCGGGAGTCCGGAACGACCACACGTCCTCCACCGCGAAGTCGCCGGTGAGTGCGTGGATGCGCCACGGAAGGCCGGTGTGGGCCGTCTGGGGAAGTCTCGGCACGGTGAGCCCCCTCATCTGTACGGTGCCGTACAACAGATCTATACGGTACCGCACAACTCCCGCTCCGACGCAGGGGACATGGGCTTGCGGAGCGGTCGCCGGCCGACGCGACGTGGGGCGGCCGGTTCCGCCGGCACGTCCGGCTCAGACGGTGATGTCGATGATCCCGAGGGGCTCGGTGGTGGGCTGCGCGGAGCCACCCGAGGGTTCCACCGTCACGCCGACGGCCACGGCGTTCGCGAGCGGCCCCGCGAGCACCCGGGCGGACGGCCGGCCCGTGGCGGGCAGCAGACCGGCCGGTCGCAGGTCCCCGGTGGGCGCGGCGTACCAGAGTTCGTAGACCTTGCCCGCGGCCAGGGCCGGCAGGTCCTGTGCCGTGAACGCGGCTCGGCCCTCGGCACGGGAGACGACGACCGCGGCCGTGGCGCCTCCGGTCAGCTGCGCGGTGTGCAGGCGCGCGTCCGGCGCGGTGAGCACCGCGTTGAAAGCGGCGGCATCGGACCGGGCGGCCTCGATCTGGGCCCGGGCCCGAACCACCTGGTCCCCGGCGTCCTCGGCCCGGGAGTACTGCCAGGCGGCGATGCCGCCGAGGGCCACGGCCACGGCGACGCTGGCGGCCAGGACGAACCGGAGGACGCGCCGGCCGCGCGACGCGCGAGCACCCGGACCACGCCGTCGATCCGGATCCTGGTCCGGGTCGACCCGACGCGCCGGGTCCGGGTCCGGGTCCGGCCCCGGATCCTGGTCCGGCCCCGGACGGGTCGCGCGCAGCTGGCGGACGCGGGTGATCTCGTCCAGTACGCGCGCCCGCAGGTCCGGCGGGGGGGCCATCGGGTCCGCTGCGCCGAGCCGGGCCGCCGCCTCCCGGAACTCCCGCACCTCGCGCCGGCACGCCTCGCAGGTGGCGAGGTGCGCCTCGAAGACGGCCTCCTCCCCCGGCGGCAGCGCGTGGAGGGCGTAGGCCCCGGCGTCGAGGTGCACGTCCTCGGCGGGCGTCATCGGCCCTCCTCCAGGCAGGCGCGCAGCTGCCGGAGCCCCGCACGCATCCGTGACTTCGTCGTGCCCTGCGGCGTCGAGAGCGAGTCGGCGACCTCCACGTAGGTCATGCCCTGGTAGTAGGCGAGGACGAGCGGTACCCGCTGCAGGCGGGTCAGCGAGGCGAGACAGCGGTAGACCCGCCGACGCTCGTCGTTCCCCTCCACGGCGTCGACCACCTCGTCGTGGTCCCGGTCGGGAGAGAGCCGCCAGGCGCGCGTCTCGCGCTCCGTGCTCGCCTGGACGGCGCGGACCCGGTCCACGGCGCGGCGATGGGCGAGCGTGAGCACCCACGCCTTCGCGCTGCCCCGGTCGGGCCGGAAGCGCTCGGCGGTACGCCATACCTCGACCATGACGTCCTGGGTCACCTCCTCCGCCTGCGCCGCGTCGCGCAGGATCCGGCAGGCCATGCCCATGACCGTGTCTGCCAGCGCGTCGTACACCGCCGCGAACGCCGCCTCGTCACCGCCGGCCGCGCGGTGCAGAAGCTCACCCAGCCGCCGGTCCGGCTCGGATCCGTGCGCCACGCGGTGCTCCTCTTCCCGGGTGCCGGAGTGCGGCACGTGTCGTCCCGCCGGGCCTGCGCCCCCTGGCGATCCTGCCCGCGTCGTCGGCGATCCGCAGCGGGCCGGTGCCGATCGGGTGACGCCGCCCGAAGGCGGACGAGCGCGACACCCTCAAGGCACGCCCCGGCGTGATGTACGGGAGTCGGGTCCCGGTCCGCGACCCGGTTCCCGCACGGGTGTGAGGTCGAGAGGGAGGCGCCGGTCCCGGCCGGGATCGCGGCCGGCGACGGGAGCGAGGCCGGGCGCGTCGAGCCGCCCGGACGCGTCGGCGAGCACTGCCGGCCCGAGGTCGAGCTCGAGGTCGAGCCGTACGTGCACGGTCTTGCCCCCGAGAGCCGGCACCACGGTCGTCCTGCCGCCCAGTCCGCTGATCACCGCCAAGCCGAAGCCGCCGGCCCGGCGCCCGCTCCCGGCCGGGACACCGGGACCGGAGCCGGCTTCGCCCGGGAGCTGCGGCAGCTCCTCGCTGCGATCGGCCACGGCGATGTCGAGCACGGCGCCGCTGACGGTGAGCGTGAGCACGCAGGGCCCACGACTGTGCAGGACGGCGTTGGCGACCAGCTCCGAGACGATCTGCACCGCGTCCGCGACCCGGTCGGCCCCGGCGCCCGTGGGCGCGAGCCGGCGGGCGGTGACGTGCCGGGCGACGGCCGGAGCGTGCAGGCCGTAGGGCAGCGCGACGACGTGACGCGTCGCGCTCGGCGCCTCTGTGGCGATGGTCGTGGTCATGGCCACTCCCCGGAACCGGTGGTGCGGATGGGCGGAGTCCTTCGCAGGGGATTCGGAGCGGGACCCCCGCCCGGATGCCGTCGCCGCGGACGACTCGGCGCGACCGCCCGTCACGGAACCTTTCGGATATTTCCATCCGTCTCGGTCATCCGGGGCGCCGCCCGCTTCGAATCCCCTGTGTCACGCCGATCCGGTGAAGCTCCGGTCCCCCTTCGTATCCCGAGGGGAGGGGAGCTCGCCGGTACCCACGTCTCGCTACGTAAGGAAGTGCGTTTCGATGACTCCCACCATGAAGGTCCGCCGGCTCGTGGCCGGCGCCGCCTCGGCGGGTCTGCTCGCCGGTGGCGCCGCGCTCGGGCTGTCGGGCACCGCGTCGGCGGCTCCCGCGCCGGCCTCCGTCACCTCCACCGTGACCCATGACAACGACCACCGTCACCACGACCGGTGCGTCTGGAAGAAGGGTCACTGGGACAAGCGCTGGGTCCCGGGACACTGGGAGAAGAAGCAGGTCCACCACAAGACCTGGCACAAGGGTGACGGCAAGCACGGCCACTCCCACAAGGGGCACTGGGACCACGACCGGCACTACAAGTGGGTCTACGTCCCCGCGCACTGGGACCACTACTGGGTGAAGGGGCACTGGGACTGCCATCACCGGTGATCGCCTCCGCGATCCGCACGCGCGACCGGGCACCTCTGGTGCTCGGTCGCGCGCCGTCCGCCGCCGGCCGAGGCCACGAGCACCTTCGGCCGCACGCGCGGAAGTCCGCCGACCCCGGGTGGCGCGGCGGGCCGACGGTGTGACGGGACGCGGACCCCTAACCCGACGCGTCCGCGTGGCGCAGCTCGGCGAGGAGCTCGCTCTGTCCGGCGAGGAGTTCGGTGAGGATCCGCCGTGCCGCACGCAGGAGTTCGGCGACGTCGCCGCCCGCGAGCGCGTAGCTGACGGTGGATCCGTCACGGATCGACACCACGATGCCGGAGCGGCGCAGGACCGCCAGCTGCTGGGACAGGTTGGAGGGTTCGATGTCGATGTCGTTCAGCAGTTCGCGTACCGGTACGGGGCCGTCCTGGAGGAGCTCCAGGACGCGGATACGGACCGGGTGCCCGAGCATGCGAAAGAACTCCGCTTTGGCCTGGTACAGCGGTACCTGCATGCAACAACGCTCCTGCCGGGGTCTGGGCTGCTGGGCGGGGGCGGCAGCCGGCGGCCCGCCGGTCCTCCACGACCGTTGCCACGATCCTGCCGTGTCCGGACCCGCCCCCACCTGCAGCTGTCCTCTTTTGGATGTGTCGAGTTGAAGATTTCTTCAACTCTTGGGCATACGAGATCGGGCCGCTCGGCGAGCGGCTAGAGCTCCAGATCCTTCTCGATACGGCGCAACTGGTGCCGTGCCATCGCGAGGTTGGATCTGCCCTTGTCCAGGACGATGTAGAGGAACAGACCGTTGCCTCCCCGCCCCTTGAGCAACCGGATGAGGTGGTACTGGTTGCCGAGGGTGATCAGCATGTCCTCGATGTCCTCCTGGAGCCCGAGCATCTCCAGGGTGCGGGTCTTGGCCCGGATCACGTCGGTGTTGCCGGCGGCGGCGACCGTCAGATCGAGGTCGTGGCTGCCGCCGAGCGTGCCGAGTGCCATGCCGCTCGTGTAGTCGACCAGTGCGACGCCCACGGTCCCGTCGATCGAGGTCATCGCCTCCTTGAGAGACGTCTCCACATTCACCATCAGCGCCTGCTTCCTCAATTCACGATGTTCCGGACCGTGGTGCTCCCCCGGCCGGTCTGTGATCGAGACGCTACTGACCGGCGTCCGAGCGGGAGGAGGAAAGCCCTTGGTCCGGCCGAAAACCGACGCTCAGGCTCCGAAACCCGCCGCGCGGCCTCGACCGGTGGGGACCGACGCCGGCCGGCGCGAGAGGATCCACCTCATGACGATTCCCCCGGAGACACCTGGCTGCGACCCGCTCGCGCTGGACCGGGCGGGTCCGGCGGCAGCCGACGAAAAGGAGCGGAAACGGTGGAGTACGTACGGTTCGAGTCGCCGCACCGGAACGACCGGGGCCACTTCACCGGTGTGTTCGGGCTGGTCAACAGGCTGGCGCGGGAGGGCCGGCTCTCCTTGGAGGAGGAGTCCTTCCGGCGCGTGCACAACAGCTGGTACGACGCCGCCTACCCGGACCCGTCGACCGTGGACCCCACCGTGTACGACCGGGCGACGAACCCCGGCGCCGCCGCGTGGTTCAAGCCCTCGGCCACGCATCTGATCGAGCGGGTCCCCGGCTATCTGGAGATCCTCCGGGCGCACGGCGTCGACTGCCGGACACGGCGCTGCGCCGACCCGGGCCGGATCGTCTACGAGGACGAGGTCCAGATCGTCGTGGTGCCGTACGGGTAGCCCGGGGCGGGCCGGGTCAGTGCTGGTCGGGGCGGCGGCGGTCGGCCCGGTCGAGTTCCTCGTCCAGCGCCATCGCCGCCGTGATCAGGGCGAGGTGGGTGAACGCCTGCGGGAAGTTGCCGAGTTGCTCGCCGGTGGGACCGATCTCCTCGGCGAACAGGCCGACGTGGTTGGCGTAGGTGAGCATCTTGTCCATCGCGTAGCGGGCCTGTTCCAGGCGACCCGCGCGGGCCATGGCGTAGACGTAGAGGAAGCTGCAGAGCGAGAAGGTGCCCTCGACGCCGCGCAGGCCGTCGGGCGAGGCCTCGGGGTTGTAGCGGTAGACGAGGCTGTCCGTGACCAGTTCGCGGTCGATGGCGTCCAGGGTGGACAGCCACTGCGTGGACTTCGGCGAGAGGAATCCGAGCAGGGGCATCAGCAGCAGAGAGGCGTCCAGGACGTCGCTGCCGTAGTGCTGGACGAAGGCGCCGCGGTCGGGGTTCCAGCCGCGTTGCATCACCTGGGTGAGGATGGCGTCGCGTTCCGCCGTCCAGCGGGTCAGGTCGGCGGGCCGGGCGTACTGGGTGGCCAGCCGGATGCCCCGGTCGAAGGCGACCCAGCACATCAGCCGGCTGAACGTGAAGTCCTGGCGTCCGCCACGGGTCTCCCAGATGCCCTCGTCGGGCCGGTCCCAGGCCTCGGCGAGCCAGTCGAGGAGCGCCGCGAAGCCCAGCCAGCCCTCGTATCCGGCGAGCTCGGCCACCTCCGGGGAATGGGTGAGGCCGTAGGCGAACTCGCCGTAGATGTCGAGCTGCAGCTGGTCCGCGGCCCCGTTCCCGGACCGGACCGGATACGAGTCGCGATAGCCGCTCAGGTGTTCCAGGATCTCCTCGGAGAGCCTCGGATCGCCGTCGATCCGGTACATGATCTGCAGCGGCTCGCCGCCCGCCGCCGCGGTCGACCGCAGGCAGCGGCCGAGCCACGCCCGGAAGGCGTTGGCCTCGTCGACGTAGCCCAGGTCGATCAGGACGCGGACCGACAGCGACGCGTCCCTGATCCAGGTGTAGCGGTAGTCCCAGTTGCGTTCGCCGCCGATCTGTTCGGGCAGGCCCATCGTCGGCGCGGCGATCGGGGCGCCGGTCGGCGCGTAGATGAGGAGCTTCAGCGTGATCGCCGAGCGGTTGACCATGTGCTGCCAGCGGCCGCGGTAGCTGCAGCGGCGGATCCACCCGTGCCAGAAGCCGAGCGTCGCCTCGAACTCCGCGACGAAGTCCTCGACGGTGACGGGCTCCGGTTCGGGGGATCCCGCAGGGCGGGTCTCCAGGAGGATTCCGGCACGCTGGCCCTGCTCCAGGGTGACGGTGGCGCGGACGTCGTGGCCGTCCGCGCCCAGCGGGATGTCGCCCTGCAGGTGGACGTCGAGTTCGGGGCCGTGGAAGACGGCGCCCTGGCCGCCGAGGGTGAGCGAGTGCGGGGCCCGGCCGTAGTCGAAGCGCGGCCGGCACTCCAGGGCGAAGGTCACGGTGCCGCGGACCACGCGCAGGACCCGCATCAGGCGGTGCCGGTCGCCCGCCACCTGCGGCTGGTCGCCGAGCGGCATGAAGTCCACCACCTCCCCCACGCCCTGCGGGGTCAGGAACCGGGTCACCAGGACGGCCGTGTCGGGAAGGTACAGCTGACGCACCGTCGTGTCGTCGCCGACGGGCGCGATCGTGAAGTGGCCGCCGCGCTCCGCGTCGAGCAGGGCGGCGAAGATGCTCGGGGAGTCGAAGCGGGGCGCGCACATCCAGTCGACGGAGCCCCCGCCGGACACCAGCGCGGCGGTCTGGAGGTCGCCGATCATTCCGTGGTCGGCGATCGGAGGGTAACCACGCATCACTGACCTCGATTCCTGCACCGGGTCCGTGGACCGGGGGGCATCACGGCGCTCGACAGCACCAGGCAACCCGCCCCGGCACCGGCCGGCAACACGGATCGGCTGATCGGGGGAACGGGAGACCGGGAACGGGACGAGACCGGGAACGGGACGCGGGCACCGGCGGACGCCGGCGCCCGCGGGGAGAACGATCCGACCGGAGCGTGAGAACGCCGCGGGCGGCGCCGGCCGGCCGTCCCCGGAAGGCCGCTCAGGTGCCCGTGTAGAACCCGATGGTCGCCGCGGTCGTGGCCGCGACGGTCTCCGGGTCGGCACCGGATGCGGCGTACGCGGCACCCCACGCCTCGCCCGACCGCGTCGTGTACTCCTTCGCCTCCGGCGAGGTCTGCCACACCTCGGCCTCCTCCTTGCTCATGCCGGCGCCCGCGAGGTGCATGCCGAGGCCGAGGAACATCAGGTCCCAGCCGACGCCGACGGCACCCGGGCCGAAGCGGTCCCGGAACTCGTCCGGGACGACGGCCACGTGCTCGAGCTCGAAGACGGTGCGTTCCTCGCCTTCGGCCGTGAGCCGGACCTCGACCTCGCCGAACCCGGGGTCGGGACCGAACAGCCAGGAGACCCGCAGCCGTTCGGGTTCCACGCATGCGAGGATCTCGCCGCCCGCGTTGCCCTCCAGCTGGTAGCGCCCACCGACCTTGAACTCGCCGGTGACCGGCAGGAACCAGCGCCCGAGCCGCTCGGGATCGGTCACCGCGTCCCACACGTCGGTGATGCCGGCGTCGTAGGTGCGCCGCAGCAGCACCGTCCCGGCCTCACCGGCCTCGACCCGACGGGTTCCGGCCTCCCGGTGCACCAGGTTGATCCGGTCGACGATCTCACTCATGTCCGCTCGTTTCCTCTCCTTGTCCGCGCTCGCGCTTTCCCCGCGCGAGCTCCGTCCCGAGCGCGTCGAGCCGCTGCTCCCAGAAGCCCCGGAACCGTTCCAGCCAGTCGTCCACCTCGCGCAGCGGCGCGGCGTCGACCGCGTACAGCCGGCGCGTGCCCTCCGGGCGCACCGAGGCGAAGCCGCTCTCCCGCAGGACACGCAGGTGCTGGGACACGGCGGGCTGGGAGATCCCGAACTCCTCCCGGATGACGGCACTGACCTCGCCCGATGGCCGCTCGCCCGTGGCGAGCAGCTCCAATATCCGGCGTCTGACCGGATCCCCGAGAACATCGAAGGCGTGCACATGGCCGACTATGCCACCAGACGCTTATATAAGGCAACTCTTATATAGAGCAGGGGCCGGTCCGTCGCCAGGGGCCGGATGTCACCGGTCGGCGGACCGCGTGGCGCGGTTCTGCCTCCTGCGCAGCCCCGCGCGGGGCTCCGGGCTGAAGGCGAGGCCGCGGCGGTGCCGGATCTCCCCGCTCTCCCTGCTCAGCGCACCTTCCTCACTCCAGCGTCCGATGTCCCCGAGCACGATGCTCAACTGGGTGAGCAGGCGTGCCAGGCTCGGCTCGTACGCGGGGTTGTCCCGGGCGAGTCGGCGGTATCCGGCCACGCTCTCCTCCAAGGGGGCCAGCGCCTCCTCGTTCCGGTCGAGGATGGCCAGCCGCCTGCCCAGGTGGTACAGCGCGAGGAAGAGATAGGACCCGTCCGCGCCGGGGGTGGACCTCAGCAGCCGGCGCTCGATCGCGACGATCTCCTCGGCCGTGACGAGGGCCTCCGCGGAACTCTCCCGTCCCCGGTGCGAGAGCACCATGGAGCGATTGCGCAGTGCCACGGCGAGCCGCGGTTCCGTCGCCCCGGGGTCGACCCGCGCGAAGCGGCGGCCGAGTTCGACCGCCTCGTCCAGTGCTGTCAGGGCTTCGCCGACCCGGTTCATCTGCGCGCAGCGCACGCCGATGTCGTTCATCGTCTCGACGAGTTCCGGGCCGTAGGAGTCGGGCTGCTGGACGGCCAGCTCGCGGAACGCGGTGGCCAGCCTGCGGTTGAGGTCCAGACCGAGAGCGGTGAACTGCGGCTTGTCGTAGGGCGCCCTGGGATGCGGCGGAAGGACGGTACCGGCGGCGAGCAGGACCCGGACGCGCGCGGGCGCCGAGTCCACCGCGGCACCGAGGGCGTCCAGCACCTCCGTCGCGGTCTGCAGGCGCTCCCCGAGCACATGGGCGCCCGCGGCACGGACGAGGACGACCAGGGCGTGGACCTGCTGGCCGTCGGTGGCTTCGGCCCACAGGGGCGCGAGCATCTCGTCCCCGGGGCGGGTGAAGTGGACACCGGCGTGGTACTCGGCGAGCCGGTCGGGTTGGAGCGAACCCCAGTAGCGGCCGGGGGCGGGTGGGTACAGGGCACGCAGCCACTCGGCGACGTCGCCCTCCCGACCGGGCGGCAGTCCCCGCACCTGCCGGGTGACGGCGACGGCCTCGGCGCGGGTGGCCGCCCCGCACAACGCGGCGGCCGCCACGGCTCGTCGCAGGGCGACGGGCCGCAGGTCGCCGAGCCGGAACGCCGGCGAGGCCGCGGTGCCCTCCCAGTAGTGCGCCTCGTGTGCCAGCAGCAGCGCCTCGACAGGTGCCGCCTCGGTGTCCCGCCGAACGTCCAGGCCGGGCAGGACCTCCAGGCCCTCCGGGCCGGGCGGCAGGTCCGGGCCGATCGGCTGCCCCGGGGCCGGCGGCCCGCCCGGGCCGGCGGTCGCACCGGCGGCCACCTGAGTGGGGCCGGCCTGGAGCAGCGTCACCAACGCGTGCATCTGCAGGGTGAGGGCGGAGGCGTAGCGGGAGCGGTGCAGGTCCTTCGGGGGCCTGATCCGTTCCGCCAACGACTGCCAGTCCGTCCGCGGCAGTCCCGTCACCTGTCCCAGGAACCGGGACAGGTCCTGGGTGGCCCGGCCGAAGGCGACGGCCCGCGCCTCGGTCCCGGCGCTCTGCCCGAGCAGGGGGGCGAGCGCGAGCGTGGGAGCGTCGGACAGGATCCGCAGCGTGTCGGACTCCGATCCCAGGACGTCCGTCTTCCAGTCCCCCCGCGCCCGCGCGAGCAGCAACAGCCGCGTACGGTGCCGGCCGTGGCGCAGCCGTGTGATGAGGCGGCGGACCTGGCGAGGCAGGGTCTCGGCGTAGTCGACGACCACCAGCAGGGGCGACGTGGTGTCCAGGGCTCCCCAGTCGGGACCCGTTCCGTCGGGTTCCGGGCCGCCGGCGTCCGCCCGACCCGCGGGCGCGGCGTCGTCCAGGTCGGCGCGCAGTTGCACGGCGACCCAGCCGGACGCGCGGAGTTCGGCGGCCAGCTGACGGGCCAGGCGGGTCTTCCCCTGACCGCCCGGGCCGGTGATCAGGTGGACCGCGAACGGGTCCGGGGTGTCCCGGCACCACGCGGTGAAGTAGCGCAGCTCCTTCTCCCGGCCGTGGAAGGTGACGGCCTCGGTGTCGGCGCGCAGCAGCATCGCGGGCGACCGCAGGTCCCGGGCGTGTGCCGCGGGGGCGAGCAGGTGATCGGGTTCGACGGGCTCCGCCAGCGGCTGCCAGCCGCTGTGCGCGGTGACCAGGTCGCGGAACTCGGGGTCGTCCAGCAGTTCGGTGGTACGTGTGGCGATGAGCCGTGCTCCGACGGCCGCCTGCCGGTCCCGGGACACCACGCCCGTGAGCAGGTCGCCGCACAGGAGTGCGGCACCCGACATCCCGGACCAGGGGGTGGCGGACGGAGCGGACGCCGTGTCGGCGGGGAAGGTGGGGTTGACGCTCAGCACTTCGTACCGGTCGGCGCCGCTCCCGCTCCCCGGGTGGATGGAACCGGTGAGCTGTTCCCCGAGGCGGTCGACCCCGTCCTTCTGCATGCGGGGGTAGCCGCAGATTGTGACCGGATGGGGCCGGGTGCCGATCAGCCTGCCCCAGCGCTGCGGCGGGCGGGTCCGCAGGTCGCGAAGGGAGTCCGGAGTCCGCCATCCGGGGTCGGGGACCACCTCGACCAGGGCGGCGTCGACGGAGTCGTCCTTGCGCCACCAGAGCACGCGCGCGGGGAACCGCCGCTCGTCCGCCTCGGGACGGCACACGGTCACGCTCGTCCCACCCGACTCCGGGGACTCCCCCAGCACGTGCGCCGTGGTGAGCACCAGCCGGGGGGCGACCAGGTAGCCGGTGGCGAAGGCCGCCCTGCCCGGCCTTCGGGGCCCGATGACCCTGATCTGCACGATCCGGTCGAACTCCACCCAGCCTCCGTTCCCCTCTCGTCCCGCGCCCCGGTCCCGCCCCGGTGCGGCTCGGCACAGGCGGGTGTCACCGGGCGAGAGTCACCCGCTCACCGGGGTCCGGCGCCTCGTCCGCCCCGTCGCCGCCGCCCTGCCCCCGTCCCCGCACTCATGCGTCCCTCCCGTGCCGACAGGACGTCAGTTTTCCATCCGGGTCGAGCGGGTGAAGGACGATGGCCGGAAGTCACCGGTCGGACCGGATCCGGACCTCAGACCTCCTGGTCGCCGGCGTGCCGGCCCAGCGCTCTGCCGAAGCGGGCGGAGATCCCCGGCATCAGGCTCTCGCCCTCGGCCGGACGGTCCAGGCCGAAGACGTGGCCCGGGAAGTCGAGATCCCTCTGGACCTCCCAGATCCCCTCGTGGTCCTCCGGTGGGCGGATGCGGGCCGGGTCCCCGACGGCGACCCAGCCGATCGGCACCGTCGTGTCGGGCGGCAGCACCGTGCGCAGATGCACGACACCGTTGATGCGGACCTCGGAACGCGCGCCGATCCGGGCACCGTTGAAGACCCTGCTCCCGGTGGCGAGGAAGACCTCGTCCTCGACCCGGCAGCCCGTCAGGTAGGACGTCGGTCCGACGAGGACCTGGCGTCCCAGCGTCAGCGGGTCGCGGCGCGTGCCGCGCAGGACCGCGTTCTCCATGACGATGCATCCCGCGCCCAGTTCCACCGGACCGCCCTCGGCGGTGAGGACCGCGCCGAACAGCACCCGGCAGTCGGCGCCCACCCGCACGTCGCCGCACAGGGTGGCCGTGGGAGCGATGTAGGCCGAGGGGTGGACCACGGGCGAACGGCCCTGATGAGTCAGCAGCATGCGCGGCATCATCGCGCGCCCCGGGGGCCTGCCGCCAGATCGTCCCGCCGCGCACGACTCGTCACCCCACCGGGCCCGACCGCACGACCCACCTCACGCCGCCCCGCCCGACCCGCGTGAGCTCGGAGAATCGTCGGGGTTACGCTTCGAGGCGACCGAGAAGGACCGAAGCTCCCGCGGCGGCCGCGGCGACCCGGGCGACACGGCGGATCTCAGAATCCCCTGCCGGCCTGGGCCCCCGTGGCGCGGGGACCCAGGGATGGAGCAGCACATGGAGAGCCTCAGCCGCACCGCTTTGGTCGAGGATCTGATGGGGCGCTTCCCGCACGTGCCCCGGGAAGCCGTGATCAAGGAAGACCTCCTGCGCGGCGGCATGGCCTTCGACGAGTCGGCGCTGAGCGGCACGGCCGACGGCGCCTCCGGTGACGTCAAGCCCAAGTCGTACTTCATCTTCTCCTTCGACCACCGCACGCTGCCAGAGCTCGGCGCCGCCGCGCTCAACCGGCCGCCGGAGGAGATCGTGCTCACCGGCGGGCCGTACGAGCTGCGGCGCACCGTCGTGTCCGTACGCGTCAATCCCGACTCCCCGTACGTCGTGCGCGCCGGCGAGGACGGGGCGCTCGGCCTGTACCTGGACGGGGCGCGGATCGCGGACGTGGGTCTGCCGCCGATGCCGGAGTACTACCGGCACAAGCTGTCGAACGGCAAGTCCGTGATGGAGGTCGCGCCGACCATCCAGTGGGGCTACCTCATCTATCTGACGGTCTTCCGGGTGTGCCAGTACTTCGGCGCGAAGGAGGAGTGCCAGTTCTGCGACATCAACCACAACTGGCGCCAGCACAAGGCGGCGGGCCGCCCGTACACCGGGGTGAAGCCGGTGGAGGAGGTGCTGGAGGCGCTGGAGATCATCGACCGGTACGACACGGCCGGCACCTCGCGCGCCTACACGCTGACGGGCGGCTCCATCACCTCCCAGGTCGGGGGCCGGGACGAGGCCGACTTCTACGGCCACTACGCCCAGGCCATCGAGGAGCGCTTCCCGGGCCGTTGGACGGGCAAGGTCGTCGCGCAGGCGCTGCCCCGCGACGCCGTGCAGCGCTTCCACGACTACGGCATCCGGATCTACCACCCCAACTTCGAGGTGTGGGACCGGCGGCTGTTCGAGCTCCACTGCCCGGGCAAGGAGCGCTACGTCGGCCGCGACGAGTGGCACCGCCGGATCCTGGACGCGGCCGAGGTGTTCGGCCCCCGCCAGGTGATCCCGAACTTCGTGGCGGGTATCGAGATGGCCGAGCCGTTCGGCTTCACGAAGGTGAGCGAGGCGATCGAGTCGACCACCGAGGGCCTGCGGTTCTTCATGTCGAAGGGCGTCGTCCCGCGCTTCACCACGTGGTGCCCGGAGCCGACGACGCCGCTGGGCAAGGCCAATCCGCTGGGCGCGCCGCTGGAGTACCACATCCGCCTGCTGGAGGCCTACCGGGCGACGCTCGAGGAGTTCGGGCTCAGCTCCCCTCCCGGCTACGGTCCGGCGGGCCCCGGCCGCGCCGTGTTCTCCGTGAGCTCGTTCATGGACAGCCTCGAAGGCCTCTGACGGATCCCGCCCCGCCGGGGCGTCGACGCGCACCGACGCCCGCCGGGGCGCCACGTCCGGAACGGGTGCCGTCGGTTCTGGTCGCCCGCAGGGCTCGGTCCGGTGACGACTTGGGGACGGGCGGGCTCCGACGTGTGCCCACGGGACAGGCTGTGCCCATGGGGAGAC
The DNA here is from genome assembly GCF_043201055.1 of Streptomyces sp. NPDC048338. Lineage (NCBI taxonomy): Bacteria > Bacillati > Actinomycetota > Actinomycetes > Kitasatosporales > Streptomycetaceae > Streptomyces > Streptomyces sp. NPDC048338. The sequence goes on from NZ_JBICYQ010000007.1 coordinate 368,537, forward strand.
GATCACAGGTCCGGAGCGGCACGGTGGGCGGCTGTCTGTTCAACGGATGCCTCACGGTGCTCGGCGGACTGCTGCTCGTCGTCACCGTCACGTGGATCTGGCTGGCGACGGAACCGGCGCGCGACGAGAGCACGGCCCGGGACGATCTGCGGGCCCAGGTGGACGCGCGGCGAGGGGAGCTGGACCGGGAGGCGGCCGACGGCGAGCTTTCGGACGCGGACATCGCCCGGATCTTCCCCGCCGCGAAGGCGGCGGCGGGCGCGGTCGGTGTCACCCGGAGCGGCGCGGCGGTCACGGTCGTCGCCGGACTGATCGGCCACGGGCCACCGCGGACGTTCATCTTCGTGACCGAGCGGACGGTGCCGGGGTGTTACGCCTTCGACGTGCCGGTCACGGGCGGCGCGGGTGCCCGGACAGCCGTCCGGGACCTGCCGCAGGAGAAGTGCCGTGCGGTTGTCCCCACCGCGAGCCCTCGTCCCCCGGTCAGCCCGGGTGCGTCGAGGAGCCCGGGCGCGTCCGCCGGTCCCGGCGCGTCCGTCAGCCCCAGTGCGTCCGTCAGCCCCGATGCCGCGGTGAAGCCGGGCACGTCCGTGGGCGCGCCCACGGGTGCGGCCGCCGCCGGGTGAACCTCCCGGCGGGGCACTCGATCCGCGTCGTCAGCGGGTCACGCCACCGGCCCGAGGTCGGCCTCGATGACCGTCCGGGTGATCGGGGGCCGGCCCCACAGGGTGAGGATCTCGTTGGCCAGCTCGATGACCTGCAGGGGGTTCCGCCTGCCCTGCGCCTCGATCGCGGCGGCCGACAGGCCGCGCGGTACTGCCCCGGCGTCGAGCAGGACACGCCACTCCTCCGGGCCGAGCTCGAGGAATTCCAGCCCGTCGAGGCGGGCGATCTCCAACGGGTCGGCGAGAGTACCCGGGTAGGCGGTGAGGGACCGCAGGCGCGGTAGTCCGACGAGGGGTTCGAGGCTGAGCGGTTCCTCCTCCCACGCGCCGATGCTCAGCGCCTCCAGCCCGGGGTGGGCGGCGGCCGCCACGCTTCGGATGCTCCTCCTGTTCACCCATGCGACGGCCGGGGGCTGTTCCTCGCGCCCCGCGCCGCGTCCCTCGTCGGGCCGCCGGTCGAGGACCATGTCGGTGAGGGAATCGGCGACCAGGCCCGCACCGCAGTTCTCCTCGTGGCTCATCACGATGATCTGCCCGAGGTGGCCCCGCGGCCCCGGGGTGAGGTCGACCGCGATCCGGTCACCACCCCCGGTGTCACCGAAGACGATCCAGCCGGGCGAGCCGACGAGTCCCTGCACGGCCGCGTCGGGCCTCGTCTCGACGGCGTCCATGGCGGCGTGCTCCCAGGGGGCCGGGCGGGACGCGGCGTCGGCCACGTACACCTCGTCCGGCGCGAAAAGCTCGCAGCCGACCGCTTCGGCCATGCGCGTCGCCGCACTGTAGTCCTCACCGAGATCCTCCCAGCGCGCCCGGGTGACCCGGTACAGGGCCCTCAACTCCTCGGGCAGCGTGACGCCCAGGCGGGTCTCCGCCGCAGCGAGCTCCTCCTCGGTGGCTCCGATCGCGCGGGGCAGCCGTTCCCTGAGCGTCCGCTCCAGCAGCGCTGTGTCCGCCGTCGGGGCCGGCACCGCGTCCGGTGAAGGGTCCGGCAGCCGGCGCCAGGGCTCGGGGACGGCACCCTCGACGAGGGCGAGCGCGCCCACGTGGGTGCCGACGCCCGACTCGACGGCGGGGCCCCTGTCGAAGAGATGGAGCTGGGCCTTGCCGGGCGCGGGTGCCTTCAACACGAAGGAGACATCGTCGACGTCCGACTCCTTCAGGACGTCCCTCACCCGGCCGACCGCGTCCCACTCGCTCTGCATGTCACTGACCAGAGAGGCCCGCCCGGGTCTGGGCGCCGGCCGGGCCACCGGCACGCTCCAACTTCCCCTGCCTATGCGGCCCGCCACGTACCCGTCGGGTGCGGCGAGCCGCTCCGCGTTGTCCTGGAGCAGGAGCCGCAGCAGCGGCTCCCAGGTGGCGACGTCGTGCAGCGAGGGCAACCCCGTCGGTCGCAGGGGGGAGCGGTCCCGGGGCGCGCCGGTAGTCGGCTCGCCGGGGTTTTCCGTGGCAGGCATGGCTCCGCTTTCGTGGTTCGGGTGCGCCTCACTGGAAACGGAATGCGCGTGGCTCGGAACCGGGTGGTTATAGCGCATGCGGCGGTCGCCGCTCCACTCCCCGGAGCAAAGGGACGAAATGCTGTCGCCCGTACGGCCTCGGCGACGACGGACGGCCGGACGACCGACGTGGGGTACCGGCCCGAGGAGGGCTCCTGCGGCTCACGCGCCGACAGTTCGCGTGCCGGCCGCGCCCGCTGGGCTTTCGGCGACCGGAACCCGGCCGTCGTGGGGGCGGGACTCGCCGGCCGGCCGGAGGTGGGGGGCCTTCCCGGGATCGGGGGACGTTCCGACGGGACCGCTGCAGCGCGCGTTCCCCTCTCCGGCACCGGTGTTGCGCCCTTTTGTCCGTCCGCTCGCGGGCGCGCGAGCGGCTGCTGTATAACCGGGCCGCTTCCGAAAATCCTGTCGAATTCTTCTCCGGTCGTCCTCGTCGAAGGGTCACTCCGTGCTGCCCGACATGCGTTTCCGTCCGCCCCGGCGCCGTACCGCCGCCGCCGTCGCGGTGGTGGTCGCGGTGGTGGTCGCGGTGGTGGTCGCGGCCTGCCTCGGCGCGTCCGGCTGCTCCTCGCACGACGGCAACCGGACGAAGGCGGGGCGAGACGACACGCGGACCGCGCAGGCGCGACCCTCGCAAGGGGGCACCCCGGAGGCGTCGAAGTCCGCGAAGTCCCGGAAGGCGCAGCCCGAGCCGACGACAGCCGTGCAGTTCGTCGCACGGGCCCGGCAGGCCATGGCTGCCGGGCAGGGTTGGACGTTCGCCCTCCGTGGCAAGGAGTCGGCCGCCATGGAGGGGCAGGCGCCGTCCGGCGCCACCTACGCCGCGACCGTGGACCGCACCACCGCCCCCGTGGCCCTCCGCCAGGCCGGTGACATCACCACGAGCAAGGGGGAGCACAAGACCGAGACGGTGTACGTCGTGGACGGCACCGGTTACGTCAAGAACGACACCCGGGCATGGAAGAAGGGCCCGCTCACCGATCCCGTCATCGCCGGCGCCGTCGAGGACCCGGTGGCGGAACTGGACGCGTTCGCCGCGTACGCGAAGAGTGCCAAGGTGCTGAAGCTCGGCGAGGGCGACACCCGCCTCCACGTCACCGCCTCCGGATGGCAGTTGCAAGCCGCCCGCAGTCGTCCGGCGCTCCAGCGTGCGGTACGGGAGCTGGAACCCACGCTCGTGCAGCTCCGCGCCGCCGGGGTCACCGCGACCGACAGCCAGGTCACGCTCACGTCCTTCACCGAGACGTGGGACCTGGACGCGGCCCACGACTACCGGCTCACCTCCCACCGCTACTCGTTCACCTTCCTCGTCCCCTTCCAGGGCGGGAAGATCACGGTCGCCCAGGAACTGCAGGCCGACAATCGCGGTGTCTTCACCGGGCGGGTGTCCCTTCCTGCCGGGGCGAAGTGACGTGACACGGGGAGGACGCCGCCCACGGTTTCGAGGAACGTGCGCGCGCTGCTCGGCCTGCGCGTTCCTTCCTACGGCTTGGTCAGCGTGCCTCGGCGAGGGGGGTCGCCGACTGCGGCTTCATCAGGTGTCCCCTCCGGTCGTGAGCGAGCGCTGCCCCTACCCGCCGCACCCGGCTCCGGGCCGGCTGGAGCGGGAAGGCGTGAGGGAGGACCACACGCCGAACCACTGCTCGGCGCCGTACTCCTCGAACCGCTCCACCTCGATGAACCCCAGCTTCGCCGCGAGGCGCATCGCGCGGTCGTTGGCGCTCTGTGTCGAGAGGACCACGGGCTCGCCGGGAAGTGCGGCGGTGAACCAGTCGAGTGCCGCGGCGCACGCCTCGGCGGCGTACCCGCGTCCCCAGACCTCCGGTAGGAACAGGTAGCCGAGCTCGGACTCCCCCGCCTCCGGACGGACGTGCCCCGGACGGTCCGCGGTGCGCGGGTCGAGCGTGATCATGCCGATCATCGCTCCGTCGAGGTCGATCACGAAGAGGCCGGGGCGCCGTCCGGGCACCTCGGGCATCGCGCGTTCGAGGTCGCCGCGTGGGCGAGCACCACCGATGTAGGTGCCCACTTCCGGCGAGGCGAACAGGTCGATGAACGACGCACGGTCCCGCGCCTCGGACACGCGGAGCACAAGCCGTTCGGTCCGTATCGGGGCAGGTGGCCAGGCGCCGGATCCGGGTTCGGTCATGGCGGGCAACCTATCGCACGGCCCGTGGAATCGATCCGGGAGGGAAACGGCCGGTCCCGTCAGGAGGATCCTCCTTTCCGACGGAGCCGGGGACCCTCCTTCGCTCGGAACGGTCCCGCGTCGGCCCGCGGCCGACGGCCCCGGTAATGCGTTTGCCGCACCCCGAGGTCCCTGCCATCGTGTCGATCATGCCTACCTTCTCCGCGCACGACGGCACCGAACTCGCCTACCACGAGCTCGGTGACGGCGACGGCCGTCCCGTCGTCTGCCTGCCCGGCGGCCCGATGCAGGACTCCGCCTACCTCGGCGACCTCGGGGGCCTGGCCGCCCACCGAGGGCTCGTCCTGCTGGACCTGCGCGGCACCGGCCGGTCCGCGGTCCCGGGCGACAGCTCCTCGTACCGGTGCGACCGGCTCGTCGACGACGTCGAGGCGCTGCGCGAGCACCTCGGGCTCGACACGCTCGACCTCCTCGCGCACTCCGGCGGCACCAATCTGGCCGCCCTCTACGCCGCCCGCCATCCGAAGCGGATCGCGCGGCTCGCTCTGATCACACCGAGCGTCCAGGCGTTCGGAATCACGATCACCGCCGACGACCGGCAGGAGGCGGCCCGGCTGCGCGAGGGCGAGCCGTGGTTCCCGGAGGCGTTCGCCGCGCTGGAGGAGATCGTCGCGGGCCGGGGCACCGCCGACTCGTTCGGCGCCATCGCCCCCTTCTGGTACGGACGTTGGGACGCGGCGGCCCAGGCCCACCGGGCCGCGGAGGACGGCCGGCGCAACGGTGAGGCGGCCGCGGTCTACGGATCCGACGGCGCCTTCGATCCGGCCGCCACCCGTGCGGCGTTCGCGGACTTCCCCGCACCGGTGCTCCTGATCGCCGGGGAGGTCGACCTGAACTCGCCGCCGGGCGCGATCGCCGAGCTGGCCGAGGTCTTCCCGCGCGCCGAACTCGTCGTGCAACCGGGAGCCGGGCACTTCCCCTGGCTCGACGACCCCGAGCTGTTCGTGGCCGGCGCCGCGTCGTTCCTGGCGTGACGGGCCGGGACGCGCCGGACGCCCGGATGCGCCCGCCGGCCCGCAGGCCCTGACCGCTCCGCTCTCCGGCGCGGACCGTCCCTACTCGGCCTCGGCGCCACCCCTTACTCGGCCGCCCCCACCGTCGCGCACGCCGGGTGGCCCCAGCCGTCCGGGTTCTTGCTGATCGTCTCGCCCTTGGCGTACGGGGAGCCGCAGCGGCAGCGGCCCGGGAACTTGGCCTTCACCGAGCCTCCCACGGCGCGTGCACCCTGGGCGCGGGGCTTCGTCGCGCGGGTGCCGGATGCGGCGGCGGCACGTCGGGGTCCGGCCGTGCCGCGGCCCGCGGTGGCCGGCTCGGGCGGCGGGAGAGCCGAGCCGTCCGCGGAGCCGATGGCCTGCTGGCTGCGGGCGGTGTGGCTCGCGGCACGGTCGGCGGCGTCGTTCAGCCGGTCGCCGTCCACCTGATGAGCCGGGGTGTAGACGAACTCCACCTCCCGGCCGGTCAGCAGCTCGTCGATCCGGACGACCAGGTCCTTGTTGGCCACCGGCGTCCCCGCCGCGGTCTTCCAGCCCTTGCGGCGCCAGCCGGGCAGCCAGGTCGTGACCGCCTTCATCGCGTACTGGGAGTCCATCCGGACCTCCACCGGAACCGCCGGGTCGAGCGTCTCCAGCAGCTTCTGCAGCGCCGTCAGCTCGGCAACGTTGTTCGTCGCCCGCCCCAGCGGACCCGCCTCCCAGGTCCCCACCTCGCCGTCCGCGCCCGCGATGACCCACGCCCAGGCCGCCGGCCCGGGATTTCCCTTCGACGCGCCGTCGCACGCCGCGATGATCTTCTGCACCATCCTCCGATCCTGACACGTCGCGACTCCCGCTCAAACCCGCCCGGTCCCTGCCCGGCCCTGCCGCGAATTTCGCAGGACAACGCACCCGCCCTCTGGCACCCTGCGGAGGCGAACAGCACGTGATCAATGTGACGGATGGGGTGGCGGTCGATGGGTTTCACGCTGGAGGGTCCGGTCCTCGAGGGCGCGCTGGTGCGCCTGGAGCCCCTGGACCACCGGCACGCGGCGGGGCTGGCCGAGGCGGCGGAGGAGGACCGGCACGCGTACGGGTTCACCTGGGTACCGCCGGCCGCCGAGGTCGGCCGCTACGTCGAGGCGCAGCTCGGCCGCGCCGCCGAGGGGACCGTCGCTCCGTACGCGCAGGTGGACCGCCGAACGGGGCGGGTGGTCGGTGCGACCGCCTATCTGGATCCGCGGCCGATGCCGCAGGACGACGGCGCCCTGTGCGCGGTCGAGATCGGCTACACCTGGCTGGCGGCGTCGGCGCAGGGGACGGGGCTCAACACCGAGTCCAAGTACCTGCTGTTCCGCCACGCCTTCGAGACCTGGGGCGCGGCACGGGTCGACCTCAAGACGGACGCCCGCAACGAGCGCTCACGGGCGGCCCTGGCGAAGGTGGGGGCGCGCTTCGAGGGCGTGCTGCGCAACTGGAACCGGTCCTGGGCCCCCGGCGAGGAGCATCTGCTGCGCGACTCCGCCATGTTCTCGGTCGTCGCCGAGGAATGGCCGGACTGCCGGGCCCTGCTGGAGACCCGGCTGGCGAGGTTCCCGGAGCGCGAAGGGGCGGGTTCGCCGCGGTCGTGAGCGGTGCGGGAGACCCGGTGGGGGAAAACCCGGTGGGGGCGGGACGGGCCCGTCGGCCATGATGGCGCGATGACCCCACCACCGACTCCCGTAGAGGCCCTGCTCGTCGTGGACGTCCAGTCGGCGTTCGTCGTCGGCGACGGCGCGGTGCCCGACGCGGCACGGCTCGAAGAGCGGACCGCGGACCTGATCGCCCGTGCCCGCGCCGCCGGGGCGCTCGTCGTGCACCTGCAGAACGACGGGCGGCGGGGTGCGGAGGACGAGCCCCACACGCCCGGCTGGGAGCTCCATCACCCCGTCGAGGCCGGGCCGACGGAGGTCGTGCTCCGCAAGACCCGCGACGACGGCTTCGCGGGGACCGGGCTGGGGGACCTGCTGGAGGCACGGGGCGTACGAGCGGTCGCCGTCTGCGGCGTGATGTCCGAGATGTGCGTGCAGGCGACGGCGCGGACGGCTCTCGCGCGCGGGTACCGGGTGGTGCTGCCGCACGACGCCCACGCCACGCAGGACGTCCCGGCGACGGCCGGGATCAGCGAACGGATCCCGGCCCGTGTCGTCTCCCGGGTGGCCGCCTGGGCGCTGGGCCGGGAGGCCGACATCGTCTCCCGCTCGGCCGACGTCCCCTTCACCTCCGTGGAGACCGGTGGGCGGGGGACGGCGACGCCGGTCCCGAGCTGACGCGAGGGGGTCACCGCCCCGGCCGTCGTCCTGGGGCCCGCGGGGGCCCGTTCGCCAGGGGAACGCCCGGTCCGGGCACGTCCCGGACAGGGCGTTCCCGTCGGTGTCAGGAGGTGCCGCAGGTCGGGTCGTCGATCGCGCTCACGGTGTACGGGGGACGGCCCGGCGGTTCGTCCAGCTGGCTGTTGACCACGTACAGGCGGCAGCCGTACCGCGCGAGTGTGGTCGGCAGGTCGAAGGGTTCGCCGGTGAGGCGGTGGGTCACCGTGCCCGTCCGCAGGTCGTCGTCCAGGCGGGCGATGTAGACGCCGTGCGGGGCACCGTAGTTGAGCACGGCGTACAGCGTGCGGCCGTGCAGCACCATCCCGTCGGGGCCGAACGACGCCTCCCCCAGGTCGACCCGGTCGACCTCCTTGTCGGCGGTGCCGACCCGCCAGACGGCCTCTGTCCCGTTGGACGCCACCAGCAGGGCGGTACCGGACTCGTTCGCGACGATGCCGTTCAGGAGCCAGTACTGCGCCGGGAACTGCGGGAAGGCGTCGCGGATGTCGAGCCAGGGTTCGAGGGGGCCGAGGGTGCCGCCCCGGATCTCCGCGCGATGGACGACGGGGTTGGCCCAGTCGGTCACGTACACCGCGTCCCGGGTCACGACCAGGTCGTTCAGGTCGGGTGCGCCGAGGGGCCCGCTGCGTGCGGTACGGGTGGCCAGCAGCCGGCCGTGCCGGTCGTGGACGGTCAGGGTCGCGCCGCCGACCGAGAGGACACGGCCCTGGCGGTCGGTGTGGACGCCGAGCGAACTGGGCCGGTCCCGCAGGCCGTCCGCGGGGAAGGGGCGCAGCTCCGGCCGGCTGACGTGACCGCGGTACAGCGCACCGGTGCCGTCCGAGGACACGTACATGGTGCCGTCGCGGGCGACGGCGATCCCTTCGGGCAGCACACCGGGAGCGCGGGAGACGGTGTAGCTGTCGGGCAGTTCCCGGGCGGTGGCCGGGCCGGGCGTTCCGGCGAGGGTGGCGAGCAGGGCCGCCGCGGTGAGGCAGGCGGTACGGGTGGGGATGCGGCGCATCGGGGCGACCTCCGGAGGGAGTCGGATCGGCGAGGCGGACACCGGGAGCCTGCGGGCCGGCCGCGCGGAACGCGAGGCCTTTCACCCCTGGGCGAAAGGGTCCGGCGGGCCGATAATCGGTCGTCGTGATCCGCCTACACTTCACCGCCGCCGACCTGCGTCAGATCACCCTCGCCCCGGCGGCCGACGCCCTCTCGGAGACCGCGCTGAGCCTGCGGCTGGGCCTGCGGGCGGGCCGTCCCGGCGACGGCGCCGGCCCGGGCTCCGCCCTCCTGCACCGGACGCGTCCCGCGGCCCGCGCGTGGCAGCGCTCCCTGCGGGGCGGCCCGGCCGCCGGGGCGGGTGTCCTCGCCGAACTGGTCACCGAGGACGGGTTCGTGCCGGACTTCCTGCTGCAGCCGTCGGTGCACGACTTCACCGACGCGCTGGACGCGGCCGTCGCGACCCCCACCGGGACGCTGGCGCGCGATCTGGGAGTGCCGGAGGTGTCCGGCTGGAACGGCGGCCTGGCCCGCCCGGGCCGGTGGGCCCGGGAGCTCGCCCAGGGCTCCGCGGCCGCGCGCCGCGCGCTGGCCCACGACACGCGCGTCTACTTCCACTCCTCGGTGGAGCCTCTCTGGCCGCGGATCCGCGCCGACGCCCTGACCGACCGTGCGCTGCGGGCCGAGATGCTGCTGCGCGGAGGCGTCGACGCGCTGCTGACCACGCTGGGGACGACCTGGCGGTGGCAGCCGCCGACGCTGCACCTGCCGTCGGCGTCGTCGTACGACATCCCGTTGTGCGGACGCGGGCTGCTGCTGATGCCCTCGTGGTTCGCGACGGGCCCGATGGTGATGTACCGCCCGGAGGCGGCGACGGTGCTCGTCTACCCGATGTGCGACGGCGCCGCCTCGGGCCGGTCCGACGACCGGCCCGAAGCGCTGGGGGCGCTGCTGGGCCGTACCCGGGCGCAGGTGCTCCGGCTGCTGCGTTCCCCCGCCAGCACCACGGCCCTCGCCGAACGGGCCGGCGTCTCGCTCGCGGCGGCCAGCCAGCACGCGGGTGTCCTCAGGGGCGCCGGCCTGGTCGACACGGTACGGACGGGCACGGCGGTGCTCCACAGCCTCACCCCGCTCGGACACGCGCTGCTGGCCGGGGGCTGACCGACGACGGCACGGGGCCCGAAGGCCCGGTGTCTCACGGAGGTGAGCCGTCCGCCGTCCGGGAGGCGAGGGGCGTGCCCCTCCCTCACCCGACAGCGTCCAGGAAGGCGAGGACCCGCTCGGTGAGCAGGGCGGCCGCGGCCGCGTCGTGGGAGGGCAGGCTGCTGTCGGCGAACAGGTGGTGCTTGCCGGGGTAGAGGAACAGTTCGGCCCGCTCCGTGGCCGCGACGAGCGCGCGGGCCGCGTCGAGATCGCCGTCGCCGACGAAGAACTCGTCCGCGTCCATGCCGTGCACCTGGACGGGGACGTCGTCGGGCCAGGCGGCGCCGAACTCGGTGACGGGGACGCAGGCGTCGAACAGGAGCGCGCCACGGGCGCCCGGCCTGGTCTGCGCCAGCCGCTGGGCGGGCAGCACCCCGAGGGAGAAGCCGGCGAGGACGAGCCCGGCCGGCAGCGGTTCGGCGGCTCGGACGCCCCGCTCCGCGATCGCGCCGAAGCCGATGGCCTGGGCGTGGGCGGCGCCTTCCTCCAGGGTGTCGAACGTCCGACCGTCGTACAGGTCGGGGACGTGCACGGTGTGGCCGTGCCGGCGGAGCGTGTCGGCGAAGGCCGTGACGCCCGGCGTCAGTCCCTGTGCGTGGTGGAAGAGCAGTACCTCGGCCATGTGGGTCCCCTCTCGCGGGTGGGCCGGCCTCGGCGGCACGGCCCCGGTGCCGTGCTCGCCCCGGCCGCCGTCCGGTTCAGGTCCGGCGGGCCAGCAGGTAGACGCGGCGGGTGTCGACCTCGTGAGCGTAGTGGCCGCGCTCCATCCGCATCTCCACGGTGAACCCGGCGTCGGCGAGGAGTCCGCTCACCCGGGAGGGGTCCAGGAAGCGGAAGTCGACGTCCACCTCGTGCCCCCACCACTCGTCCAGGTGCCGCACTTCCTCGCCCTGGTGGAAGGAGACCAGGAGCAGCCCGGTGGGGCGCAGCACGCGGTGTGCCTCGGCGAAGGCGCGGCCGAGCTCGTCGGGGGCGACGTGGATGACGGAGTAGAGGGCGACGGCGGCGTCGAACTCGCCGTCCTCGGCGGGCAGCGCGAGCAGGTCGCCCTCCCGGAAAGCCGCCTCGCGATGGCGTCGTGCGGCGGTCGCGACCATGCCCGGGGAGAGGTCGATGCCGACGGCCCGCGCGCCGTGCGCGGCGAGCCAGCCGGTCACGTGCCCGGGTCCACAGCCGAGGTCGGCGACGGCGGCCCCCTGCCCGGCCTCTTCGAGGAGTGCGCCGAGCAGGGCCCGGTCGAGCGGCTTCCCGTCGAGTTCGTTCCCGAGCCGGGTGGCGTACTCCTCCGCCACGGTGTCGTAACTCCGCCGGACGGCCGCGTGGTCCACCTGATCCCCCATGTCCCCAGCATCCCACGGGTCCATGACCGGAGGCGGCCCGACGGCGGTCCGTACCCGCGCCGTTCAGCCGGGGGTGCGCGCGGCACCCTCACGAGTTCGGCCGGGCAGGCGGAGTCGTGCGACCCCGTGGCCGCGTGGGCGCGCGCCCGCACCCTGCTCGGGGCCTGACCGCCCCGGGCAGGAGGAGGAACACCGGGCACGGATCGCTGGGCGGTCACGACCGCCCTGCGCGGCCGGACGGGAGCATGGCGGCACGGGGGACCGGAGGCGTGTCCGGGACGCGGATCCCGGCGAGCGGAGAGAGCCCGGACGGCGAGTCGCCACATCGGCGCGCATAAAAGGCCATAAAACGACCACCCACCCCATGAGCATCAATCTTCCTTTGCTCGGAATTATGGGGTGATGTCGGACATTTCTTTCAGGTGACATGGCTCACGGGGCATCGGCCGCCCTCCCCGCCCTCGGGCCCCATCTCCCCGTGATTCAGGGAAGTTCGGGGCTTCACGGGCCCCCGCGAGGCCGTTTATCACATCGTCGAGACGCCTTGTTCCCGACGGTATTCCTCGCCTACGGTCACCTCCATTCGGATGGAACGCCGAATCCTGCCACCATCCGCAATTCCCACTATTCACCGCCGGCAGGAGCGGGGGACCCAAGTATTCGCCGATCCGGATTCCGGAGCGGCTAGGGGTGAAGTCGCACGTGTGCGGCCGGGCATCTCCAGCCCGAACCCGACAGCTCACCCCGCAGGCTCCGGAGAGGAATCCGTCATGCCTGCAAACGGTAAGCACCGTCGCCCGAAGCGCCGTCCGCTCGCCCGCGGTATCGCCCTCGCGAGCACGGGTGGAGCCGCACTGGCCCTCCCCCTCGTCGCCTCCGCGACCGCCCACGCCGCCCCTCGCACCGCGCCCGAGATCACCCCGGCCATTGCCACGGCGAACGCGGCAGCAAATGTGTCGCAAAAGATCACGGAATCGCTGCCGGCGGCACCGGCCGCAGCTCCCAAGACCTACACCGTCGTGCCGGGCGATTCTCTTTCGATGATCGCCTACGAGCAGGGTGTCCGGGGCGGCTGGAAGGTTCTCTACCGGGCCAACCACGCTGCGGTCGGTGACAATCCGTCACTCATTCACCCGGGTCTCAAGCTGACGCTGCACCGCAATTCCGCGGCGTCGCAGCCCAAGTCCCCCGCTCCCGCGCAGAAGTCGAAGGCGGCCAAGCCGGCGAAGTCCTCGTCCGCCGACCGGGCCAGCCGTTCCGAGCAGCGCACCGCGCCCGCGCCCCAGGCCCGGCAGACCCAGCAGGCGGCTCCGGCCGCCGCCCCCGCCGCCGTGAAGAGCTACACGAACGACCTCGACGGCTGGATCCGGGAGTCGCTGGACGTGATGGCCCAGCACGGCATCCCCGGCTCCTACGAGGGCATCCACCGCAACATCATGCGCGAGTCCTCCGGCAACCCGCAGGCCATCAACAACTGGGACTCCAACGCCGTCGCCGGCACCCCCTCGAAGGGCCTGCTCCAGGTCATCGAGCCCACCTTCCTGGCGTACCACGTGCCCGGCACGTCCATGGACATGTACGACCCGGTCGCCAACATCACGGCCGCGTGCAACTACGCCGCCGACAAGTACGGCTCCATCGACAACGTCTTCGGCGCCTACTGACGGGGCCACGGCGCCTCCTGACGGGCGCGCCGGCCCATACGACGGGGAAGGCCCCGACCGCTCGGGGGTCGGGGCCTTCCTCGCGTGCCGGGCCCGCCGTCGGGGCCCGCGGCGCGCGCCGCCTACAGCACGCCCCGCCGCCACTCCCGGACGAGCAGGTGGCCGAGGTAGAGCCCGCCGATGGCCATCGTGTAGATGCCCACGGGCAGGTTGTCGAGGTACGGCATCTGCTGGGCGGCGAGATCGGCGAGGACCAGCAGCAGCGCACCCACCAGCATCGACAGGGCGAGCTGGGGACCGGACCCGCGCGACAGCCGCTTGGCGATCTGGGGGGCGGTCAGGGAGATGAAGGCGATCGGCCCGGCCACGCTCACGGCGGCGGCCGACAGCACGATCGCCAGGGTGACCGCCGCGGTCTTGGTCCTCCCGGGACGGCCGCCCAGCGCGGCGGCGGTGTCGTCGCCCATCTCTCCGATGCCGATGTCCCGCGAGAGCAGGACGGCGAGCGGAAGCACCACGGCCAGCACGAGCCAGATCGTGGTCGCGTCGTCCCACGAGCGGGCGGACAGGCTGCCGTTGACGTAGGCGCTCAGGACCGTCGCCTTGTCCCGTTCCACCGCGTACACGACGTACTGGATGACGGCGACGGCCATGGCGGAGACACCGATGCCGGCGACGACGAGGCGGACCGGGTTGCGGAAGCCCGTCCCGGTCGACATGTAGACGAGCACCATGGCCAGGACGGCGCCGAGGAGCGCGCCGACCGGGACCGGTACGACGTCCGGGAGGAGCAGGGCGACGATGGCCGCGCCGGCTCCGGCGCCCGCGCCCAGCCCGATGACGTCCGGGCTGCCGAGCGGGTTGCGGGTGACCGACTGGAACAGCGCGCCGGACAGGCCGAACGCGGCGCCGGTGCCGATCCCGACGACCAGACGCGGTCCGCGCAGCCGGTTCAGGACGAAGGCGTTCTTGCCCTCCGCTCCTCCCAGCAGGGCCGCGGGGAGGTCGGGCAGCCGGATGCCGAGGCGTCCCAGGGTGAGGGTGGCCACCGCTCCGACGACGATCAGCAGCAACAGGCCGAGGGCCAGGACGACGGTGGAGGTGCGGATCGGCAGCGACACCGCGCCGCCGATCCTGAGCACGTGCCGGCGCGGCGCCGTCCTGACGGGTGCGGGCGCCGGGGCCTGACGGGCGCTCATGCGCTTCCTCTCATCCTGCGGACCGCCAGCAGCAGCGCGGGCGCCCCGATGAACGCGGTGATGACACCGACCATGACCTCCTGCGGGCGCAGCAGCACGCGTCCGACGACGTCGGCGGAGAGCAGCAGCGCGGGACCGACGAGGGCGGAGAAGAGGATCTGCAGACGGAAGTCGACGCCGACGAGGGCCCGTACGAGGTGGGGCACGGCGAGGCCGACGAAGGCGATGGGTCCGACGGCGGCGGTGGCCGCCGCGCTGAGCAGGGTCGCCGCGAGCAGTCCGGCCGCCTTGACCCGTGCCGGGCGGGCGCCCAGGGAGGTCGCGGTGTCGTCGCCCAGTGCCGTCACGTTGAGACCGGGGGCGATCACGAGGGCGACGAGGAGGCCGACGGCCGCGAACGGCACGACCGACCAGAAGACGTCGAAGTCCCGGCCGCCGAGGGCTCCGACGACCCAGTAGCGGTAGCTGTCGAAGACGCGCGGACGGCTCAGGGTGACGGCCTGGATGAAGGCCGCGAGGACGGCGGACAGGACCGCGCCGGCCAGCACGAGACGGGCCGGGCCGGCGCTGGTGCCGGCGGATCCGATGACGTGGACGACGAGTCCGGCCAGCAGGGCGCCGGGCAGGGCCCACCACAGGGTGGCGGCCTGGCCCGTCACCCCGAGGAAGGCGGTCGCGGCGACGATGCTCGCCGAGGCGCCCGCGTTGATGCCGAGGAGGCCGGGCTCGGCCAGCGGGTTGCGGGTGACGCCCTGCATGAGGGTGCCGGCGACCGCCAGGCACACGCCGGCGAGCACGCCGATCGCGGTCCGGGGGTAGCGGCTCTCGACGACGGTGGTGAGGTAGGCGTCGCCATGGCCCCTGAGGACGTCCATGACGGAGCCGAACGAGGTGGTCTTGCTGCCGAACATCACGCTCGCGAGCATCGCGAGCGCGAGGACGGCGAGACAGACCGTCAGAGACAACGCCAGCCGGGCGGCACCGGCACGCGAGGTGCTGGTACCGCCCGGCTCGACGAGCGTGGAGGAAGCCATGCGAAGGGAACCGTGCTTACTTCCCGGCCTTGGCGACGGCCTTGTCGATCAGGGGCAGGTAGCGCTCGATGCTCCACGGCACGGTCAGCGGGTTGATCATCGAGGAGGCCGTGACGAACGGGGTGTCGTGGCTGTAGACGATCGCGCCCTTCTTGACCGCGGGGATGGCCCCGTACAGCGGCTGGGCCTCGATCTCCTTGCGCGACTTCTCGTCCATGTAGAACGTGAAGGCGACGTCGCTGCCGGACAGCTTGTTGGCGTTCTCCAGGCCGATGAGGGCGGAGTCGGTGCCGTCGGTCTCCTTGAAGCCGTTCACGACCGGGTCGACCTTGAGGCCGAGGGACGTCAGCATCTCGACGCGCTGCTCCTTCGGCTTGAAGACGCCGAGGGTGCCGGGGCCGGTGTTGTAGATGTACGAGAACGTCACGTTCTTGTAGTTCGGCCGGGTCGCGGCGGCGTCCGCCAGCTGCTTGCGGATCTTCGCCGTCAGCTGCTTGCCCTCCTCGGGCTCACCGAGGGCCTTGGCGACGATGTCGATCTGCTGGTCCCAGTCGGTGCTCCACGCCTTGTCCGGGTAGGCCACGGTCGGCGCGATGTCCTTCAGGACGTCGTACTGCTCCTTGGTGACGCCGGACCAGGGCGCGAGGATCACGTCGGGCTCGAGCTCGGTGATGGCCTCGATGTCGAGCTCCTCCATGCCCTTGAACTGCTTGGGGAGCTTGCCGCCGGACTTGGTGACGGCCTCGTGGATCCACGGCAGGTAGCCGGTCTTGTCGCTGCCCCAGGGGTAGCTCTCGATGCCGACGGGGGTGTGGCCGAGGGCGATGGCGGTCTCGGCGGAGCCCTGCCCGAGGGTGACGACGCGCTTGGGCTGCTTGGTGATGGTCGCCTCGCCGAGCGCGCTCTTGATGGTCACGGGGAAGGCGGCGCCGGAGGCCTTCGCCTCGCCGGAGCCGGCGGTGTCCTTCTTCTCGCCCGCGCCGCAGCCCCCGACGAGGAGGGCGAGCGTGGCGGCGGCGGCCGTGGCGACGACTGCGCGACGGCGTGTGCGGGTCACTGCGAGGGTCATGGACGATCCTTCTCTGCGGGCAGTCGGCAGGCGGAGGGGACCCACGCGCACGGAACGCGCGCAGGCCTGATCCCGGCTCCGGAAGCCGATAAGTACTTAGGCAAAGCTAAGTTAGGTTTCCCTTATCTCCAAATCAAGGGTTTCACACGGCCGATCCTTCGTCATCGCAGGTGGGCGCCTGTCGATGTGACGGAAGGATCACGTCCGTAAGGTCGCCGGCTTCAGCAGTCGAGCCGCAACGGCGGCCGCCAGACCTGGCCGTCGCCGGGAGTGCCGAGGGCGGGCCGGTACCGGAGGGGCACGAGATGGGTGCCCGCTGCCGCCTCGTTCCGGGTGCCGAGCCAGAGGTCGATGATCTGCCAGGGCCGGCCGTCCAGGACGCTCACCGTCCGCGGCTGGCCTCCGCAGCTGTTGCCGTTGAAGATGCGGCGCCCGTACACGGGCGCGCCCCAGCCGACGTTCCCCGGGGCGCTCCAGCCCGAGTACAGGGAGGCGGAGGTGGCGTAGCCGATGGGGGTGCCGGCGCAGTAGCCGCACCCCTGGTCGGAGTAGGTCAGGACGTACGTGCGGTGTACGGGGTCCCAGAATCCGCCCGGCCCCTCGACGTGGGAGAGGCCCGCGACCTTGGCGACGCCGACACCCGGTTCGCCGCCGCTCCCCCACTCGTCGAGCTGCTGGAGCGAGAGCGCCGCGGTGCCCGGCCTGGTGCAGACGAGCGCCGGCCGGCCGCCGGGCTCGCCCGACTCGATGAAGCCGAAGTCGCCGTTGCCCCGGCAGATGTCGAGCGTCGGCTTCCGGTACCAGCCGGACGGCGAACCGGCGGTGGGGCCGCAGGGGCCGAGGGGGCCGTCGCATCCCATCGCGTTGTAGGCGTGCGGCGCGCCCAGGTTGTACTGCCGCGGCGCGTTGAACCACAGGACGAAGGCGCCGTCGTCCCTGCCCCAGCCGGACCGCCGGAGCATCCTCGGGTTGAAGCAGCCCTGCCCCGTACCGCCGCAGGTGTCCTGCCAGGTCTGACGGGTGGACGGATCGTCCGAGCCGGGATCGAAGAGCAGACGGGGCGCGGACCACGGCCCCTTGAGCGACGGCGCCGTCGCCACGCCGAAGCCGCACCAGGGGGTGCGGGCGACGAACCACTCGTAGCCGCAGCCGTACATCGTGCCGTACATGAAGTACGTGCCGTCGAAGCGGGCGATCACGGCATCGTGCAGGTCCAGCCCCCGTACGGTCAGCGCACGTGGCGTCCACCTCGTGTCGGGCACCGGTTCCGCGCCCCGCGCCACCGGCCCGCCGAGCAGCATCGCGCACACCGCCAGCACCAGGGCGGTGAGGGAATTCCTGACCCCCACGCACACCCCCCTTCCCTCCGTGTCGGGCAACAGGCCTCCATGGAACCCCACCACGTAGCCGGAAATACTTACATTTCATCCTCATTCGCCCGTCCGGTCCGCTCGACGGGTCGTCACTCTCGGCCGCCCTGCTCCGTCCGGGCGCCGACCACATGCCATTGGTGCGGATGAGGACCAATCGCCTTCCCCGCCGATCGTCGATCAGACGCGGCGTCAACATGCGGCACAGGCCCTCGCGCATCGCATGCTCGGAGATCACCCCGGAAGTTAACCGAAGGATTACTGCACGGCTGTATACCTTTGGAGCGGCTTCCCTCATCCTGTCCACGGCGTGCCGCAGGGGCATGCCGAGACGCGAGAGGCGGGGCATGACTCCCATCAGTCGCAGGGGATTCGTAGGGATCGGGGCGGGGCTCGTGGCCGGAGCGGCCCTGCCGCCCGGCGCCGCGGCGGCGACCTCGGCCGCCGCCCGTTCAGCGGCCGGAGACATCACCGACGTCCGCCACGTGGTGATCCTCATGCAGGAGAACCGCAGCTTCGACCACTACTTCGGGAGGCTGCGCGGGGTCCGCGGCTTCGGCGACCGCGCCGCGGGCAACATCCCGGGCGGCTGGGGCACGTTCAACCAGCCCAACTGGGGCGGCCGGCAGTACCCCTGGAAGTTCAGCTCCACCCCGCCGGCCGGCGGGGTGGACGGCGAGACCCTGGCCCAGTGCAACGGCGATCTGCCGCACAGCTGGACCTCGCAGCACGCGGCCTGGAACAAGGGCCGGATGGACAACTGGGTCACCGGCGTCGGCAGCACCCGCACCCTCGGCCACCTCGACCGCGGCGACATCCCCTTCCACTACGCGCTCGCCGACCACTACACGGTCTGCGACGCGTACTTCTGCTCGGCGCTCAGTGCCACCGGCCCCAACCGGACGTTCCTGTGGAGCGGCAGGATCGACGCCTCCAGCAAGGACGGCGGCGACGAGTCCGGACTCACCTGGGAGACGTACGCCGAGGCGCTCCAGCGCGCCGGGGTGAGCTGGAAGGTCTACCAGAACGCGCAGGACAACTACGGTGACAACGGGCTCGCCTACTTCAAGCGGTTCACCGACGCGCGGCCGGGCGACCCGCTGTACGACCGGGGCATGGGCTCGGTCCCCAGGGTCACCGGGTCGACGCCCGACGACATCGCCGCCGCGATCCGCGCCGACGTCCTCGGCGGCACCCTCCCGCAGGTCTCCTGGGTGGTCGCCAGCGAGGCCTTCTCCGAGCACCCGTACGCCCCGCCCGGCGACGGCGCGCACTTCGTGGACCTCGTCCACCGCGCCCTCGCGGCGGACCCCGAGGTATTCGACTCCACCGTCCTGTTCCTCAACTACGACGAGAACGACGGCTTCTTCGACCACGTGCCGCCGCCCGTGGCGCCGCCGGGGACCCCGGGCGAGTACCTCGACGGCGTGCCGATCGGCCTGGGCTTCCGGGTGCCGATGATCGTCATGTCGCCCTGGACGCGCGGCGGCTGGGTCAGCTCCGAGGTCTTCGACCACACCTCCGTGCTGCGCTTCATGGAGACGTGGACCGCGGCCATCGGCAAGCCCGCCGGCTGCCCGAACATCAGCGCCTGGCGCCGCAAGGTCACCGGGGACCTGACCGGGGTCTTCGACTTCGCCCACCCGGTCTACGGGATGCCCGCCGGGCTGCCCTCGACCGCGAAGGTGATCGGTCAGGCCACCTGCGGCCCGCTGCCCAACCCGGTGCCGCAGGACAACGCCCTGCCCGCCCAGGAGCCCGGCAACCGCCCGGCGCGCGCCCTGCCGTACCAGGCCAACGGCAACCTCGACCGGTTCGAGTTCGGTGCCGCCGGCAAGATCCTGGCCTGGTTCTCGATGACGAACCAGGGCGCCCCGGCCACTCGGGCGGCCCACTTCACGATCCATCCCCACCAGTACCGCGACACGGCCGCCTGGCAGTACACCGTCGATCCGGGCGCCACCTCCACCGACTACTTCAACATCGGCACGGGCTCGGGCTCGGGGAAGTACGACATCTCGATGATGGGACCCAACCGCTTCCTGCGCCGCTTCATCGGCGACGCCACCAAGGCCGGGAAGGCCATCGAGGTCGCGGCCCGGTTCGCGACCGAGCCCGGCACCGGGAAGACGGCCGTCTACTTCCGGATGACCAACGCCTCCGCCGGGCCGGTCACCTTCACGATCCGCTCCAACGCCTACCGCACGGACGGCCCGTGGACCTACGCGGTCGCCGCGAACTCCGCGCGGGAGGACTGGTTCAACGCGGTGGCGTACCACGACGGCTGGTACGACTTCACGATCCTCGCCGACATCGACGGCACCTGGTCGCGCCGCTACACCGGCCACATCGAGACGGGCGGGCCGAGCGTCACCGGGGCGTAGCGGCGGCCCGGCGGCTCCCCGCCCTGCGGCTCCCCGGTGTGCCGGGGAGCCGCCGCGCGGGGCGCGGGCGGCGGCATCCTGCGGCGGCCGGAACCCGGTGTCAGAGCCAGCCGTTGCGGCGGAAGCTCCGGTGCAGCACGAAGCAGGCGACGGCCATCACGCCCACGGTCAGGGGGTAGCCGTAGGTCCAGCGCAGTTCGGGCATGTTCTCGAAGTTCATCCCGTAGACCCCGCAGACCATGGTGGGGACGGCGATGATCGCCGCCCAGGCCGTGATCTTGCGCATGTCCTCGTTCTGCGCGACCGTCACCTGCGCGAGGTGGGCCTGGAGGATCGAGTCGAGGAGCGCGTCGTAGGACGTGATCTGCTCCGTGATCCGGGACAGGTGGTCGGCGATGTCACGGAAGTAGGGCTGCATGTCCGGGCCGACCAGCGGCAGCGGCTGGGCGGCCAGGGCCTTCAGCGGGCGGTCAAGCGGGGTCACCGCGCGCTTGAGTTCGAGGAGTTCGCGCTTGAGCTGGTAGACGCGTCCGGCGTCGCCGCGGGACGCCTGCTCGCTGAAGACGGCGGTCTCGACGGCGTCGATGTCGTTCTGCACGGCGTCGGTCACGGCGAGGTAGTCGTCGACCACGTGGTCGGCGATGGCGTGCAGCACTGCCGCGGGCCCCTTGGCCAGCTGGTCGGGGGCCGCCTCCAGCGCCTCCCGCACGGGGCCCAGGGAACCGTGCCTGCCGTGCCGGACGGTGATGACGAAGTCGGGCCCGGTGAAGACCATCAGCTCGCCGGTGTCCACGACCTCGCTGGTCGCGGTGAGCTCCTCGTGCTCGACGTAGCGCACGGTCTTGAAGACGGCGAAGAGCGTCCCGTCGTAGCGCTCCAGCTTGGGCCGCTGGTGGGCGTGGACGGCGTCCTCGACGGCCAGCGGATGCAGGCCGAAGAGTTCCGCGAGACCGGCGAACTCCTCCGCCGACGGCTCGTGCAGGCCGATCCAGACGAACCCGTCGCCGGACTTGCGGACCCGTCGCACCGCCTCGGGCGCGGGGCAGGCGCCCTTCTGGCGGGCGCCGTCCTCGTACACGACGCAGTTGACGACCGAGCTGCCCAGCGGCGAGCGCGCGGGGTGGCTCAGGTCGACGGTCCGGCGGTAGGCGCGGCGGACGGTGCGCCGGAGGTTGCTGATTATCGGCACGGTGGGCTCCTCGGAACGATCGGCGGCCAGTGTGCCATCCGTCAGCGGACACGGGACGGGCCGGACCAGGGCCGTGCCGTGCCGTGCCGTGCCGTCCCTTCGGCCCTGCCCACGGGATCGGCCGGCATGCCTACGAGGCGCCGCCGGGCTCCGGCGGGTCGTTCGCGACGAGCTCGACCTCGAATCCGTCGTCGTTCTCCAGGTAGGCGGCGTAGGTCTGCTCCCCGCCGGCGTGCGGATGGCGGTCGGGGTACATCAGCGTCCAGCCGTGGCCCAGGACCTCGCCGACGAGCCGGTCCAGGGCGTCGCGGCCCTCGACGTGGAAGGCGAGATGGTTCAGCCCCGGGCGGCGCCGGTCGTGGTGCCCGGCGGTGAGCGCCGGGGACCGCTCGACGACCAGGTAGGTCGCTCCCAGACTCCAGCTGCGGCCGGCGGCCCAGCTCTGGAACGGGGTGTACCCCAGGGCCTCCAGGAGGACGCCGAAGGAGGCGACGGCGCGGTCGAGGTCGGGCACCCAGATCTCGACGTGGTGCAGGGTGCCGGTGGTCGGGCGAGGCATGCGGTCAAAGTAGCGCACCCGCCTCGCCCCCGGCCGTCGCACGCTCGGCCGCTCGCGGCCCCAGGCGGCCGGCGGCCGGAGTGCGTCATTGAGGCTTCACCACATGCCCTCGGTCCGCGCGGCGGGGAGGCCCGGCCCCGGCCCCCGTACGGGCGTCGGGCCGGCCTCCCCCGGGGTCAGGCCCCCTCGCCCGGCGTGTCCTCGCCCGTCAGGAGCGCGTCGGCGCCGATCAGGGCGGTGGAGCCCGGCGCCGTACAGGCGAAGGCACCGGCCACCGCGCCCAGCCGGGCGCACTCCCGTACGTCGCGGCCGGCGAGCCGTCCGTACAGGAAGGCGGTGACGTAGGCGTCGCCCGCCCCGTTGCTGTCCACCGCCGGCATCGGCAGCGGGGCCGCCGGGATGTGGTGCGGGGTGGGACCGCCGTCCCGGGTGAGGAGGTACGAGCCCTCCGCGCCCGCCGTGGCCACCACGGTGTCGGCGCGGCCCTCACGGAGGATCTCCCGCATGAGGTCCGGCGTGCCCTCCCCCGCGCCCGCCGCGCTCAGGAAGACGAGGTCCGAACGGAGCGCGAACTCCCGGTGGTGGTCGGCACGTCCGTCCCAGTCGTGCAGATCGGTGGAGACGGGGACGCCGACGTCCGCGATGTCGTCGTAGAGATGGCGGGAGAAGTCCGTGATGGACAGGTGGACGTGGCGCGTGCGGCGCAGCCGGGGGAGGTAGACCTCCGGCGGCATCCGCAGGCCGGCGGGATCCCGGGAGTCGAAGAAGGACATCCGGCGACCGGTCGCGTCCACCAGGTTCACCGCGCGCCGGGTACCCGCGGGCGAGACCAGCGCGACGAACTCCACGTCCCCCTCGGCCATGCGCTCGCGCACCAGGCCGCCGATCCAGTCGTCCCCGATCCAGTCGAGCAGGGCCACCCTGAGTCCGAGGGCGCGGGCGCCGAGGGCGACGTTGCCACCGGTGTGGCCGGGCCATTCCTCGATGGGGCCGACGTGGACCGAGTCCGCGAGCGGGACCGGCAGCGCGTCGACCCTCACGATGGTGTCCACCCCGCTTCCGCCGACCACCAGGACGTCGTATTCCGTGTGCTGTCGGTTCACCACTCCACCTCTCCGGTCCGGCCGGCGCCAGTATGGCGCGACCGTCTCACCGGCACCCGGCCGCGCGCGTTCCAGGAAGAAGATCCCTTGTGCGGCAATAATCCCGACATGAGTGAAGAGTCGTCAGTCGTCGTCGGTGTGGACGGGTCCGAGCACAGTCTCCGGGCCCTCGGCTGGGCCCTGAGCACCGCCCGGGGGATCGGCGCGCCCCTGCTGGTCGCGCACGTACGGTCCGACGCCCTCCAGCTCGGCTCCGCCAGGATCGCCTCGCTGGGCGGGACACCCGAGATCCCGGACGCCGTCGCCGACGGCGTCCGGGCCTGGGTCGAGCGGCACGGGGCACAGGTGTCCGTGCGGTACCTCTCCCTGGACGGCACCGTGACCGACGCGCTGCTGCCGCTCTGCCGCGACGCCCGGTTGCTGGTGATCGGCTCGCGCGGGCACGGCGGCTTCGCGACCCTGCTGCTGGGCTCGACCAGCCGCGCGCTCGCGGCGAGCGCCGCGTGCCCGGTCGTCGTCGTGCCGCACGAGGCCCGCACGGTGTCGCTGGAGAGCGGTGCGGGCGCGGGCCGGGTGGTGCTCGGGCTGCACACGGAGGAGACCGCGGACGACGTGATCGACTTCGCCTTCCGGGCCGCCGCGCAGCGTGGCGTGGCCCTGGAGGCGGTGACCGCCTTCCGCCTGCCGGCCTCGCCGGCGATGCTGGTCGGACCGCCGGCCCCGGCCCTCCAGATGCCGCCGCAGATGGCGATGTCGGAAGCCACGGAGCTGGTGGCGGAGACGGAGCGCCGGCAGGGCGAGCGGCTGCGGCCCAGCGCCGAGCGGTACCCGGACGTCGAGGTGGTGGCCGACGTCGTGCCGGCGGACGCGGCCGGCCGGCTGGTCGAGGCGTCCCGCAGCGCGGGGCTCGTCGTCGTCGGCCGGCACCGCCACCGGCCGCGGATGGAGTCGCTGCTCATGGGCTCCGTCAGCCACGCGGTCCTGCACCACGCGCACTGCCCGGTCGCGGTGGTGCCCGCCGCCGCCCCGCACTGAGGCCGGCGCCGTACACGGTCCGGGCGGGCCGGGGTCGGCAGGCGCCGGCGGGCGGTGCGGATCGGCGGGTCCAGGTCGGCAGGCGGGCCTGGTCAGGTCACGCGGGGTCCGCGTGCTCGCCCGGACCACGCGCCGGACGGGTCAGCGAAGCCGGAGGGTGATCCAGGGGATCGTGTCCCCGTCCAGCAGGTACCTCTCGGTCTCCACGAAGCCGTGGGCGAGGGCGAATCGCAGTCCGTCCTCGTTGCAGGAGAGGACGACGGTCTCGATCGCCTCGGCACCCAGTGCGCGGGCGTGGGCGATCCCGCGCGCGTAGAGGGCCTCCCCGACTCCCTGCCCGCGGTGCTCGGCGAGCGTCCGGGCGATCACCGTCGCCACCGGCTCGTCGGACGTGGGCGGGCGGACCGTCGAGCATCCGACCAGGACGTCGCCGCGGTAGGCCACTTCCAGGCGGTTGCGCCGGACCCGGTCGCGCACCTCCTCGGACGTGAGCGGTGCCGTGGGGATGATCACGTTGTGGACGTGCCGCCAGTCCTCGGCCGTCGCGTCGTCGTCCACGGCCCGGATACGAAGATCGGTCATGTCCGCAGCAAACCCGGTGGGCTCACGGCGCGTCAATCGCATAAGGGGCGGCAGGGCCCCGCCCCTTCGGGCACACGCCGGCCCGGTGGCGCCCGCACCGGGCTCGGCCGTCCTGACGCCGTGCGGTCGCCGGGACCGGCGACCCGTCCGACCGGCCCCGGTCCGGGGCGGTCGGGCAGGGGGCCGCGCGGCGTCAGCGTGTGTCGCCCTCCCAGTCCCAGTGCGCCGGGTCGCCCTCCCGCGGCCCGTACCGGGACCGGCCGCCGGGGCCGTAGGCGCCTATCTCCGTGTCGAGCGCGGCGCCCTCACGCAGTTCGTGGCTCGTCCAGCCGGTGACGTCGAGCAGGAGCCCGTCCAGCGGGCCGGCCACCAGCTCGCGATAGACCCGCCCGGGCCTGGGACCGGGGTCGTCGTGGTCGGTGCCGTACACCCGGCCTCGCATCAACTCGTCCATACCCGGCAGGATCGCACCCGCCACTGACAGCCGCCCGGCCACGGCGTCCGACCGCCCGAACCGCCGGGCGGTGCCCGTCAGGCGCCGACGGTGCCGTCGACGCCCTCGCGCAGGAGGTCGGCGTGGCCGTTGTGCCGGCCGTATTCGAGCAGCACGTGGATCATCACCATGCGCAGGGAGACCTCCTCGCCCCACCGCGGCTGGTGCCCGGCGAGGTCCAGGCTCCCGGCCTCGCGTTCCAGACGCCGGGAGTTCTCCACCTCGGCCTCCCAGGCCGTGAACGCCTCGGCCCTGGTCGAGCCGCTCGCGTCGTAGGCGGCCTGGAAGTCGACGGTGTCCGACCAGACCATCGGGGCGTCGCCGTCCTCGAACACCCGGCGGAACCAGGCCCGCTCGACCTCCGCCATGTGCCGGACCAGACCGAGCAGGGACAGCGTCGACGGCGGCATCGACCGTTCCCTGAGCTGTTCGTCCGTGAGCCCCGCGCACTTCATCGCGAGCGTGGCGCGGTGGTAGTCGAGGAACGCCCGCAGCGTCTCCCGCTCGCCGCCGCGGTGAGGCGGGCCGATCCGGTCGTCGGTGGTCATCTGCGCTGCTCCTCGCCGAAGGGGTGGTGCGTGCGGGACGAGAAGCTACCGCCCTGCCCGTCGGCCGGCTCCGGGCGGCCCCGCCGCTCGGGCCAGGACAGCGTGTGGCAGCGGGTCGAGGCGCGGAGGAGGTCCGGGAGAGCCGTGCCGATCCGGGCGGCCCTCGCCCTCGGGGACGCGCGGAGCGCGCGGGCATGGGAAGAGGTCCGGTGCCGGGCACGGGGGAACGCCGGCACCGGACCTCGGTTGAAGATTGTACTAGGGCTTGAGGGGTGTTCGATCACCACACCCGCGTGCGGCCTATCCCGCACGCGCGCGCCAAGCTGCGATCAGCCCCCAGGGGGCCGTCGCTCCGCGGTGAGCGAGGCCACCACGACCCCGACGAGGCACGCCCAGACCACCGCCGTACCGCCGACGGCGCCCCAGCCGACCACGCCGAGCAGCACCGCCAGGGTCGCACCGGTGCCGAGCGCGCGGCGGTCCGTGACGAACGCCCACGCACGCCGGCCGGTGCCGGGTTCGCGCAGCTCCAGCACCGCCGCCCGGCACACCAGCGCCGCGGCGACGATCACCGCCGTCATCGCGGTCGGATCCATGGCACCCGCCTCTCCCCCACCATGCTCGCCCATGACGCGCGCCTCGGCGCCCCCACGGCACGGACAAGGCCGCGCGGCCACCGGGGCGGAGGGTCCCGGAGCGCGCAAGGACGCACGGCCCACCCGCGCCTTCGGGCCTGCGTACGATGCGACCGGAACGACGACGAGCGGGGGAACGCCCATGCGGGACACGGCCGGTGACGACGAGGGCGTGGTGCTGTACTGGCGCCCGATGTGCGTCTTCTGCATCAGGCTGCGCCTGCGGCTGCGCTTCAGCCGCCTGCGCTACACCAAGGTGAACATCTGGCGTGACCCCGACGCGGCGGCGTTCGTCCGCTCGGTGGCGAACGGGTTCGAGACGGTCCCGACGGTCACGGTGGCCGGACATGCCCTGGTGAACCCGTCCAAGCGGGAGCTGTGGGAGGCCGTGGAGCGCCACGCGCCGCAGGCCCTGGGGCACTGAAAGCCGCGGACCCTGCGACACCGAGGGGGCGATCGGGCTCGTCCGGACCGGTCGCCGCAGCCGCCGGGCGCCCCGGCGGCGTCCCTCCGGATCAGGCGGCCAGGAATGCCTCGATGGCCGCGGCGAGCGCCTCCGGGGTCTCCTCCGGGGCGTAGTGGCCGGCCTCGGGAAGGACCTCCAGCCGGGCGTTCGGATACCACTGGAGCCAGCCGGCCGTCATCGCCGCCTCGCCCAGCGCCGGGTCGTGGGCGCCGACGACGAGCAGGACGGGGGTCGGGTTGTCCTTGACCCGGTGGTGGAAGTCCGTGCGGGACCAGGAGTCGAGGTAGGCCCGGAAAGCGGTCGCCGAGGAGCGCGCCAGCGAGCGTTCCACCAGCGCGTCCAGCCAGGCGTCGTCGTAGCGGCCGCCGGTGGTGGTGTCGATGATGACGCGCCGGTTCGCGGGCTCCTCGGCGGCTCCGGCGAACAGCTCCCAGCTCTCGCCGTCGAGCGGGAACCCCGCGGCCGAGACCGGCGAGATGCCGACCAGCGAGCGGACCCGGTCGGGTGCGTCGAGCAGCATGAGCTGGGCCGCCTTGCCGCCCATCGAGTGCCCGATCACCGAGAAGGAGTCCCAGCCCAGGTCGTCGGCGACGGCCAGCGCGTCCGCGGCCACCTCCTCCATGGTGAACTCGCCGTCGGAGTCGATGGCCTCCCCGTAGCCTCGGCAGTCGACGAAGGCGTAGGTGCCGGTGTCGCCGTCCAGGTGGGCCCGGAGCGGAGCGAAGCTCGTCCGGTCGCCGAACCAGTTGTGGAGCACGAGGGCCCGCCCGGGCCCGCTCCCCTGCACGTCGTACGGCAGAACCCGACCCGACATCACGCCCCCTGGTCACGAGGTGAATCGCCCGGCACACCCGTCGTGGCCGTTCGGCTACCGAGTGTGGCGAGTGCCGGCGGCCGGGTCAACGGTGCCGCGTGTGGAACGCCTGTCCAGGGCTCACGGTGGCAGTCCGCGGACCCCGGCGAATCCCGCGCGCTGCGGGCAGGGGTCGAGATGCGCCGTACGGCGGCCCGGGAGCATGCTGGCTGTGTGACGACGCACGGCACGGCCGGGCCCGTCCCGTCGGCGGAAGACGGAGGCACGCCCCCCGCGGCGCCCCCCGACGGGCCGGTGTGGCGCGGGCAGCAGCCCCACGGCCCGCTGCGCGACGAGCTGCCGCTGGTTCTGGCCGAGGCGGCGCTGCGGACGATCGAGGCCGTCGGAGGGTACGCCGGCGGTGTGTACCTGCGTTCCGGCACGCCGGGGCTGCTGCGGCTCGCGGTGCTCGCCGGACTGCCCGGCCCACTGTTCCGGCCGTGGTGGCGCATGCACGTGAACCGGCCCTTC
Source organism: Streptomyces sp. NPDC048338 (assembly GCF_043201055.1). Taxonomy (NCBI): domain Bacteria; kingdom Bacillati; phylum Actinomycetota; class Actinomycetes; order Kitasatosporales; family Streptomycetaceae; genus Streptomyces; species Streptomyces sp. NPDC048338. The sequence continues at coordinate 396,431 of NZ_JBICYQ010000007.1, forward strand.
CCGGTGGCGGAGGCCTACCGCTCCGGACAGCCCGTGCACCTGGCCGACGTCGAGGAGGCCATGCGGCTCTTCCCCCAGTTCGTGGCGAGCCTGCCGTTTCCCTTCGGTTCGTTGTACGCGCCCGTCGTCAGCGGCCGTGAGCGCTTCGGGGTCCTGGTGGTACTGCGCGCGCCCACCGCCGGCGTTCCGGTCAACTCCCGCGACCGCGGTCGTCTGCTGCGCGAGGCGGAGCGGCTCGGCACGGCCCTCGGGAAGCTCACGGCCGAGGGCACGCCCGTGTCCTGGTCGACCGAACCGGTGTGCGTCCAGCTCCCGTCGCCCGGGATGAAGCCGGTGCGGATCGGCTACTTCGACTGGAATCTGGACACCGGCGTCGTCACCGTCGACGAGGGGCTGCGGGCGATCATCGGAGACGGCGAGGAGTTCCCCGGCACCATCGCGGCCCTCACGGCCCGCCTGGCACCGGAGGACACGTACGCCCTGTGGACGATGGCGCGCCGGGCCGCCGGTTCGGGCGGACCGGTCGCGCGCAGGATCCGGCTGAAGGGGCCCGACGGCGGGCTGCACCTCCTGGAGGTCTCCGCCCGCGCGTCGCCCCCCGAAGGTGCCGCGGACCGGTCCGGGGGCCGGGGGCGCTTCCTGACCGGATCCCTGGTCGACCTGGGCACCGGCCTCATCGGGTCGGACGCCACGGACCGGCTGCCCCGGGCCATTCTCGCGATCGACCGGCTCGGCCGGATCACCTACGTGAACCACCTCGCGGAGGCGCTCCTCGCCGAGGCGCGCGGCACGCTCGCCGGGCGAAGCCTGTGGCAGGTCATGCCGTGGTTCGACCACGCCTCCCACGAGGAGGAACTGCGGGCGGCACTGCTGTCCGAGGAACCCCGGTACTTCCAGGCCCGTACGACGGCGGGCCAGTGGCTGTCGGTCTCCCTCTATCCGGGGCACGACGGCGTGACCATCGTGCTCCTCCCGGAAGGGGACCCCGCGTATCAGCCGGGCTCCGTCACCCGTCGCGACGCGGGGCTCGGCTCCGCCGCCGACCAGGCGTCCGCCCTGTACCGGCCGGTGGCCCTGGCCATCGCCCTCACCGAGGCGGTCACGGCACGCCAGGTCTCGGCCGTGGTCACCGACGAGCTGCTGCCCGCGTTCGGCGGCCGTCAGCTGGCGATCTACCTGCTGAGCGAGCGTCACCTGTACCTGGCGTGGGAGACCGGCTTCCCCAAGGGATTCCTGGAGCCCTTCGAAGGCGTGGGCCTGGACGCCCGGATGCCCGGCGTGGAGACCCTCACCACCGGCCGGCCCCTCTTCTACGAGTCGATGGAGCAGCTCGGCAAGGCGTATCCGGGCCTCCCGCTGGACTCCCACTCCGGCGCCCGGGCGTTTCTGCCGCTGATCGCCTCCGGCCGTCCGGTCGGCTCCTGCATCCTCGGCTTCGAGCGGCCGCGCGGCTTCAGCCCGGAGGAACGCACGGTGCTGACGGCCCTGGCGGGACTGATCGCGCAGGCGCTGGAGCGCGCCCGACGGTACGACTCCGAGGCCGCCCTGGCCCGGGGGCTCCAGGACGCGCTGCTGCCGGGCCGCCTCCCCGTCTGCGCCGGCTACGACACGGTGGCCCGGTACCTGCCCGGCACGCAGGGCATGGAGGTAGGGGGCGACTGGTACGACGTCATCGAGACCGCGGACGGGCTGCTGGCCCTGACCATCGGAGACGTCCAGGGCCACGGGGTCGCCGCGGCGGCGACCATGGGGCAACTGCGCAGCGCGGTGCGCGCCTTCGCGCTCGGCGGTCTGGCTCCGCAGGACGTCGTCCAGGGCACCAACCGGCTGTTGATCGACATGGATCCGGGGCAGTTCGCGAGCTGCTGCTACATCCTGCTCGACCCGGAGACGGGGGCCGCTCAAGGCGTGCGGGCCGGTCACCCGCAGCCGCTGCTGCGCCGGCCGGACGGGACGACGGAGGTCGTGGACCTCGCGGGCGGTCTGGTGCTGGGGATCGACGGCGGCGCCACCTACCCCGTCACGGAGCTGGAGCTGGAACCGGGCGCCGTGCTCGCGCTGTTCACGGACGGCCTGGTGGAGAAGCCCGGCATGGACATCGACGACGGCATCGAACGACTGCGCCGCACCTTCGCGGCGTCGAGTTCGGGACCGCTCACCGAGACGGCGGACCGGCTGATCCGCCAGGCCAGCCAGACGACCGACCGCGCCGACGACATCGCCCTGCTGCTGGCCGCCCGTTGGACCCGCCCGTCCTGACGCCCCGTACGCGGGACGGGGAGGCAGGAGTTCGTGAACCGGCCGGCGGTGGTCACCAGGCCGGTTCACGTCCTGACCGGCCCCAGGGCCGCCCGCCCCTCAGGAGCGGTAGCTGTCGCCCATCGTCGGCGGCGTGTTGTGCGCCGAGATCGACGAGAACGACGTGCGGTCGTTGTGCGCCTGGACGCGCCGCGCCTGCTCGATCAGCAGGCCGTCGGCGTTCTCGGTCGCCCTGTTACCCCGCCGCAGCAGGGTGAAGGCGAGCAGCACCGCCACCGCGCCCAGGACCCCGAACAGTACGAGTACCGATCCCATGTCGAACTCCCCCGTGTCACCGAGCCGTCGGCCGGCTCGCCTACGACTCACCGTAATCCGTCCGGTGATCACGGAGAAGCGGTTCGGCGAGGGGATTCGGTCCCGGCCCCGGCGCGCCGACGCCCGTGCAGGCGGGCTTCGGCACCTCGTGCGGGCGGACGGGCGTTCACCCGGTCGGCCTCGTGGCGCTGGTCGCGCGCGCCGGGCCCGGCCAGGCTGGGCCCATCACTGCAGGCAGCACGAGGAGGACGAGTGCAGCAGGACAAGCAGCCGGAGTACGGGCCCGTGGTCTTCCGCGACCGCTCCGCCGGGTTCGCCTTCCTGACCCGGTCCACGGCCACCAGCCCGGAGACGATCGAGTGGGACGACGGCAACACCTACCCCGTGGTCGACGTCGAGATCTCCTCCGAGAGCCACCCCTTCTACACGGGCAAGGCGCGGACCGTGGACGCCGAGGGACGGATCGCGAAGTTCGAACGGCGCTTCGGCGAGGAGAAGTAGTCCGTCAGGTTCGCGGGGCACCCCTGTCGCGGGGAGCTCTGCGTCCAGGCTTCCGCGACTCCCGTGGGGAGGGCGTGACCCGTCCCGGTAAACCGGTCAGAGGGTGACCGGTTCTGCTTTCAGGATGACGTCATGACCACAGCGGGGCACCCGGCCCCGTGCGCGGAGAGGCGGAATCATGATCGTTGTCACGGGCGCTTCGGGGAACGTCGGACGGCCGCTGGTGGCGGCCCTCGCGGCGGCGGGCGAGCAGGTCACGACGGTGAGCCGGCGGCCCCCGAACGGCCCCCTGCCGCCGGGGGTACGCCACCGGGCCGCCGACCTGTCCCGGGCCGCCGACCTCAAGGCGGCCTTCGAGGGGGCCGACGCCCTCCATCTGCTGGTGCCCGGCGGGGGCGGGACACTCGACCCGCGGGACATCGTGGACACGGCGGCCGCCTGTGGTGTGCGCCGCATCGTCCTGCAGTCCTCGCAGGTCACCGGGACCCGGCCGGAAGCCGCGTCCCACGCCGTCCTGCGGGAGTTCGAGTCGGCGGTCCGCGCGTCCGGCATGGTGTGGACGATCCTGCGGCCCGGCGGCTTCGCCTCCAACGCGTTCCTGTGGGCGGACTCCCTGCGCTCGGCGCACACCGTCGCGGCCCCGTTCGGCGACGTGGCCCTGCCGGTGGTGGACCCCGCGGACATCGCCGAGGTCGCCGCCGCGGTCCTGCGCGGGGACGGGCACGCCGGCCGGACGTACGTGCTCACCGGGCCCGCGGCCGTCTCCCCGCGCGAGCAGGCGGCGGCGTTCGCGGAGGTCCTGGGCACGTCCGTGCGCTTCGACGAGCTGAGCCGGGACGAAGCCCGCGCGGGGATGCTCCGGTTCATGCCGGAGCCGGTCGTGGAGGGGACGCTCTCGGTCCTGGGCGAGCCGACCGCCGAGGAGCGCCGGGTGAGCCCGGACGTCGAGCGGGTCCTCGGCCGCCCGGCCCGGCCCTTCTCCGCGTGGGCCGAGCGGAACGCGGGAGCCTTCCGCCGGGCCTGACGCGCGGTGAGGGACGTCGCCCGACATCCGGCACCACCGGCGACCTCGGCACCACCGGCGACCTCGGCACGATCGGCGGGACGCCCCCTAGGGTGTGCGGGTCGGGTCGGTGCGAGAACGGTGTGATGGCGGGGGTCGGGCGTGCGGGAGTTGTTCCTGGCGGACGCGCGAGGATACATGCGGTGGATCGAGTTGCCGGGGGAAGGACCGGTCCGGGTCTGTCTGCACGGCCTGGGATGCACGGGCGCGTCCGACTTCGCGCACGTCATGACGCATCCCGCCCTGGCCGGCGGCAGGACGCTCCTGGTGGATCTGCTGGGTTTCGGACTGAGCGACCGGCCGCGGGAGTTCGGTTACGGCATGGCTGCGCAGGCCGCGGCCGTGGCGCAGGTCCTCGACCACCTGGGCCTGACGGGCGTGGAACTGATCGGGCATTCGATGGGCGGCGCCGTCGCCGTGCGGCTCGCCGCCTCCCGCCCCGATCTGGTGGCCCGGCTGGTGGTGGCGGAGCCGAACCTCTACCCCGGGGGCGGGATGTTCAGCAGCCCGGTCGCCGCGCAGGACGAGGAGACGTTCGTACGTGACGGCTTCGCGAGGATGCTGGCCGCCGTCGACCGGCCGGACTACGCGGCGCGGCTGCGTCTGGCCGACCCGTTGGCGGTGCACCGGAGCGCGGTGGCCCTGGTCGAGGGAGCCGCGCCGCCGGAGGGTGAGCTGTTGGCGGGGCTGGACCGACCGCGGGCCTTCCTGGTCGGCGAGTACAGCCTGCCGGACGCGGACGCGGAGCGCATGGCCGCGCTGGGGGTCCCCGTGTTCGTGGTCCCGAAGGCCGGCCACAATCTCATGATCGACAATCCGGAGGGCTTCGTGACGGCGCTGGTCGCGGGCCTCTCGGCCGACGCTCCCTAGGGCGCGTCTCCCGCCGCGGGCGGGAGAAGGGACGCGGAACGCGCGACCGCCCCGGCCCGGCAGACGGGTGGGGCGGTCGGGTGCAGTCCGCTCAGGGATGCAGCGACGTCAGGCCTTGTCCTCGACGACGCCGGAAGCGGCGACGGCGATCTTCGCGCTGGTGGCGCCGGACCGGGAGCCCAGGCCCTCGATCTTCTTGACCAGGTCCTGGCCCTCGACGACCTCGCCGAAGACGACGTGCTTGCCGTCGAGCCAGTCGGTCACGATGGTGGTGATGAAGAACTGCGAGCCGTTGGTGTTGCGGCCGGCGTTCGCCATCGACAGCAGGTACGGGCGGTCGTGCTTGAGCGTGAAGTTCTCGTCGGCGAACTTCTCGCCGTAGATGCTCTTGCCACCGGTGCCGTTGCCGTTGGTGAAGTCACCGCCCTGGAGCATGAACTCGGGGATGACACGGTGGAACGGGGAGCCGGCGTAGCCGAAGCCGTGCTGGCCGGTGGCGAGCTCACGGAAGTTCTGCGCCGTCTTCGGGACGACGTCGTCGAACAGCTGGAAGACGATCCGGCCGGCCGGCTCGTCGTTGATGGTGATGTCGAAGTAAACGTTGTTGCTCATGGGGACATCCTGTCATTCCTGTCCCGTCCTCGCGCGCACGGGCTGCCGCTTGTCGGGACCCACCCGGCCCACACTTCACCCGGCTGCCCCACGGAGCGGGGGTGCGGGATCCCCGTATCCCGGCGCGGGTACGGGGATCCGAGGCGTCGTCAGGCCGACGCGCCGCCGTCGAGCGCGTGCAGGGCACCGTCGGTGGGAAGCGGGGCGGCCTCCTCCAGCAGGGAGCCGAGGGCCGTGTCGTTCTGCAGGAGCCCGGTGGCTCCGGCGGCGCCGGTGTCGGCCGAGGCGTTCGGCGGCGGGCTGACGAGGGCCGTGACGACGCCGGCCGCGAGGGAGGCGATGGCGAGCATGCTGCGCTTCTTCATGCCCTGGTCAACTACCGGGAGGCCCGGGGGGTTACGGCCTCGGGGTGGGGCGAAATGATTCAGCGGGTCGGACGGGTCCGGTGCGGGTTTCGGCCGGGGGCCGGTCCGACGCCGGCGCGGGCCCGGCGGGGCGCCCTGGAAGGGGCCGGCGAGGCATCACCGTCGCCGATCGGGACGCCGGCCCGCCCCCGCCCCGCGCCCTCTCTCGACATGCGGCGCAAAATATCTGAAAACACGTGATTCACCCGCAACCGGACAAGGTGTGCGGCACGTCTTCCCCAGTGACACCAGAGTCCCCGCAGCACGAGAAATGGGGGACGTCATGCATCACCGTCCACGCCTCGCGGCCGCCGCCGCCGGAATTCTGCTGGCCGCCGGGATCGGAGCCACGATCCCCGCCGACGCCTCCACCACCCCGTCACGGACGGCCGGGCCGCCCACGACGGCCTTGGTCACCAACGCCCGCTGGGGCGGGCACCCCACCTTCGACCGGCTGGTCGTGGACGTCCGGGGGGCGATGCCTCCGGTCACCGTGAAGCCGGTCACCGTCCTGCGGTACGACGGCTCGGGGCACCGGGTCCCGCTTCCCGGGAAGCACTTCCTGGAGATCAAGCTCTCCCCCGCCGCCGCCCACGACGCGTCCGGCAGGTCCGTCTACCACGGCCCCCGGCTCGCGAAGATCAACCTGCCCGCGCTCAAGGGTGTCGCCCTGACCGGCGACTTCGAGGGCGTGGTCACCCTCGGGGCCGCCTTCGACACCAAGCCGCACTTCAAGACCTTCACGCTGCACTCGCCCGAGCGCCTCGTGGTCGACATCGCGCATCCGGTCGGCTGCCGGCGCTGAGCGGCGGGTACGAGCCCGACGGCCGGCCCCCCTCGGCGCGACCCGCCCGCCCTCACGCGCCGTCCGGATCCCGGCCCGCCCCACGACCCTTCCCCGGGCCGCGGGGCGGCGGGTGCGGGGCGTCGGCCGGGAGGTGCTCGGGCGGCAGGCGGTCGATCCGGCGCCGGAGCAGGTGCTCGTGAGCCAGCCGGCCCACCAGGGCGCCGCCGTAGACGACGAAGCCGACCCCGACGAGCCAGGACTGCAGGACGAGGACGGTACCGAACTGCCCGTAGGTCACCGCGTTCGAGGCGATCAGCGGGGAGAAGACGAACTGGGAGAAGACCCGCAGCCCGAGCAGCCCGAGAGCCGTGAAGAGCGCCCCCGGGGCCAGGGCGCGCCAGCGGATGCGGCCGCAGAGCAGGAAGCGCTGCGACCACCAGAAGAAGAAGAACGTGCCGACGACGTCACCGACGGTGACGAGGGCGGTGACGCCGGCGGGGACGTCCTCCGGCGGCGGACCGGCGACGAAGAGGAGGAGGGCCGCGACCAGCACGGCGAGCCACACGACGTGGCGCCACATGGTGTGCCAGCGGGCGGTGGGCAGGTCCCAGGCCCGTTCGTACCCGGTCTGGACGGCGGATCCGAAGGTGACACCGAACGCGGCCAGCGCGGCGAGTCCGAACGCGGTCGTGCGCTGGAGCGCCTGACCGGGCTTGCCGAAGAGTTGTTCGACCTCCTCCTGCGAGACCTCGGAGACGCCGAGGCCCTGGACGAGCCAGCGGGCGAAGCCCTGCCCGCTGGCCAGGTCGGCGGCGGCCACGACGATGAGGAGGGGGACGAGGGTGAGCAGGCTGAGCGCCGCGAAGCCCATCGCCCGGTGCATGAGTTCCATCTCGCGCCCGCGGTTCCAGGCGAGCCCGACGACGGACGTCAGGACGGCCCTGTGGAGCCGCTGGAGCCCGTGACCGGTCTCGGCGGGGGCACGGTCGCGGGGGGCACCGGAGGTGGGGGGCATGCCACGGGGAGTACCCGCCGGACGCCGGGAACTCTCCGCCATGCCGCCGAACGGGGGGTCTCGCGTCCCCGCGGCCGGCGCGGGCCGGCGGTCGGGTCCGACCGCGCTCCCGGGCCGCGGGCGGCCCTCAGGAGACGAGCGGGCGGGCGGCGGGACCCGGGCGCACCGAGACGTCGAAGGGGCTGAGCGTGGCGCGCTCGTCACCCTCGCACACGACGACGACCCGCACGGGAGCTCCGCAGTCGGTGTGCCGGATCTCCAGGGCGGGCCCTTCGGGATCTCCGGCGTGGATGTCCCCCCACTGCTTGAGGGCGAGCAGCACCGGCCACAGGTCGCGCCCCTTGGCGGTCAGCCGGTACTCGGACCGGGTGCGGGCGCCGGGCTCGCGGTAGGGCTCGGCGCGCAGGATCCCGGCGGCGACGAGTTTGCGCAGCCGGTCGGCGAGGACCGCCTCCGACAGACCGAGGTGCCGGCGGAACTCCTCGTAGCGGCGTACGCCGTTGAAGGCGTCGCGCACGATCAGGAGGGACCACTTCTCGCCGACGAGGTCGAGCGAGCGGCGGACCGGGCAGTTCTCGGTGTCCATCTCCAGCCACTTCACCCGCTCACTCTACCGAGCTGGCTACGTCGTTGACAGTCAGCGGGAGGGCGGTCTAGCTTCGATCTTCACAGTCAGCCGGTCGGACGGAACGGAGCGACGCGGGATGAAGCGGTCACGCACGGTCGAGTGGGAGGACGCCGCGGCCACCGCGAGAGCGGCGGGCACGATGGCGGGACTCGACTTCCTGCGGGAGCTCGCGGCCGGGAGGCTGCCCGGGCCGCCCATCGGGGCGCTGCTCGGCTTCGCGCTGGAGGAGGTCGAGCACGGGCGGGCGGTGTTCACCTTCGAGCCCGGCGAGGAGCACTACAACCCGATCGGCAGCGTGCACGGCGGCGTCTACGCGACGCTGCTGGACTCGGCGGCCGGCTGCGCGGTGCACTCCACGCTGCCGCAGGGGATGGCGTACACCTCACTGGACCTGTCGACCCGCTTCCTGCGGCCGATCACGCTGGGCACGGGCAAGGTCCGTGCGATCGGCACGGTGATGAGCCAGGGCCGCCGCACGGCGCTCGCCGAGGCGGGGCTCTACGACGCCTCGGACCGGCTCCTCGGGCACGCCACGAGCACCTGCATGATCTTCCCGGCGGGGTGAGACCGCCGGAGCGTCGACGTCACTCCGGCGGGGGCGGGTGTGTCGACGTCACTCCGGCGAGGGGCGGTGCGTCGGCGCCCGCGCGCCGCGACGCCGGTCCGGGACCCGCGCCCGTACGGCTCCGGTGTCCGACAGCCGTCCGGAACCCGTATCCGTCGGTCTCGGCGCCTCAACCCCCGTACGGCGCCACCCGCGTGCGCGTGCAGTCGTCCGGCAGGGTGTGCATGCCCCGGGTGGACGCCTGGAGGGCCGCGCTCACCAGGGTCGCCAGCAGGTCGATGTCCGAGCCCATGTCCAGATGGACCGTCACCCAGCCGGATCCGGCCCGCAGTCGTACGGCGCTGGACCCGAGGAGAGCGGGCCGCAGCTTCGCGATCATGGCCCGGGTCAGGTGCACGTCCGCCTCGTGTTCCCCGTGGAAGTGCACGATCTCCTGCGTGGCGGTACGCAGACCGAGCTCTGCGCCGCACCGGGCGCGGTCGGCGGTCAGCGAGGGCCAGCTCATCAGACGTTCACTGGCGTGCCTGGCTGTGTTCATACCGAGGAGCGTGCCGGGACCGGCGACCCGGCACAAGCGTCCCGGCGAAAGAATTCCGCCGAGGCGCGAAATCGATCCTGGTCGTGTGACGGGGTGGTGACGGTGGGGCACGCGTGAGGTCCGAACACCCCTGCACAGAGCGCGATTCGGGCCTTGAGGTCCGGCGCCCGCCCCGGCCGGGCGGACGGCCGGAAACGAGGACCGACGACCCTCTTCACGCCACGAGCCCCTCGGTTCACCGGCCCTTCCCTACTCGGGCGCGGGACGCTCGCGGATCCGGGCGGCGAGCACGGCGACGTCGTCCTCGGCGTGCCGGGCGTCGAGGCGCGCGAGGACCTGGCGGACGACCTCCTCGGGACCCGAGCCGGCGGGGAGACGGAGGGCCGCCAGGCGGGCGAGCGAGTCGTCGATGTCCTCGCCGCGCCGCTCGACGAGACCGTCCGTGAAGAGCAGGAGCGTGTCGGCCGGTGTGACCTCGCGGGTCAGCGGCTCGTATCCGCCGAAGCCGGTGCTCAGGGGCGGACCGACCGGGAGGTCCACGAGTTCGGCGGAGCCGTCGGCGGTGAAGACCACCGGGGGCAGGTGTCCGGCGCTGGCGAAGGTGGCGGTGCCGCGCGCCGGGTCGATCCGGATGAGCAGGCAGGTGGCCGGACGACGCGACCCGTCCTCCGCGACGACGGAGTCGAGGTGGCGCAGCACCCGGTGCGGCGGAAGGTCCGTCGAAGCGACGTCCCGCAGCGCCGAGCGGTAGGCGTTCATGTCCACGGCGGCGTCGAGGCCGTGGCCCATCACGTCTCCGACGACGAGCAGGCTGCGGCCGAAGTGGAGGCGCACGGTCTCGAACCAGTCGCCGCCGACCAGGGTCCTCGGACCGACCGGGAGGTAGCGGCCCGCGATCTCCAGATTGGGGTGCGGCCGGCCGGGCTCGGCGACCAGGGCCTGCTGGAGGTGCAGGGCGGTCTGCTCGGTCGCGGCGAGACGGCGCGCGTGGCCGAGGTGGACGCCGGCCAGCCGGGCGGCGTGCGCGACCAGGGCCTCCTCGTGACCGGTGAAGCCGCCCGCCGAGCGCACCGCGAGGACGGCGCCGAGCCGCGGGCCGCCGGGCGCGGCCAGCGGGGCGTGCACGACGTGGACGGGCCGGCCGGCGGAGTACGTCCACCACGATCGGCCGGAGTCCGCTCCGGCGGCGTCCGGAGCCGGTTCGGAGGTGCGGCCGCCGTGCGGGGGGACGCGGGCGTGCTCGCCCGGCTCCGTCGGCGGCCGGTCGGGGGCGGGCGTGTCCGTCCGGCCGGTCCCGTACAGCCCGGTGCCGGGGTCCACGCGCGGCTCCAGCCGGTCCACGAGCGCGGCCTCGCCCGCGACGGCGACACGACGGGGCGGTCCGCCGTCCTCCGGCCGGACGTCCACGGCGACGGCCTCGACGCCGTGCCGGTGCAGGAAGGAGGCCAGTTCCCGGCAGACGCCGGGCTCGTCCGCGCTCGTGCCGATGGCTCCGGCGGCTTCCTCCATGGCGCCCAGCCGGGCCAGCACCGCGGCGTGCTCCTCGGCCAGGGAGACGCGCGTCCCCGCTCGCTCCGACACGACACCTCCACCCGGTGCGAAGGATCCGGACAGCGCAGCCCCCTCCATTGGACCAGCGGCCCCGCTCGCCCGCGCGTCGCACGCGTCCGACCTGCGACGCCGTACGGCGGGTGAAGCTCTGGCCATGTTCCGACAGGGCAACGCTACGCCGCGCGCCCGCTCCCGGCCGAAGCCGAGGTCCCTGCCGTGCCGCGGCAGGTCGTCGCCCGACTCCCCCGACTCCCGTTCCGCCCCCGCGCCCGGTCGCCACGGGTGTCGACCGGGCGTCCGGACCGACGGCGCCGGCCGCCGTGCGTGCGTCGGCCGGCGACCCGCGGACCGTGGACGCGACCGCCGCCCCCGCCCGTGACGTTGGCCGCAATCCTCGCCGAGGTGGTTGTCGGGTGCTCGCCGAACTGATCGAGTACGCATGGCTACCCGCCAGTAAGCGATCCTGCCGCTCCGGGGAGAACAAGCAATGACGACCGGGTACTTCACCTCCGTCGACGATGTCGCCGAACGCCTGGCCGCGATCGGCTACCTGGCCTCGCCCGCCGTCGCCACCACCGTCTTCCTCGCCGACCGGCTGGGCAAGCCGCTGCTCGTGGAGGGCCCCGCGGGGGTCGGCAAGACCGAACTGGCCAAGGCGGTCGCCCAGGTCGCGGACGCCCGCCTGATCCGGCTCCAGTGCTACGAGGGCGTCGACGAGGCGCGTGCCCTGTACGAGTGGAACCACGCCAAACAGTTGCTGCGCATCACGGCGGGCCGCGACGAGACCTGGGACGAGACGCGGACGGACATCTTCAGCGAGGAGTTCCTGCTCCCCCGCCCCCTCCTCACCGCGATCCGCTCGGCCGACCCGACCGTGCTCCTCGTCGACGAGACCGACAAGGCGGACATCGAGGTGGAGGGGCTGCTCCTGGAGGTGCTGAGCGACTTCCAGATCACGGTTCCCGAGCTCGGCACGATCTCGGCGACCCGGCGCCCCTTCGTCGTCCTCACCTCCAACGCCGGCCGCGAGCTGTCCGAGGCGCTGCGCCGCCGTTGCCTGTTCCTGCACATCGGCTTCCCGGAGGAGGAGCTGGAGCGGCGGATCGTGGCCATGAAGGTGCCGGGGATCGACGAGGCGCTGGCCGCGTCCGTCGTGCGCGTGGTCGGCGCGCTGCGGGCGATGGACCTGCGCAAGGCGCCGTCGGTGGCGGAGACGATCGACTGGGCGCGGACCCTGCTCGCCCTCGGCGCCGACCGCCTCGACGAGACCGTCGTCCGCGACAGCCTGGGCGTGATCCTGAAGCACCAGGACGACATCCTCAGGGCCGCCGCCAAGCTCGACCTGGACGCGGTGTGAGCACGCCGGGCGGCCCCGGGCCCACGGCGCCCACCGACGAGGATCCGCGCGCGGCCGCGGACGCGGCCCAGCGGGCGGGCGGTGACGCGTGTCCGACCACGGCCGGTGTCCGGGACGCGCGGGCGGCCGGCGACGGGAACCCGCGTGCCGCCGGAGCGGCGGATCCCGGCGGCCTCGGCACCCGGGGCGACGGCGCGGGGCACCGGCTCACCGGGCTGGTGCAGGCACTGCGCGCGCACGGCGTCGGCATCGGTACCGGCGAGACCGTGGACGCGGGGCACGCGCTGGAGGCGGTCGGCTTCGCCGAACGGGAACGGATGCGGGAAGCGCTCGCGGCCACGCTGCTCCACCGGGAGGGGCAGCGTGCCCTCTTCGACCGGGTCTTCGACCTGTACTTCCCGCAGACCGCCGGCGCCTCGTCCTCGGGCCCGTCCGAGGACTTCGACACGGGCACGCTGCGCGAGCGACTCGCCGCCGCGCTCGCCGCCGACGACCGGCAGGCGATGAACATGCTGGCCGGCGAGGCCGTCGGTGGCCTGGGAGCGTACGGCTCCTCTCCCGGATCGGACGGCTGGTCCTCGTACCAGACCCTCGCCCGGCTCCGGCCCGAGACCCTGCTCGCGCGGGTCAGGGCCGCCGTCCGCGAGGCCGCCCCCGACGACGGGACGGAGTTCGCCGACCGTCTCACCGACGACGAGATCCGGCGCCGCATCGAGGCGTTCCGCGAGCGGGTACGGACCGAGGCGCGCCGCCGGGTCGCCGAGCGGCAGGGCCGTGACCAGGTCGCCCGGCGGGCCGTGGCGGGCACCGCGGACACCGTCGACTTCCTGCTCGCCGGCCGTGAGCAGCTCCTGGAACTGCGCAGGACCGTGCAGCCGCTGGCCCGCCGGCTGGCCACCCGCCTGGCAGCCCGGCGGCGGCGCGCCGCACGCGGGACGATCGACCTGCGGCGGACACTGCGCGGCTCCCTGTCGACGGGCGGGGTGCCCATGCGTCCGGTGCTGCGGCGTCGCCGCCCCGGGCGGCCGGAACTGGTGCTGCTGTGCGACGTCTCCGGCTCGGTCGCCGGTTTCGCGAACTTCACGATGCTGCTGGTACGGGCGTTGCACGACCAGTTCAGCCGGGTACGGGTGTTCGCCTTCGTCAACCAGGTGGACGAGGTGACCGGACTGATCGCGCAGGGCGCGCCCGACCCCGCGGGCCTCGGGGCGCGGATCCTCGCGGAGGCGGCGCTGACGAGCTGGCACGGGCAGAGCGACTACGGGACGGCCCTGGGCGAGTTCGCCGAGCGCTACGCCGACGCGGTCGGACCGCGCACCGCCGTCTTCATCCTCGGGGACGCCCGGACGAACAACGCCGACCCCAACCTCGCGGCGCTCCGGCTGATCGCGGACCGGGCCCGGAGGGTCTTCTGGCTCAACCCGGAACAACCCTCGCTCTGGTCGACCGGCGACTCGGCGGCCCTCGCCTACGCCGAGCTGGTCGAGATGCACCCGTGCCGCAACGCGCGGCAACTCGGCGACCTCGTCGGCCGCCTGCTCCCCGTGTGAAAGGTGCCGTGACACCATCGCCGCATGACGGAACCGAACGGCACCCCGACCGACGACCCGGCGGGGACCGGCCTTCCCCGAGGCATCGGCGCGCCCGCCACGCGCGCGCTGACCGCCGCCGGCTACACCCGCCTCGACCAGTTCGCGGGCGTACCGACCGCCGAGCTGCTGCGGCTGCACGGCGTGGGCCCCAAGGCTGTGAGGGTGCTGCGCGAGGCGCTCGAAGAGCAGGGGCTCTCCTTCCAGGACTGAGGCCGGCCCCTTCCGCCGTGGCGGCTTGTCGCGGGCAGCTCGATCCTGGAAGGGAACAGGCCCTCCCGCACGACCGGCCCGCACGAGACGCACGGGACGCCACGCCGGTGCTCGCGGGCACCCGACGCGGAGGTCCGCCGGGCGGAGCGCGTGGTGCCCGGAGCGGCACGGATGAACGGTGGATGTGATGGCGCGAGTCGTGGTGGACGGCGCGGATCTCGTCGTCCGGCTGTCCCTGCGCGAGAAGCTGGCGGCACGAAGACGCCGGGTCCGGGTGCCGCTGACGGAGCTGCGCGCGGTCTACGTGGAACCGGACTGGTGGCGGGCGCTGCGCGGCCTGCGCGGACCCGGTCTCTGGATCCCCGGACGGGTCTGTGTGGGCACCCGGATCCTGCCGGACGGCCGCGACTTCGCGGCGGTCCGCGCGGGCACACCGGTGCTGTGCGTCGAGCTGCGCCGCGACGCGCCCTACGGTCGTCTCGCCGTCTCCGACCCCGATCCGGAACAGGCGTTGGACGATCTGCTGCCGTACGTTCCCACGGACCGGCTCGAATGAGCCCCCGTCCGCACGGCGGACGGGGCCGCACGAGCGGGGGCGCCGGGTCGCGGGGGCGGGCGGGGCGAACAGGCCGTGACCGTCCCGCACACGGGCGCGGTCGGCGCCCGCGTGCTCCTGGCGTTCGGGCGGACGGGTGGACGAGCCGGCGCGACGGGCGGACGGACGGGCTGCGGAGCCCGCGTCCGCCGGGTCGGGGTCAGACCGGGCTGACGTTCTCCGCCTGGGGTCCCTTGGGGCCCTGGACGACGTCGAACTCGACCTGCTGGCCTTCGTTGAGCTCGCGGTACCCGGTGCTGGCGATGGCCGAGTAGTGGACGAACACGTCCGGGCCTCCGCCGTCCTGGGCGATGAAACCGAAGCCCTTCTCCGCGTTGAACCACTTCACTGTGCCGGTTGCCATGATGATCTCCTTCATGCGGCGGGAGCGACTCCCGCTGCGCGGGCGTCCGGCCCGACGGCCGCGGTCCGCGGCCTCCGACGGCACCCGCACCCTTCCATGGTCCCTCGCCGGGGCGGGGAAGTCCCGGCGGCGGGCGCGGCGGCCTCGCCCACCGGGTGCCGGGTGCCGGTCACCGGGTGCCGGGTGTACGGCGCGGACCCGGCGGAACTAGCGTGGCCCCATGGAACTCATCGGAAAGATCACGGCCGACCGGCCCCTGCTCGTCCTCGCCGTCAAGGAGGAGGCGCAGTTCCTCGACACGGACCTGCCGGTCCTGCTGACCGGCATGGGCAAGGTGAACGCGGCGATCGCGCTCACGTCCGTGCTCGCCGGTGTGTCGCGACCGTCCGGCGTGGTCAACCTGGGCACGGCCGGGGCGCTGCGCGCGGGCTGGGTGGGGACGCACGTCGTCGGCACCGTGCTGCAGCACGACCTCGACGGCGAGCTGCTGGCCACGCTGACCGGTGAGACGGTGGGGCAGCCGCTGACGCTTCCCGACGGTGGCGACGTCATCCTGGCCACCGGTGACGCCTTCATCGCGGACGAGGCCTCCCGCGTCCGGCTGGCCGCCCACGCCGCGCTGGTCGACATGGAGGGCTACGCGCTGGCGACCGCGGCCGCCTCGGCGGGGGTGCCGCTGCGGATCGTGAAGCACGTCAGCGACGAGGCGGGGGACGGAGCGGCCAAGACGTGGCGCGACGCGGTGGCCGAGTGCGCGCGGGCCCTGGCCGACTGGGCCGCGCAGAACACGCCGTACCGCTCCTGAGGCGAGGCACCAC
This sequence comes from Streptomyces sp. NPDC048338, assembly GCF_043201055.1. Classification (NCBI taxonomy): domain Bacteria; kingdom Bacillati; phylum Actinomycetota; class Actinomycetes; order Kitasatosporales; family Streptomycetaceae; genus Streptomyces; species Streptomyces sp. NPDC048338. The sequence goes on from NZ_JBICYQ010000007.1 coordinate 412,475, forward strand.
GTCGACGCGCGAAGAGTGCCGCCCTTCGGCCGTGCCGGGTGCGTCCGCGCGGCGTCACGATGCGGCAGCGGGCTCCCGACGGTCCCGTCCCCCGTCGGTCCCGTCCCCCGGCGCCGCCGAGGACCCGGGCCGGCTGCGGACCTGTCCGGGGCCGGCTCGGCGGCGTCAGCCGGCGGACGGCCCGAAGCGACGGCGGTAGTCGGACGGGGCGAGCCCGGTCTCCCGGCGCATCAGCGCGCGAAGATGGGCGGCCGTCCCCAGCCCGCTGGCGCGAGCCACGACGTCGAAGCGGGACTCACCGCGCTCGATGAGCCGACAGGCCAGGGCCACCCGCTCACCGGTGAGCCAGGCCAGCGGGGTGGTGCCGAGCTGGGCCCGGAAGCGGCGGTGGAGGGTCGCGGGGCTGACGGCCGCGTGGGCGGCGAGGTCCGCGACGGCGAGCGGTGCGTCGAGCCGCTCCTGGGCCCAGGCGAGGAGCGGAGCCAGCGACTCGTCGGGCTGGTCGGGAACGGGCCGTTCGACGAACTGCCTTTGTCCGCCGTCCCGGTGCGCCGCGAACACCAGTCGCCGGCTGACCGCGTTGGCCACTTCGGCGCCGTGGTCGCGACGGACGATGTGGAGCCCGAGGTCGAGCGCGGCGGCGCTGCCCGCGGCGGTGAGGATGTCGCCGTCGTCCACGAACAGGACGTCCGGTTCGAGCCGTACGGAGGGAAAGCGGGCCCGGAAGTCGTCGGCCCACTGCCAGTGCGCGGTGGCGCGCCGGCCGTCGAGCACGCCGGCCTCGGCCAGGGTGAAGGCACCGCTGCAGAATCCGACCAGGCGCGCGCCACGGGCGTGGGCGCGGCGGATCGCGTCGAGGACGGCGGGGCGGCGCGGCACCTCCACATCAGGGCGGTTGGGGACGATCAAGGTGTCCGCGTCGTCGGCCGCGCCGAGCGGGGCGACGCCCGTGAGCGTGAAGAACCCGTCCCGCATGAGGGTGCGGGGCTCGGGCGAGCAGAGCCGGAAGTCGTACAGATCGCGGCCGATTTCGGGCCTGCGGAGGCCGAAGACCTCGGTGGCGCAGCCGAGTTCGAAGGGGTTGGAGTTCCGGTCGACGATCACGACGACCCGGTGCGGACCGAGACCGTTCCCGTCCGGGAGCTTCTGCGCGTACGTCTGCGTCTGCGTCTGCGTCTGCGTCTGCGTCTGCGTCTGCGAGGATCCTTGCGCCATATGCTCTTTCTAGCACTCACGGCAGACCGGCGTCCGGCCCCACCATGGGCTCATGAGCAGCCTGAACGCACCGAACGCCGGTCCCGTCGACCTGGCCGCGGCCCTCTCGACCTTCGACGCCCTGTGGAGCCCGCGCATCGTGACGCGAGTGAACGACTACGACGTGCGGATCGCCAAGGTGGCCGGCGAGCACGTGTGGCACGTGCACGACGACACGGACGAGTTCTTCCTCGTCCTGGACGGCGAACTGCACATCGCCCTGCGGGAACTCCCGGCAGCCGGGGCGGACGCGACCGCCGGCGAGGAGGGGACGGAACGCACCGTGACGCTGCCCCGCGGCTCGGTCTTCACCGTCCCCAAGGGCGTACGGCACCGGCCCTCCGCCCCGTCCGGCGCCACCCTCCTCATGTTCGAGCCGACCGGGACACCGACGGTCGGCGACGACCACGAGGAGGTCCCGGACCACGTCGACGCCACGACCGGCCACGTCCTGGACCTCTGAGGCGACACTCCGAGGGGGTCGCCGACCACGGACGGCTCCCCGGGGCCAGTCCCGCAGCCGACGCCAGGACGTCACTCCGGAGCCGCCCACGGTCTCCGCGGGGACATCGCGCCACGCAACACTGAATCGATCAGGAGGCACGGCCCGCGGCACCCACCGCTGTTCGCGCCGCCGCCACGAATGCTGCGATCGCCGGGTGGGTGCCGCCGCCCGCGCGGAAGGCGATCTTCGAGCGACGGAAGAGGGGCAGCCGGGTCAGGACCACGTCCTCGGGAGCGTGTGCGGTGGCCATCTCCGGTACGAATCCGGCGCCTTGCCCGATGGCCGCCAGTGCCAGGACCGTACGAAAGTCGTTGACCTGATGGCGGATGCGCGGCTGGAATCCGGCTGCCTGACAGGCGCGCACGGCCATCGCGTGACCGGTCGTGCCGTCCCGGGCCGTGATCCATGGGGACATGGCCCACGGTCCGAGCAGCTCGGCCAGCGTTTCGCCGCGGGCGACGAGACCGGTGGCGGGCGCGCTGCCGGTGGCCAGGTACATCGGCTCCTCCAACAGGGGCACCTGGTCGACCGTGGTGTCCGGTGACGCGGGCACGAAGTCGTAGTCGTGAACGAGGGCCACGTCGAGTTCGCCGGCGCGTAGGCCGTCGGAGACTCGCGCCGAGTCGATCTCCTGCACCATTGGTTCCAGCGCAGGATGCCGCTGGGCCAGTTCGGCCAGCGTGGCGGGCACGATCGCGGGGCCGCCAGAGGGAAACGTCCCGATCCGCAGTGGCCCGCCGATGCCCTCACGTGCCCCTGCCAGCTCGGAGACGGCCAGTTCGAGGCGTTCGAGGACGGCGTCGGCGTGGGTGACGAGGGTGCGGCCCGCGGGGGTGAGCACCACCCGTCTGCCACTTCGTTCCAGCAGGGGTACGCCCGCCTCGCGCTCAAGCACGCTCAGCTGCTGGGAGACGGCCGAAGCGGTGAAGGTATGTGCCTCGGCCACGGCCGCGATGGTGCCGCGTCGGTCCAGTTCGCGCAGCAGGTGGAGTCGTCGGACATCAAGCATAAGATGATCTTACGCATGAGAGAAGAAATGCGAACTGGATCTACTGATTTGTGTCGGTCAGGCTGGGCGCATGAAGCCCGAAGCGAATCTCACCGGCCTGTTCGTCCCCTTGGTGACTCCGTTCACCGACGACCTGAACCTCGCCCCGGACGCGCTCGCCTGCCTCGCCGGCGAGGCGCTGTCGGCCGGCGCTCGCGGACTCGTTGCCCTGGGCACCACTGCGGAGGCGGCCACGCTGACCGCCGAGGAGAAGCGGGCGGTGGTCCGTATCTGCTCGGCCGCCTGCCGGGCGCACGGAGCTCCGCTGATCGTCGGCGTCGGCACCAACGACACCGCCGCCGCCATCACGACGCTGCGGGAGCTCGCTCAGAGCGGTGACGTCGCCGCGGCGCTGGTTCCCGCGCCGCCCTACACCCGGCCCGGTGAGGCGGGAACGCTGGCGCACTTCACGGCACTCGCCGAACACGGGGGCCTGCCGCTGGTCGTCTACGACATCCCGTACCGCACCGGTCAGTCGCTCGGCACCGGCACTCTGAACGCGCTCGGGCACCTACCGGAGGTCGTCGCGGTCAAGTACGCGACCGGTGCGATCGACGCGGCCGCGATGGAACTGCTCGGCTCGTCGACACCGGGCTTCGCGGTGCTCGGCGGCGACGACGCCGTCATCTCGCCACTCCTCGCGTCAGGCGCCCGCGGCGGCATCCTGGCGTCGGCCAATGTCCGCACTGCTGACTTCGCCGAGCTGATCTCGCTGTGGCAGCGAGACGCCACCGGACCGGCCCGCAGGCTGGGAACGGAGCTGGCCCGGCTGTCCGCCGCGCTCTTCGCCGAGCCGAACCCGACCGTGATCAAGGGGGTGTTGCACGCCCAGGGCCGTATTCCCAGCCCGGCCGTCCGGCTGCCGCTGCTGGCCGCCTCCGCTGACTCGGTCCGGCTGGCGGCGGCCCTGTCCGCCACCAGGACCCACCAAGCCCACCAAGGGACCGCGGCCTGAGACAGACCCGTGGTCCCCGGGGGAACCCCGTAGACCTTCGATGCAAGGCGACTGGGCCCGGCCCGCTCCCGTGCCACCACACTCCCCACATGGGCGAGCTGTCCAGGCGGCCGAGGCGGCGGGTCGATCCACAACGTGGACCTGTCAGCAGCTGTGACGATGAGATTGCGACGATGCCCGCATGACTGATGAGATCCGGAAGACCTACCTGCAGGCTGCCGAGAAGGCGGTGCACCTACTGGCCACAGAGCAGGTGGCCCGACACTGGGAGACCGGATCCGTGCTCCCCGGGATGTCAGTGGGTGGGCTGGCCGGCCACCTTGCGCGTAGCGTCCTCCAGGTCGAGTGGTTCCTCGACGGTCAGGTGGTCGGCGCGGAACCGGTGTCACCGGTTCGGTACTACGCGCGGCTCGCCGATACGTCGTCGCCGGACTCTGCGCTGAACGTCGGAGTGCGTGCCCGCAGCGAGGAAACTGCCGCAGCCGGCCCCGCAGCCGTGGCTGAGCAGGCCCGGGCAGCGTGGATGCGGCTGGCGCAGCGGCTGGGCATGGAGTCGGCCGATCGGCGGGTGGCTGTCCTTCACCGGCCGGGAGAGGAGATGTCGCTCGACGGATACCTGCAGACCCGTTGCGTCGAGCTGGCGGTTCACCTCGATGACCTCGCGCTCAGTGTCGACGCGCCGTGCCGAGTGCCCGATGCTGCGCTCGCCATCGCGGTGGACGTGCTCGTTGCCGCCGCCCGGGGCAGGCACGGCGACCAAGCCGTGCTGCATGCGCTCGCCAGGCGTGAGCGCGACGTCGACCAGGCCCTACGTGTGTTGTAGGTATACGAACGACGCGCCGATCTCCACCAGGGGCTGCTCGAACTGGCCTGCAGGCTCACATGCTTCCGCCGCCTGCGAACCTCATTCTGAAACGATCAGTGAGACGGCCGAAGCCGAACGGGTGAGTTCAACCATGCCCCGGACGCTACGTCCGGACGTCGTCGGGCGCGTCAGCCCAAGGGCGCACTTCCCCGGCGCCCCGTCAGACCGCAGTCGCAGTCGGACGCGGAATCGGATGCGGATGCGGATGCGGAATCGGACGACGTGCGCACGGTCGCCCCGCTGCCGCACTCGGGGTCGCCACCGCCGTCCCCATGTCCGGCGAACCTCGTTCGTGAACAGGGGATTTCGTCGGCGCGGCACGTCTCCCGGCGGGTGTACCAGGGGCCGGGACGACCTTGACAGTGCGAAAGGCCACCTGCCTAAGCTGAGGCGTTCCCCTCGGACCAGTGGAGGCCCTCGTGCGTGCACCGATCGCGTCGCCGCGTGCCGGCGTCCGCGTGGGGGGCACGAGGCTCATCTGCCGTCGGCATGTCGACTTCTGCCGCACCGCCTCCGCCATCTGTCCTTCCGCACACAGCTGACTCCTCTCCTCACCCGCCGGTGCGCCGCGTCGCGCCCGCGTGGTCCCTGTGTGCCCGTGGAAGGACCCCCATGCCTCAGCCACCCCTCTACCTCGCCGTCGAGATCGACGGCGACGGTGACCATCCCGCCGCTTGGCGCCGGGCCGCGCACGCGCCCGGCGAACTGCTGACCCCTCGGCGCGTCGCGCGGGTCGCCGCCGCCGCCGAGAACGCCGGCTTCACGCTCGTCACCCTGGACGACAGCCTGCTGCCGCCCGCCGGCGACGCACCGGCGAACATCGTGGGCCGGATCGGCGCCGTCGAGCGCGCCGCCTTCGTCGCCGCGTCAACGAGCGTGCTCGGCATCGCCCCCATTGCGTCCACGACCTATGCCGAACCGTTCCATCTCTCCTCCCAACTGGCCACGCTCGACCACGTCTCGGCGGGCCGCGCCGCGTGGGTGGCGACGGCCGACGAGTCGGGGCAGGCAAGCGTCCACGCGGCCCGGGCCTGGGGCCGGCCCCCGGTCGAGGGCGCCGAAGCACTCGGCCGTGAGGCCCGTGACGCCATACGGGTCGTCCGGGACCTCTGGGACTCCTGGGAGGACGACGCGGTCATCCGGTCCGTCGCCACCAGCCGCTACCTCGACCGGGACCGTCTGCACTACATCGACTTCACGGGTGACACCTACACGGTCAAGGGCCCGGGGATCGTCCCGCGCCCGCCGCAGGGCCGTCCGGTCGTACTCGCGCGGGAAGGTCTCGTACCCCCCGCGCTGATCGACGTCGCCCTGGTCGACGGCGCCTCCCCCGCACGGCTCGGCGAGGCGGCGGCCCGCTCCGGCGCGCCGCTGGCGTTCGCCGAGGTCGAGGTCGCCCTCGACACCCCTGGCGAGCCCGCCGAAGAACGTGTCGCCGACCTGGAACGGCACGCCCCCTGGCACAGCACCCCGCACCGTCTGCGGCATGTCGGATCGGCCGCCGGACTCGTCGCACTGCTCACCGAGTTGAGCCACCACGTCGACGGCGTACGGCTGCGCCCCCTCGTCCTCGACGAGGACCTCTCCGTCCTGTCCCGCCTGGTACTGCCCGAGCTCTTCGCCCGCCGCGTCGCCGGCCGCCCGCTCCCCGGCGCCACCCTGCGGACCACCCTGGGCCTGCCCCGGCCCGCGAGCCGCTTCGCCACACCGCGCGCGGACGCCGGCGCTGACGTCACCGCCGCCACCGCCGTCCGGGAGGAGACCCGATGACCCGCACCGATCCCACCGACGTGCCCCGCCCCGACGCCGAGCTGCACTTCGGCGTCTTCTTCCAGGGCGTCAACCACTGGACGATCTGGTCCGACCCCGCGAGCGGCTCACAGATCGACCCCGCCTCCTTCCGACGGGTCGCGCAGACCGCCGAACGCGGCCTCTTCGACGCCTTCTTCCTCGGCGACGGCCTACGGCTGCGCGAGGTGGACGGGAAGATCCACGAGTTGGACGTCGCCGGTCGCCCCGACTCGATCGCCCAGCTCGCCGCGCTCGCCGCCGTCACCGACCGGATCGGCCTCGTCAGCACCTCCAACACGACGTTCAACGAGCCCGCCGACCTCGCGCGCCGCTTCGCCGGTCTGGATCTCCTCTCGGAGGGACGCGCCGGCTGGAACGTCGTCACCACCGACAACGCCTGGACCGGCGCCAATTTCCGGCGCGGCGGCTTCCTCGACCACGCCGACCGCTACCGGCGCGCCGAGGAGTTCCTGGCCGTCGCCCGCGACATCTGGGACGGCTGGGCGAGCGGAGCCGTCACCGACACCGCCGACGCACGGTCCTGGTCCGTACCCGGTGGGGTGCGCCCCGTACGGGCCCGGAGCAGCCAGTTCGACATCGACCTGACACCCACCCTGCCGCGCAGCGCCCAGGGGCATCCGGTGATCTTCCAGGCCGGCGACTCGCCGGCCGGCCGGGACTTCGGCGCCCGCAACGCGGACGTCATCTTCTCGGCCCACGGCACGGAGTTCGACGACGCGCTCGCCTTCGCCGAGGACATCCGACGCCGGCTGCGCGCAGCGGGACGCCCCGAGGACGACGTACGGATCCTGCCGGGTACGGAGATCATCATCGGCGCCACCGAGAAGGAGGCGGAGGAGAAGGCCCGCTGGGTCCGGCTCCAGCAGGTCACCCCGGCCACGGCGTTGGGCATCGCGGGACTCCTGTGGGGCATCGACCTGTCCGGCCGGGACGCCGACGGCCTGCTGCCGGCCGAGGATCCGGTGGTCGAGGAGGACACGGGTACGTTCGGCGCCGGCCGGGTCTCCGATCCGCGCCCGGTCGTGGCCGAGTGGCGGGCGAAGGCCGAGGCCAACGGCTGGTCCCTGCGGGAGACGGTGATCGAGCTCGGCCCGCAGCGCGGCCACGTGGGGACGCCCGCCGGACTCGCCGAGAAGTTCGTCCACTTCGCGCGGCACGGGGCGATCGACGGCTTCAACATCTCGCCGTACCTCGTCCCGGACGGCCTCGACGACATCGTGGACCTCCTCGTGCCGGAGCTCCAGGAGCGCGGCGCCTACCGCACGGCCTACACGGGCACGACGCTCCGGGACCACCTCGGCCTCCGCCCTGCCCGCCTGGCGACGGTGTAGGGAGGGGGGTGGGGCGGGGGCGGGGGTCTTCGCGCTGGGGGGCTTGGAGGGTGCGGGTCCTTTGGGGTCTTGGGGCGGGCCGGTCTTCGGCGGCTTCTGGTGGTTGGCCGCCCTCTCTCCGAGTGTGGCGGGTTGCGGCGCCGCATCAAGGGCGCTCCTTCGTCGCGTCGGCTTCGCCGATTCCG